>NZ_JBBBBO010000015.1:99247-190618 GCF_037120565.1 Ensifer sp. CCNWLY38
CTCTTCCCAGAATGAAAATCTGGTGTCCTAACCGATAGACGAAGGGCGCACTTGCTGTGTGGGCGCCTTATAGCCAGAGGATTTGAGAACCGCAAGCGGCAATTTTCATATTTCTGTAAAAATTCCACAGTCGCGAGCCGAAGGGTAGATTCCTTAGAATAACCCATGGAAACAAACGGTTGGCTTCAGCCCTTGCCGCGCCGGCAGCGCCAGTTCCAATCCCGCTGCGCGCCGATGTCGATATGGACCGACTCCGTATGGCAATAGGTGCCGACGCCGCCGCGACCGGGAACGCTGCGCAGGAATTCGGCAAGATCCCACTTGCTGACGCCCTGGACCTGGATGTCTGCCGCCTCGCAGCGCGTATGCAGCGACTGCTTGGCGCGGTTGACCTTGATCGGCCTGAGGCCGGAGGTGACCATGACCTGCTTGCCGTAATGCGTTTCCACCTTCTTCAGCATTTGCATGAGCTCAGGCTTGAAGCAGCCGGCATCAACCTTCTCGGTCTGCAGGATCAGTCCGCTCGGGGCCAGTCGTGCCAGGCCCGAAAGAGACGCGACCTGAACCGGCGCGCCATCGTCGTCGTCGCCGAGATGCTCTTCGTGCTCGAAATTATAGAGCGAAGTGAGTTTGACGCCCGGGAGCGTATAGGCGAGGGATGCCGTCTGCGGCTGGCTCGCATTGGTGGTGGTAATCGTCTTCTTTTCCGCCGGTGGCGCAGCGCGCAGTGCTTCCTGCTGTTTTTCCTTGCGTTTCCCGGCAAAGAGCGTTGCGAGTGTCCAGGTTTTCGGCGCTTCCTTGTCGCCGTCGCTTTCCTTTGCCTCCGCGGTCGCCTGCTTCGGTTCCGCGATCGCCACTTCAGTCGCGGCTGGCGTAACCTCGGCATTGGCCACAGCCTGAGGTGCAGCCGATTTTTCGCCGCCGGCGGCCGCCTCGGCGCTGAGCGGTACGGGGACGGCTGCGGGAAGGGCGTCCTGCGCCGGAGTGGGAGCGTAGGCGGCGACTGCCGTGTCTGCCGGCTGAGCGGTGGCCTCGTTCGCGGCGCCCTGTTGCGGCGTCATGATCGGCTGAGGCTGTCGCTGGGTGCCGCTGAACAAACTGTTGGTGGTCGCGTTCATGGCGGGCTGGCCGGCCGGCAGCGGCACAGTTCCATTGGCCTGCGGCTGGGTATTCGGCATGCCCTGCGTCGCCGCTGCCTGTCCGTAGATGCTGGAAGAAGCGGCACGCAGGCCTGTGTTCTGCATCGTCAGGGACTGGGCTTGCCCGGAATCCTGCGTGGTGGCGGCCTGTTGCGCCTGTGGATCGCTGCCGAGCGCGGCCACCTGCGCATCCTGGGCCGTGCCTTGCTCGGCCGATTCGGCCGCCTGGGTCGCGGTCTGCCCCTCAAGGCCCAGCCCGGCGGTAACGTCGTTGTCGGCAACCGCCGACACGCAACCACTGAGTGCCAGGAGTGAAACGGATAAAGCTGCCGCCCGCGCAATGGCAGCGAGCACTGCGCCCTTCGTATCCGGATGTTGCAACGTCCTATCCCCGCTCTCCGTGCATGATCGGCGAATTCGCCTTGCCATGCATTAAGTCTCAGTTCCGAAACATCGCTCAGAACAAACAAACTCATGTTTCTCGCGGCGGTTCGAAAGAACGCCACGGGAAAAGATCAGGCCAAGTACAAAGGGGGTCGCCGCCACGAGACATCGCGGATAGGACCCGGCATCAACGTTTCGCGCGAAAAAATACTCAACCACACGCGATTTGTAAACCGGCGCTAACCTTGAGCCCACATGTTGCACACATGCAATGGCCCGGATCGACCGGGCCTTAGATCATTCATAGCTGCTGCTGATCGGCGACTCGGCCATGCCAGCCGGTGTTAACGGCCGCATAGGAGTATTTTCGCCAGGCAGAATTGCGCGGGGCTTACCATGCGCCGGTATTGGCCATCGAAACCCAGGGCTCCTGCGCCGGACGGTTTTCGCCCTTCTGTAGAATCTCGATCGAAATGCCGTCTGGGGAGCGTACGAAGGCCATATGGCCATCGCGCGGCGGGCGGTTGATGGTCACGCCGTTGTCCATCAGGTGCTGGCAGAAGCCGTAGATGTCGTCGACCTCATAGGCGAGGTGACCGAAATTGCGCCCGCCGGTGTAATCTTCCGTATCCCAGTTGTAGGTGAGTTCGAGGCAGGGAGAGAGCTCTCCGCGCGCGCGGTCGATGTCGCCGGGAGCGGCGAGGAAAACGAGCGTGAAGCGGCCTTTCTCGTTCTCGTAACGGCGGATTTCGGTCAGGCCGAAAAGCGTGCAGTAGAAGTTCAAGGCCTCGTCCAAACTCTTGACGCGAACCATCGTGTGCAGATAGCGCATTGCAATGTCCCTGTTTTGCAGAAGATGGCGTATACTGAGCCGCCAGCAAGCCAGAGGCAAGGCTGCGTCCGCATATTAGATCTCGGCCAAAATATGCCGAGGGTCTTGCGTATCCGCGGCGGGACGATGTTATTCTGGTCAATAAGAATCAGTTAACCGTATCGGTAGTCGCGCGTAAACGAGGGGCTGGGAGAGAATGGCGGATAGGACATCTTCAAAAGACGTCATGCATGGTGACGACTTTGGCAGTGACGCTCTCGACCTCATCGAAATCACGGGCGTGATCAAATGGTTCGACGTCGCCAAGGGCTTCGGGTTCATCGTGCCTGACAACGGCATGCAGGACGTGCTGGTCCACGTGACCTGCCTGAGGCGCGACGGTTACCAGACGGTTCTCGAGGGTGCGCGCGTCGTGGCCCTCATCCAGAAGCGCGATCGCGGCTACCAGGCGTTCCGCATCCTTTCCATGGATCAGTCGACGGCGGTGCACCCGTCTCAGCTTCCACCGGTGCGCACCCATGTGCAGGTGACGCCGACCAGCGGCCTCGAACGCGTCCTGGTCAAGTGGTTCAACCGCACCAAGGGCTTCGGCTTCCTGACGCGCGGCGAGGGGACCGAGGACATCTTTGTCCATATGGAGACCCTGCGGCGCTTCGGCCTCACGGAGCTTCGTCCCGGACAGGTTGTCCTGGTGCGCTTCGGCGATGGCGAAAAGGGCCTGATGGCCGCCGAGATTCATCCGGACGGCCCGTCGCCGACGAGCCGGTCGCACTGATGCTCGCAACACGAAACCTTTCCGGAAAAAGCGCCCTGTTGGCGCTTTTTTTGTTGTTCGCCTTTACCGCGGCAGCTTTGGCGGAGGTCGAGTTCACCACCGACAAGATGCGGCTCGTGACCACCGACAGGAAGGTGCACGAACTGACCGTCGAACTTGCCGTCGATGCCGACCAGCGCGAGCAGGGATTGATGTTCCGCCGATCGATGGCGCCGGATCACGGCATGCTGTTCGATTTCGGTGAAACCCGCCGCGTGATGATGTGGATGAAGAACACCCATCTTCCGCTCGACATGCTGTTCATCGACAACAAGGGCGTGGTGCGGACGATCCGTCAGGACGCCGTCCCATTTTCCGAAGCGATCATTGATTCCGGCGAGCCGGTCGCCTTCGTGCTCGAGCTCAATGCCGGCACCGTCAAACGACTTGATATTCGGGCCGGAGACCGCCTGGAGGGCGCCCGAATCCCGGGTCGATGACCCCGGGCCAGTGGACGATGTTTCGGCAGGCGGTTTCGGTCGCCGCCTTGTAGTTTGAGGATCAGAGCCTAAATCACCTGTATCGAGACGAATCGATCTTTCGATGACGACTGCAAAGCCTTTTGAGCAGGACTTCAACTTAATAAGTTGCTAATGTTTTGCCGAAGACAACAGGAGGCATCTGTGATGATCCGGAATGTGCTTGTTGCCATCGTGGCGGCCGCGGCGTTCACGCAAAACACAATGGCGGCAGACCTGACGCCGGCGCCGGAGCCGGCACCGGTTGTCGAAACGCCGCCGGTTTTCGTATGGACCGGCGGTTATGTCGGCCTTCAGGGCGGCGGCGGCTGGTTGAATGGCGATTTCAGCGCGCCCGGCGCCAGCGGCTCAGAAGATTTCAATGGCGGCCTGCTCGGTGCCTTTGCCGGTTTCAATTATCAGCAGGGTGATTGGGTCTACGGCATCGAGGGCGATGTCAACTATAACTGGAATGACAAGAGCTTCGATGTTGGCGGAACCTCCGCCGAAGTCGGCACCGATGTCTCCGGCGCGATACGCGGGCGTGTCGGCTATGTGCTGAATGACAAAGCGCTGCTCTACGGGGCAGGAGGCTGGGCGGTCACCCGGGGCTTCGTCGATGTGCCCGGAGCCTCGAAGGAGAAAGAGACCTTCAACGGTTGGACGATCGGCGCCGGTGTCGATTACTCGTTCTCCGACAACGTCTTCGGCCGCGCCGAGTATCGCTACAACGACTATGGCGACAAGGACATAGGCGGCGTCAACGTCGATCTCGATCAGCACCAACTCACCATCGGCGTCGGTGTAAAATTCTGACCTACTGCATGTTTCCTTTAATCGTAGCCGGTTAAAGGACAAAAACATGCAGCAATTCAAAGTGCTACAGCGACCTTTGCGCGTCTGACAGGACGCGCGGCGCTGTAGATGCCCCAGTCAAGGAAGCGCCAGCATCTGGCCGGCGCTTCCTTCAATCGTTCATGCAGGCTGCAATATTCTTCCCGCGCGATCGGCGATTTCGCCTCGATCGCCTTCGTCCGAGAGATCGAGAGCCACGCGCAGACCGTCCCGGATGGGCCGTTGTAACGCCTTGCGTGAGCCGGACAGCAGCGTAAGCCGCCCTGCTTCCTCAAGCTGGACGAGCCTGTTGCGCGACAGGCCGAGTTCCGCAGACAGCAGGCGATCGGCGCGCATGCTGACCGCCAACGGCACCTCAAGGACGATCTCAAGACGGGTACAGACGTCCCGCGGTTGAGCGACGACGTGCCTTGTCACATGGCAATCGGCAAATTCTTCGATCCTGTCGGTGCTTCGGCGAAGACCCTCGACGTCGAACGCGACCCGGCGAAACCAGCCCGGGTCGTTGTCCTGAAGCGCATCGAGCGTTTCAGGTGCGATGTCGCGGACATACTGCCGCTCGAAGATCGGGCGATTCCAGGTGTCGTCGCAGTCGGCGCAGCGATAGATCAGCCAGGCATCCAGCCGCCGGCCGTTGGCATTCAGCCGCGTCTTGCCGCTGCATTCGAAGGGGCGCGCGCCGCGGCAACGGCTGCAGGAGAGCCAGGGGCGGGGCGCGGTTTGTGGTTCAATGGTCCACAGGACCGTCAATGTATGAGACATGTCGTCTGGTTCTTCCAATAGGAAGTCCATCAAGACGACGGTTTGAGTACCCGTTCCGGGGACGCGGTCTGGCAGCGTTTGTAGGTGATGGTTCCGCCTGGTGGTGTTGCACCGGGCTTGAGATCGGCAATGCCATTCCGGTCTCGAACCGTCACCTCAACGAACGCGTGAAATATCAAACCGATAACGTCGGGCGCGACGGGGTGAAACTAGCGAGACCGGATTTTACAAAGGCAAAGCGAAACTCCAGGAGAGGCTGCGCGCCCGTTCTACACCGCGGCGTGTGCCGCGCAAAGTGCGGAGTGGTCACGCGCACGCGCCATGGTAGCTTTTTGCTCGGAATAGGTGAAATTTGGCCACAGGCAATTTCGCTCAATAGGCGTAGTATGAGGCATTACACCTCCAATCTGGAGCGGCCTCTGCATTAGGACGGCCGCTTCTTTTTTGGACGGCGTAGCCGTTCCTCCTCAGCCGACGCGGCCGAAACTCAGCTCCATTGACGTTGAAGCAGGTGCAGTCGTTGCGGAAAATGACGTGACGCGGTTGCGACCGCCGCGCTTGGCCTCATAGAGCGCCGCGTCTGCCCTGTTGAACAAGTCCTCCCACGAACCTTCGTCGCCGCCGGCTGCGAGGCCCATGCTGACACTGAGCGCTATGCGTTGCCCGTTGCCTATCACCACGAGTTCTTCGACGGCGTGACGCAGCCGCTCGGCGATGACAAGCGCCTGCGCTTCGCTGGTCTGCGGCAGGTAGAGGCCAAACTCCTCCCCACCAAGGCGGGCAAAACAATCGCCCTTTCTGAGATTCTTCCGCATCAGATCGGCAAAGGCGATCAGCGCCTGGTCGCCGGCTTGGTGGCCATAGCGATCGTTGATGCGCTTGAAGAAGTCCAGATCCATGATGATGAGGCAGTCGCCATGCCAGTTCGATCCGGGCAGTTGCGTGAGAAACCAGCGTCGGTTGCGCGCGCCGGTCAAGGCATCGGTGTCGGCCGAACACCTGAGCTCGGCTTCGGCCCTCTCCTTGACGAGGACGAGCGCAAAAAGGGCGATCGCGAAGTGGCAGATGATCGAGAGGAAGAAGGCGTAGGTGGTGGTGATCGGTATGATGCCCGGCTTCACAAGGCCGATCACCACGGCAAGGCAGAGGCTGGCGCCGACGGCCATGGCCGCCGCAAACAGCGCGCGCACCGGCAGCCGCTCCCTGCTGCGATCGGAGATGACGGCAAGGGCGGCGGCCGCCAGAAATGCAAAGGCGGTGGCATTGAAGACACTGGCGCGGATGTAGTTGACCACATGGAAATGCGTGGCAAGACCGATTGCTGCGCCCGCGGCCGGTATCGAAAGTGCCAGCCAGTCCGCCTTGCGTCGACGGCCAGCGCTCAAGCGGCGCACACCGATCCAGAACAGCGCATAGCCGCCGATCCCGAGCGTGAAGCTCGAAAGCGTCCACAGATAGGCCGGCAGCAGCTGCTGTTCGCCGTAGCCGGCGAGCGTCGACGCAAGAGCCAGGAAGAAGAAGCCGCTCGCGAGAATTCCGAGCCCCTCATCCCGCGGCGACTGCCAACGGGCATAAAGAAAGCAGAACGCGCCGACGAGGAACGACGATTTGTGAAGCAGCAGAACGGTGGCGAGATCGAGTTGGGCGTTCATGGGATGATGCTCGGGCGGGCTTGGGAGGCTGGCGCGGTGCGGTTGTGCACCAGTTGGCTCTAGCCGCAATGGATTTAGCGAATACTAAACTCGAATGACAAACCGACACATTTGTCCCATTTCTGCCAGCCACGGACTGTGGGTGGGACGGATGCAGGTTTTCGTCAGTATGGACGTCAACGAAATTACATGTTGCAGCCCAAGGGCGAAGCGTGTATCTCCGGCGCCGTTGGCACGGAGTGTAGCGCAGTCTGGTAGCGCATCTGGTTTGGGACCAGAGGGTCGGGAGTTCGAATCTCTCCACTCCGACCATCGTAACGCCGAAGGCGGCGTTCCTGACCTCCCTGCGTCTTTTCACTTCGTCAGATATTGCCTTTTGGGCACTTGTTGAACGGCGACGGCACGGCCGTGTCAGCGGAACCCTGCGTCCCGCGCGATCGCCCGCCGAAAAGCCGAATTTATCCGGCCGAAAGTCATTCCGTTTTAAATCATTCTGCGTTATGGGAAGACGGAATGTTGGCGCCCGTGAATGTTGCCAGCGAAAGTATGGAGCCGTTCGAAACCATGTCCGCAAAGATCTATCGTCCAGCAAAGACCGCCATGCAGTCTGGCAAGGCCAAGACGAATCTGTGGGTGCTGGAGTTTGATCAGGAAAAGCCGCGCACCATCGACCCGATCATGGGCTACACCAGCTCCGGCGACATGAAGCAGCAGCTGCGACTGACCTTCGAAAACGCCGAGCAGGCCATCGCTTATGCGGAGCGCAACGGCATCGAATACCGCGTGATCGCGCCGAAGGAAGCGACGCGCAAGAGCGTGTCCTACCCGGACAACTTCCGTTTCAACCGGATGCAGCCCTGGACCCACTAAGTCCTCCGGTCGCATTCGACGGGCAAAGCCCGGGACGGCCCCTTAGCTCAGTTGGATAGAGCACCTGCCTTCTAAGCAGGTTGTCGCAGGTTCGAATCCTGCAGGGGTCGCCAAGTTTCTAACGATCTGTTTCTTCGATAGAGTTTTTGGATCCTGTCACGAGGTGCGTAGGGCGGCCTAGGTGGCGTTCCGCTTCAGCCCCTCCACGAAGTCGATCACCTCGCTTACCGTATTGTCGTTCCAGATGTCGTTGTGGCCGGAGCGCTCGTCGATCTGCATCTGCTTGGGTTCAGGCGCAATGCGATAGAGCGCCTCGCCCGACGACAGCGGAATGCTGTCGTCCAATCGTCCGTGAATGAAAAGCTTTGGTTGCTTGACCGTCGCTATTTTGAGGTCGGAGCGGAAGGGATCCTTGATGAGAAGCGCGACCGGTAGGAACGGATAGCGCGCTTGGGCTTCCGACAGAATCGACAGATATGGGGAGATAAGGATCACGCCGGAGACTGGCCTTTGTGCCGCCGTGTTCACGGCGACGCCGGTGCCGAGCGAGCGACCGAGCACGACGATGCCCCCCTTGGTGCGGTGCGCCAGCCAGTCGAACGCCGCGATGCCGTCGGTCAGCAGACCGTCCTCGCCTGGCGAGCCGGTCGATCCCGGATAGCCGCGATAGGAAATCGCAAGCAATCCAATGTCCCGCGCAGCCAACGCCTGTGCGAGAAATCCATAGTTGTCTGTTCGATCTCCGTTCCCGAAAAAGAGCAGCACACCGGGTTGGTCGGGCTTACCTTGACTATAAAGCCCGTGCAGCGTCTCACCATCCGGAGTTTTGACGGAGACGTTCTCACCCCAACTCGCTGGGTTCGGTGCGGCAGTCGTGGCGGCCCCGGGATAGAGAAGGGTGCGCTGCGAAAAATAGATGAGGCCAAGAAGAAGAATATAAATCAGGACCGCTGAAAGCGGCAAGATCAGCAGAAGTCTTGTGATGCTCATGACGCCACATCCAGTCGTGGGAGAGAACAGGCTACGATAAAATGCAGGTCTTCATAGAAACATGCCGAAAGATATTTGAATTGATTACCACGGATGCAGCGGCGATGCGGATCGTCCGGAAATGTGGACGAATATGTTCGCTCATGTCCGGCTGAAGTTGTAGTTGGTCCGAATTCTACCCCACGCCGTACCGATCCGCGATGTCTGTGCGAAGAGGCCGGACTGAGATCACATATAGTGAATCCGGTCGATGATGTATGCGACGACTGCCTGCGGCCCTTCCTTTTGTGATGGCACATAAAAAAACGGGCCGGTGGATGGCTCCAACCGGCCCGTTCCGGCAAAAGGCGGAAAGGGGAACGTCTCTGCGCGGGGCTGCAGCGCCGCGCGTAGGGAGATCGATACGGACTGATAATGCCCGAACGCCATTTCCGGAATTGACATTTATCGCTCAAAAATTGACATTTCCCGCATGCCTTCCGATGGACGTCCACAATCTGTGATCGAAGTTTCTGTCGTCATCCTGCCGGAGTCGTCGATCATGTCGCTTGCCTCGGTACTGGATCCGATGCGCGCTGCCAACCGCATCTCCGGGCGCGATGTATTTCGCTGGCGGCTGCTCTCGGCGGATGGAAAGCCGGTGACGTTGACCTGCGGCGTGCCGATCGTGGTCGACGGTGCGTTCGCCCAGCCGCTCGCCGGCGATGCGCTGCTGGTGATCGGCGGTTTCAATCTCGACCGGCATGTAGGAAAAAAATTCATCGGGATCCTGCAGGAGTCCTCCCGGCATTTCGACATTGTCGCCGGCATCGAGTCAGGCTGTTGGCTGCTCGGGCGAACCGGTCTGCTCAATGGCCGTAGGGCGACCGCCCACTGGGAAGAACTCGAAGACTTCAGCCAGGCCTTTCCGGCCTTGACCGTGCTTGGCGACCGCTTCGTCGCCGACGGCAAGTTCTGGACATCGGGCGGCGCATCGCCGACCTTCGACATGATGCTGCACTGGATCACGCAGAGGCTGGGTTCGGCGCTGGCGCTCGATGTCGCCAGCATCTTCGTCTACGACCAGACGCACAACGCGACCGACGTTCAGCCGTTCGTTTCGCTCGGGCGGATCGAGACGCGCGATCCGGAACTTGCCGAAGCGATTCGGCTGATGGAACGCACCCTCGAGCGTCCGTTGACGATCGCCGCGCTGACGAAGCGGCTGTCGATTTCACAGCGCAAGCTGGAGTTGCTTTTTGCGCGGGGACTGTCGACCAGTCCCGGCGCCTACTATCTGCGCCTTCGCCTTCAGGTCGCACACCGTCTGGTTCGCGATTCCGGCAGCCCGATTCGCGAGATCGCACTCCGCTGCGGCTTCGACAGCCTGTCGGCTTTCTCGCGTGCCTATAGCCGCGAATACGGCATGAGCCCACTAAAGATGCGTTTGGCGCGGCGAGCGGCTGCGGCTTAGTGTTGGCGAACGCCAAATGCGCCTACTGCATGTTTCCTTTAATCGTCGCCGACTAAAGGACAAAAACATGCAGCAATTCAAAGTGCTACAGCGACCTTTGCGCGGCTGATAAGACGCGCGGCGCTGTAGACATCTCAGATATTCAGATCAGGACTAGGGGTCAGTGGACCGTCTGCGGCGGTTCGTCGGTAAACGCCTGGATGCCGTCTCGCTGGACGGTCGCAATGAACTCCTCAAAGGCCTCGCGATCGGTGGGGAAAGGTTCCTCCCACGTGGTGGAAAAACCTTCCTCATCGATAACCTCAAGGACCCAATCGAGATTCGAGCCCGCTGGCCGATAAATGCGCAATTCGACGACGACGCCGTCGTCACTGAACTGGCCGGAAAATTCTGAATACTCGTACGTCTGCTCTTCGTCAGTCATTTCTGCAGTCTAACACGCTTGATAAAGGACGTCTCATGCTGTTCGGCAGTTCTCGCTGCTCCGGCGTGCAACGATGCTAGTCGTCACCGTCATCTTGTACTTGGCGGCATGTCCCATCCCGATGGCGGCTTGTCGATGGCACCGAGAAGCTGGTGCCGGCATGGCTTGGCCCATCCAAAAACATGGCCCAACCGCCCCAGGCGAGCTGCGCGTGGCGGCTAGGTTGTTGGCGATGGGAAGGCCCCCCTGGCCAGGTTCGAAGCTACGGAGCGTCGAAATTGACACCCCGTCCGCTCCGAATGTTGCTGTTATCGGCAGCGTGCTTCGTACCGACGCCCGTAGCGATCACGATAGATGCAATAGCCGGCGCGCTCTTGCGAACGACCGATCAGGTTGCCTATGACGCCGCCGGCGACAGCGCCGATTGCCGCGCCGCCCCAGCTATCGCTCACGGCGCCCCCGATGATGGCACCGGTGCCAGCGCCGATCACCGTCCCTTTCTCGGTCTGCGTGCAGGACGCAAGCGTACCAATCATTCCAATCGCAATGATAAGCTTTTTCATGCTTTCACCCCTTTGCTACAAATCAACCTGGGAGTTCACCACTCTGCATCCTCAGCGCGAGCTTAAGCATCTACGCAACGCGCGCAATTGTCGATAGTGGTGTTTTGCTGGGAGCAAGGAATCTCTGACGGTCAGGCATCGCTCGCTCGAGGCCCCCAGCCGGCGGTCCACCAACCGGCGGCAGACCTTCTAAGCGCAGAGTAACTATCGCCAGTAGCTTTGCTCGCTGTCGACCGACGATCTGCCCATGACGTAGCCAATCGCAAACGCAAGCAAGCTGACGGCAAGCGTTAGTCCGGCTGCAGTGTACGGGTGATCTGCGGTCCCGACCGCCGCGGCGTTTGCCTCACGGCGCACAGCGTCGGCGGCTGCCTTTGCGACCTTGCGGGCGCCTGTAGGTGGTTCGATGGGTTTTCCAGTGAAGCCCGCTTTCAGATCTTTCGCCACGATGTTTCTCCTTGTGGTGGTCAGGGAAGGAACTGTCGATTCGACGGGAAGTTCCGGAACTGCACGCCAGCGCCGCCGGCATACCGCTCGCGGGGACGGCTCCGATGGTGCCAGGCCACTCGGCCCGTGCGGGGTCCATTGTTCATCGGAGGTTCAGGCTGATAGGCCGACAGTAATCGCCAGATAGGAGGAGTTACGATGAAAAAGCTCTTATCCGCCTTCGCAGCGATTGGCTTGGCTGCGTCTTTCGCGCTGCCGCTAAGCGCCGCTCCGATTTTCGTGCCGAAGCCCGTCCAAGTGCAGACGGACACCGTCGAACTGGTTAAACACCGGAGTCATCGTCATTGGCGCGCGGATCGCCGGTGGGATCGTCGGTGGGATAGGCGGTACGCCTGCGGTTACTATGGCAGGTGCTACCCCCGCCATTACGGTTACTATGGTGGCTACCGTGACCGCGGCTACTATGGCTACCGCGACTATTACCGCTACCAGCGTCGATCCGGCGTTACGGTCTACTTCGATTTTTAGCGGGAATCGCGTGAGGACATTCAGCAGGTCGATGAGGTCGTCGGCTTGCGCTCGGGCATGACCCCCTCATAGTGGCGAGAATGCACAATGTAGGCTGCCAACGCGCCTCACATTATTGCAGATCAGATAGCCTGCTGGTGATCTTGAACTTAAGTCCAGTGTGATATCCCGAAACGGAGCTAGGCATCCGGGCGATATCGAGCGGCGTCGGAATTCTGCTCCCGCCACATGGCGTCGCCGAACAGTGCAGCCTCGTCGCTCAGTCCCTCGCGGAATTGATCGGTGATGTACCGGGCCAGTAAATCGGCGCGTTTTCCATGACGCGGGATACTGCACCAGATGCACACCCGGTCGAACGTCCGTTGAAGCATGTCTAGTTCGTCCGGGGTGATCCGGCTGTTTAGGCCTCCCGCAATCTCCTCCATCGAGACCTCTTGGTTGCCCTGCTGAAGAGTGTCCGCGTTCGGATCCAACGCAGCGGATTTGTAGAATGCGATCATGTGTTTCAGAGCGCCGCTCTCACGAACGCCGCCTTGGTAGCAATTGATAATGCGGCTTGCGATCGCCTCTGCGGCCTCACTACTCCGCGACAGGCCGAGCCCACGCAGGACGTCCTTAAAAATCTGGTCTATCTGGTCGATTTCGTGGGGGAGAAGCATCTTCGAATTGGTCGTCGGAGACATCGCGCGACCTCCTATACTGGGGCGAAAGCGTGATGATCTTCCAGCCGCCGAGGCCCTTATCTACGCCCGGCGATGGGGCGATTATGAGCCGACACTGCGGCAATGCAACTAGACGGAAGTTGCGGGCCTCGGGGTGACCGTCGCCAAAAAGGCGCGCTACGGATTTCTCGTTGTGACAAAGCTAGTGTAGATGTGTGCCAAAGCCGCCGCCGCGCCACATCCAAGTAGCAACTTCCGGGCGCATGCTAGGGTCTCTGGAGCCTACGGCTCTGAAGGCGTTCCGCCCATGTTTTCGTGAGACCATTTTGATACCGGGAAGGGCGGGAAGCGCCTGAAAAAGCCCGGAAAATAAGGGAAAGCATGTTACTGCTGGGGCGCATGAAAAAGGGGCTAGGAATGGCCCTAACCCCTTGAATTCGTTGGTGAGCGCGCAGGGATTCGAACCCTGGACCTACTGATTAAAAGTCAGTTGCTCTACCGGCTGAGCTACGCGCTCCCTGGCCGCGGCTGTGAAGCCCGGCGGAAGTGGGCGGACATATGCACGCGTGTTTCCTGTCGGTCAACCGAAAAATTGCGGGTTTTGTGAAGAAACGGTGCATGGCGCAATGATCGCCAAAAGGTGATTGGTATCATCATGATCCTGCGGCTAAGGAATGGCCCAAATGCCGCATGCCGGAGTTCTTGCCGTTGTCGATCGCCGATATTTCCATCTGGACCGCCATTCTTGCCGGCGCCCTCTCGTTCCTTTCCCCTTGTGTTCTGCCACTCGTGCCGCCCTATCTTTGTTACATGGCGGGCGTTTCGGTCGACCAGTTTCGTAGCGGCGATGCGGCGACGGTCGGAAGCACCCGGCGTGCGGTCCTGCCGGCGGCGCTGTTGTTCACGCTCGGGTTCGCAACCGTCTTTGTGGCCCTGGGGGCAGGGGCCTCGTCGATCGGCATGCTGCTCCGGCAGCATATGGATCTCCTGTCGCGCATCGGCGGCGTGATCATCATCATCATGGGCCTGCATTTCCTCGGCGTTTTCAAGATCGGGCTGCTGGCGCGCGAGGCGCGCTTCCAGGGCGGCGGCAAGCCGGCGACGCTCTCTGGCGCCTATATCATGGGGCTCGCCTTTGCCTTCGGCTGGACGCCGTGCATTGGCCCTGTGCTCGGCACGATCCTCGGCGTTGCCGCTGCGCGCGACACCGTGTCTGACGGCGCCATGCTGCTGGCCGTCTATTCGCTCGGGCTTGCCATTCCGTTCTGGATCGCAGCCGGCTTTTCCGGCGCCTTCATGCGCTTCATGTTGCGCTTCCGCCGTCATCTCGGCCTGGTCGAAAAGCTGATGGGCGGGCTGCTGGTGCTGGCGGGCCTGGCTTTCCTCTTCGGTTTCATCAGTTCCGTCGCCATCTGGTTCCAGACGACCTTCCCGATCCTGATGAAAATCGGCTAGGGCATACCCTCGTATTTCGGAATCACTTTTTCTCAGGGCCGGCCTAATCGTCAGCCCGGTTCATGGGCTAGGCGTGCGAAGGCTACTGTATGGTTCCTTTAATCGTACCCGATTAGAGGACAAAACATGCAGCACTTCAAAGTGCTACAGCGATCTTTGTGCGTCTGATAAGACGCGCGGCGCTGTAGGTGCCGGCGCGGGGAACTGAAAGATGCGAGGGGAAAGATGACGGAAATTGCGGGCCTGGTGCTACCGTTTTTCGGCCTGATCTTTCTCGGCTATCTGACGGCGCGTTTCGTCCAGCATCCGGGCGAGGCAATGGGGTGGCTCAACACCTTCATCATCTATCTCGCTCTGCCGGCGCTGTTCTTCAAGCTCGTCTCACGCACGCCGATCGAACAACTGGCGCGCGCCGACTTTATCCTGACGACGGTCGGGGCGACTTATATGGTGTTTTCGCTGATCTTTCTGATCGGCGTTTATATCAGGCGCAACTCCATTGCCGAGGCGACGATCCAGGGCTTCGGCGCCGCCTATGGCAACATTGGCTACATGGGCCCCGGTCTGGCGCTTCTTGCTTTGGGTGATGCGGCCGCGGTGCCGGTTGCGCTGATCTTCAGCTTCGAGAATGCAGCCCATTTCGCCGTCGCGCCGGCGATGATGGCGATATCAGGCGGCCGGCAGGAAAAACCGCTGGCGCTTGCCGCAAGTGTCGTGCGCAAGATCATCCTGCACCCGTTCATCCTTGCGACGCTCGCTGGCGTCGTCGCCGCCTTCTTCGCGGTGCAGCCGCCGGTGCCGGTTCAGCGGCTCATCGATTATCTCGCGCAGTGTGCAGCACCTTGCGCGCTCTTTGCCATGGGCGTGACACTGGCGCTGCGCCCGATCAAGCGCATTCCCGTCGAGATCGGCTACATCGTCCCGGCCAAGCTGCTGCTGCACCCGCTCGTCATGTTCACGGCCATGAGCTTGACGGGCAACTATGATCCGATCTGGGTGCAGACCGCGGTGCTGCTGGCAGCACTACCGACGGCAACGAACGTCTTCGTCATCGGCCACCAGTATGGCGTATGGCAGGAGCGGGCCTCGGCGACGATCTTGATCACCACGACGCTGTCGGTCGCAACCGTCACCGGCCTGCTTTATCTCATCCGCTCAGGCGCTCTTCCGCCCGATCTTTTCCCGTAGGCTATCCCTAAAGGCGTGAAGCGCGCTGCCGGGGTGAACGCCTTCGCGCATCAGGAGGCTGCGCAGCGGCCCGACGGCGGAAAGCACATGAAGCCCGAGGGCGCGTAGCGCCTGCACCGGCAGGAAGCCGGAAAGCAGCGAGCGGTTGAGCAGGTCGACGCTTGCCGTGCGGCTGACTATGTCGATCCGTCGGCGGCTGTCGAATCGGTCGCCGATGTCGCCGGCAAGCGTTTCTCCCTTGGCCGTACCGATGATATCGACGAGCGTCATCACATCACGCAGGCTGAGGTTGAGGCCTTGGGCGCCGATCGGCGGAAAGGCGTGTGCCGCTTCGCCGAGGAGCACGACACGCCCCTTGCCGAAGCGCTGCGTGGTCATGCCCGAGAGCGGGAAGGATTGCGGCGTGCCCTCGACCGTCACCTTGCCGAGAATCGATTGCATCCGGTCCTCGACCGCGCGGGAGAGTGCAGCAAGGTCCAGCGACAGCGTTTGCGCGGCATCGTCGGGTTTGCGCACCCACACGAGGCTGGAGCGGTTGCCGGGCAGGGGAACCTGGGTGAAGGGGCCGCTTTCGGTGTGGAACTCGGTCGAGATGTTCTGGTGCGGCAGTTCGTGCGCAAAGTTCAAAACGACCGCCGTCTGCGGATAGGACCAGGTGCTGACGGAGATTTTCGCCGCTTCGCGCACCGGTGAGCGGCGACCATCGGCGCCGACGAGCAGATGCGCACTGCATTGGCTGCCGTTTGCCAGCTCGATCGTCGCGACAGTATCCGAAAGGTCGAAGCCGATTGCGGAGGTGGTGATGCGCGTCAGCGTCGCGCTCTCTTCGGCCCGCTGGCGGAGAATGTCGATGAAAGGCGCGTTCGGGATGTTGTAACCAAAGGCGTCGAGCCCGACTTCCGAGGCGCGGAAATTGACCGGCGGCGCACGCAGCAGCCGGTTGGTTCCGTCGAGAATGCGCATGGTCGAGAGCGCTGCCGTCAGCGGCTCGACCTTTTCCCAAAGGTTGAGCTTTTTGAGATACTCGATCGATTGGTCCATCAGCGCCGTGGTGCGTCCGTCGGCGACCGCCGGTTCCGGACCGATCAAGGCGACGTGGTAACCGGCCTCGGCAAGCGCGATGGCCGCGAGCGATCCCGCAAGACCTGCACCGATGATGGCGATATCGTAGTGATCCATGAGGCAACCAACCTTTCACGCACGCTGCGAGGCGTCTTGGCCGAGCCTCGATCATACCTCTAGTCGCGGGCGAGAGCGAAATAAATGGGTAGAATCAGCGCAGAAGCAATTTGCAAGTGTCCACAGGACAATGGGGCTGCAGGAAGCGAGCGAGCTTGAATTTTAGTGGCGATGCGTTGCAAAGGGTGCATATTACGCGCAATGCGCCGCAGAGCGGTTGAGGCGGGCCTCCAGGTCCGTACGGGGAAATAGCTAGGGGTAGGCGGCGTCCGCAGATGAAGTTCTTTAACTACAGACGAGTTCCCTACGCCGAGATCCGCGCCTTTTCCGTGCACATCTTGACCGCCTCGGGATCGTTTCTTGCCTTCCTCGGCGTCGTCGCCGCGGCCGAACATCGCTTCGTCGATATGTTCTGGTGGCTGGGCCTGGCGCTGCTCGTCGATGGTATCGATGGGCCGATCGCCCGCAAGGTCCGCGTCAAGGAAGTGCTGCCCAACTGGTCGGGCGACACGCTCGACAACGTCATCGACTACGTGACCTATGTCTTGCTGCCGGCCTTTGCGCTCTATCAGAGCGGCATGATCGGCGAACCCTGGTCCTTCGTGGCGGCGGGCGCGATCGTGGTTTCGAGCGCGATCTACTATGCCGACATGGGCATGAAGACGGACGAGTATTTCTTCTCGGGCTTTCCCGTCGTCTGGAACATGGTGGTCTTCACACTGTTCGTCATACAGGCGAGCGAGGTGACGGCGTCGGTCGTCGTCTTCGTCTCCGTGGTGCTGACCTTCCTGCCGATCAACTTTCTCCACCCGGTCCGCGTCCAGCGTTTGCGGCCGCTGAACCTCGGCGTCTTCCTGGTCTGGTCGGCGCTGGGTGTCTATGCGCTGCTCCTGCATTTCGCGACGCCGGTTTGGGTAGTCACCGGCTTTGTCGTGACAGGCATCTATCTCTACGTGATTGGCTTCGTGCTGCAGATTTTTCCAAGTCTCGGCCGGAAATAGGAGCAGGCAATGGCACAGGCGATTGTGGTACGCGAACTCGGTGGACCGGAGGTCCTGAAACTCGAAGGCGTCACGCTCTCGCCGCCAGGCCCGGGCGAGGTGCAGATCCGCCAGGTTGCCGTGGGCCTGAACTTCATCGACGTCTATTTCCGCACCGGCCTCTATAAGTCCGCTTCTGGCCTGCCTTTCGTGCCGGGCAAGGAAGGTGCTGGCATCGTGACCGCGGTTGGCGATGGCGTCAGCCTCTTCTCCGTTGGTGATCGCGTCGCCTATGCCTCGGCCGACGGCGCCTATGCCAGTGAGCGTAATGTCGATGCATCACAGCTCGTGAAGGTGCCTGACGGCATCAGCCTCGAGACGGCGGCGGCGATGATGCTGAAGGGCATGACGGCGCAATATCTGCTCAACCAGACCTATCAGGTTGGCCCCGGCACGACGATCCTGTTCCATGCGGCCGCCGGCGGCGTCGGTCTGATCGCTGGCCAGTGGGCAAAGTCGCTTGGCGCAACCGTGATCGGCACCGCGGGCTCGCAGGACAAGATCGATCTGGCGCTGGCGCACGGCTACGACCACGTCATCAACTACCGCACCGACAATTTCGTCGCGCGGGTGAAGGAATTGACCGATGGCCGCGGTGTTGATGTCGTCTACGATTCCGTCGGGCGCGATACCTATCCGGCGTCGCTGGACTGCCTGAAGCCGCGCGGTCTCTGGGTCAGCTTCGGCAATTCGTCCGGTCCGGTGGATGCCTTCAGCATCGGCATTCTGGCGCAGAAGGGATCGCTTTTCGCGACCCGTCCGACACTCTTCGGTTACGTTGCCACGCGGCCTGCGCTGGAAGCGTGTGCAAATTCCCTGTTTGATATTGTGCAAAGCAACAAAGTGCGTATCAATATAAATCAGACTTATCCGCTTGCCGATGCAGGGCGGGCGCATACGGATCTCGAGACAAGAAAAACAAGTGGAACAACACTGCTGATTCCGTGATCGAAGCCTTAAGGCGGACGCGGATCAACAGAGGGGAAAGAGGGCAGCGTGCCTGTTGAGGGAGTAGCGGCGAACGGTCACCTATTGGCTGTGAGCAACCTGACGAAATTGTTTGGCAGCTTCGCGGCCTGCAATGGGATCAATCTGCAGATTGAACAGGGCGAAATCCACGCCCTTCTCGGCGAAAACGGTGCCGGAAAATCGACCCTGGTGAAGATGCTGTTCGGCGTATTGGCGCCGACGGCAGGCGAGATCCTTTGGCAGGGCCAGAGCGTGCGCATCGCCAATCCCGCCGCCGCGCGCAAGCTCGGCATCGGCATGGTTTTCCAGCATTTTTCGCTGTTCGAGGCGCTGACCGTCGCCGAAAACATTGCGCTCTCCATGGATGCGAATATCTCGCTCGCGAAGGTGGCGGAAGAGGCTTCGCGCCTGTCGCATGCCTACGGCTTGCCGCTCGACCCCAAGGCGCATGTGGCCGATCTATCCGTGGGCGAGCGCCAGCGGATCGAGATCGTGCGCGCGCTGCTGCAGAACCCGCGCCTCATCATTCTCGACGAGCCGACTTCGGTTCTGACGCCGCAGGAAGCCGATCGCCTGTTCGAAACGCTCTACAAGCTGAAGGCGGAGGGCCGCTCGGTTCTCTATATCAGCCACCGGCTCGAGGAAGTTCAGCGCATCTGCGACCGCGCGACGGTGCTGCGTCACGGCAAGGTGACCGGCGCCTGCGACCCGAAGGCGGAGACCCCGTCGTCGCTGGCGCGCATGATGGTCGGAAGTGACGTCGCGGCCGTGACGGCCGAAGGCACGAGCGCCAAGGGCCAGGTGCAGCTCGAGGCGCGGCATCTGACGGTTCCGGCCCGCACACCCTTTGCCGTTTCGCTGAAGAACATCTGTCTCAAAGTCCACGCCGGCGAGGTGCTGGCAATCGCCGGTGTCGCCGGCAATGGCCAGGGCGAACTCTTCGATGCGCTGTCGGGCGAGTATCCGGTCGTTGACGAGAATGCCGTGCAGATCCGGCAGAAGCCGGTCGGCAACAGGAACATCAATGCCCGCCGCCTGATGGGCGCGGGCTTCGTGCCAGAAGAGCGCCACGGCCATGCCGCCGTATCGGCGCTGCCGCTCTCGGACAATCTCGTGCTTGCCCGCAGCCGTTCGGACGCCAAGGCATTCCTTGGTGGCGGTTTCCTAAAGATCATCCGCCGGGATGCGGTGACGAGCGCCACGAAGCGCATTTCCGAGGCGATGGATGTGCGCAAGAGCGGCGAAGACCCGCCGGCAGGCTCGCTGTCGGGCGGCAACCTTCAGAAGTTCATCGTCGGCCGTGAGCTTGATCGGCAGCCGAGCGTGCTGGTCGTCAATCAGCCGACCTGGGGTGTCGATGCCGGCGCCGCCAGCCGCATTCGCCAGGCGCTCGTTGACCTTGCCAAGGCGGGCTCGGCTGTTCTCGTCATCAGCCAGGATCTGGACGAGATCTTCGAGGTGGCGACGGAAATCGCCGTCATCAGCGACGGGCGGCTCTCCGATCCCTATCCGGCCAAAGATCTCTCGCGCGAAAAGATCGGCCTGCTGATGGGCGGCATGTACGGCAAGACGGAAGGCACGGAGGCCGCACATGCGCATTGAACTGGAAAAGCGCGCCAAGGTCTCGACGCTGTTCTCGATCCTGTCGCCGTTCATCGCCTTCCTGCTGACGATCGTCTTCGGCGGCATCATGTTCGCGCTACTCGGCAAGAACCCGGTGACGGCGCTCTACAGCTTCTTTGTCGAACCGCTGAGCGAGGTCTGGTCGCTGCACGAACTGGCGATCAAGGCAGCACCCCTGATCCTGATCGGCGTCGGGCTCTCGGTCTGCTTCCGCTCCAATAACTGGAACATCGGTGCCGAGGGCCAGTTCATCATGGGCGCCATTGCCGGCTCGATCCTACCGGTGGTCTTCTATGACTGGCAGTCGCCGCTGGTGCTGCCGCTGATGATGCTGATGGGCATGCTCGGCGGCGCGCTGTTTGCGGCAATTCCCGCCTTCCTCAAGGCGCATATGAACACCAATGAAATCCTGACGAGCCTGATGCTGGTCTATGTCGCTCAGCTCTTTCTCGACTGGCTGGTGCGTGGACCCTGGCGCAACCCGAGTGGCATGAATTTTCCGGAGACGCGCACTTTCACCGTCGATGCGATCCTGCCGGAGATGATCGCCTCGGGACGAACCCATTGGGGCTTCGCTTTCGCCATCATCGCGGCGGTCCTCGTCTGGTTCATGATGCGCTACACGCTGAAGGGCTTCGAGATTTCCGTTCTCGGCCAGTCGGAACGGGCAGGGCGGTTTGCCGGTTTCTCCTCCCGCCGGATGATATGGTTTTCGATGCTGCTCTCCGGCGCCTTGGCTGGGCTGGCCGGCATATCCGAGGTCAGCGGTGCGATCCAGCAGCTGCGCCCGGTGATCTCGCCCGGCTACGGCTTCACGGCGATCATCGTCGCCTTCCTTGGTCGCCTCAATCCGCTCGGCATTGTTGCCGCCGGGCTGGTGCTCGCCTTGACCTATCTCGGCGGTGAAGCGGCGCAGCTTTCGATCGGCGTTTCCGAAAAGGTGACGCGCGTCTTCCAGGGATTGCTGCTCTTCTTCGTGCTCTCCTGCGACACCCTCATCCACTACCGCATCAAACTGGTCTTCGACCGGTTGACCGCGACAAACACCGAGGTGAGCCGCTGATGGGTATTGTCGAAGCGATCCTCTTGAGTGTCATCACCGCCGCGACCCCGCTGGTGCTCGCCGCGATCGGCGAACTGGTGACGGAGCGCTCAGGCGTTCTCAACCTCGGCGTCGAAGGCATGATGATCATGGGAGCGGTTTCCGCCTTCGCGATCACCCAGATTACCGGCTCGCCCTATCTCGGCATGCTCGCAGGTGTTGCCTGCGGCGCGATCTTCTCGCAGCTCTTCGCCTTCCTGACGTTGACGCTCGTGGCAAACCAGGTGGCGACCGGCCTTGCCCTGACGCTGCTCGGGATCGGCGTCTCCGGCATGATGGGCGAGAGTTTCCTCGGCCTTCAGGGCATCAAGCTGCAGCCGATCACGATACCGCTTCTGGCGGACATTCCGGTTATCGGTCCGCTGCTGTTCCGACAGGACATCATCTTCTATCTGTCGATTGCGATTGTCGCCGGCGTGCACTGGTTCCTGTTTCGCAGCCGCGCCGGCCTGAAGCTTCGGGCCGTTGGCGACAGCCATGCCTCAGCGCACGCGCTCGGCGTCGACGTCATTCGCACGCGCTATCTGGCCGTCATGTTCGGCGGCGCATGCGCCGGCCTTGCCGGTGCGCAGCTGTCGCTCGTCTACACGCCGCAATGGGTGGAAAACATGTCGGCGGGACGCGGCTGGATCGCGCTGGCGCTGGTGGTCTTTTCTTCCTGGCGGCCCTGGCGGCTGGTGGCCGGCGGTTACCTCTTCGGTGCGGTCTCGATTAGCCAGCTGCATGCGCAGGCCTTCGGTCTGGGTATTCCCTCACAACTCCTTTCATCGCTTCCCTATGTGGCGACGATCGTCGTACTCATTCTCATTTCGCACAACCGGCGCATGACCTTGATCAATACACCGGCATCGCTCGGCAAACCGTTCGTGCCGGACCGCTGATTTCAAGTATGTCAGACAAACGCTTCTCAAACCGACAGGGGTAAAAAAATGAAGAAACTACTGCTCGCTCTCGCAAGCACCGCGGCGGTGATCGGCTTCGCCACCGGTGCCAGCGCTCAGGAAAAGGCCAAGGTCTGCTTCGTCTACGTCGGTGCCAAGACCGATGGCGGCTGGACCCAGGCGCACGACATCGGTCGCCAGGAGCTGGAAAAGGCGCTCGGCGACAAGATCGAGACGCAGTATCTCGAAAGCGTACCGGAAGGTCCGGATGCAGAGCGCGCGATCGAGCGCCTTGCACGCTCGGGTTGCGGCCTGATCTTCACGACGTCGTTCGGCTTCATGGATGCGACCATCAAGATCGCGCAGAAGTTTCCGAACGTGAAGTTCGAACATGCCACCGGCTACAAGACCGCGCCGAACGTCGCGACCTACAACAGCCGCTTCTATGAAGGCCGCTACATCCAGGGCCAGATTGCCGCCAAGATGTCGCAGAAGGGCGTCGCCGGCTACATCGCCTCCTTCCCAATCCCGGAAGTGGTGATGGGCATCAACTCCTTCGTCATCGGCGCGCGCTCGGTAAACCCTGACTTCAAGATCAAGGTCGTGTGGGCAAACACCTGGTTTGACCCCGGCAAGGAAGCCGACGCCGCCAAGGCGCTGGTTGACCAGGGCGTGGACATCCTGACGCAGCACACCGACACGACGGCTCCGATGCAGGTTGCCGCCGAACGTGGCATCAAGGCGTTCGGCCAGGCTTCCGACATGATCAAGGCTGGCCCGGAGACACAGCTGACGGCCATCGTCGACACCTGGGGCGCCTATTACATCAAGCGCACGCAGGCTTTCCTCGACGGCAAGTGGGAAACGACCTCGAGCTGGGATGGTCTGAAGGACGGCATCCTGACGATGGCGCCCTATACCAACATGCCTGATGACGTGAAGAAGCTGGCCGAGGAAACCGAAGCCAAGATCAAGTCGGGCGAGCTCAAGCCATTCACCGGCCCGCTGAAGAAGCAGGACGGCAGCGAATGGCTCGCAGCCGGTGCAACGTCCGATGACGGCACCTTGCTCGGCATGAACTTCTACGTCGAGGGCGTCGACGACCAGCTGCCGAAGTAAGCGGCTGCACAGAAGTGAAGTTGGGCAAACCCCGCCGCCTGGCGGGGTTTGTTCGTTTCAGAATGGGGTATGGCAAGCCTGTGCGGCTACGATCGGACATCGTTTGCCAGCGCCGATTTCGCTTGTCTTTCCGGGGGCTTTCCGGAATCGGTCGATCAAACTACACTCGTTTGCGCAAGTTTAGGCAAACGGTCGGCGGCGCTTCGCAGCACCGATATCCGTGTGTCGGCAAAGTCAGGCAGGGGAGTGCCTGGAGGAGATGGATTGAACAGGAGTTTGCTGGAAACCGTTGTGTCCGGCTCGCGCAAGCGTACGAGCCATGCGCATGTCGTCGATCAACTTGGAAAGGCGATCATATCCGGCGAGTTTCCTGTCGGCTCGATCCTTCCAGGAGATCCGGAGCTCGCCGCGCGCTTCAAGGTGTCGAGAACAGTACTGCGCGAGTCCATGAAGACACTGGCCGCCAAGGGGCTGGTCGTGCCCCGTGCCCGCATCGGCACGCGCGTAACGCCGCGCAACGACTGGAACCTGTTCGACAGCGATATCCTGACCTGGCATTTCGAGTGCGGCGTCGATGAAGATTTTCTCTACCACCTGAGTGAAGTGCGCCTCGCCTTCGAGCCGCATGCAGCAGCCCTGGCCGCGCGAAACGCCTCGGAAGCGGAAATCAGCCGTATGATGCGGCTCGCCGTTGCCATGGGCGAAGAGGGACACACGGCAGAGAGCCTTGCCGTGGCGGATCTGAAATTTCACCTCGCGGTCGCCGAAGCCTCCGGAAACCCGTTCATGCGGACGGTCGGCGGGCTGATTGAAGCGGCGCTGGTTGGCGTCTTCAAGCTGAGCTCGCCTGTCGCCGAAAGGGGCGGCATAGACGAGGTCGCCCGTAACCATATCCGCATCGTTGAGGAAATCGGCCGGCGCGACGAAGTCGGCGCCCGGCTCGCGATGGAGAATGTCATCAAGATCGGTCGCGAGCGGGTCCGCAGCGCCTTGCATAACCGCGCCTGACTTCGGTTTCTCCGGGATTGTTCGATATTCCCTATTGGTGATCTCCAATGTTCAGCAGATCGCATAGATTTCAATGCTTGCGCTTGCTCAGATCGCCCGCTGGCCTTATCTGGTGATTGGTCGTTCCCAGCGGAGCGGCTTTCGTCAACGGTGATCTGGAGACCATGTCCGAGTTTTTTGTCATTTTCGTCTTGCTTTTGATCAATGCATTTTTTGCTCTCTCGGAAATGGCAATCGTCTCGGCAAGCAAGCCCATGCTTCGCCAGATGGCAAAACAGGGAAACGCCCGCGCCGAGGTTGCGCTGCGGCTGGCGGAAGATCCGGGCAAGTTCCTATCCACGGTTCAGGTCGGCATTACGCTGGTCGGCACGCTGGCCGGCGCCTACGGCGGTGCGACCATCGCTGCCAAGATCGCACCGACCCTCGATGAAATCGCCTGGATTCATCCCTACGGAAACACGGTCGCCGTCGCGCTCGTCGTGACCCTGATTACGTTCCTTTCGGTCGTGATCGGCGAGCTTATCCCGAAGCAACTGGCACTGAAGAATTCCGAAGCGCTGGCGATGTTCGTCGCGCGCCCGATGCATCTTCTGTCGCGAATCGCGGCTCCGGTCGTCTATCTGTTCGAAACGGCCGCATCGGTCGCCATGCGCCTTCTCGGCATGCGCCCGGATGATCCGGACCATGTGACGGAGGAGGAAGTGCACGCGATCATGGCCGAGGGTGTCGAAAGCGGCGCGATCGAGAAGTCGGAGCACGAGATGCTCCGCCGCATCATCCGGCTCGGCGACCGCAACGTGAAGTCGATTATGACCCACCGGACCGAGGTGAGCTTCATCGACGTCAACGACAGCCTGGAGACGGTGGGCCGCAAGATCGGCCAATTCAACCATTCCCGTTATCCGGTGGTCGATGGACCGAGCGGCGATGTGCTTGGCGCCGTACTGGCGAAGGAGGTCCTGAACGCCCCGACCTCCAGTCCGTTCGACGTGCGCAAATATATCCGGGAGATTCACACCTTGCCGGAAACCGCGTCCTGCCTGAAGGCACTCGACGCCTTCAAGTCGTCGAGCATCAACATGGCAATGATCGTCGACGAATATGGAAGCACCGAGGGTATCATCACCATTGCCGATATCCTGGAAGCAATCGTCGGCGTGTTGCCGTCGAACTACGACGACATCGAACACGCGCTGATCCGTGTACGTGAGGATGGCAGCTACCTCGTCGACGGCCGCACGCCGATCGACGAAATTCATCTGACGATCGGCATCGAAGGCATCGATGCCGACGGTAACTTCGAGACGATCGCCGGCTTCCTGGTGCAGCAGCTGCGCAAGACGCCGGAGGAGGGCGATATCGCCATCGCTCACGGCTACCGGTTCGAGGTGATCGACATGGATGCACGCCGGATCGACAAGATCCTGGTCAGCCGAAGCGACGAAGCGGCCAACTGATACAGTCCATGAAACGTGTCGAGGGGGCCGGGGACGCAGTTGCTCTCGGCGTGAGGCGGTAGCGTCGCTATGGACTGCCTCACCCCGCCGCAAATGCAAAAGGCCGGGCTAAACCCGACCTTTTTTCCAGATCACCGCGGGTCCGCTAGTACATCCGTAGTCGGAGGTCCTCGGCGATGATCAAGTAGCTTCCTTGTACAGAGCTATGATGTCGGCGCCATGACACCAGCCACGGCTCCGTAGCAGAAATGAGTCCGTCCAATATCGGCGACGCTTCGCCCGCAGTCCGCGGATGCCAGCAGAATTGATGGAGCGGTTCAGCGAAGCCTGAGGATGTCGCAGGATGCGCCCTCGGGTGCTTCTGCAGCGTGCGGCCGGCGCACGATGAGGCAGTCGGACTGGGCAAAGGCTTTCATCATCGACGAGTCCTGCCGCGAGAACGGATGGGCAATAAGGTCACCATCCTCACCCTTAGTGAGCCGCGCGCGCACGTAGTCCTGCCTGACGTCGTTGGCTGGCAGCGGGCTCGCAAGCCGGGCGGTCGCGATACGCGCGCGGGACGGCAGTCGTGCGAGCTTGCGTGTCAGCGGCTCCAGGAACAGCAGCGCGCAAACGAGGCTCGATACCGGATTGCCGGGGAGGCCGAGCACGGTCGTACCTCCAAGCTTGCCCACCATCAGCGGCTTTCCCGGCCGCATGGCGATGCGCCAGAAGTCGAGCGTCATGCCGCAGGAAAGTAGCGTTGCCTGAACCAGGTCATGGTCGCCGACCGACGCGCCGCCGAGCGTGACAATCACGTCGACATCGGCGGCCTGAGCCCGCGCGATCTGGTCGGCGATTGCCTGCTGGTCGTCAGCGACAATGCCAAGATCGATGATCTCCGCGCCATTGTCGCGCGCGATTGCCCCGACGCCGAAGCTGTTCGAGGCGATGATCTGGTCCGGCCCCGGCTTGCTCCCTGGAGGCAGAAGCTCGTCGCCGGTCGCAAGGATTGCGATCTTCGGCCGCTTGAAAACGGGGAGACTCGCGTGGTTCATGCCGGCGGCCAGTGTCAGCCGCCCGGCATCGAGTACGTCGCCAGCGGATAGCGTCTTTTCGTCCCGAGCGAAGTCCTGTCCGGCCAAGCGGATATGGCGGCCCTTGCCGGGCACGAACTTGGTGCGGATCCGGTGTTCCGGCCGGCGCTCGGTATCTTCCTGGATGATCACCGTATCGGCACCGGCGGGCAGGGGTGCTCCAGTGAAGATGCGGACGGCCTCTCCGGGCCCCACCTCTCCCATGAAGCCATGGCCGGCAGCCGATTGGCCGATCACAATAAGTTCCGCGCCAACGGTCTCGATATCCTGATGGCGAACCGCATAACCGTCCATCGCCGAATTGTCGAAGGCGGGATGGGTGACGAGTGCCGAGATATCCTCGGCAAGGACGCGGCCGACAGCGTCGTGAAGATCGACACGCTCTGTCAGTGGTCTCGGGGTTGCGTTGCCAAGAATTCGGTCGAGCGCATCTTCGACGGACAGCAGCGACATGACCTCAGTTCCCTTCGCGCCGAAAGTCGCCGGACCGACCGCCGGACTTGCTGACCACCCGGATCCCGCCGATCTCCATTTCGCGGTCGGCGGCCTTCGCCATATCGTAGATGGTAAGACACGCGACGCTCACAGCCGTCAACGCTTCCATCTCGACGCCCGTACGGCCGGTGAGTTTGGCGAGTGCCTCGACCCGGAGCCCGGGAAGCGTGGGGTCGGGCGTGATGTCGACGGCAACCTTCGTCAGCATCAGCGGGTGGCAGAGCGGGATGAGATTGGCGGTCTGCTTGGCGGCCATGATGCCGGCGAGCCGCGCCGTGCCGATGACGTCGCCCTTCTTCGCATCGCCTTCGAGAATGAGCGTCAGCGTTTCCGCCTTCATGCGCACATGGCCCTCGGCGACCGCAATGCGCACCGTCTCGGCCTTGTCGCCGACATCCACCATGTTCGCTTCGCCGCTGCCACCAAGATGCGTGAGCGTCGGCTTACCCATCACTCGGCCGCCAACGTGTTTGCAGCGCCGGTCAGCAGGGTACGCGTGGCCGCTTCCACATCGCTCTTGCGCATCAGGCTTTCGCCGACGAGGAAGGTGGTGATGCCGCTCTTTTCCAGGCGCTGGCAATCCTCATGGGTGAAGATGCCGCTTTCGCCGACCAGCAGCCGGTCGGAAGGGACCATGCCTGCTAGCTGCTCCGAGACGGCGAGGTCGACCTCGAAGGTGCGCAAATTGCGGTTGTTGATGCCGACGAGGGGGGAGGCGAGCTTGAGCGCCCGTTCCATTTCCTCGGCGTCGTGCACTTCGATCAGCACATCCATACCAAGCTCGAAGGCCGCATCTTCAAGCCGGCGGGCGTCGTCGTCGCTGAGCGAAGCCATGATCAGCAGGATGCAGTCCGCGCCCCAGGCCCGGGCCTCGAACACCTGGTAGCTGTCGAACATGAAGTCCTTGCGCAGTGCCGGCAGGCCGCTGGCCGCACGTGCGGCTTCCAGGAAGGCCGGTGCACCTTGAAAGCTCGGCGCATCCGTGAGTACCGAGAGACAGGCGGCACCACCCGCTTCGTAGGCCCTGGCAAGCGCCGGCGGGTCGAAGTCCGGGCGAATGAGCCCCTTGGATGGGCTTGCCTTCTTGATCTCCGCGATCAGCCCGAATGTGCCGGCAGCCCTGCGCGCGGTGAGCGCGGCGTGAAAACCGCGCGGCGCAGACTGTTCGGCGATACGCGCCTTGAGTTCGGAAAGCGGCGTCTGTGCTTTCGCGGCTGCGATCTCGTCGCGCTTGTAGGCTTCGATCTTGCGCAGGATATCCGTCATCGTTGCCGATCCTTCCTCAAGCCGCGTTCGAAACGCTGATCAGGCGCTGCAGCGCCATCTTGGCGCCGCCGCTCGAAAGCGACTGGCGGGCGATTGCCATACCCTCGCCGAGGTCTTTCGCCCGTCCGGCTATCATCAGCGATGCGGCTGCATTGGCAAGGGAAATGTCCCGGTACGGGTTCTCAGCGCCATCGAGCACGGCCTGGAGCGCAACGGCATTGTGCGCGCCGTCGCCACCCTTCAGTACATCGAGCGTCACCGTCGGAAGGCCGAAATCGGCCGGCGTCAGCGTGAAAGTCGAGATCTTGCCGTCTTCGAGGGCAGCGACCTGCGTCGTCCCGGTCGTGGTGATCTCGTCGAGGCCTTCGCCGTGAACGACCCAGACATTTTTGGAACCGAGATCGCGCAGCACCTCCGCGAGCGGCTGCACCCACTGCGGCGCATAGACGCCGACCAGCTGTCGCTTGACGCCCGCCGGATTGGAGAGCGGGCCGAGCAGGTTGAAGATCGTGCGCGTGCCAAGCTCCACCCGCGTTGGGCCGACGTGGCGCATTGCCGAATGATGCTGCTGTGCGAACATGAAGCCGACGCCCGCCTCGCGAATGCACTGCGAGATAGCTTCGGGACCAATGTCGAGCTTGACGCCGAGGCACGAGAGCGCGTCGGCGGTGCCCGACTTCGAGCTCAGCGCGCGGTTGCCGTGCTTGGCGACGGGTACGCCGGCGCCGGCGACGATGAGCGAAGCGAGCGTCGAGATGTTGTAGGTGCCGGCGCCGTCGCCGCCGGTTCCGACGATATCGATGGCATCATCTGGTGCATCGACCGGCAGCATGCGGGCACGCATGGCGCCGACCGCGCCGACGATCTCATCGACCGTTTCGCCGCGCACGCGCAGCGCCATCAGGAAGCCACCGATCTGCGATGGCGTCGCGGCCCCCGACATGATGATTTCGAAAGCGGCACGCGCGTCTTCGCGGTTCAGCGCCTCACGGGCGGCCACCTTGGCGACGAATGGCTTCAGATCACTCATCGTTTGTTTCCTCGAAGCCTATCGTTGCGCAATTGCGGTTTCGCCGAGCGTCTGGTTGATCGTCACGCCATAGGCGGCCTGCAGCGTGGCGACCATTTGATCGACAATATCTGCACCGCTGACGCTGGCCAAAGCCTCGATCTGACGGCTATCGTCCTGCAGGGCATCCGTCGGGCCGCCATCCTCGACCGCCGTCACCTGCAAGAGCACCTGTCCCTCGCCACCGATGCCGGCAGCGTTGGTGACAAAACCGTTCGGGCCCGAGAAGGCAGCGACGACAGCCGCCGGGCTAAGGGCGGCGTCCGAAGTGGAGCGCATCAGGCCGGACTTCGTTTCGACGGCGAGGCCGAGTTCATTGGCAATGTCGGCAAGCTTTGCGCCCTGCGCGAGACGCTGCTTCAGCTCACCGGCCTTCTTGGCAAGTGCTGCGCGCTGCTGTTCGGCCATCCAGTCGGCGCCGACTTCGTCGCGAGCCTCGTCCAGCGTGCGATCACGCGCAGGGGTAACTTCATCGAGGTCGAACCAGACATAGCCGTCGCGGCCGACATTCACCGGCAGGGTTTCTGCGCCGACGTCCGCTTTGAAGACTTCCTGCAGGAGGGCTGCCTGCTCCGGCAGACCGGCAACGTCGTCGCCGTTCTTGTCCTTGCCGGTTGCATCGATCGCATCGATGGTCACCAGCTTCAGCTTGAGCTGGTCGGCCACTTCCTTGATCGGAGCCCCGGAAGCGCGCTCGTCCTCGATCTTGTCGTGGAGGCGCATGACTTCTTCGCTCGCCGTGGAAAGCGCGATGTCCTTGCGCAGCTCTTCCTTGACTTCGTCGAAGCTGCGCACCGCTTCCGGCCGGATATTCGTCACGCGGAGAATGACCGGGCCGAAGGCGCCGTCGACCACCGGAGATACGCCGCCGTCTGCGGCAACCGCGAAGGCCGCCTCGGCGACCTTGGCATCAGGCACGCGATCCCTAGAGAATTCGCCGAGAAGAACGTCCGCCGAGGTCTTGCCTTCGGCCTTCACCAGATCGTCGAAGCTCGTGCCGGAGGAGAGCTTCGCCGCTGCGGCGTCAGCCGCTGCACGCGAGGGGAAGGTAAGCTGCTCGATGGTCCGCGTCGCAACGGTGCGGAAGCTGTCCTTACGCCGGTCATACTCGGTGCGCATCTCATCTTCCGTGACGGCTGCGGTGTCGGCGACGTCGACCGGCTCGAGCTTTACATAGCTGACCTTGCGGTATTCGGGGGCGCGGTAGTTTGCCTTGCGGCTATCGTACCAGGGCGTCAGCACGTCGTCGCCCGGTGCCTTCACAGCGTCGATATTGGCGTTCGAGAGCAGCAGGTAGTCGACCGTCCGCTTTTCGTGGCGGTAGGCGCCGATCGCGTCGGTCAGCACCTTGGGAGCGGCATAGCCGTCCGAGAGTGCATCGACGATCTGCGAACGGATCGCGGTCTGGCTCTGGCTGTTGATGTAGTCCTGTTCGCGCAGGCCGGCGTTGCGCAGAACGCTGGAGAACGTCAGACGATCGAACTGGCCGTTGACGCTGTGGAACGCCGGATCGTCGGCGATCAGCTTGGCCAGCCGGTCCTGCGACAGGCCGAGGTTCATGTCGTCTGCAAGCTGGTCGAGAGCAGCACCGGCGACGACCTGCGAATAGACCCGTTGTTCGATGCCGAAGGCGCGTGCCTGTTGCGGCGTCAGCCGCGTGCCGAGTTGGCGGGAGGCCTGAGCCAGCATGGTTTCATAGGTGAGCCGGAACTCCGGCGCCTTGACCTTGACGTCGCCGACGACCACCACCGCATCCGATTGGTTCGTCATCGTCAGAGATGAGCCGCCCCACACCATGAACGACAGCACGAGAATGACTAGCAGGCCTTTGACAACCCAGGTCTGGGCGGCAGTTCTCAGGAATTCGAGCATGGGGGCAGAAACCTCGTTGCAATGCGGCGGCCATTGGCCAAACGAATTCGTTCCTTAAAACAAACGAAACAGGAAATGAAGGGTCGTTTGCCGCAAATTGCGCGCACTCACGGGATCGTTGGTCGATCCCGATCGCCCGGTTTTCAGTGCTTGCCACCGGCGCATAGCAGCGCGCGCGTGAAATCGCCGGTCCGCCCGCCAACCCATCGGGCGCGCGCGGTACAATCCATGTCGGATTCGTTAGCCGGCAATCGAAAATTATCTGTCAGATTGTGTCGAATACGCCTTGGAACTGTGGTTCTGTTGCAAGGTAAGGGGCGATTCTGAAGACCCCCGCAGGAAGGCATGCCATGCAGTCGACAATCGTGATGGTCAATCTTTTTGGAGCAGTCGCACTGCTGCTCTTCGGCCTGTCGCTCGTCAAGGATGGCGTGACACGCGCCTTCGGTGCGCGCTTGCGCGCCGGTCTTGCGCAAGGAACCAATGGGGCCGTGCGCTCTTTCGCGACCGGACTTGTCGCGACGCTGGCCCTGCAGAGCTCGACGGCCACCGCGTTGATGACCGCTTCCTTCGTGGAGAAGGGGCTCGTGCGCTCGCGCATGGCGCAGATCGTGCTTCTCGGCGCCAATGTCGGGACAGCCATGACCGCCTGGATCGTCGCGACCGGCATCGAGTGGCTGTCGCCGCTCGTGATCCTCGTCGGCGTGGTTCTGCACCGTGCCAGCCGCTCGAACGCCCGCCAGGGTCTCGGGGCGGCCCTTGTCGGCATCGGCCTCATGCTGCTGTCGTTGCATCTGCTGGGCTCGGCGACCGAGCCGATGCGCGATTCTCCGGCGCTTGCGGCGTTCCTTGGCATGCTCGACAGCGCCTGGCCCGTCGCGCTCATCATATCTGCCGGGCTTGCCTTCGCTTCGTCTTCCAGCCTGGCGGTCGTCATGCTGGTCCTGTCGCTTTCGTCCGCGGGCATTCTCACGGTGGGGCTGACGGTGGCGCTGGTGCTTGGCGCGAATCTGGGAGGAGCGATCCCGCCGGTCATGGCGACGCTGGCTTCTGCCCCGTCCGCGCGGCGCGTCACCCTCGGCAATCTCGTCATTCGTGCGGTTGGCTGTTTGATCGCGCTGCCGCTGACCAGCATGAGCGTCGAGTTCCTGCAGAGCCTGCCGCTGCCGCGCCAGAACCTGCCCGTCGATATCCACCTTGCCTTCAATCTCGCCGTCGCGATCCTCGCCTGGCCTTTTGCCGGTCTATTGTCGCAACTGATGGTCCGCTTCATTCCCGATACGGAGACGGAAGAGAGCGGGCCGCGCTATCTCGATGAAAACGCCCTTCATACGCCGGTCATGGCGCTTTCCGGAGCGACCCGGGAGGTGCTGCGCGTGGGCGACCTGGTCGAGATGATGCTGATGCGCGCAGCCAATGCCTTCGAGAACAACGATCTCTCCGGTATTCGCGACATCGCCAAGTTCGAAAAACAGGTCGACCAGCTACAACAGGAAGTGAAGATCTTCCTGTCTCGGCTCGGGCGCGATGGCTTGAGCCAGGAAGACGGCCGGCGCTCGATCGTCATTATCGACTACGCCATCAATCTCGAGCATATGGGCGACATCATCGAGAAGGGGCTTTGCGAGGAGATCGCCAAGAAGGTCAACAACGGTCTGAAGTTCTCGGAGGAGGGCTATCAGGAGCTGAAAAGCCTGTTCAATCTTACGATCGACAATCTTCGCGTCGCCCAATCCATCTTCGTCAGCCGCAATGCCGATCTCGCCCGCCAGCTCATCGAGGTGAAGGTGAGCGTTCGCCACATGGAGAAGCGCTCGGCCGAGCGGCACATCGAGCGCCTGCGCGACGGGCTGGTTCAAAGCCTGCAGACCAGTTCGCTGCATCTCGACATGCTGCGCGATCTCAAGCGCGTCAACGCGCATATCGCGTCCGTCGCCTATCCGATCCTGGAGGAGAGCGGGCTGTTGACCGAAAGCCGTCTCCGGCCCGAAGCCTGATCGTCAGATTTCAAGAGCCGCCAGCGGCAGGCGCCGCGGCCTTTAGTTCGTTGCGGATGAAGGCGTCATAGCATTTCGTCAGCACCACTCGGGTGTGGCCCGGTTCAAGGCTCGGCTGATAGAGCGAAAGCAGCATGCGGTTTACGTTGGTGACCGGACAAGTCGGCACGAGCGCGATGTCGAGTGAGCGGATGGCGGCGCGGACATTTTCGTCCGGCGGAGGGACTGCGCGGAACGGATCGGCACCGATGGCGACATGTTCCGGGGCGCGGCGATCCATCAGCCACGGAAACGGATTGGTGAAATCGATGTTGAGGATCGTCTCGAAACGCACGCCGTTTGCCGCTTCATAGGTATGCATCGCATCGATGGCTTCATCCACATTCGTCAGCCAGCCGGCCTGGAAGTCGAAATCGCTGTAAAGCAGGAAAGACGGCAGTTCGCCGGCATCCGCCAAGGCGTCGAATGTGGGGCGATGCGCCGCATAGATATCGCGCAGGCGCTCCGCGCGCACTGCGAGAATCGGCCGGAGATTGACTGCCCCCATCGTTTTGAGGTTTCGGCTCTCGAGCGGCACATTGTTGACGGCGCCGATCCAGGCGCGAGCGCTCTTTTGAACAATGGCGGTGACCGGCGGCAGGGCGGCCGCCAGGGCAAGAATGGCCACAGTGATCGCACGTGGCTTGGGCGCGGCACCGCTGACCTCGTCGACAACGACCTTGAGCAGCAAAGGCAGCAGAAAGATAAAGGCCTGGCTGCCGGTGTTCTGGCTTTCGAAAAGAATGCCGGCGAAAGCGAAGGCAGCCAACCAAAGGAACGATTGGTCGAAGACGTCCGCGAGTGCCGATGCAGAGGGGGAGCCGCCAAGCTGTCGCAGGGACCGCGCAAAGGATCGAAGGTGCACCACGAAGAGCACCAGCGCGAGCAGTCCGGCCGGAATCAGCAGGCCGGCATTGAGCGACGCTGCCTGCAGCAGGCGCGGCAACAGGCTGCCGTCATTGACGGCCAGCAGCGCAAGGATGTCGTCGATATAGGCAGACACCGCGCCCATCGAAATCTCGACCACGCCCAGCACGGCGAAGAACAGCAACGCTGCGGCTATCGCTGATTTGAAGGGGATACGGCCTGCGGCAAATGCCATCAGGCAAAGAACCGTGCCGGCGACAACGCCTGTGATCTTCACGAAGAAGAGAGCTGCCATCGCCGCCGCAACGACGAACACGAGAATACGTCGGTCGCGAACATGAACCAATACCGCTGCCAGCACGTAGAGGAGCTGGCAGACCTGCCGGTTGTAAATACCAAAGCCGTCGGAACCGGGGTAAGGGTAGAAATCGCCGGTGTTGAACGGTAGGCCCGAGAAGACCAGGAACGGCAGCAGGGTCGCATAGGCAAGGAGCGCCGAGCGCTTTTGCATGTCGAAGACGACGAGCGCCATCATCGGCCCGGTGACGACAAGCAGACACCAACTCGCGATCAGCAATGGTTGGCCGTCGGGGAAGATGGCCTGCAGACCAGCGAAAAGGTAGTAGCCAAGCGCGCCGACGGGCGTGAAGAAGTCGACTGACGGCACTTGCCCGTCTCGTATGCGGTCGGCGGCATCGAGATAGAGATAGTGATCCCAGAACATCGGGCCGATCGGTTGCGGGATCGTGATGGAGAGCAGGAACGCGAGCACGCCGAGGGTGACGACAAGCAGGAACAACGGTGAGCGGAGAAAGGTAAGGGCCACGCTCGCCTGTCGTGCCTGTACATCCAGTTCGGTGCGGCTATGCATTTGCGGTTTCGTTCCCCTGGGGAGCGATGCACCCGCACTGCTTGCTGACACAGGCTCCGCGCCTTCTTATGCCATCATCCGGTTTTAAGCCGGTTAATGCGACGTGATTGTGCGAATTATGCTTCTCGCAATATCTTAGAGATACCACAGCGCCGAATCGTGCGTGTTTTGTACATAAGGCGATTTCGATTTAAGAAATTGTGCAGGAGGCGTTGGCCTCGGAAAGACCAAGGAGACTGTTGTATGGAACGGACGTGCCTGGCCATCATTCTGGCTGCGGGTGAAAGCACGCGGATGAAATCGTCCATGTCGAAGGTGCTGCATCCGGTCGCTGGCCGGCCAATGATCGCCCATGTCGTCCAGGCGCTGGCAAGCGCTTCGATTTCCGATATCGCCCTGGTGGTCGGTCGTGATGCGGAATCGGTCTCGGCGGCGGCCGATGTCGGCGGCGTGTCGGTCTCTTCCTACCTGCAGAAGGAACGGCTGGGCACGGGTCATGCAGTGCTGGCCGCCCGTGACGCCATAGCGAAAGGCTATGACGATATTCTCGTCGTCTTCGGTGATACGCCGCTGATCACGCCGGAGCCGCTGAAGGCCGCCCGTGATGGCCTTGCCGCCGGCAACGACGTGGTGGTGATCGGCTTCGAGGCGGCGGATCCGAGCGGGTATGGACGTCTGATCGTCAAGGACGGTGCCTTGCTCGCCATCCGCGAACACAAGGATGCGACCGAAGAAGAGCGCCGCATCACCTATTGCAACGGCGGACTGATGGCGATCGGCGGCCGCAAGGCGCTCGATCTGCTCGGGCGCATCGGAAACGCCAACGTCAAGGGCGAATATTACCTGACGGATCTCGTGGAGATCGTGCGCGAGATCGGCGGACGGGCGATCGCCGTCGAGGCGCCCGAGGAGGAACTGACCGGCTGCAACACACGCGCCGAACTCGCCTTCATCGAACGGCTCTGGCAGCAGCGGCGGCGCCACGAGCTGATGTTGTCGGGCGTATCGATGATTGCGCCGGAAACGGTGTTCCTCGCCTGGGATACCGTGCTTGAGCAGGATGTACTGATCGAGCCGAATGTCGTCTTCGGTCCCGGCGCGCGCGTCGAGAGCGGCGCGATCATCCACGCTTTCTCGCATGTCGAGGGCGCGACGGTGCGGGCAGGGGCGACAGTTGGCCCCTTTGCCCGACTGCGCCCGGGCGCCGATCTCGGCGAAAAGTCGAAGGTCGGCAATTTCTGCGAGGTCAAGAAGGCGGAGATCGGCGCTGGCGCCAAGGTCAACCACCTGACCTATATCGGCGACGCCTTCGTTGGTGCGGGTTCCAACATCGGGGCCGGTACCATCACCTGCAACTATGATGGCGTGAACAAGCATGAGACCCGGATCGGCGAAAATGCCTTCATCGGGTCGAACTCGTCGTTGGTCGCACCGGTGACGATCGGTGATGGGGCTTTGGTTGCCTCGGGCAGCGTGATTACCGAGGACGTTCCGGCAGATGCCGTTGCCTTCGGCCGCGCGCGCCAGGAGATCAAGCCGGGTCGGGCGCGCCTGCTGCGCGAGCGCTACCAGGCTGTGAAGGCGGCCAAGAAAGCCGCGAAAACGGCCGAGTAGATCTACAGCGCCGCGCGCCTTATCGGATGCGCAAAGGTCGCTGTAGGGTTTTGATTGCTGCAGGTTTTCTTGATTGAATCGGCTGCGATTCAAGGAAGCCTGCAGAGCGTTAAATACTGAAACCGAAAGTGAAATCGGGGCGGATTGCCTCGCCCGACAAATGCTTTACCAAGGCAGCGCAACGGGCGGGACATCCGCCCTCATCGGCTGACGCGCCACGACGGGCGCCGGGAAAAATCGGAGACGACTATGTGCGGTATTGTTGGCATCGTTGGCAATCAGCCGGTATCGGAGCGTCTGGTCGATGCGCTGAAGCGCCTCGAATACCGCGGCTACGATTCCGCCGGCGTCGCGACCATCAATGGCGGAGCGTTGGAGCGCCGGCGCGCCGAGGGCAAGCTCGTCAATCTCGAGATCCGACTTCGCGAAGAGCCGCTCGCCGGCACGATCGGCATTGCCCATACCCGTTGGGCAACGCACGGCGCGCCGACCGAGCGCAACGCGCACCCGCACTTCACCGACGGCGTCGCCGTCGTCCACAACGGCATCATCGAGAACTTTGCCGAACTGAAGGACGAACTGATCGCCGCTGGCGCCACGTTCGCGACGGACACCGACACCGAGGTCGTGGCACATCTGCTCTCCAGGTTCCGCCGCGAGGGCCTTGGCCGGCGTGAGGCGATGCATGCGATGCTGAAACGGGTCACCGGCGCCTATGCGCTCGCCGTGCTCTTTGAGGACGACCCGTCGACGATCATGGCGGCGCGCAACGGTCCGCCGCTGGCGATCGGCCACGGCAAGGGCGAGATGTTCCTCGGCTCCGACGCGATCGCGCTTGCGCCCTTCACCAACGAGATCACCTATCTGATCGACGGCGACTGGGCGGTGATCGGCGTAAACGGCGTGCATATCTTCGATCTCGCCGGCAATGCCGTCGATCGGCCGCGGCAGATCTCGTCGGCTGCCGCCTATATGATCGACAAGGGCAACCACCGGCACTTCATGGAAAAGGAGATCTATGAGCAGCCGGAGGTGATCGCGCACGCGCTCAGCCACTACATCGACTTTGCCGACAACCGCATCAAGGCACTCGCCGGCACGATCGATTTTGCCACGGTTCCAAGCCTGGCGATCTCCGCCTGCGGCACCGCCTATCTCGCCGGCCTCGTCGGCAAATACTGGTTCGAGCGTTATGCCCGCCTGCCGGTGGAAATCGACGTCGCTTCCGAGTTCCGCTATCGCGAAATCCCGTTGTCGCCGCAGTCGGCAGCACTGTTCATCTCGCAGTCGGGCGAAACCGCCGACACGCTTGCCTCGCTGCGCTACTGCAAGGAGCTGGGCTTAAAGATCGGCGCCGTCGTCAATACCCGTGAATCGACGATCGCACGCGAGTCCGATGCCGTGTTCCCGATCCTCGCCGGTCCGGAGATCGGTGTGGCCTCCACCAAGGCCTTCACCTGCCAGCTTGCGGTGCTGGCGTCGCTGGCGATCGGCGCCGGCCGTGCCCGCGGCACGGTCAGTGCAGACGAGGAGCAGGTGCTGGTTCGCTGCCTCTCGGAAATGCCGCGCATCATGGGCCAGGTGCTGAACGCCATCCAGGCGCAGATCGAGCAATTGTCGCACCAGCTCGCCAAGTGCGACGATGTGCTCTATCTCGGCCGCGGCACCAGCTTCCCGCTGGCGATGGAAGGCGCGCTGAAGCTCAAGGAGATCTCCTATATCCACGCCGAAGGTTATGCCGCCGGCGAGCTGAAGCATGGACCGATCGCGTTGATCGACGAAAACATGCCGGTCATCGTCATTGCGCCGCATGACCGCTTCTATGAGAAGACGGTTTCCAACATGCAGGAAGTGGCCGCGCGCGGCGGCCGGATCATCCTGATCACCGACGAGAAGGGGGCTGCCGCCTCGAAGCTCGAAACGATGGCGACGATCGTGCTGCCGAACGTCGACGAGATCATCGCGCCGATGATCTTTTCGCTGCCAATCCAGTTGCTTGCCTACCACACGGCGGTGTTCATGGGCACCGACGTCGACCAGCCCCGCAACCTCGCCAAATCGGTGACCGTAGAGTGATCTACGTCCGGCATGAGCGCCCAGGAGATGAGAAGGGGATCCGCGAGGTAACCGCGGCCGCCTTCGAAGGGCATCCGCACAGTGATCAGAGCGAGCCCCTCATCATCGAACGCCTGCGCGAAGCCGGGGCGCTGAGCATGTCGTTGGTTGCCGAGATGAACGACGAGATTGTCGGGCATGTCGCCTTCTCGCCCGTCACTCTGACGCCGGCAGAATCCGGCTGGTTCGGGCTTGGGCCAGTGTCGGTCAAGCCGGACGTTCAGGCACAGGGCATCGGCAGGCAATTGATCCGCGAGGGGCTCGAATGGCTGCGTGCGGAGGGCGCTTCCGGCTGCGTCGTCGTCGGCGATCCTGCCTATTATCAAAAGTTCGGTTTCCGCAACGAATCGGCTCTTGTATTCCCCGGTTGTGCGCCGCAATATTTCATGGCGCTGGCTCTTTCCGGCGCGATGGCGGCGGGCACGGTCGCCTATCATCCGGCCTTCGGGGTGGAGTGAGGTTAAGACGGAAGAAGCATGACGGAACACTCAAAACGCGGCTATATCGGCACCCGGCTGCGCAACTACTTCCTGACCGGCCTGATCATCTGCGCACCGGTGGCGATCACCGTTTGGCTCGTGCGCACGTTTATCGATTGGGCCGACGGTTGGGTGAAGCCGTATCTGCCGAATTTCTATAATCCGGACACCTATTCGCCCGTCGCCATTCCCGGCTTCGGGTTGCTCATCGCCATTTTCGTGATCACGTTCGTCGGCTTCATGACCGCAAACCTCGTCGGTCGGTCGATCGTGAACTTGGCCGAATCCCTCGTCAACCGCACACCGCTTGTCCGCACGATCTACAAATCCACCAAGCAGATTTTCCAGACGGTTCTGCAGGAGCAGTCGTCGTCCTTCAAGAAGGCCGGGTTGATCGAATATCCGAGCCCCGGCCTTTGGTCGCTCGTGTTCATCGCGACGGATGTGAAAGGCGAAATCGCAGCCAAGTTCGACGAGCGCGGCATGGATATGGTGGCGGTCTTTCTGCCGCCGACCCCGATCCCGACGGCCGGGTTCCTGCTATTTATCCCACGCGACAAGATCATCCCGCTCGAGATGAGTGCGGAAGACGCCGCCAAGCTGTTGATTTCCGGCGGTCTCGTGACGCCCGACTATAAGCCGCTTGCCAATGCACCGCTGAAAATCAACCAGCAGAAGACCGCCTGACATCGAGGCACACTTCGGGACGGAAACCGGCTCACGCTTTATCGCCTCTAGCCGGCGCGCAAGAAGCGGATCGCCTCGTCGCGTCGGTAGAGATAGAGCAGCGTCCGGAGTGCTTCGCCGCGTTCCGATGTCAGATCCGGGTCGCGCTCGATCACATAGGCGGCGTCCTTCCGCGCGATTTCCAACAGGTCGCCATGGGCTTCCAGGCTGGCGATGCGGAAGCCCGGCGTGCCCGACTGGCGCGTTCCGAGCAACTCGCCTTCGCCGCGCAGCTTCAGGTCTTCCTCCGCGATCAGGAAGCCGTCTTCGCTGTCGCGCAGGATCGAAAGCCGCGATCGGCCATTTTCGCTGAGCGGTCCCTTGTAGAGCAGGATGCAGGTCGAAGCCTCATCGCCCCGGCCGACGCGGCCGCGCAACTGATGAAGCTGGGCAAGGCCGAAGCGTTCCGCATGTTCGATCACCATGATCGTCGCATCGGGCACGTCGACGCCGACTTCCACGACGGTGGTGGCGACCAGCAAGCGGATCTCGCCGTTCTTGAAGGCGAGCATGACGCCATCTTTCTCCGCCCCATTCATGCGACCGTGTACGAGGCCGACAGTGTTGCCGAAGCGTTTGGCGAGGCCTTCGTACCTCTCTTCCGCCGACATGACGTCGACTGCCTCCGACTCCTCGACAAGCGGGCAGATCCAGTAGGCCTTCTTGCCTTCGCGAAGCGCTGCGTCCAACCGATCGACGATATCGCCGGTACGTTCCGTCGGGATCGTCACGGTCTGGATCGGCTTCCGCCCGGCAGGTTTCTCGGTCAGCTTCGAGACATCCATGTCGCCAAAGGCCGCGAGTACCAGCGTGCGCGGGATCGGCGTTGCCGTCATGACGAGCATATGCGGCGAGATTCCCTTGGCGGTCAGGCGCAGGCGCTGGTGCACGCCGAAACGATGCTGCTCGTCCACCACCGCCAGCGTCAGCTCCTTGTAGTTCACCGTATCCTGGAAAAGTGCGTGCGTGCCGATCACCATCCGCGTCTCGCCGGATGCGATGCGATCGAGAATGGCATCGCGTTCCTTGCCCTTGGTGCGGCCGGTCAGGACGTCAATCGTGATACCGGCCGGAGCGGCCATCCTGGCAAGGGTTGCATGGTGTTGCCGGGCGAGGATTTCGGTCGGTGCCATCAGCACGGCCTGGCCGCCGGATTCGACCGCTGCGAGCATCGCCATCAACGCCACCATCGTCTTGCCGGAGCCGACGTCGCCCTGCAGCAGCCGCAGCATGCGTTCGTTGCCTGCCATGTCCTTGAGGATATCGGCAATAGCCGTGGACTGGCTCGCCGTCAGCGAAAAGGGAAGGGCGTCGATGACCGGCCGGGAGAGAGCGCCGGTGGCGTGAACCGGAATACCCGCGACCTTGCGCAGACGTTGTCGGACCAGTGCCAATGACAGTTGCCCGGCAAGAAATTCGTCATAGGCCAGGCGGCGGCGCGCGGGTGCCTGGGGATCGATATCCGTTGCATCCCGGGGATCATGCAGCGCTCGGAAACTCTCGGCCGCACTGGCAAAGCCCTGCTTGGCGAGCAGCGCATCGTCCCCCCATTCCGGCATTTCCGGGACGCGCGCGACGGCCGCCTCGATCGACTTGCGCAATGTCCGGGGCGAAAGTCCGGCGGTCAGACCATAGACCGGTTCGACCAGCGGCAGGTTTTCCGCCTCGCTTGCGCGGACCGCGTAGTCCGGATGGACCATCGAAGGCCGGCCGTTGAACCAGTCGACCTTGCCGCTGACGATCACCGTCTCATCCACCGGCAGCGATTTCTCCAGCCAATTGCCCTTGACCCGGAAGTAGGTGAGCGCCAGTTCGCCGGTTTCGTCATGCAGGAAGACGCGATAGGGAAGATTGGGTTTCCCGCGCGGCGGCGGCTGGTGCCGATCGACCCGGCCGGTAATGGTGACGATCACCCCTTGCGGCGCATGGGCAATGCCGGGCTGCTGGCGACGGTCGATCAGCGAATGCGGCGCGTGGAAGACAAGATCGACGACACGGCAATCCTCGATCGTTTCACGACCGAGCAGCTTGGCATAGAGCTCGCCGATCTTCGGGCCGATGCCGGGAAGCGTGTCGAGCGGTGAGAAGAGCGGGTCGAGCAGGGCGGGACGCATGGTGATGAAATTGCGATGATAAATCGGGCTTTGGCAAGGCTGACAATCACCAATTCAGAGTTTATAGAGCCCATTGACGACAAACCGTAGCCTAGAGCGTCCCGCTTTCAAGTGGTATCACTGAAGGCGACAAGGTGCTCTGGAATCAAAGCGCTAGAGCGTCCTTCGCGTGTTCGTCCGAATGCGCGGCGCTCTCCTGCATGTTTCCCTTCTCCCTAAATCCAATCCGGTTTAGGGGCAAAAGCATGCAGCAATCTAAAGTGCTACAGCGACGTTCGTGCGCCTTGGAAGACGCGCGGCGCAGTAGCGGGCGGCAGGAAGGAATTTCCATGACTGGCATCTCACGCACCAGCGCCGATCTCGATCCGCGGCGACGGCGAATCCTGTTCCGCGCCTGGCATCGCGGCATCCGCGAGATGGACCTGATCCTCGGGCAGTTTGCAGAGGCCGAGCTTTCGGCGCTTTCCGAAGTGGAGCTAGATGAACTCGAGACGATCATGCGCGAAGAGGACAATGATCTCGTCAGGTGGATCACTGGAGAACAGCCGGTGCCCGCTCGCTATCAGACGCCGATGTTCGAGCGCATTGCCGCCTATCGTCCGGATTTCGACAAGCTTCCCGAAGGGATGAAATAGACCGATGATGCTGGTTGGCCTTGATCCGAAGAAGATTGTCGAAGCACAGCGGGAGATCACGATCGGCCCGGTTCCATCAGGCGCCGAGGCACTGGTTCTGGCCGAGCTCGCGCGCGCGGGCCAGCCGGTCGCCTATATTCTCTCGGATGGTCAACGGATCGCGGATCTTGAGCAGGTTCTCGGTTTCGTGGCGCCGGATATTCCGGTGCTGACACTACCCGGCTGGGACTGCCTTCCCTATGACCGCGTGTCGCCAAGCGCCGACACGTCAGCGCGGCGTCTCGCGGCGCTCAGTGCTCTGATCGCGCACAAGAAGAAGCCGCATGCGGCGATCGTGCTGGTGACGGTCAATGCTGCCCTGCAGAAGATCTCGCCGCAGGATGTGATCGAGAGCCTGGCGTTTTCGGCCCGCCCCGGCAACCAGGTGCGCATGGATGACATCGCCACCCGGCTTGAGCGCAACGGCTTCGAGCGCGTTGCGACTGTGCGCGAAGTGGGCGAATATGCGGTGCGCGGCGGCATCCTCGATGTCTTCGTGCCCGGCAGCGGCGAGCCTCTGCGCCTCGACTTCTTCGGCGATACTCTGGAGACCATCCGCTGCTTCGATCCCGCAAGCCAGCGCACGACCGGCCAGGTCCGCTCCCTCGATCTCAACCCGATGAGCGAGGTATCGCTGACGCCGGAGACGATCAGCCATTTCCGCAAGCAGTATCTATCGCTTTTCGGCGCGACGACCCGCGACGATGCGCTCTACCAGGCCGTCTCCGAAGGGCGGCGTTATGCCGGCATGGAGCACTGGCTGCCGCTCTTTTATGACGGGCTGGAAACGGTCTTCGATTATCTCCATGGTTTCCGCATTGTCACCGATCATCTGGCGCGCGAAGCCGCGGCCGAACGCTCGAAGCTTATCCTCGACTACTACGATGCCCGCCTGGCATCGGCCTCTCCCGGCAAGTCGCAGACGACCCAGGGGACGCCCTATAAGCCGGCTCCGCCGGAACTGCTCTATCTGAATTCGCAGGGCTTCAATGCTGCACTGACCTCGCGCGACGCCATTCGTCTGTCGCCGTTCAGCGAGCATGAAGGCGAAGCCCGGCAGGTGATATCGGTCGACGCGCGCCAGGGCATGCGCTGGGCGAAGTCGGCCGGCGAGGGGGAGACGGACAGCGAACGCGTCAACGTCTTCGACCAGGCGGTCAAGTACATTGCCGAGCGGCGCTCGAAGGGCGCCAAGGTGGTCATTTCGGGCTGGAGCGAGGGATCGCTGGACCGTCTGTTGCAGGTGCTTGCCGAGCACGGCCTCGGCAACATCAAGCCGATCAAGGCGCTTGCCGAGGTCAAGAGCCTGAAGCCGGGCGAGGCGGGATCGACCGTCCTCAGTATCGAGGCCGGTTTCGAGACAGGCGATCTCGTTGTTATCGGCGAACAGGATATCCTGGGCGACCGCATGGTACGCCGTTCGAGGCGCCGCAAGCGCGGGGCCGACTTCATCGCCGAAGTCGCGGGTCTCGACGAGGGCAGTTACGTCGTGCATGCCGAACACGGCATTGGCCGGTTTGTCGGGCTGCGCACTATCGAAGCCGTCGGCGCACCGCATGATTGCCTCGAGCTCGTCTATGCCGACAATGCCAAGCTGTTCCTGCCGGTCGAAAACATCGAGCTTCTGTCGCGCTATGGAGCAGAAGGGACTGATGCGATCCTCGACAAGCTTGGTGGCGTTGCCTGGCAGGCACGCAAGGCCAAGCTCAAGAAGCGGCTGCTGGACATGGCAGGCGGCCTCATCCGTATCGCCGCCGAACGCCACACGCGTCGGGCACCGGTTCTTGCCGCTCAGGATGGCGTCTATGACGAGTTCGCAGCGCGCTTCCCCTATGACGAGACCGAGGACCAGCTGAACTCTATCGAGGCGGTGCGCGACGATCTCGGCAGCGGCCGTCCGATGGACCGCCTCGTCTGCGGCGACGTCGGCTTCGGCAAGACGGAAGTCGCGCTGCGTGCCGCCTTCATCGCGGCCATGAATGGTGTACAGGTTGCCGTCGTCGTGCCGACGACGCTGCTGGCGCGCCAGCATTTCAAGACCTTCTCCGAGCGTTTCCGCGGTCTGCCGATCCGCATCCAGCAGGCATCCCGTCTCGTTGGATCGAAGGAATTGGCGTTGACCAAGAAGGAGGTGGCCGACGGAAAGACCGACGTCGTCGTCGGCACCCACGCGCTGCTTGGCACTTCGGTCAATTTCGCCAATCTCGGCCTTCTGATCATCGACGAAGAGCAGCATTTTGGCGTCAAGCACAAGGAGCGGCTGAAGGAGCTGAAGTCGGATGTCCACGTGCTGACGCTTTCGGCGACCCCGATCCCGCGCACGCTGCAACTGGCGCTGACCGGCGTGCGCGAACTGTCGCTGATCACGACGCCGCCGGTCGACCGCATGGCGGTGCGCACCTTCATTTCGCCCTTCGATGCGCTGGTGATCCGTGAAACGCTGATGCGCGAGCACTATCGCGGCGGCCAGAGCTTCTATGTCTGCCCGCGCCTGAGCGATCTCTCGGAGATCCATGACTTCCTGAAATCCGACGTTCCGGAATTGAAGGTAGCGGTCGCGCACGGCCAGATGCCGGCGACCGAGCTCGAAGACATCATGAACGCCTTCTACGACGGGCGTTACGACGTGCTGCTTTCGACGACGATCGTCGAATCCGGTCTCGACGTCCCGACGGCCAATACGCTGATCGTGCACCGCGCCGACATGTTCGGCCTCGCCCAGCTCTACCAGCTGCGCGGTCGTGTCGGCCGCTCGAAGGTGCGTGCCTTCGCGCTTTTCACGCTGCCGGTCAACAAGACGCTGACGGGACCTGCCGAACGACGGCTGAAGGTGCTGCAGTCGCTCGACACGCTCGGTGCCGGCTTCCAGCTGGCGAGCCACGACCTCGATATCCGCGGCGCCGGCAACCTGCTTGGCGAGGAACAGTCGGGCCATATCAAGGAGGTCGGCTTCGAGCTTTACCAGCAGATGCTGGAAGAGGCGGTCGCCGAGCTCAAGGGTGAAGAAGAAATCCACGATACCGGCTGGTCGCCGCAGATCTCGGTCGGAACCCCGGTCATGATCCCGGAACACTACGTGCCGGATCTGCACCTGAGGCTCGGTCTCTATCGCCGCCTCGGCGAACTGACGGATCTGAAGGAAATCGACGGCTTCGGCGCCGAGATGATCGACCGCTTCGGGCCGCTGCCGATCGAGGTCCAGCACCTGCTGAAGATCGTCTATATCAAGTCGCTGTGCCGTACGGCGAATGTCGAGAAGCTCGATGCCGGGCCGAAGGGTGTCGTCGTGCAGTTCCGCAACAAGGAGTTCCCGAACCCGGCGGCACTCGTCGGCTACATCGCCAAACAGGGCACGCTGGCGAAGATCCGGCCGGACCACAGCATCTTCTTCCAAAGGGAGTTGGCAACGCCGGAGAAGCGTCTTTCGGGCGCTGCGATGGTGATGACGCAGCTCGCCGGGTTGGCGAAATAGCCTATGCAGGCAGGGAGCGCTGCCGCGTGATGCGGCAGCGTCTGCGGTGGATCAGTTCGGCTTGCCGCTTGCCTTCATCTCGGCGATTTCGCGCAGCGCATTCGTCAACACGTCGACGGATTGCGCTCCCATCACGGCATATTGCCCGTCGAGGATGAAGCAGGGGACGCCGGTCACGCCCATCTCGCGGGCCATGCCGACCTCTTCCTTGACCGCGTCCCTATCGGCGTCGGAGGTCAGCAATGCCGCGATGACGGGACGGTCGAGGCCGGCCTTGTCGGCGATATCCAGCAGCACGGCGTGATCGCCGACATTGCGGCCCTCCTCGAAGTTCGCCTTGAACAGCATGCCGACGACGGCCGTCTGCGCTGCCTCGCCGTTTGTCGCAGCCCAGCGGACCAGCCGGTGCGCGTCGAGCGTGTTCGGGCTGATCTTCACGGCGTCAAAGTCGAAGGCGATGCCCTCGGCGTTTCCGAGTTCGCGCAGCATGTCATGGGCGCGATCGACCGCCGCCTGGCCGCCGAGCTTCGCTGCCAAATGCTGCTTGTGGTCGACGCCCTCCGGCGGCAGGTCGGGGTTGAGCTGGTAGGGACGCCAGTTGACGGTGACGAGCACGTCCGGGACGTTGGCGATCGCCTGATCCAGCCTTGCCTTGCCGAGATAGCACCAGGGGCAGACGACGTCCGAGACGATATCGATGCTGACGGTTTGCATGGTGCGGGTGCCTTTCCTTGTTTGGTATGTCGGCGAGATAAGCCGGTTTTATCCGGCTTTCAATGCGTTACCAAAAGGGAACCAACCTCTATTGCGCGTTTTGATCCCACCAGGCCGGAAGCTGATAGCCATAAAGCGGCAACACATCGGGACGGCCGATATGCTTGCGCCGGGCAACCCACTGTGCGTCCAGATGATAGAGCGGAACCAGATAGGAATTGTTGATCAGCAGCCGGTCGTGGGCGCGCACGGCAGCCGTGAAATCCTCGGTCGTGCGGGCCTGGAGAATGTTGTTGATCATGCGGTCGACATCCTTGTCGGCAACGCCGGCAAAGTTGTCGCTGCCCTGCCGATCCCGCGACTGGGAGGACCAGCGCCCGGCCTGTTCGATGCCGGGTGACAACGTCGACGGGAAGGACTTGATGATCACGTCATAGTCGAAGGACTGGCTGCGCTGCTGGTATTGCGAATCGTCGACTGTGCGCACCGACACCTGGATGCCCAGCGGCGCGAGGAAGCGCTGGTAGGCGAGGGCGATTTTTTCCTGGCCCGCGTTCTGGCTCATGATCTCGAAGGCGAGCGGTGCGCCCTTGGCGTCCACCATCTTGCCGTCCTTGATCTGGAAGCCCGCCTCCCGCATCAGCGAGACGGCGACGCGCAGCACGTTGCGATCACGTCCGGAAGCGTCGGTTACCGGCAGCCGGTAGGTGCCGTCGAGGATTGCCGGATTGATGCGATCGCGCGCATCGCCGATGAGGCCGAGTTCGCGGTCGTCTGCCGGTGCGCCGAGAAAACTCAGCGTCGAGTTCTGCCAATAGCTCTGGGTGCGCGTGTAGGCGCCATCGAAGAGGTTCTTGTTGACCCACTCGAAGTCGAACACCAGCGCCAGACCCTGGCGGAGCTTGAGGTTGTCGAACATCGGCTTGCGGGTATTGAACACGATGCCGAGCATGCCCGAGGGGGTTTTCGGCTTGAAGGTCTCCTTGACGACGTCACCGCTACGGACAGCCGGGAAATCGTAGCCACGTGCCCACTTGGTGGCGCTGCCCTCCGGATAGATGTCGATCTCGCCCTTCTTGAACGCCTCGAACAGCGAATTTTCCTGGAGGAAGTATTCGACCGAGATTTCGTCGTAGTTATCCTGGCCGACCTTCGACGGCAGGTCCTTCGCCCAGTAATCCGGGTTTCTCTTGTAGACGATGCGCTCGCCGGGCTTCACTTCGGCGACGTGATAGGGGCCGGAGCCGAGCGGCGGCTTCAAGCTCGTCTGCTCGAAGGTTGCGACGTCGATGGCGTGTTTCGGCAGGACCGGCGAGAGGCCGAGCAGCAGAGGAAGCTCGCGGTCGGCTTCTTCGGTAAAGGTGAAGCGAACGCTGCGGTCGCCCACCTTCTCCATCTTCGCCACTTTGGCCAGACGGTTGCTGAAGGGGACGCGTCCCTTGTCGCGCATCAGTTCGAAGCTGAAGATCACGTCTTCAGCGGTGACCGGCTGCCCATCGGCCCAGCGGGCATTGGGGTTGAGGTTGAACTGGATGAAGGTCCGGTCGTCATCCCATTCAACCGATTCGGCGAGCAGGCCGTACATGGTGAAGGCTTCGTCGCGCGAGCGCTGCATCAGCGATTCGTAGACGAGGTTGCCGTATTCCGGGTCCCACATGCCGCGCGCTGTCGTGCGCATGCTTTTCAGAATGAAGGGATTGAGGCTGTCGAAGCTGCCGACAACGCCGTAGGCGATCTTCCCGCCCTTCTTCACGTTCGGATTGACGTAACGGAAGTTCTTGAAATCGGCCGGCAGCGCCGGCTCGCCGTGCATGGCAATGGCATGCACGGGCGCGGCTGCCGCACCATTGCCGAACGAAGTGACGGTCATGAGCAAAGCCAGACCGGAAAGAAATGCACGCAAAGTCACCTCCCGTGAAGGGGTATCAACAGGCCGATTCCCTGAACGTTACCAATGGTGACCGATGAATCCAACCGATCAGCCGCCCAAATTCCGCCCAGTAGCAAGTCAAAAAATGACAGGAAACACTGGATAATCGAAGCGAGCCAATGTAACAGGTGTTTCCGGAAACGGGGTCATGCATTTGCCTTATTTGGCCAACAGGACAACGGCGGCTGACGATACTCACCTGCGGAACGAACTGTTCCGTTACCGGATTTCAGGAGACGGAATCACAATGATCTTCAAGTCGAATTTTACCAAACGCTCGGGTATGGCAGCGCTGGCGCTCTCTGTAGCTGCTGCGGGCGTACCGAGTGTTGCATCCGCTCAGCAGGCGGGTGGCAAGCCGCCGCAGGGCTGGTTCAAGATCTGCACCAAGCAGGAAGACAATGACGTCTGCATCGTCCAGAACCTCCTGACCGCCAACAACGGCCAGCTCGTAACCGCTGTCGGCCTCATCACCGTAAGCGGCAAGGTCAACCGCAAGGTCCTGCAGGTTTCCGTACCGTCCGCACGCCTCATCCCGACGGGTGTCCAGATGCAGATCGACGGCGGCAAGCCGGTCAAGCTCGACTACGCAATCTGCATGCCGGACAAGTGCGTCGCCGAAGCGCCGCTGTCCGACCAGCTGATCGCCAGCCTGAAGAAGGGCAATGAGGTGGTCTTCACCTCGGTCAACTTCCAGCGCGCTCCGAACCCGATCAAGATGGCCCTCACGGGCTTCACCGGTATCTTCGACGGCGAGCCGATCGAGCAGTCGCAGCTTGAAGAGCGTCAGCGCCTTCTGCAGGAAGAAATGCAGAAGAAGGCGGAAGACGCCCGCAAGAAGCTCGAAGAAGCCCAGAAGGCTGCCAAGAAGAACTAAGCGATCTCTCGCTATCCCTAAAAGAAACGCCCGGACCTAGCGTCCGGGCGTTTTTTATTTGTCCGGGGCGAAAAGCCCTAGTGACGGAAAGCCGCCTTGGGCCTGTAGTGGCCGACGCCATCCTTGTCGAACAGGGCATCGACTTGTGCGTGGCGCATCGGCCGGTCGCTGTCGTCGAACTCCAGGTTCTGCTCGGAAACGTAGGCGACATACTCGCTGTCGTCGTTTTCGGCGAACAGATGGTAGAAGGGTTGATCCTTGCTCGGGCGGATCTCCTGCGGAATGGCGTTCCACCATTCTTCGGTGTTGGCGTATTCCGGATCGACGTCGAAAATGACGCCTCGGAACGGGAAAATCCGATGGCGAACCACCTGTCCGATCTCGAATTTGGCGTTTCTTTGTTTCATGACGCAACACATCCTTTCAGGAGATTATCTGGGTTGGCGAACCCAAAACATCAATAGGGATCTCCCTTCCGCCCGGCGTTGGACAATTGCGCTAGCTGTCCGGATAGACGCGCAAAAGTTGCCGTCTACATAATATCACACAATTCGGCAAAGCGTGCCGCCCACCCAGAGGTGCAGCGTTTCCATGAGCGCGAGCATCAGTCGAAAAAGAAAAGCCGGCGACCTCGATCGAGGCGCCGGCCTTCTGCATGGGTTGCTTAGCCGGACGCGATGTTGCTGCCGGCCTGCACGGTCTTAGACCGAGTAGTACATGTCGTACTCGACCGGATGCGGCGTCATTTCGAAGCGCATTACCTCCTGCATCTTCAGTTCGATGAAGGAGTCGATCTGGTCGTCGTCGAACACGCCGCCGGCCGTCAGGTACTTGCGGTCCTTGTCGAGGCTTTCGAGCGCTTCGCGCAGCGAGCCGCAAACCGTCGGGATCTTCTTCAGTTCCTTCGGCGGCAGGTCGTAGAGGTCCTTGTCCATGGCCTTGCCCGGATGCAGCTTGTTCTTGATGCCGTCGAGGCCGGCCATCAGCATGGCTGCAAAGGCGAGGTAGGGGTTCGCGGTCGGGTCCGGGAAGCGGACTTCAACGCGCTTGGCCTTCGGGTTGGTGCCGAACGGGATGCGGCAGGAAGCCGAGCGGTTGCGTGCCGAATAGGCGAGCAGAACCGGTGCTTCGTAGCCCGGGACGAGACGCTTGTAGGAGTTCGTCGACGGGTTGGTGAAGGCATTCAGCGACTTGGCGTGCTTGATGATGCCGCCGATGAAGTAGAGGCAGGTTTCCGACAGGCCGGCATATTCGTCGCCTGCGAAGGTCGGCTTGCCGTCCTTCCAGATCGACAGATGCACGTGCATGCCCGAACCGTTGTCGCCGAAGATCGGCTTCGGCATGAAGGTTGCCGTCTTGCCGTAGGCGTTGGCGACCTGGTGCACGACGTACTTGTAGATCTGCATCTTGTCGGCGTTGCGCACCAGCGCGTCGAACTTGACGCCGAGCTCGTGCTGGGCGGCGGCCACTTCGTGGTGATGCTTTTCGACCGTTACGCCCATTTCGGACAGAACCGTCAGCATTTCCGAGCGCATGTCCTGGCAGCTGTCGATCGGCGGAACCGGGAAATAGCCACCCTTGACGCGCGGGCGGTGGCCGAGGTTGCCGGTCTCATAGTCGGTGTCGTCGTTCGACGGCAGTTCCGAGGAGTCGAGCTTGAAGCCGGTGTTGTACGGATCGGCCTTGTACTTGACGTCGTCGAAGACGAAGAATTCGGCTTCCGGGCCGACGAAGACGGTGTCGCCGATACCCGATGCCTTGAGGTAGGCTTCCGCCTTCTTGGCCGTGCCGCGCGGGTCGCGGTTATAGGATTCGCCCGAAACCGGATCGAGAATGTCGCAGATGATGACCATCGTCGACTGCGCGAAGAACGGGTCCATATGCGCTGTTTCCGGATCGGGCATCAGCACCATGTCGGACTCGTTGATGGCCTTCCAGCCGCCAATCGAGGAGCCGTCGAACATGACGCCATCGGCGAACATGTCTTCGTCGACGCAGACCACATCCATCGTTACGTGCTGCAGCTTGCCCTTGGGATCGGTAAAGCGCAGGTCGACGAACTTGACGTCGTTGTCCTTGATTTGCTTCAGAATATCGCTTGCAGTCGTCATTTGCCGTTATTCCCTGTGTGAGATGACGAGGTTTGAAAAAACCGGGCCGGACGGCCCGTGATATCAGATGGCGTCGAGGCCGGTTTCGCCCGTGCGAATTCGGATGACTTCTTCCACATTGGAAACGAAAATCTTTCCGTCACCAATGCGGCCGGTTTGCGCGGCATTGCGGATCGCCTCGATGACGGCCTCCGCGTTTTCGTCCGCCAGCACGACTTCGACCTTAACCTTCGGCAGGAAGTCCACCACGTATTCGGCGCCGCGATACAGCTCCGTGTGACCCTTCTGCCGCCCGAAGCCCTTGGCTTCCGTGACGGTGATGCCCTGCAGGCCGACTTCCTGAAGGGCTTCCTTCACTTCGTCGAGCTTGAAGGGCTTAATGATCGCTTCGATCTTTTTCATGAGAAAATGTCTCTCCGCTTCTCCCTTTAAAGCAGGATCATGCCCGCTCGCCCTGAATATGCACGTTGCATGCCAGTTTTTCTGCGAAAATCTGTCAAAACGACAAAAAATCTACTGCCGAGACGCGGATCGCTGGGTTTCCATGCCATTTCCTGGCTGGGATCTGCCTAATTTTTATGATTTTCGATCGAAAGTTGCCCGGCATCGGTCGATGCTTTCAGTCTCCAATAGGGTGACGCACGTTATTTGAGCAACAAATATGTGCAAATGCATAATTATGGGGCAAATGGCGCGCTGGGTGTGAGGCCTTGCGTCATGCCGCCGGGCGTGGATAAGTCTGCGACATGCGCTCCGAACTTCAGCACTTGTTGATCACGTCCACGGAAATGACGGCAATCGATCAGTCAGCCGCCCAATCCGGCATCGAAAGCTTCACGCTGATGCGCAATGCCGGCCTGGCCGTGACCGCTGCGGCCCTGCGATACTTCCCCGGTGCTCACCGTTTCGTCGTCCTCTGTGGGCCGGGCAACAACGGCGGCGATGGTTACGTCGCGGCACGCGGTCTTGCGGAAAGTGGGGCGGATATCGCGGTTTTTGCACTCGGCAATCCCGCGGCACTTCAAGGCGACGCCGCACGCGCACGGTCGGAATGGAATGGGCCGGTCGCGTCGCTTGACGCAATCGAACTTCGGGCCGGCGATGTCGTCATCGATGCGCTGTTCGGGGCCGGGCTCTCGCGCGATCTCTCGGGTGACGTCGTTCAGCTCATTGAACGGGTCAACGCGAGCGGGCTACCGGTCATTGCGGTCGATCTGCCGAGCGGCATCGATGGGCGGACCGGTGAAGTCCGTGGCGCCGCTTTCGCAGCCCGCCACACGGTAACCTTCATAGCGCCGAAGCCGGGCCACTGGCTTTTGCCCGGTCGATCCCTGTGCGGAACGCTCGACGTCTTCGATATCGGAATCCCGTCGCGCATCGTGCTGGCCGAGGCCGGCCCGCTGCGTCTGAACTCGCCGGCGGTCTGGTCAGGCTGGGGTGGAGATCTCGCGTCGTCAATGCACAAGTTCAGGCGTGGTCACCTCGTCGTCTTCTCAGGCGACCGGCAAGCAACGGGGGCAGCGCGCCTGGCAGCCACGGCCGGTCTCGCGGCCGGCGCCGGATTGGTCACGGTGGCAACGGGAAAGGCTGCGCTCGGCATCAATGCGTCGCAACTGACCGCCGTGATGGTCAAGGAAGTGGAAGGTAAGCGAGACCTGACGAAATGGCTGCAGGATCGTCGCTTGGGCAGCTTCGTCCTCGGGCCTGGTTTCGGTGTCGGCAAGAAGGCGAGGGATTTTGCGCTTGCTTTGTGCGATCGGTCGCTGGTGCTCGACGCAGACGGGATCACGTCGTTTCAGGCGAACCGCGAGGACCTCTTTGCCGCGCTTGCAAGAGGTGGGGGGCAGATGGTCATGACGCCGCACGAGGGCGAGTTCGCCCGCCTCTTTCCCGAAATTGCCGGCGACGGCGCACTCTCCAAGATCGAAAAGGCGCAGAAGGCGGCTCGCGAGAGCCATGCGGTCATCGTCTACAAGGGAGCAGACACGGTGATCGCAGCACCCGACGGTCGGGCCGTGGTCAACAACAATGCGCCAGCATGGCTGGCAACGGCCGGTTCGGGAGACGTTCTCGCCGGCATCACCGGCGCACATCTTGCTCAAGGGATGCCGGCCTTCGAGGCAGCGGCGGCCGCCGTCTGGCGACATGGTGCGGCCGGCAGCCAGGCCGGGCGGGGGCTCACCGCCGAAACATTGGTTGGCGCCATTCCGCCAATGGCATGAGGCTGGAAACGCAACGCCTCAAGCAGCCGGACTTCTTGGAAGGGACCGCTCGCGGCGCTTTTGCCTACCCGGCGCTTAGCCGCGGGTGCCCTTGGCGATCGGCTCCTGATAGGTGAAGCCCATGTCCCAGGGGAAGTAGATCCAGGTGTCCTGGCTCACTTCGGTAACGAAGGTATCGACCATCGGCCGGCCCTTCGGCTTGGCGTAGACGGCGGCAAAATGCGCCTTCGGCAACATGGCGCGCACTTCCGCGGCGGTCTTGCCAGTGTCGGTCAGGTCGTCGACGATCAGCACGCCTTCGCCGCCGTTCTCGGCGATTTCGGGCGCGATGCCCTTCAGCACCTTCATCTGACCCTGCGTGTCATAGTCATGGTAAGACGCGATGCAGACAGTCTCGATCATACGGATATTGAGCTCGCGGCAGATGATCGCCGCAGGAACAAGACCCCCACGCGTGATGCAGACCATGGCGCGCCATTCCTGGCCGTTGTCGGCGAGGCGCCACGCAAGCGCGCGCGCGTCACGGTGGAACTGGTCCCAGGAGACGGGAAAGGCTTTATCGGGCAGCGACATCAGTGGGCTCCGGCTTGTCTGTACTTGGTAAAGACGAAGCGTCCGGCAGATCGGGCAGGCGGGAACGCGTCATCCTGATTTGCCGACATGCAATAACGGCAATAGCGGTCAAAGTGCAAGGCTCTACAGCGCCGCGCGTCCTTTAAGATGCGCCAAGCGCGCTATGCAGGGCCGTCAGGCTTTCGCGCGTGCTTCGGTGATTGCCTGGATCATCGCCTGCACGTCGGCTTCGGCCGCAGCCAGCGCCTGCGGATCGCGGGCACGCACGACAATATCGGTCGAGAAGTTCTTGCCGTCGAACTTGGGGTAGGAGCCAATGCTCGTCTCCGGATGGTTCTTCTGCACCTCCGTCAGCGGACTGCCGATATCACCTTCGCCGAATGGCGAACGCACGGTGTGCGAGAGGAGGGGCGAACCGACCTGAAGGCCGGGCAGCAAGGCGTCGAGCATGGCCTGAAACACCTGCGGCACACCGGCCATGACATGCACGTTGCCGATCGCGAAGCCCGGCGCGGTTGAGACGGGGTTCGGGATATGGCGTGCGCCAAGCGGCATGCGCGCCATGCGCTTGCGCGCATCGGTGAACTCCATGCCGCGGCGTTCGTACATCGCGCCGAGCAGGGCCATCGCCTCGGGCTCGTAGACGCACTCGACGCCGAAAGCGCGCGACACTGCGTCGGCGGTGATGTCGTCATGGGTGGGGCCGATGCCGCCCGACGTGAAGACGTAATCGTAGCGGCTGCGTACGGCATTGATCGCTTCGACAATGGCGGTTTCGTCATCGGCGACGATCCGCACTTCGCGCAGATCAATGCCCACCATGGTCATCATGTCGGCGAGATGGCCGATGTTCTTGTCCTTGGTGCGACCCGACAGAAGTTCATCGCCGATGGCGACCATCGCGGCGGTGACGATTTTAGTGCTGCTCATCGGTGATCCCTATTTATGTAAGCTGATCGTTTAACAGTAATTGTTTATTGTTCGACGGACGAGAACAGTCTGTTTCCCGGACAGCTCCTGGCAAGCGGCCGCATTTTGATAAATCTTCCCGGCAGCGGTGATCAAGTGGGATCGCTTGAATCCAAAGGAGCATTTTATGGCCAAGGTTCTTGTTCTCTATTATTCGGCATACGGACACGTCGAAACGATGGCCTATGCGGTGGCCGAAGGCGCAAAATCGACCGGCGCAGAAGTGGACGTCAAGCGCGTTCCCGAACTCGTGTCGGAAGAAGTCGCCAAGGCTTCGTACTACAAGCTGGACCAGGCAGCGCCGATCGCCACTGTCGAAGAACTTGCGCAGTATGACGCAATCATCTTTGGCGCAGGCACGCGCTACGGCACCGTCGCTTCGCAGATGCGCAACTTCATCGACCAGACCGGCAGCCTGTGGGCCAAGGGCAAGCTGGTCGGCAAAGTCGGCTCGGTCTTCACATCCTCTGCGACGCAGCATGGTGGTCAGGAGTCGACGATCCTCGGCTTCATCCCGACCCTGATGCACCACGGCATGGTCGTCGTCGGTCTTCCCTATGCTTTCCAGGGCCAGATGGGCCTCGACGAGATCAAGGGCGGCTCGCCCTACGGCGCCTCGACGATCACCGGCGGCGACGGTTCGCGCCAGCCCTCCGAGGTTGAACTCGAAGCCGCTCGTTTCCAGGGCGCCCATGTCGCCAAGATCGCCGCGAAGCTCGCCGGCTGATTGGTTTAAGATATTGGATTTCTTGATCAAGGGCGGCTCCGATAGGGGCCGCTTTTTTGATTCGCGACACGCCGTTTCGGAGTGATTCGCGAAGGTGGCAATTCGCACCGCACCTGTGGTAATATCCGCCGCGTTCGGCATGAGCATGCCTTTGACGAGGAGGAAAAAAGGGCCGTGCGGCAACGGCCCGCCGAAGACCGAAGCGTTTTCGGACGATTGGGAGGGAAGTATGGCGCGGATCACTTACACCATCGTTCCTCATGACGGAGGATGGGCCTATAAGGCCGCCGATGCATATTCGGAACCCTTTCCCAGCCGCGAAATGGCGCTAGCCGCCGCCAAGGCTGCCGCCGCCGAACAACAGGTCGGCGGCGACGACGAAGATATCAGTTTCCAGGATGACGAAGGCCACTGGCACTTCGAGCACACAGACGGCGGCGATCGGCCGGAAGCGACCGTAGAAGACGGCTAGTTCGCTTCAAGGCAGCCGGCTCAATCCGAACACAAGCGTGAGTATTGCGTGCACACCATCTCTCCCACGGAGGATATTCGATGCACTATAGCGTTCAGATCTTCACCTGGACCCCGCGGCAGGGAGTCCACCAGGTTGGATCGGCAATCGAGGTGGACGCCCCCAATTCGAAGGCGGCAGCGGTCTCACTTCTCGGCCTCAGGCTGGAAAACCAGGGATGCGCAACGAAACTCGCCGTCCGGGTATGGCACGACGACGCCTACCGGGCCGAATGCGATTGTTATTACTACAACAACTGAGCGACCGCGCTCTCTGAGGCAACCTCTCGCTTCTCAGCGAGCGGCTACACGTGCGCGGGATAATCATTGAAAGCCGGATGTCTGGTGCGGGCGGCGGGGCTCGAACCCGCACAGCCAAGGCCGAGAGATTTTAAGTCTCTTGCGTCTACCAGTTTCGCCACGCCCGCTTTAGCCCCTAGATCAAACACTCAACGGGAACAGTCAAGTGCATCCAGACAGGTGAAAGGTGGATTGCCGCTCAGGCGTTCTGTTGCTTAGGCGGATTTCGTTGGACGCGCTAGCGCGGATGCGGTCGCGATAGCCTCCGACGCCTCCCTAGCAGCCTTTTGGTGGTGTGGCCGCAGGAGGACAATGAGCCCCCGTGCCTAGAGGGGCAAGCGTTCAAGAATCGGCGGCAATCCGCCGAGATCGTCGATCTCGCGAAATCTCGGATGGTTCTCCGGTTTGTCGTGATGCTCGAACGCCCAGGTCAGTGCATGTGGGACGTAAACACCCCAGCTTCCCGCATCAAGGGCCGGAACGATGTCGGATTTCAAGGAGTTGCCGACCATAAGGCTTTTCAGCGGCCCGTCGCCATGGCGCTTGAAGATGCGCTCGTAGGTGCTCGCATTCTTGTCGCTGACGATCTCGACGGCGTCGAAATAGTCGCCGAGCCCGGAGGCTGCAAGCTTGCGCTCCTGGTCGAAGAGATCGCCTTTGGTGATCATGACAAGGTGGAAGGTGCCGTGAAGGGCACTGAGTGTTTCTTGGACATGGGGCAGGGGTTCGACCGGATGGACAAGCATGTCGCGGCCGGCCGCCAGGATTTCGGCGATCACGGAAGAGGGGACCTTGCCATCCGTCACATCCACCGCGGTTTCGACCATCGAGAGCACGAAACCCTTTATGCCGAAACCGTAGAGACCGAGATTGCGTTTCTCCGCGGCAAGCAGCCGTTCGGACAGATGCTCGGTGTCGGTGTGAGGGCTGAGAAGTTCGGCGAAGCGCGCCTCGGTGAGGCGAAAGAACTGCTCGTTCTGCCAAAGCGTATCGTCGGCATCGAAACCAACAGTCGTTATTGCATGGGGCATGGTCTTACGGTCCGGCAATCTTGAAGGGCTGGTCGACGCTGGCGGTCTTGCCGCTGTTGACGTCATTGAAATGGAAACGCAGCACGTAGTCGCCGGCCGGCGCGCCGGAAACATCGATGGTCAGCGTCGAATAGATTTCCTGGTTCCTGAGGTAACCGGTGAAGGTGAAGTCGCCGAAGGCCTTCTGGCCGGCGAGCACGTCACCCTTCGGATTGAGGATATCGAAATCGACGGTGAAATGGCTCTCGAGCTTGCCCTTCTCCGCCGCATCCTTCCAGGAGAGGCCGATCGGCTCGATGTAGGAGATCAGCGACTCTCCCTCCTTGAAGACCGAGCCGTCTCGCGGCTGGTACATCGCATAGCCAGTCGGCTGCTTGGAGACGAAGATCGCCTTGCCGATCGCGAAGGGCAGCGTTTGCGAAAAGTCGCTCATCGCCTTGAGAAGCAGGTCTCGCGCCTTTGCCGCATCGCCCGATGCGGCAAGTTTCTCCGCCTGCGCCGCCGCGTCGGTGAGTGGTCCGGCGTGGGCGATGAAGTTTCCAGATAGTGTCGTGGCGGCGCTCAGCGTCGCCAGAAGAAGCATATGTTTCACCATGACGTTCCCCCATCGCCGGTTGACACCGACTTTCGGCATCTGCCGCATCAAGTCAAGACGATAGGGCCGGCCGGCCAATGGTCAATGCTTCCAGAACACCGGCGTCAGAATCACCAGCACGGTCAGCACTTCCAGACGACCGAGAAGCATCATCATCGACAGCAGATAGAGCTCGGGATCGCCGAGCGTCGAGAAGTTGCCGGCCGGCCCGATGATGGGGCCAAGCCCGGGACCGACATTCGAAAGGCAGGTGATGACCGCCGATGTCGCTGTGACCAGGTCGTAGCCGAGCGCACCCATGGCGAGGCTACCGAAGACCCAGAGCAGGATATAGGTGATGAAGAACAGGAAGATGGCCCGCTGCGTGTCGGCATCGACGGTGTTGTTGCCATAGCGCACTGCGTAGATCGCATTGGGATAGACGAGCTTGTTGAGCCCCGAGCGGATCGCGTTGAAGAGCACGATGAAGCGATAGGCCTTGATGCCGCCTGCCGTCGATCCGGAACAACCGCCCATGAAGGTCGCGATGAAGGCGGCCATGACGACGAAGGGGCCCCAGAGGCTGTAGTCCTGGCTGGCGTAGCCGCTGGTCGACAGGATCGAGGTGATGTTGAAGAAGGAATGCGCCAGGGCCAGGTGAAATTCGACGCCATTCGCCAGGCGGTGATAGACCGCCACTGCGACCGAAAAGGCAGAGAGATAGCCGAGAAAGACGATGATCTGCGGATCGCGCAGCGCGTCAAGCCGGCCGCGCGCCACGAGCACGATCAGGATCGAGAACGGCAGGCTGCAAAGCGCCATGAAGAAGGTCGCCGTCCAGAGCAGTGGAATGCTGCCGAAATAGGCGAAGGATGCATCATGGGTGGAAAAGCCGCCGGTGGCGACGGTCGACATCGCGTGGTTGATGGCGTCGAAGCGGTTCATGCCGGTCAGGAAGTAGCCGATGGTGCAGAGGAGCGTGATGACGACATAGACGATCAGGAACGCGCGGCTGAAGCTGGCGAGGCGTGCAAACGGCTTGTCGCTGGTATCGGAGGATTCCATCTTGAAGAAGGACATGCCGCCGACCCTGAGATAGGGGATGATGAAGAGGCCGAGCACGACGATGCCGATGCCGCCGAGCCAGCAGAGCAGCGAGCGCCAGACGAGCAGTCCGGGCGGCGCGTCGTCGAGCCCGACGATGACGGTGCCGCCGGTCGTGGTGATAGCCGATACGGACTCGAACAGCGCCTGGGCAAAATCGAGGTCGAGCGACGACAGCCAGAGCGGGATCGCGCCGACCACCGAAAACACGGCCCACAGCAGGTTGACGAGGACGAAGCCGAACTTCTTGGAGAAGGGCGGCGGCCCCATGCGGGTCGCCATGAAGGTCGCAAGCGACAACCCGCCGACCATGAAGGCCGAAGCGGCGAAGATCTGCCAATCGGGATGGCCGTAGTAGAGATCAACCATCGCCGGCACCAGCATCGCGCATGCGAGATAGATGCCGAGGATTGCCGCGATGTGCACGGCATGCCGGATCAGAGTTGCGTTCAAGCGTTCAGTTTCCCGGAAAGCGTTGCGGACGTCCCGGCCGAAGGGGATGCGGCTGCATTGTTCACGGCGGTCCGATTCGAGTCAAAGCGATGGCTTCGTGCGTTGCAATGTGCAATAGCCACAGCCATCGACCAACTCAACGGAAGACCGCACGCGATGAAGCAGGATGTTGAAGCCGCAACCGAAGCCTTGCGGGAAATCTTCCCGCCGACGCCGCTGCAGCTCAACGAACACTTGAGCGCGCGCTACGGCGCCAACATCTACCTCAAGCGCGAAGACCTGTCGCCCGTCCGCTCCTACAAGATCCGCGGCGCTTTCAACTTCTTCCGCAAGGCGCTTGGCGCCGGTGCCTCCGGCAAGACCTTCGTCTGCGCCTCGGCCGGCAACCACGCCCAGGGCTTTGCCTTCGTCTGCCGTCACTTCGGCGTGCCGGGCGTCGTTTTCATGCCGGTGACGACGCCGCAGCAGAAGATCGACAAGACCCGCATGTTTGGCGGTGAGTTCATCACCATCCGCCTCGTCGGCGATATCTTCGATCAATGCTACAAGGCGGCGCGCGATCACGTCGAAGCGATCGGCGGCGTCATGGTGCCGCCTTTCGATCACGCCGACATCATCGAGGGTCAGGCAAGCGTTGCGGCGGAAATCGCCTGGCAACTGCCTGATGGCGTCACGCCCGATCTCGTTGTTCTGCCCGTTGGCGGCGGCGGCCTTGCCGCCGGCGTGACGGGATATCTCAAGGACGCGGTTGCAGCGGATCATTTCATCTTTTGCGAACCCGCCGGTGCACCCAGCCTGCGCGAGAGCCTGGAAACCGGCAGCGTCGTGACCCTCGACCAGGTCGACAACTTCGTCGACGGTGCCGCAGTCGGACGGATCGGCGATCTCAATTTTGCAGCGCTCCGTCGCTTTTCCGCCGATCAGGTGATGCTTTTGGCGGAGAATGCGATCTGCCTGACGATCGTCGAGATGCTGAACGTCGAAGGTGTCGTGCTGGAACCCGCAGGCGCCCTTTCGGTTGCGGCCCTGGAAGCGCTCGGCCCCGAGAAGCTCGCGGGCAAGACGGTGGTTGCCGTCGTCTCCGGGGGCAATTTCGATTTCGACCGCCTCCCTGACGTCAAGGAACGGGCGATGCGCCATGCCGGGCTGAAGAAGTACTTCATTCTGCGCATGGCGCAACGACCCGGTGCGCTTCGCGACTTCCTCAATCTGCTCGGCGACGAGGACGACATCTCGCGCTTCGAATATCTGAAGAAATCGGCGCGCAACTTCGGCTCCATTCTGATCGGCATCGAGACCAAACAGGCCGAGAACTTTCCGGTGTTGAAGGCCCGCTTCGACGCCGCGGGGCTTCGCTACCAGGACATCACCGAGAACGAGATCCTCTCCAATCTCATCATTTAAATGGATCAGGGCGGTGCGGTCGATTATCGGCACTTAGGCTTTGACAGTGTCGGCCGCGGCGTCTAAGTCTTGGGCATGGCATCGTTTTTCTCGAAATTGTTCGGCCGTTCGGGCTCCTCTGAAAACCAGACGCAGGCTGCGCCTGGAAAGACCGAGGCCTATGCCGAATGCACCATCCGCGCGACGCCCATGCGCGAAGGCTCGCAGTTTCGTCTGGCTGGGAGCATCGAGAAGGCCTCGGCGGATGGCGGCACCAAGACCCGCAGCTTCATCCGCGCCGATCTCTTCACATCGGAGCAGGACGCGATCGATGCCGCTCTGCGCAAGGGACGCCAGATCATCGACCAGACCGGCCCGTCGCTGTTTTCCGACGACGCCCAGTCGCGTCAGGTTTGATCAGTCGCCGCCCTGCGGCGTATCAAGTTTTCTCAGGTAGTTAGCGCACATTCTTAATGTCTCGCGCTAATTTTCATCGGCCTGCGTATGGATCGCCGGACCAGCTAGATCTTCATCGTCCGCTCAAAATGATGGGCCGCCTCGAGACGGGCGGCCCGACCCTGGTTCGCCTGAAGCTCAGAGCTTGATCCGGAAGCGGGCAAAGCCTTCGGCGGCGTCACCAGCATCCTCGATGGTCACACCCTTCACTTGCGCCAGGAACTGCCGGGCCTTCGGCCCACTGTCGAAGGTCACGCTCGTATTGGCGAGCGGCACGAACGTCCAGTTGGCGTCGGCAGATGGATTGATCGCGCCCTGATCGATGATGTAGCGCACGACGACGTCACGGTTGGTGTCGGGGGCTACGAACACCACTTTGTCGGCGGCGATGTCGGGGAAATTGCCGCCGCCCCCCGCCCGGTAGTTGTTGGTCGCGACCACGAATTTCTGCGCTGCGTCAATTGGTTGCCCGTTGAACTGCAGGTTCTTGATACGGTTCGACGGCGCATTGATCGTGTTGCCGTCCTTGTCGAACTTTGGCGGCTGCGAAAGATCGATCTGGTAGGTGACGCCGTCGATGACGTCGAAATTATAGGACGGGAAGCTGCCGTTGATCAGTGGTGCGTCGGAGGCGCCTGGTTTGACTTCGTTGAAGATGCCGGCTGACATTTCCAGCCAGTTGCGCACCTGGTCGCCGGTTATGACCACTGCCTGCACCGTATTCGGATAGAGATAGAGGTCGGCGACGTTCTTGATCGCGATGTCGCCGGCGGGGACGTCGGTGTAGTAGTCCGCGCCGCCGCGGCCGCCGGCCTTGAAGGGGGCGGCGGCCGAAAGTACCGGCAGGTCGCGGTACTCGGTCTCCTTCAGCATGTCCTTGATGTACCAGGTCTGCGCCTGGCTGACGATCTGCACGGACGGGTCGTCGGCGACCAGGGCGAAATAGGAATAGAGCGGCGCACTGGTCTTGCCGACAGGCGTGCGCACATAGGCGAGCGTTGCCTCGTGGTCCTTCTTCGCGGCGGCCAGCACCTCAGGCTTGTCGGCGACCTCGGCGATCACCTTCTTCTCTTCGCGACGGTAGATCGGCCGCGCCTCGCTCGTTGAACTGACGACACGCCAGACGCCACTCTCCCGCTCGATCAGCAGGTCGATCAGGCCGAGATGCGAGCCCCAGAAGCCACCCATGACACCGGGCTTGCCGGAGATCAGGCCCTTCGTGTTGTCGACCCCCGCGATGCCGTCGAACTTCGGCCCGGGGAAATCCAGGTGGCTATGGCCGGTCACGATCGCATCGATGCCTGCGATGGCGGCAAGGGGAACGGACGCATTTTCGAGGTTCTCCGCATAGGCCTGCTGGCCGATGCCGGAATGGGAAAGGGCGACGACGATGTCGGCGCCTTCCTCTCGCATCTGCGGCACCCAGGCTTCGGCCGCCTTGACGATGTCGCGGGCATTGGCCTTGCCTTCGAGGTTCTTGGCATCCCAGGTCATGATCTGTGGTGGAACGAAGCCGATGAGGCCGATGCGGACCTGATGTTCCGCGCCGGAACCGTCTTTCACTTTTCGGTCGAGAATGACGTAAGGCTTGAGAAACAGCTCGTCCTGACGCCCGTTGGCGGCAAGTGCGCCCTTCGTCAGGTTGGCGCAGACGAGCGGGAAGTTCGCGCCGTTCAGGACCTTGAACATGAAGTCCAGGCCATAGTTGAATTCGTGGTTGCCAAGCGTGCCGCAATCATAGCCGAGCACGTTCATGGCGGCGATGACGGGGTGGATATCGCCGTCTTTCATGCCGCGCTGATAGGCAATGTAGTCGCCCATCGGGTTGCCCTGGAGGAAATCGCCATTGTCGACCAGGATGGAGTTTGTCGCTTCGGCCCGAATGGCGTCGATGATCGAGGCGGTGCGCGCGAGGCCGACCGTATCGCTGGGCTTGTCGCCGTAATAGTCGTAGGGAAAGACGTGAACGTGCAGGTCCGTCGTTTCCATGATTCTGAGATGCGCCTGGTTGGCGGCGGCGCGGACGGAGAAGGGGTGCAGCATGACAAGTGCCGAAGAAGCCGCGGCCCCCGCGAGAAGCGAACGGCGCGTAAGGTGGAGCGGGGATGTCATCGATGGCATGCGGTCCTCCATTTATCAAGGATCCCGGTTTTTCCGAGACGAGTGCAATCCGGAGTTTTGTTCGCAGATGCGCGAACCACGGTGGGTTGGCGGCGACTATGCCGGAAAGGCGACATTTCCGAAAGCGGCAGATTTTCGCATTCTGCAGGTCGGCAACCGCAGTTTCCGCTAAAGTTTTCTTCAAACTTCCTGTTTAACCCTGCTTCGGGAAACGGAACCTTTTCAAGCACATGCCAAACGCCAACCTTCTTCTCTTCGTCGGCGAGGCGCTGGTCTACGTTACGGCGATGATCGGGCTGCTGCATCTTCGCGCCCGCTTGGGGCTTGGCGTCTTCGTCGCCGCACTCGGGGTGATGCACTTCATCGAGACCTATCTCGCCGCAGTCTTCTATGTGCAACTGCCGTTCGGCGTGATCTCGCCAGGCTCTGCTGTCCTTTTCTCCGGCAAGCTGATGATGATCCTGCTGCTCTATGTGAAGGAAGACGCGGCAACCGTTCGCCAGCCGATCTACGGCTTGCTCGCCGGCAATTTCCTGACGGTCGCGCTCAGCCTTCTGCTGCGCCAGCACGACACCGTAGCGATCGTGGCGGAGCGGTCCGCCGACCTCGCCTTCATCGACGAGATGGGCTGGCTGATGGTCTGGGGCACGACGATCCTCTATTTCGATTCGCTGATGATCATTCTGCTTTACGAGCGGCTAGGCAGGTGGTTGCGGCGCTTCGTGACGCTCCGATTTCTCATCTGCGGCGTCGTCGTGCTGACATTCGATCAGGCTGCCTTCTATGCGGCACTTCGCTGGTGGAACGGTGCACCCTCCGAGGTCTTCTGGGGCGGCTGGATGGCGAAGATGCTGGCAGCACCCTTCTATGCCATCGCAATCGGACTTTATCTCAATGCCTCGCGCCATCCGTTCCTGGCGATGTCGGACCGGCCGCTGGGCGATATCTTCAACACATTGACGTTCCGCGAACGCTACGAGGACCTGCTGTCCCGGTCCGGGCAGGATACGCTGACGGGTTCGCTCGATCGCAGCCGGTTCGAGATCGAGGCGCCGGCAATGCTGCGCGCGGCGAGCGGCGACAATGCGGCCGTGACGCTGATGATCATCGACGTCGACCATTTCAAGGGCGTCAACGACCGCTTCGGCCACCAGGAGGGCGACCGCGTCTTGCAGCGGCTGGTCGAGACGGTGAAGTCGAAGCTGCGTCCGGTCGACCGACTGTTTCGATATGGTGGCGAGGAATTCGTGATCCTTTGCCCGGCAATGGCCCATGGCGATGCTTTGCGGCGCGCGGACGAGATTCGCGTTGCCGTGTCGGATCGCGTCTCGACCCCGGACGGACGGCCGGTGACCGCAAGCATCGGTCTATCGTCGACGCCGGACGACGGGGCGGCGATCGAGAACCTGCTGTCGGAGGCAGATCTTCGGCTCTACGCCGCCAAGGGGCGGGGCCGCAACTGCGTCGTCGGCCGCTAGGCCGCGTTGATTCCCTCAAATGCCGACATTCGGCCGGTCGATCACTTCCCGTAGCGAGAAGCTGGAATTGATCTTGACCACATGGGGTAGCGCCGAGAGCCAGTCGCGGTGGATGCGCTCGTAGTCCTGAAGGTCCTTGGCGGCGACCCTCAGGATGTAGTCGTACTCGCCTGACATCAGGTAGCAGACGAGTACGTTCGGACAGAGCTTTACCGCCGCTTCGAACTCGGCGAGCGTCTTGGCGAACTGGCCCGACAGCGAAATATGGACGATCACCATGATCTGGTAGTCGAGCGCCTTATGGGCGATGCGGGCATGATAGCCGGCGATCGTTCCTGATTTTTCCAGGATATCGACTCGTCGCGAACAGGCGGACGGAGAGAGACCGGCCTTCGCCGCGAGGTCGGCATTCGAGATGCGGCCGTTCTGCTGGAGAATGCGCAGAATCGCATGATCGATGGCATCGAGTTCACTCATTCGTGTTTTCCCCCAATCATGCGTCACTTCACGCAATCTTCTTCGAAATCAATGCGCCCCGGGTTTCGTCTTTGCAAGGACATTCGATTCATGGCGTGTTTTGCTGAGTGCCTCGTCAAAAGTGGCGAAAAGCCCATAACAGGAGAGGAACGCGAGGATGCGTGTCGGTTGCCCGAAGGAAATCAAAAACCATGAATATAGAGTCGGCCTGACGCCCGGCTCGGTGCGTGAATATGTTGCCCATGGCCACGAGGTGATCGTGGAAACCAAGGCCGGGGCAGGGATCGGCGCGGATGACGATGCTTACCGTGCCGCTGGCGCGAAGATTGTCGCGACGGCAAAGGACGTGTTCGAAAAGTCGGACATGATCGTCAAGGTCAAGGAGCCGCAGCCCTCCGAATGGGTGCAACTCCGCGAAGGCCAGATTCTCTACACCTATCTGCATCTTGCGCCCGATCCGGAACAGACCAAGGGTCTGCTCAATTCCGGCGTCACGGCGATTGCCTATGAAACCGTCACCGACGATCGCGGCGGTCTGCCGCTGCTTGCGCCGATGTCCGAGGTTGCCGGACGCCTGGCCATCCAGGCGGGCGCGACGTCGCTGCAGAAGGCCAACGGTGGCCGCGGTATTCTGCTCGGCGGCGTGCCGGGTGTGCTGCCGGCGAAGGTGGCCGTCATCGGCGGTGGCGTCGTCGGCCTGCATGCGGCGCGCATGGCGGCCGGGCTTGGCGCCGACGTCTCCATTATCGATCGCTCGATCCCGCGCCTGCGCCAACTCGACGATCTCTTCGCCGGCCGCGTGCACACACGCTACTCGACCATCGACGCACTGGAAGAGGAAGTCTTCTCCGCCGATCTGGTGATCGGGGCGGTGCTCATCCCGGGTGCTGCGGCGCCGAAGCTCGTGACCCGCGAAATGCTGACCGGCATGAAGAAGGGGGCCGTCATCGTTGACGTCGCCATCGACCAGGGCGGCTGCTTCGAGACGTCCCACGCGACGACGCATTCCGACCCGACCTACGAGGTCGATGGCATCGTGCACTATTGCGTGGCGAACATGCCGGGCGCCGTGCCGGTGACGTCGGCGCATGCGCTCAACAACGCCACGCTGCACTACGGCCTGCAGCTCGCGGATAAGGGCCTGAAGGCGATTGCCGAGGACCGGCACCTGCGTGCCGGCCTCAACGTTCATCGCGGACGCGTCACCAACGCGCCGGTCGCCGAAGCGCTCGGTTATGATGCCTTTGCGCCCGAGGCGGTGCTGAGCGTCGCCTGACGGAATGATGCTTTCGGCCCGGCATCAATGCCGGGCCGAATTTGGTGGTCAGGTCAGCTCGATCCGGCACTGGTAACAATTGTTCTTGGCCGAACGCACATGCACGGAGGAAACGTCCGGTCGGGCCAGCAGTTCTTCCGCCCGCGCCTGCAACTGCTCCGTCGGAACGACACCGCCGGTCCCGTAGACGATCCGTTCGTTCTCGCCATAACCGCGCAGCAGATAACTGACACTCGAAGCCAAGATCGGCGGAAGCGTATCGCCGTCATGCGCCGGACATTCCTCGGCATGCATGAACACAGGGCCGGTCTCCGCATAGGGCTGCAACGACGAAAACGGCCGCAGGGCGAAGATCAGATAGGGCTCGCCGGCTCCGACATTGCGCAGGCAGTGCCGGCAGGGCACGCCGTCACCATCGGAAATCTCTCGCTCCGGCCGGTTGCCATAGGCATCCGGCCCGCCCTCGCGGATCCGCCGCGCTTCGTCGTCGGACATCGGTATGTAGCGCAACGTCATGGCGCATCTCCTTGATCGGTTTGATTGTTCGATCAGGAGATTGCACCGGTCGCGATCCATTCGACACCCGGAACTTGCCGGGCGAGATACGTCAGAGATTTTTCGCCAGGGTCAGCAGTTCGTCGTCGGTCAGAGGCTCGACCGTGGTCTCACGGGTGGCGACTGGCGAGAAGCCGAATTGCTGGTAAAGCTGGAGTGCGCGGGGGTGATCCAGATTGTTGGTCGTTACCGTCAGCTTGCTCGGGTTCAGCGCCCAGGCGGCAAACAGCGTCTGGAGCAGGAACCACTTGCCGAGGCCAAGGCCGAGCGCATGTTCCATCAGCCCGAAATGGACAAGCTCGACGACGTCGTCCTCGCCCTGGTGCAGCTCGAAGAAACCGGCCGGCGCGCCGTTGACATAGAGCACCGTGACACTCGTGCGCTTGTCGCCGAGCACGGCAGCGAGTTCCTCGTCGTTCATCCGCAGCCGCTCGGTCCAGTGCCAGCGGCGGCCGACACGCAGGTACAAGAAGCGATAATAGCTGAGCGGAATGTCGGAGACGCGCAGGATGGCGGTCTGGATATTGACGGGCATCGGCAGGCTCTGCTTCGGCGGCGCCGTCATCTCGAGTTCGGTTACGTGTGCTGTCAGGGAGGCGAGCTTCGGCGAGCGCATGATGTCACTCTCGACCGGTTACGATCGTCGTGTCTGCGCGGCCACCCCACTCCGACCAGGAACCGTCATAGAGCGTGTTGTCCGTGTGGCCGAGCGATTGCAGCGCCAGCGTGATGATCGCGGCGGTGACGCCCGAGCCACAGGTCGTAACGACGGGCTTGGAAAGATCGACGCCGGCGTCGGCGAAGACCTGGCGAAGCGTCGCGAGATCCTTGAATTTTCCGTTCTCCGAGAAAGTGCCGGAGGGAAGGCTGTGTGCGCCGGGCATATGGCCAGAGCGCATGCCGGCACGCGGCTCTGGCTCCTCGCCATAGAAACGTCCGGCGCCGCGGGCATCGGCGATCTGGATCGAGCCGTCGGCAACGATTTCCGTCATCCGCGCGAACGAGGTCACGGCCGCCGGGGTGAAATTGACGTTGAACGTCGCCGGCTTCGGTGAGGGTACCTCGGTGGTGACGGGGCGCCCCTCCTTGTTCCAGCCGTCCATGCCGCCGTCGAGCACGTAGACGGTCTTGGCGCCCATGATGCGCAGCATCCACCAGACGCGCGGAGCGGTCATGATGCCGGGCCCGTCATAGACGACGATCGTGTCGTTTTCGCTGATGCCCAGCGCACCAACCGCCGAGGCAAAGGCTTCCGGCGAGGGCAGGGTGTGGGGCAGGCCACTCGTGTGGTCGGCAATAACGTCCTGATCGAAGAAGACGGCGCCGGGAATATGCCCGGCATCGTATTCCGCCTTCGGATTGCGATTCTGGGCCGGCAGATACCAGGCGGCGTCGAGGATCCGGATCGAGGGATCGCCGAGGCGCTCCTGCAGCCAATCGGCCGATACGACAAAGGCGCTTTTGTTGTTGGTCACAGTCGCAACTCCCTACTCAAACTGATGCGCGATCTTCGGACATGCCGAAGCGGATACGGAACCGACGGTTCTCCTTACCCTTTTTCTCGATCTTGGCGATGTGGATTACGCCGACTTCCTGCGTTTCCGACACATGCGTACCGCCGCAGGGCTGGCTATCCACTGCCGAATTTTCGCCGATGCAGACAAGGCTGACGCGCCCAAGGCCGACAGGCGGGCGCACATTCTTCGATTTGACGATGCCGGGATTGGCGGCGAGTTCGTCGTCGGTGATCCACTGGACGTAGACAGGATGGTTTTCTTCGACGAGCTTCATCAGCGCCGTGGTGACTTCGTCCCTGTCGATCGTCTCGCTCATGTCGAAATCGACACGGCTCTCGTCTTCGCCGACCGAGGCTCCGGTGATCGGGAAGGGGCAGACGACCGAGAGCAGATGGCAGGCGGTGTGCATTCGCATCAGGCGATAGCGGCGGGGCCAGTCGATATGCAGAACGAGTTTCTCGCCAACAGCGGGTACCGGCTGCCCTTCGGCCGGCACATGGACGATGATGTCCTTTGTTTCGCCGTGACGGGCGACCGCGATGTCGATCCGGCTGCCATCGGCCCGCTCCAGAAAGCCGGTGTCGCCGGGCTGGCCGCCGGAGGTTGCGTAGAAGCAGGTTTGATCCAGTTCGATCCCGCCATCTTCCAGAATTCCGGTGACGCTTGCTTCGCAGGTCGAGAGGTAGAAATCGTCTCGGAAAAGGGCGGTCACGGTCCTGGTCATCGCATTCCTATCCAACTGATTCGTATGGCACTGCAATGTGCGAAGACGTCTTCAACCAGGTCGGCACAGGCAGTCCCTTGGAGGCCAGGAAGTCCGGGTTGAAGAGCTTCGACTGATAGCGGTTACCATAGTCGCAGAGGATCGTCACGATCGTATGTCCCGGACCGAGCTCCCTGGCGAGACGAACCGCACCGGCGATGTTGATGCCCGTCGAACCGCCGACGCAGATGCCTTCGCGCTCGATCAGGTCGAAGACATAGGGGACCGCTTCCGAATCGGGAATCTGGTAGGAGAAATCCGGCGTGAAGCCCTCGAGATTGGCGGTGATGCGGCCCTGGCCGATGCCCTCGGTGATGGAGCTTCCCTCGGACTTCAGTTCGCCGTTGGTATAGAAGTTGTAGAGTGCCGCCCCTTGCGGATCCGCAAGGCCGATCTTGATCGCCGGGTTCTTCGCCTTCAGCCCCTGTGCAACGCCGGCGAGCGTGCCGCCGGAGCCGACGGCGCAGATGAAGCCATCGACCTTGCCGTCCGTGTCGCGCCAGATCTCCGGCGCCGTGGTTTCCACATGCGCGTCGCGGTTGGCGACATTGTCGAACTGGTTGGCCCAGATGGCGCCGTTCGGCTCGGTCTTCGCCAGTTGCTCGGCAAGCCGGCCGGAGATCTTCACGTAGTTGTTGGGGTTCTTGTAGGGAACGGCCGGCACTTCGACGAGCTCGGCGCCAAGCAGCCGCAAGGCGTCCTTCTTTTCCTGGCTCTGGGTTTCCGGAATGACGATGACGGTGCGATAGCCGAGTGCCTGGCCGACGAGCGCCAGCCCGATGCCGGTGTTGCCGGCCGTGCCTTCGACGATGACGCCGCCGGGGCGCAACTGTCCGCTCCGTTCCGCCTGCCGAATGATCCAGAGTGCGGCGCGGTCTTTCACCGATTGCCCCGGATTGAGGAACTCGGCCTTGCCGAGGATGTCGCAGCCAGTGGCCTCCGACACGGCCTTCAGCCGAATCAAGGGTGTGTTGCCGATCGCTTCGAGAACGGACGGTAGAATGGCCATTTTCAGAACCTCGTGTTTGAGGACAGGCGCCGGGGCAGGGCGACACGTACCAGTGAAATACGAACGGCGGCTGAGGAAAATCAGCAACGATCCCGGACCGCCGAAATGTTGGCGTGTTTTCGGCTCAGCCTGCACTTCAGGCAAGAAATAGCGTTTCGCCGCCGCTCTGTCCCGAACAAAAATCGTCTCCAAGGCATGTGGGGCTCAGCGGCAAGGAGCGTTGCCGTGATGAAGGGCCGGGCAAGTCTTTTTCGCCCACAAGGAGATGAGTGCGTGTTTCCCGGCGCGTGCCGAGGAGTGAGTGATGAGTATTCAGTCTGCGAAATCCGAACATAAACTGGCTTGGGTTACCGGCGCGAGCGCGGGTATCGGGCGGGCGCTGGCGCTCAAATTGGTGCGTGAAGGCTATTCGGTGGTCGTCACCGCCAGAAGTCACGAGAAGCTGGTGGTCCTGCAGCATGAGGCGGCGAATGACGGAAGGATCACGGTTCTCGACGGCGACGTGACCGACCCAAAGGACATGGAGCGGGTGTTGGCTGCGATCGAATATGATCATGGCCACCTGTCATTGGTGATACTCAATGCCGGAGTGGCCGTCCCGGTGCGAGGCGATGATCTCCACCGGGAAGCCTTTGAGAAGAGTTTCGCAGTCAATCTCAATGGGGTGGTCAACTGCCTGCTGCCGGCGGTGGCGCATATGAAGGCGCAGGGCTTTGGCCACATCGCCATCGTGTCTTCCGTCGCCGGCTATGGCGGGTTGCCCACCAGCGCCGCCTACGGCGCCTCCAAGGCTGCGCTGATCAATATGGCCGAAAGCCTGAAGTTTGATCTCGATCGGATCGGCATCCGCCTGCAGATCATCTGCCCCGGCTTTGTGGATACGCCCGGCACCGCGCGGATCCGCTTTCCGCGCCCGGCTCTCGTCAACTCCGAACAGGCGGCGGATCGCATCGTCGCGGGTTTGAAGTCCAGGCGCTTCGAAATCACCTTCCCGCGGCATTTCACCTATGCGGTGAAGCTGATGCGTCTGCTGCCCTATAGCCTCTATTTCGCTCTTATCAGGCGGCTGACGGGTGTCGTGGCCGAGGCAAGAGAAGCGAAAAAGCACGCCGGCTCCGGCGAGCGTCGGCGTCAGGCCGTGTGAAGCACCAGCACGGCGCCGAAGATGAGGGCGAGCCCGACCCAGCCGATCGGCTTCAGTTTCTGTCCGAAGAGCAGCCGTCCGCAGATGGCCGTTCCGAAGATGCCGGTCGCGCCAAGCACGGCATAGGCGATAGCGAGTTCCATGCCCTTGATGGCCTCGGCAAGCAGCGCGAAGGCAGCAAGCACCAGCAGGATGGAGAGGGCGCCCCAGCCGCGTCGGGCAAACCCTTCCGATTTCGTCGAGGCGAGGTTGGCGGCGACATCGAGGATGCCTGCCATCACGGCCAAGGCGAAGTAGATGCTAGGCGCGCTCATTGGCTGCTCCTTCCACCGCGGCTTCGTCCTCGTCATGGCGCTCGCCGGCATTGACGAGCAATATGCCGACGATCGCCATCGAAAGCCCCAGCATTTCGCGTCCGGTCAACACATGGCCGAAGACGAAGACGGAAACCAGCGTGATGATCGCGACGCCTGAACCTTCCCATATCGCATAGGCGACGCCGACGGAGATCGTCTTCACGGCCTTGGCCAGGAAGACGTAGGAAAGCGCGATCGAGACATACATGACGATGTGGCCGAGATAAGAGCCGCTCGAAGAGGCTGCCTTCATCACCGTCAGACCCACCACTTCGGTCGCGATGGCGAGCGCGAGGAAAAACCATGCAAGGCGCATGCGGAACCTTCAAAAGAGAATTGGAACGACCGCCTCTTAAGCGCTACGCGTGACGCGGTAAAGACGCGCCATGCGCGTTCCTATTCGAAGACGATCTGCCGGACGTCGATGTTGCGGGCGCGAAAGCCGGCTTCGCAGTAGTAGAAATAGAACTCCCACAGCCGCTTGAAGCGCAAGTCGAAGCCCAACGGCTCGATCCTGTTCCAGACCGACCAGAAGCGCTCGCGCCATTCGCCGAGTGTCCGGGCGTAATCGACGCCGAAGCCGAAATCGTTGATCATGCGCAGGCCGACATGGCGGCCAAGGTCGATGAGATGTTCGCGCGTCGGCAGCATTCCGCCCGGGAAAACGTATTTCTGGATGAAGTCCGGATTGGAGCGGTACTCCTCATAGGCTTCGGGCTTGATGGTGATGATCTGCAGGCCGGCCTTGCCGCCGGGCTTCAGGCATTGCTTGAGCTGCGAGAAATAGGTCGCCCAGAATTTTTCGCCGACCGCCTCGAACATTTCGATCGAGACGATGCGATCATAGGTGCCTTTTTCCTCGCGGTAGTCCTGGAATTTCAGTTCGACGCGGTCGGCAAGGCCGGCCCGGTGGATGCGTTCGCGGGCGAAGGCCAGTTGCTCGCGGCTGATCGTCAACCCGGTCACCTTGCAGCCGATCTCGCTCGCCGCAAATTCCGCAAAGCCTCCCCAGCCGCAGCCGATCTCCAGCACGTGGTCGCCGGCGCGCAGGTTGGTGGCTTCCGCCAGTGCGCGATATTTGGCCGCCTGCGCGGAGCGAAGGTCGTTGGCACCGGTGGCGTAGAGTGCGGACGAATAGGTCATGCTCGGATCCAGCCATTCGCTATAGAAGGCGTTGCCGAGGTCGTAGTGAGCGGAGATGTTGCGGCGCGCGCCGGACTTCGTGTTGGCGTTGCGCCAATGCAGGATTTTTTCGACGAGGTGAAGCAGGCCGCGCGCCCGGTTCGGGAAGTGCTTGCCGATCTCGGCATTGACGAGGAAGAGCTCGAGAAAAGCGCCGACATCGGGACTGTCCCAGTCGCCATCGATATAGCTTTCGGCCGCTCCGATCGTGCCGCCTGTCATGGCGCGTTGCGGCAGGTTCCAGTTGTTCAAGGTGAGGATCGCGCTTGGGCCCGCTCTCTTGCCCCTGATCACCAGTTTGCGGCCATCCGGCACCGTGAGCATCAATGTCCCGGCCTGAAGAGGCACGAGCGCGCTGAGCACCATGCGTGCCTTCAATGGGAAATCCCGCAGGACCATCGAGAGATTGCCGGCGGAAAGCTCCTGTGCGCCGTTGAACGCGGCAAGACTTGCTTCCAGCTCACGCATACACCACCCCCTCAGCTGTTGCATCCGTGAGGTGAGCCTAGCGGCAATCGCCCGAGACGCCAACCATGGATTTCTACCGGGGGCCTGTACCGTTACGGTTCTCTCGGCGCGCTTGTGATCTCGCGGAACGCTGCAAGCGCCCGATCCCGCGCCAGGGCGTGGTCAACGATCGGCTTTGGATAGGTTGCGCCAAGCTCGATGCCGGCGCCCGAAAGCACGGCAGCCGGAGCCGCAAAGGGGCGATGGATGTAGCGTGGCTCCAGCCGATCGAGCTCCGGGACGAAGCGCTTCACATAGGCTCCGTCCGGGTCGAACTTTTCGCCTTGGAGAACAGGATTGAAAATTCGGAAGAACGGCGCCGCATCCGCGCCCGATCCCGCGACCCATTGCCAGCTTGCGGCGTTGTTGGCCGGATCCGCATCCACGAGGGTGTCGCGAAACCATTGCTCGCCTTTCCGCCAGTCGATCAGCAGGTCCTTGATGAGGAACGAGGCGGCGATCATGCGCACGCGATTGTGCATGTAGCCATGCCGCCAGAGCTGCCGCATGCCGGCGTCCACGATTGGGAAACCGGTCAAACCCTTGCACCAGCGGGAAAAATCGTCGTCATGGTCCAGCCAACGGAAACGATCGAACCGGCGATCGAGATTGCGACGCGGGAGTTCGGGATAGTGAAACAACAGATGGTAGGAGAATTCGCGCCAGGCGATCTCCTTGCGAAAGGTGGCAACACCTTCACCGCCATCGGTCTCGATTCCCTGCGTCGCGTGCCAGACCTGCGCCGGCGAGATTTCTCCGAAGGCGAGGTGAGGAGAGAGCAGGGATGTGCCGTCAGCCTCTGGACGATCCCGGCGCACTTTATAGTCCGCAAGTTTCTCGTCGATAAATTCGTCGAGGCGAGCGGTCGCGCCTTTTTCCCCTGGCGTCCATATCTCGCTGAATGTCGCGGCCCAGTTCGGTTTCGTTGGCAGAAGCGACCACGCATCAAGCTGTTCTGACGGGGGCCAGCTTTCCGGCGTTGCGATCTTTTGCGGCCCGTCGATCGGCGGAGCCGGCTCAACCTTCTCTTCGAGCGCGCGCCAGAATGGCGTGAACACGCGATAGGGCCCACCGGTCGTCGTCAGCAAGCGCATGGGCTCGTGCAGCAATTGCCCGGCAAAGCTCTCGGCCGCGATGCCCTGAGCCGCGAGTGCTTTCTTCAGGGCAATATCGGTGGCGATGCCGCACGAGTCGTAGCGGCGATTCCAATGGACGCGCTTCGCTCCCGATCGGCGCGACACCTCGCTGAGGACGTCCAACGGGTCGCCGGAGCGGAGAATGAGTCGCGAGCCGAGCCGGCCCAGTCGAGCCTCCAACGCTTCCAGCGAATGGTGCAGCCACCATTGCTGTGCCGTGCCCAGCGGACCGTTGCCGCTTTCGTCCGGCTCCCGGATATAGAGTGGAATGACGGCAGCCTCATCGGCCGCAGCCGCAAAGGCCCTGTTGTCGCCAAGGCGCAGGTCCTTGCGGAACCAGACGATGATGGGAGCCCTCGTTGTCATAGGTACCGTCTAGGACTGGGATTGATCACCGGGAGAAATTAGGCGCAAAATGAAAAAGAGCCATTTGCATTTTCTGCAAATGGCTCTTTTCGAAACTGGCTCCCCGGGCCGGATTCGAACCGGCGACCTGTCGATTAACAGTCGAATGCTCTACCGCTGAGCTACCAGGGATCATCCGCGCCGCTGTTTCGCTGTGCGCTTCAGAAGTGAGGCTGCTAATACGCATGCTTTTCCGATTTGCCAAGCGGTTTTTTCAAAAAAAATGACAAGTTCGGTTGCGAGGCTGTGGAGAAGTCCCCAATTGTGGGAAAAGATGTCGGATAGGGAATGATGAATAAAAACAGGAAGCAGAAGCATTTCGGGATTGATCCGCAGACGCGTCAGATCGTGCTCGGGAAGTGGCGCATCACGCTGCCGGAATCGCCACTGCTACGTATCCTGCTGGGCTCGCTCCTGGTGTTTTTTGGTTTTCTCGGCTTTCTGCCGGTGCTCGGCTTCTGGATGATACCTCTGGGCCTCATCGTCCTTTCGCACGATATCCCCTCCGTCCGCCGTCGCCGGCGTCGCCTGGCTGTCTGGTGGGCGCGCTGGCGCGGACGAGCCAATTCTTCGAACGGCTCTTGAACCGGAGCTATTGCGCGCTTTTCGGTCAACGCATCCGTCCCGGATGCCTCTGCTTCGATTCCCTGCCGATTGATCCTCAGTGAAGCGGCTGAACCCTTTGTTGAGGGAGGCCGCCGAAAACTTTTCGGCAACCCATCAAACGCATAATGCGGTCGCGAATCAGGATGGGGACGCATGGCCAAAGCCACTACGAAACGTCGAAGCCGGAATTCCGGTCGGAGCAGGGGAAAACAAGGCGGTATGGCGCCGTGGTATCTGGCCGCCGCACTCACTGTCGGCGGCGTGGTCGCTTACGATCATCGCGCCGAACTGAAACATTGGCCGGTGGTATCGGACGTGGTGGCGTTCACGTCGCGCCACGAATCGAAGCCGAAGCCCGTTCGCGTCGCGCAGAAATCGGACGAGCGTCCCGCGCAACAGGCGGAGAAGCAGAAACCGAATCTGGTGACAAGAGTTGCCCTTGCCGCTCCGGTGCCGTCCGTCGACCTCGGCACCAACGCGCCGACACCTGTGGTGCGGCCGAACGAGGAAGTGAAGACGGCATCCATTCGCGCGGACCAGTTTTACTTCTGCGGGATTCGCAACGACAACTGCGTGATCGACGGCGCCACCTTTCTGTACCACGGCGAAACGATCCGCGTGGCAGACGTCGATGCGCCGCGTATTCGCCAGGCAAGCTGCGACAAGGAACGTTCGCGCGGCTTCTATGCCAAGCAACGCCTGCGCGAATTGTTGAATGCGGGTGACTTCAGGCTGGAAACGGCGAGCGGTCGTCAGGATGCCAAGGCCGGTGAAAAGCTGCGGTTGGTCACCCGCGGCGACCAGTCTATCGGGCGCGTGCTGGTCACCGAGGGGCTGGTCCGGCCGTGGACGGGACACGCGACGCCCTGGTGCTGAGGCCACCCAGATGCGATCGGCGGAGGTTCGCGATCGCTCTGTGGAAAGTATCCGTCTTACAAATCGACGGCGCGTTTTTCGGAAAATGCCTCTTGCGGTTTTTCTGCAATCATTCTAAATCCGCGCCAACGCTCGGTTATCCGAGCTGTGAGGCCTCGTGGCGGAGTGGTGACGCAGAGGACTGCAAATCCTTGTACCCCGGTTCAATTCCGGGCGAGGCCTCCAATAACTCTCACCTCATTTTAGTGTGAATAGACGTTCTGCCTTAGGGCAGGGCGATTGTGTGGTTGCCTGCCCACGCCCGCGCAAGCCACATCCATTAGCTATACGTTGGATCTTATCGCTTCGGTGAAATCGGTAGAGGGGGAACGATGACTCCGCTGACATCAGCCGCATCGGTAGCGTCCGTCATCATCAAAACGGAGGCAATGGCATATATGAAGACGAAACTTGTCCTGACGGCCTTGGCCCTCTTCGCTGCGACCACGTTCGAGGCGCAGGCAGAGGACCTGGTTTTCAAGCTGAAGAACAACACAAACGCAGTGCTGACGAACTTCTATACGTCGCCTGTGGGCGTCAATGAGTGGGAAGACGATGTTTTCGGCCGGCAGGTGCTGAACCCCGGGGAAGACATGGAGATCACCATCGCCGACGGCCGGGAGGTCTGCAAGTACGACATGCGCTTCGAGTTCGAAGAAGGCTCCGGCCTCGATACGACCGAAGACATGCAGGATCTCTGCGAACTCGGCGAATACACCATCCACGAATAAGAGGCGCGCCTTCAGGTCGCCTTCAATTAACAGAGCCTCGCCACCGCAAGCGGTGGCGAGGCTCTGTCGGATGCCAGGTTTCCCTCGGAATCAGTGGTAGCGGCGGATCAGCCCGACGAGCTTGCCCTGGATCTTCACCCGATCGGGCCCGAAAATCCTTGTTTCGTAGGCAGGGTTCGCGGCTTCGAGCGCGATCGATGCGCCCTTGCGCCGGAAGCGCTTAAGCGTCGCTTCCTCATCATCCACGAGCGCCACGATGATATCGCCGGGATTGGCCGTATTGGCATTGCGGATGATCACCGTGTCGCCGTCGAAGATGCCGGCTTCGATCATCGAGTCGCCCTTAACTTCGAGAGCATAGTGTTCGCCATTGCCGATCATGTCGAGCGGAACGGTAATGTCGTGCGTGTTGTTCTGGATGGCCGAGATCGGCACACCGGCAGCGATGCGGCCCATGACCGGCACGGAAACCGATGTGTTGTCGGCCACTGGCGCGGGCTTCGGCGGTGCGGCAGGGGCTACCGCCGGCGCCTTGCCGAGGCTGCCTTCGATCACGCTGGGCGAGAAGCCGCGGCGAGGCTGCTGCTGGCTGGATGCGTAAGCCTCCGGAAGCTTGATGACCTCAAGCGCGCGAGCCCGGTTCGGCAGACGGCGAATGAACCCGCGTTCTTCGAGTGCCGTGATCAGGCGGTGAATGCCGGACTTCGACGCCAGGTCGAGCGCATCCTTCATTTCATCGAATGATGGTGGGACGCCTGACTCCTTCATGCGTTCGTGAATGAAGAGAAGCAATTCCTGTTGCTTGCGGGTCAGCATGGCACGTCGCTCCCAGAGGCGTGAAACAAATCAAGAACAGACACTATCTGTTCCATATGTGTTCCGCAAGTGCCTAAAATTCCGTGAATTCAGACAATTGGCGCGTCTGTGCGTGTCGATTGGTCACTTTTACGGGAGCAGAGCGGGTTTGGGCGATGATCGCGCCCAAAAGGAGGGCGGCGGCGTAGCGCATTGCGCGACGTCACTGCGATTCGAACGAATCGCGAGCGTTTCGTGCAAAGAGGCTAGGCCGGCTGCGTGGCGGCGCAGGCGTCTTCGAATTCCTTCACCGTCTCGGCGCTGTTGTCTTCCGGAAGTACGGCATCCGCCGCATCGGTCGCGACCGGCGTGTCGCCGTCATAGATGAAAGACTGGATGTAGAACGCGATCGCACCCTTCCACACGTTGCGTCCATCAATTTGATGGCACGGCACGGCGCTCTCGAAATCGGTCTGAAGTTCGTCCACCGTGGCGGCGCTGAGCTTGACGTCAGGCATATTGGGCGATGCGACTATCGAAGCGAGAAGCAGGGCGGCAAGCACGGTGATCGTCCACTTTGATGCAAGGGTGGGACTACGGGGCGGTTAACGATGTGAACCGCGCTTTCGTTCCGAAGTCCAGCAAGCTTGGCGATCACTGTCATGTGTTCAACAGCTCTTTGAGTGCAGGCTGTGGCCGTTTTGCGCCAGGGCACGCCGCGGCAAAGCCCTGACGCGCCCTCCGCGCCGCAATCGCTTCGGTTGCGCCAAGTCGCGGCCTCGCTGCTGGCGTGCAAAAATCCGTGTTGTGAAGATGCCGCACCGTCTCGACAGGTTGTAAAAAAACGATAACTTTGCGGGGAAAGTAGGGTGGTTGCATGCATAGATTGTCGTTGGCGGTTCTCTGTCTGTTGGTGGCGGCGGGGGCGGCCTCTGCTGAAGAAGGGCGTTCGAATATCTGGAAGGAGGTCAATGCCTGGACGGTGGGCTCGGATCCGTCCTTGGGCGGCTCGTGCTATGCGGCGACGAGCTACGACGGCGGAATGATCCTTCGAATCGGCTTCTACCCGAGAGGATCGGCGAACCTGGCGTTTCTTTCGATCGGCAACGCCGACTGGAAATCGATCGAGCCGCAGCGGGAGTATGACGTCGCCTTGCAGCTCGACCGTGGCCGCCAGTGGCCGGCTGTCGCGTTCGGCCTGGACCTCACGGGCTCGAAGGCTCTGGTCGTCAACTTCTCCAACACCGACTTCTTCACCGAATTCGTGCGCAAGAACACGCTGGCGCTGGCGTTCGAAGGACGCGTCGTGGCGAGCCTCAGCCTGCGCGATTCGATGAAGGCCGTCAGCGAGATGTTCAAATGCCAGGAGGCGGTGATTGCGTTGATGCCAAACGGCGGGCAGGGGGCGGCCGCCGATCCCTTTGCGGGCGCCGGCGGGAATGCGCCAAACAATGACCCCTTTGCTGGCGGCGGCCAGACCAAGTCGTCGAAAGATCCCTTCGCCATGTGATCTTTGGCGTGAGCGTCGGTCCGCGGGGAGAGGTGAATATTCCTAGGATTTTGCGTGGGTGCGGCTCACCCACCCTCGACAGTAACGCGGCGACCTTTCAAAATGCGGGCAAACGGGGGATTTGCATGCGTAGATTGCTGTTCGGATTTGTGAGCTGTCTGATGGCCACGGGACCGGCCGTGGCTGAGGAGGCCGAGATCATCAAATGGAAGGAAGTCGGCGGCTGGACCGTTGCTTCCGACACGTCGATGGAAGGCTCGTGTTTCATCACGTCGATGTTCGAGGGCGGGGTCATATTGCGTCTGGGATTCTACCCCAAGGGCTCCGAATCACCGCTCTACATGAGTTTCGCCAGCGACGACTGGAAGTCGCTGGAGGTCGGCAAGGACTATGACCTGACGTTCCGCTTCGACAAGAGCGATCCGTGGAGTGCGGCGGCGACCGCCGCCGGCGACGAGAGCGGCAAGTTCCTCTTCGTGAACGTCACCGATGCGGAATTCCTGACGGGGTTCGTGCGCAAAAGGACGTTGGCGATCGCCTTTGACGATCGCGTTGTCGCAAACCTCAGTCTGCGCGGCACCGGCCCGGCGGCGGAAGAACTCCTGAAATGCCAGCGGGCCGTGGATGAGATCATCGCCGACGAGGGTCGCAAGTCCAAGGAGAAGAAGGCCGATCCGTTCAACGCTCCGAGCGAGAAGCGCTCAGCGCGTGATCCGTTCAGCCTCTGACACGCGGCTTGAGTGAAGGGCGCGGAGAGCGCTGAGCGTCATCTGCTCGAGGCGAACCAGACGGCGCTGACGCCCGCGGACCTATGCTCATTGAAGCGAAGCATCGTCAGGAATGGCGGTCCATCGGTCGGACGATATTCCTTGGGGAAATGGCGGACAGGGTGGGATTCGAACCCACGGTACGGTTTCCCGTACGCTGGTTTTCAAGACCAGAGCCTTAAACCACTCGGCCACCTGTCCTTGCCTGAAATCGCAGTCAACTGCTGACCGGGCAGGGCGTTATTGCGCGAAGCCCTGTCGCTTTGCAAGATTTAACATGCGTCGCCGAAAGATTTTCTCGATGGCCAGACTGGAGCGCGCGGGCATGCTCCGCTGGTAACCGTCTGTAAACCATAGCGCATGAAATCCGGCGCTGATCTGTGGATGAGTTCGCATTTTCGCCTTGTTGCTGTCATGTTTAATCGACTGTTCCGTTTCGGGACGCCGAGATTTCCGCTGGGGGCATGAGCGGAAGGTTTCGAGTACGGCTATTCGATCGATGTTGTGGGACAGATGACCTCCAGTAAAAATGCGGCATATCTGGTCAAGGGACTGCGCCTTGCGGCGGTCCCGATGCTGTGCGTGACACTCGCAGCCTGCGGATCGACATCGAGCGTCAAGAAAACTGCTCGTAGCAAGGAATACTTTCCCGAATCCGTCTATGGCGTAAAGGCGAGCCCGCGTGTTGCCACCGGCAACAATATTCCCAAGGGCGGCGGACGCTTTCAGGTCGGCAAGGCCTATCAGGTCAAGGGCAAGTGGTACCAGCCGAAGGAAGACTTCGGTTACAACAAGACCGGTACGGCTTCCTGGTACGGCTCGGCTTTCCACGGCCGGCTGACCGCCAATGGCGAAGTTTACGACAAGGCGCATCTGTCGGCCGCCCATCCGACGTTCCCGCTGCCGAGCTACGCGCGCGTCACGAATATGGAAAACGGTACGTCGGTCATCGTGCGCGTCAACGATCGCGGCCCCTATGAATTCGGCCGCATCATCGACGTCTCCTCGAAGACGGCTGACATGCTCGACATCAAGCGCAAGGGCAGCGCGCAGGTGCGCGTGCAGTATGTCGGCCGCGCGCCGCTTGAAGGCAACGACATGCCCTATCTGATGGCGTCCTACGTTCAGAAGGGCGAACGTGGCCCGAGCGTGATGCCGGAAGGCCAGATCGCGACCGGCGTAATGGTCGCCTCCAACGAGCCGTTCCGCAATCAGACCCTTGGCACCATCACCGTCCCCGCAAAGGCCTCGCTCGATGTTGGCGAACCGGTGACGGCGCTCGCAGCCCCCGTCCCGCAGTCCGCCCAGCCGCAATCGCTGAACGAGTTCGTGATGCTGCCGGAAATCGGCCCGATCCCGCGTGAGCGGCCCGAGTTCATCCCGATGCCCGACGGCAACATGGCGTATGCTGCAGCTTACGTCGAAGTCCGCGTCAGCGACGCCGAATCGCCGTTTGAAGCGATTATGGTCGACCGGAAGCAGCTTACCCCCCAAGTGATTGTCGATTACGCCAAGCGCCAGAAAGCAAGCGGTTCTGTCCGATAACCGCAGGCGGCGTTGTGCCAAAATGACCTCGCTGCTATGCCCAAGGGGAAACCGGAGTTTCCCATGCGCATGAAGATGTTCTCGGCAGTGTTTTTCGGCGTTGCGCTGTTTACAGGCGCCGTATTCGCGCAGACACCGGCGCCCACTTTCGACACCAAGGCAAAGCAGATCCTGCTTGTCGATGCCGAAACCGGCACCGTGCTTTTTTCCCGCGCCGAAAACCAACCGATACCGCCTGCATCGCTCGCCAAATTGATGACGATGGAGGTCGTGGCCGAGGCACTCGGCAAGGGCGAGCTTTCCGCCGAAACCACCTTCGACGTCTCCGAGCACGCCTGGCGCACCGGCGGTGCGCCCGCCGGCACCTCGACGATGTTTGCCGCATTGAAATCCCGCATCCGCGTCGCCGATCTCCTGCAGGGCGTCGCGGTCCAGCTTGCCAACGATGCCTGCATCATCCTTGCCGAAGGCATGACCGGTAGTGAGGGCGCCTTTGCCGAGCGCATGACGGCGCGCGCGCGCGAGCTTGGCATGCCGGTTGCGACTTTCCGCAATGCCACGGGGCTTCCGGATCCCGGCAACCAGATCACTATGAGCGAACTGGTAACGCTCGTTCGGCACCTCCATGAGGCACATCCGGATCTCTACAGGCTCTATTCGCAGCCGGAGTTCGAATGGAACAAGATTCTGCAACGCAACAAGAACCCGCTGATCTCGGCCAACATAGGCGTGGACGGCCTGGCGACCGGTTTTGCCGAAGGCTTCGGTTTCTCCCTGGCCGCTTCGCTGCAGCGCGGCGACCGCCGGGTCTATCTCGCCATGGGCGGTCTCGAAACCGACAAGGAGCGCATCGAGGAGAGCCGCAAGGTGCTCGATTGGGCAATGACCGCCTTCGAGAAGAAGCGGATCTTTGCCGACGGGGAGGCGATTGGCGACGCGGCCGTCTATGGTGGCGATGCCGCCCATGTCGCCTTGGTCGCCGGCGGCCCGGTCGACGTGCTGCTCCCGGTCGACAATCCGGAACGGCTGACGGCGCGGATCGTCTACAAGTGGCCGTTGCGGGCGCCGGTGACGGCGGGGACGGAAGTCGGTGTTGTCAAATTGTGGAACGGCGACAAGCTGCTGCGCGAAGTGCCGGTCAAGACAGCCAGCGCCGTTGGGCAGGGCACGCTGACCAGTCGCGCTCTCGATGCGCTGCAGGAACTGCTGTTCTTCTGGATTTAGCCGCAGCTGGTTGCGGTGAGGGCGGTTCCCGCCAATTCATCGCCACCTGACGGTTTCACACCGCGGACCAATCGGCTAAACAGGGCCAGAGCGGAATGAGGAAAAGTGTGCGCGGTTTTCCGCCCGCATTCCGCTCTAGCTAGAACAGGTCACGATGCTTTCAGGTCGAATCGACCTGAAAGCATCGTGACCTGGGTCGCATGCCGATATGGGAACGCATGGTGTCGCTGAAAAAAGGTCTGTTCGTAACATTCGAAGGCGGGGAGGGCGCCGGCAAGTCGACGCAGCTCCGTCTTCTCGCCGAATCCCTGCGTGCGCGCGGCTACGAGGTGTTGACGACACGCGAGCCTGGCGGTTCGGCCGGCGCCGAAGCGGTGCGCCACGTGCTGCTTTCGGGAGCCGCGGAGGCCTTCGGGGTCAGGATGGAGGCGATCCTCTTTGCAGCGGCCCGCAGCGATCATGTCGAAGAGGTCATCCGGCCGGCGCTCGACAAGGGTACGATCGTGCTGTGCGACCGTTTCATGGATTCCTCGCGCGTCTATCAGGGCATCACCGGCAACCTGGAGCAAAGCTTCGTCGAAAGTCTGGAGCGTGTGGCGATCAACGGCGTCGTGCCGGATCGGACCGTGATTTTCGATCTGCCGGCGAGCATCGGCCTCGAGCGGGCGCAACGCCGTGCCGGGGACGACAATCCTGATCGTTTCGAGAAGGAGCAGTTGGAGACGCACGAGAAACGGCGGGACGCCTTTCTCGATATCGCCAGGCGCGATTCCGAGCGATGCCGGATCGTCGACGCGACGCAGCCTGTCGAGGCCATCGCCGCAGAAGTACTTTCCCTCGTCGAGGCCCTCCTGCCGCACGGCGACGGCACCGGCGCGTCGGCCGAGGAAGTCGTGTCATGAGCGCGGAAAGAGGCGGCGTCCTGGATGGCGCCATCGCGCCCGCCGAGAACAATCGACTGTTCGGCCACGAACAGGCGGAAAACTTCCTGGCGCAGAGCTATCGGTCCGGCAAGGGACACCACGCGATCCTGATCGAAGGGCCGGAGGGGATTGGTAAGGCGACGCTTGCCTTTCGCTTTGCGCATCACATCCTGAAACATCCGGAACCTGCGGAAGCGCCTGAAGCGATTTCCGATCCCGATCCGGCTTCGGCCATCGGGCGGCAGCTCGCCTCGGGCGCCTCGCACAATCTCTTGCACCTGAGCCGCCCGATCGATGAGAAGACCGGCAGGGCGAAGGGCGCGATCACCGTTGACGAGGTCCGGCGCGCCGGCAAGTTCTTCAGCCAGACGTCCGGTACCGGCAACTGGCGCATCGTCATCATCGACCCGGCCGACGACCTCAACCGCAATGCGGCCAATGCCATCCTGAAGATCCTCGAGGAGCCGCCGCGCCGCTCGCTCTTCCTGGTGCTGACGCATGCGCCTGGAAAATTGCTGCCGACGATCCGTTCGCGCTGCCTGCCGCTGCGGCTGAAGCCACTTGACGCCGCGCCGCTCAGTCAGGCTCTGGCGCATCTCGGTTTCGATCTCGAGGGCGAGAACGCCGAGCGCATCGTCGCGGCCTCCAATGGCAGCGTCGCCGAAGCGCTGAAGCTCATCAATTATGGTGGGCTGGAGATCGCCGCGACATTCGAAGGGATCCTCGCGGGGCAGGGCCCAGCGGTCCGCAAGGACATGCACAAGCTGGCCGACGTGCTCTCGGGCAAGGACAGCGAAACGATCTTCGAATTTTTCCAGGCTCTCGCAAGCGACCGCATCATGCGCGACGCTCGGCAGTCCGCGATTGCGGGAGACATCGTGCGCGCCGAGCGCTTCGCGCGGCTTTCGGCCTCCGTGACCGAGCGGCTGACCGTCAGCGATGCTTATAATCTCGACCGCAAGCAGACCATCCTGTCGCTGCTCGACGATATAAAGGCGGCGCTATAGCGCCGCCTGGAAGCGCCACTTGCGCTCGATTGCCGCCTGCAGATCGAGCTTGTGGTGGTGCGCGAAAAGCAGCACATGCCCGAGCAGGTCGGCGGTCTCGTCGGCCATCAGGGACCTGAGTTCGTCCGTTGATATCCCGTGGCGCCGGCCGCGGCCGCTGAGCTTGTTCCAGATCTGGGTTAGCTCCCCCAATTCCTCCTGCATCTTCAGGATGAACCAGTCGGGATCGCGCTCGATCCCGTGCGCGCCGGCATAGCCGGCGGAGGCGGTTTCAAATTGGCTGCCAAGTCGATCCAGCATGACTCACCCTCTTCCGTTTGTTTCTGTTTTGTTCTAGGTCGCGCATGCTGATTGCGCAAGGCTGGCAGCCCCGGCGGCCGCTTTCGCCTGCGGGGCTTTTCATGGATCGCATGTTTCTTCCTTGCGGCGTATGCGCTAAGAGCGTGCGTAGCTTAATCCGAGATAGATCGAATCCGCCTATGAGAGACACGTCCCCTTTCTACATCACCACCGCGATTTCCTACCCGAACGGCCGGCCGCATATCGGCCACGCCTATGAGTTGATCGCGACGGATGCCATGGCGCGCTACCAGCGCCTTGATGGACGTGACGTCTTCTTCCTGACCGGCACCGACGAGCACGGCCAGAAAATGCAGCAGACGGCGCGCAAGGAAGGCGTGACGCCGCAGGAACTGGCCGACCGCAACTCCGCGGAATTCCAGAAGATGGCCGTGCTATTGAATGCGTCGAACGACGACTTCATCCGCACGACCGAAAAGCGTCACCATCAGGCGTCGCAGGATATCTGGATCCGCATGGGCGAGGCAGGCGACCTCTACAAGGATTCCTACGCCGGCTGGTATTCGGTCCGCGACGAAGCCTACTACCAGGAGAACGAGACGGAGCTTCGCGCCGACGGCGTCCGCTACGGCCCGCAGGGTACGCCGGTCGAGTGGGTCGAGGAGCAGAGCTACTTCTTCAAGCTGTCCGAATATCAAGACAAACTGCTGAAGCACTACGAGGAAAACCCTGACTTCATCGGTCCCGCCGAGCGCCGCAACGAAGTGATTTCCTTCGTGAAATCGGGTCTCAAGGATCTCTCGGTTTCGCGCACGACCTTCGACTGGGGCATCAAGGTCCCGAACGACCCGGCGCACGTGATGTACGTCTGGGTCGATGCGCTCACCAACTACATCACCGCGACCGGCTATCTCGACGATCCCAAGGGTCCGCGCGCCAAGTTCTGGCCGGCCAACATTCATGTGATCGGCAAGGACATCATCCGCTTCCACGCGGTCTATTGGCCGGCGTTCCTGATGTCGGCCGGCCTGCCGCTGCCCAAGCGCGTCTTTGCCCATGGCTTCCTGCTCAACAAGGGCGAGAAGATGTCGAAGTCGCTCGGCAACGTTGTCGACCCGTTCAACCTCGTCGAGCATTTCGGCCTCGACCAGATCCGCTACTTCTTCCTGCGTGAAGTCTCCTTCGGTCAGGACGGCAGCTACAGCGAGGAGGGGATCGCGACCCGCATCAACTCCGATCTCGCCAACGGCATCGGCAACCTGGCGAGCCGCTCGCTGTCGATGATCGTCAAGAACTGCGACGGCCAGGTCCCGGTCTGCGGCACCTTGACCGACGAGGACAAGGCGATGCTGGCGGCGGCAGATGCGCTGCACGAGATCACGCGCGATGAAATGGGCAAGCAGATGATCCACCGGGCGCTGGCCGCCATCATCGCCGTCGTCTCCGAGACGGACCGCTATTTCGCCGGCCAGGAGCCCTGGGCGCTGAAGAAGACCGACCCGGCCCGCATGGGAACCGTGCTCTATGTGACAGCGGAAGTCGTCCGCCAGATCGCCATCCTGCTGCAGCCCTTCATGCCGGAATCGTCGGCAAAGCTGCTCGACCTGGTGGCAGCACCCGCCGACAAGCGCGACTTCGCGGCGCTCGGTGAGGCGGGGCGTCTCGTCTCGGGCACGCCGCTCGAAGCGCCGAAGCCGGTGTTCCCGCGCTACGTTGCACCGGAAGCGCAGTAAGGCACTTTGAGCATGCTGATCGATACCCATTGCCATCTGGATTTCCCCGATTTCGAAGCCGAGCGCGACGCCATCATCGCGCGCGCGCATGAGGCGGGCGTCGAGCAGATGATCACGATCTCGACCCGCGTGAAGCGGTTCGAGACGATCCTTGCGATCGCCGAGGCCTATCCGAACGTCTTCTGTTCCGTCGGCACGCATCCGCACAATGCCGATGAAGAACTGGACATCACGACCGAGGATCTCGTTCGGCTTTCGGCGCATCCGAAGGTGGTGGCGATCGGCGAGGCGGGTCTCGATTACTTCTATGACAACGCGCCGCGCGACGCCCAGGCCGAGGGTCTGCGTCGTCATATCGCCGCAGCGCGCGAGACAGGATTGCCCCTCGTCATTCACAGCCGCTCGGCCGACGAGGACATGGCGTCGATCCTGACCGAGGAAACCGGGACGGGGGCCTTCCCTTTCCTTCTGCACTGCTTTTCCTCCGGCCCTGACCTCGCGCGTATCGGCGTCGAGCTCGGCGGCTACGTCTCGTTCTCGGGCATCCTGACCTTCCCGAAATCGGAGGAGCTGCGCGAAATCGCCAAGACCGTGCCGCACGACCGGATGATCGTCGAGACCGACGCGCCTTATCTCGCGCCGAAGCCGTTCCGCGGCAAGCGCAACGAGCCGGCTTACGTTGCCCACACGGCGGCCGTGCTCGCCGAAACGATCGGCGTGAGTAAGGAGAAGATCGCAACGATCACCACGGAAAACGCTTTCCGCATCTTCTCCAAGATGCCGAGGATCTGACGTGGCGTTCCGGCGCGCCTTCACCATTCTCGGCTGCGGCTCGTCGCCGGGCGTGCCGCGCATCACCGGTGACTGGGGCGCCTGCAATCCCGAAAACCCTAGGAATCGGCGCATGCGCGCCGCTTTGCTGGTCGAGCAGACCGCGCCCGATGGCGGCAAGACGACCGTCGTCATCGACACCGGCCCGGACTTTCGCGCCCAGATGGTTGCAGCTGCGGTGCGCCACATCGATGCGGTGCTCTACACCCATTCCCATGCCGATCATCTGCATGGCATCGACGATCTGCGTGGTTATGTCATTGAAAACCGGAGGCGGGTGCCGATCTGGGCCGATGCCTATACGATGGGGCGAATCCGCGAGGGCTTCGGCTATTGCCTGGAATCACCGCCCGGTAGCGGTTACCCACCGATCGTCGAGCCGCGGATCATTCCCGACGATCTATCGCCTGTGGTGATCAACGGCGCCGGCGGGCCGATCCCGTTCCTGCCGCTGATGCAGTTTCACGGCAACATCCATTCGCTCGGGTTCCGAATCGGCAATTTCGCCTATTGCAGCGATGTCAGCGACTTTCCCGCCGAAACCGTCGCCAAGCTCGACGGTCTCGATCTCCTGGTCATCGATACGCTGCAGTACAAGTTTCACCCGAGCCATCTGTCGCTGGTGCAGTCGCTCGGCTGGATCGCCAGGCTGCAGCCGAAGCGGGCGGTGCTGACGCACATGCATGTGCCGCTGGACTACGACACGGTTCAGAGCGAAACGCCCGATCACATCGAACCGGCCTACGACATGATGCGGCTCGAATTCGACGTCGGCGATCCGGCGTCTGGTGATGCGTAAATCAGATTAGCATTCTATTCTAATATGCCGGATTCACTTGGGGAAATAGGGCGCGAGATTGGTGCGGATACGCTCCAGAACCGACGCGCCCGAAAGGTCCGGGGCAAAGCGCTGACCGGTGATTGTCTCGAAAGCCTCGATATAGACCGCCGAAGTCTGTTCGATGAGATCGACTGGAATCTCCGGGATCGGATCCTTGTAAGGGTCGCAGCGCTCCGTGACCCAGGCCCGCACGAAATCCTTGTCGAAGCTCTTCGGGCGTTCGCCGCGTTCGAAGCTCTGCTGGTAGCTGTCGGCGATCCAGTAACGGCTGCTGTCGGGCGTATGGATCTCGTCGGCAAGAATGATCGTGCCGTTTTCATCGGTACCGAATTCGTATTTGGTATCGACGAGAATCAGGCCGCGCTCGGCGGCGCGCTGCTGGCCACGGGCAAACAGAGCCAGCGCATATTGCCAGACCGTGTCCAGCTGCTCTTTCGTCAGCAGTCCTTGCTCGAGGATCGCTTCGGGCGAGAGCGGCTCGTCGTGGCCGCCGTCGAACGCCTTGCTGGTGGGCGTGACGATCGGCTGCGGCAGCTTCTCGTTGTCTCGCATGCCATCCGGCAAGGTGATGCCGTACATCTCACGCTCGCCATTGCGATATTTCGTCAGGATCGACGTGCTCGTGGTGCCGGCAAGATAGCCGCGCACGACGACTTCGACCGGCAGGATGTCGAGCCGCTTGCCGATGACGACATTGGGGTCCGGATAGCTGACCACATGGTTCGGGCAGATGTCGGCGGTTTCCTCGAACCAGTAGCGCGCGGTCTGGGTCAGCACGTGACCCTTGTTCGGGATCGAGGTCAGGATGACGTCGAAGGCGCTCAGCCGATCCGTGGCGATGATGATGCGATTGCCGTCGGGCAGATCATAGTTTTCGCGAACTTTGCCTTTGTAGCGGTTTGGCAGTTCCGGAATGAAAGCATCTGAAAGAACGCGCAATTCGCTCATCACATCTGGCCTTGAAAGTGGTGCTTCGGTGCAGGAACGCTAAGCAGGCTGGAAAGGCCGGGTCAAGCGCGGCAAGGCAAGGATCAGCCGCAATCCATGTTTTCCGGTGTATCAGACAGTTCCATAATCTATCTTATGTGATCTTTGTATGTAGCCGGGGTGGGTTCAAGGATGAAGTGCGACTTGCGATAGATACCAATGGGTTGTCACTCGCAAGGAATGGCTCATGAGACGC
>NZ_JBBBBO010000016.1:0-172844 GCF_037120565.1 Ensifer sp. CCNWLY38
GGGGTGGAGCAGCCCGGTAGCTCGTCAGGCTCATAACCTGAAGGCCGCAGGTTCAAATCCTGCCCCCGCAACCAAATACTCAAAAGCCCGCGCGGAGAAATCCGCCGGGCTTTTGGCGTTCTAGACACAGCGCGAACGGGCGAGGGTACGAAGCACCGCGAATATCAGGCGACGTCGGCCGCCTTCGCCCCTTCGTGATCCTGCGCCGAAAGCCAGCTGCGGGTCGCCTCGAGGATCTCGTTCGACAGGGCCGCATCGTCGGTCATCCTGGCCAGGATCAGCGCGCCGATCATGCTCGCCGAGTTGCCGATCGCGGCGCGGCGCTTCTGCTTTTCGTCCAAGCCCGGCGCTATTTTACCCAGGCGCTCGAATTGACGTTTGAGAAACGCTGTCATTTCCGTGCGTGCTCCCTGGGGTTGTCGGCTTACTTCCGTCGCCAGGGCGGCAAGCGGGCAGCCATGTCCGAAATCGTCTCGATGCTCCGCTGAAAGATAGCGCTGTGCGACCGCGGCCAAATCCGTCGACTTTGGCTCGGCTTCTCCCCGGAGTTCGGCCAGGGTCTGGGCAATCAGATCATCCTTGGATTTGAAATAGCCGTAGAAACCGCCATGGGTGAGGCCGGCCGATTTCATGACGTCCGTCACTGTGACAGACTCGAAACCACGCTCCCGGAAAAGCCGGCCAGCCGCCTCCAGAATGGTTCGCTTGTTGTCTTCGACCTGCTGTCGGCTCACGCGCATCACCGTCTCCTAAATTTCGATTGACATTATACATGATGGCCGTCATATATCCAAATACATGATGACCATCATGAATAAATCAAAGGAGCACACCCGATGAGCAAGAAGTCTGCAGTCCTCGTAACCGGTGCTTCCACCGGTATCGGCGCCGTCTACGCGGAGCGATTTGCGCGCCGCGGTCACGATCTCATTCTGGTCGCACGCAATGCGCTGCGCATGGCAGAGCTTGCCGAGCGGCTGCGGAGCGAAACCGGTGTCAATGTCGACGTTCTCCCCGCCGACCTGACGGACGAACAGGATATGGCCAAGGTCGAGCAGCGCCTGCGCGAGGATGAGCGTATTGGTGTTCTGGTCAACAATGCCGGCACATCGATCCCGCGCGGCTTCCTTCAGCAAAAGGGCGAGGACATTTCGAAGCTCATCTCGCTCAATATTACTGCCGTCACCAGGCTGGCCCATGCCGTAGCGCCGCATTTTGCCGAGAGGGGTGAGGGGGCGATCGTCAACATCGCTTCCGTCGTCGGCCTTGCGCCTGAGATGGGCGCCACAGTCTATGGCGCGACGAAGGCATTCGTGCTGTTCCTTTCCCAGGGGCTGAACATCGAGCTGGCGCCCAAGGGCGTCTATGTGCAGGCGGTGCTGCCGGCTGCGACGCGCACCGAGATCTGGGATCACGCGGGCGTCGATGTCGAAACGCTTGCGGGCGTGATGGAGGTCGGCGATCTCGTCGATGCGGCACTGGTCGGCTTTGATCGCCGCGAGTTGGTGACGATCCCGCCGCTGCCGGACGCCGGCCAGTGGCATACGTTCGACGCCGCGCGCCAGGCGATGCTGCCGAATTTCGCACAATCCGAGCCGGCTGAGCGTTATCGGTCGGCTGCCTGATCAAACCGCTGGACGTGGGAGCGGACGACCCTGTCGGCTCCCACGACAATAGGACAGCGAAGCGCTGGCGGGCGACCCGGCGCATTGCTCGTCTTCGCTACCCGCTTCGCACGCTCGTCGACAATGCCCGGACGTTTGCCAAGTGCCCTCGGGCTGGTAGAGATTGAGGATCAAAGATTCGCTACCGCAGCCAGTTGCGCCTGCGGGCGGAAATCCTCCTTCGAAACAATGTTGACCGTGCGAGCGTAATCCGATGAAAAAATTCAACCTGGGAACAACCGATCTCTCCGTTTCATCCGCCGTTCTCGGCCTGATGCGGATCGCCGATCTCAGTGACGACGCCATTGCCCGGCTCTATGGCAAGGCGCGGGACGTCGGCATCAACGTCTTCGATCACGCCGACATTTATGGCGGCGAGCTGCACGCCTGCGAGCGTCGCTTCGGCGATGCGCTCCAGCTGAAGCCTGCCGAGCGCGAACAGATCGTTATCCAGAGCAAGTGCGGGATCCGCCGCGGCTATTTCGATTTCTCCCGCGACCATATTCTCCAATCCGTCGATCGGTCGCTTGCCGCGCTCAAGACCGACTATCTCGATCTCCTTCTGCTGCATCGCCCGGATGCCCTGGTGGAACCGGAAGAAGTGGCCGATGCCTTCGGGCGGTTGCAGGCGGCCGGCAAGGTTCGGCACTTCGGCGTATCCAATCACACTCCGCGGCAGATCGATCTTCTGAAAACCGCCGTGCGCCAGCCGATCGTCGCCAATCAAATCCAGCTCAGCATCGCGCATGCGCCATCGGTCGCCTTCGGTATTGCCGCCAACATGGCGGGCTTGGAGCAGTCGATCGATCGTGACGGCGAGGTCGTCGTCTATTCGCGCATCAACCGCATGACGCTGCAGGCCTGGTCACCGTTCCAGCAGGGTTTCTTCGGCGGCGTCTTCGTCGGCGACGAAAAGAACTTCCCGGAGCTCAACCGGGTGCTCGACGAACTCTCCGGCAAATATGCGGTGTCGCCGTCGGCGATTGCCTATGCGTGGATTGCGCGGCATCCGGCCAATATCCAGGTGGTCCTGGGAACGACGAGCCCGGAACGGCTGGCCGACATCGCGCCCGGCGCGGGTATCACGCTGTCGCGCGAGGACTGGTATCGCCTCTTCACCGCAGCCGGGCACGTGCTCCCCTGATCCCGATCAGGTATACAGAACATGCAAAAGGCCCGCTCGGATCCGAGCGGGCCTTTCTTTTTTGAACGCCACGCGCAGGTCGATCAGCTGCGCGGCTTCAGGTTTTCCGGATCGTAGAGCGGCTTGTAGCCGATACCGACGACTTCGACCGGATAGGTCTCGGCAAAATACTCGACGTTCAGCTTGCGGCCGACCTGGCAATGGGACCAGGGCAGATAGGCGAGTGCGATGTTCTTGCCGATCGTCGGACCATAGGCGATCGAGGTGGTGTAGGAGCGGCGGCCGAGTTCGTCGATCAGCACCTTGCCGGTTTCCGGCTCCATGACCGGCAGGGTGCCGACCGGATAGCGCTTCACGCCGTTCCTGTCGGTGTTCTCAGTCAGGACCAGCGTGCAGAGCATGGCCGGCTGATGCTCGCGCGCCTTGTATTCCAGATGCTTGGCCCTGCCGCGGAAGTCGACGTCCTTGACCTTCGGACGGGCAAGGTCAGCCTCAATCAGGTTGTACTGGGTGAGAAGATCGGCGTTCTGCAGGCGCAGGCTCTTTTCCATACGGCGCGAGTTGGCATAGGTCTCGACGCCGAAGGCCATGACGCCGGTCGAGCGCAGCGCGTCCCAGACGGCGAGGCCGTCCTCGTACTTCATGTGCAGTTCCCAGCCCTGTTCGCCGACATAGGAGATGCGGAAGGCCGTGACTTTTTTGCCGGCGATCTCGATCGGCTTGATGGCAGCGAAGGGGAAGTTCTCGATATCGAGGCCCGAGGGATCGGCCACCACTTTCTTCAGCGTCTGACGGGCGTTCGGCCCCCAGATGCCGATGGTGATGAATTTTTCCGAGACGTCGGTGATTGTGACGTCGAGGCGCCGATCCTCTGCGACACGGCGCATGTACTGGAAGTCGCGCGGGCCGGCATCGGCGCCGTTCACGAGGCGGCAGCGGTCTGCCATGCGGAAGACGGTGAAGTCAGCCCGCACCATGCCCTCATCGTCGAGGAAGTGGGTGTAGATGCCCTTGCCGATATTGCCGTCGCCGCCGATCTTTGCGGCACAAAGCCATTCCAAAAGCTCGACATGGTCAGGACCTTCGATGTCGACCATGTGGAAATGCGAGAGGTTGACGATGCCGCAGTCCTCGCTCATCGCCAGATGCTCGGCGTTGGAAACGCGCCAGAAATGGCGGCTGTCCCACTCGTTTTCGCGCACCGGAACGCGGTCGCCATATTTTTCCAGCAGATGTTCGTTGGCGGCGTAGCCGTGGGCACGCTCCCAGCCGCCGAGCTCCATGAAGTAGCCGCCGAGCTCCTTCTCGCGCTCGTAGAAGGGCGAGCGCTTGACATTGCGGCCGCTGGCATAGGGCTCGCGCGTGTGCACGGCCGGGTAGTAGATCTTCTGCGCCGCCTCGAAGCAGCGGCCCTCGATGAACGTCTCCTCGAGCTGGTGCGGATAGAAGCGGGAATAATCGATCGACGCATGGTCGATCTCGGTGCGCCCGTCCGTCATCCAGTCGGCGATCAGCTTGCCATAGCCGGGACCATCCTTCACCCAGATGGCGACGCAGTACCAGAGGCCGCGCACCTTCTGGCTCTCGCCGCAGGAGGGGCCGCCGGCGGCCGATACCTGCAACAGGCCGTTGAAGGAGTGGCTCTCGTTGTAGCCGAGCTCGCCGAGGATCGGCGTCAGTTCCATCGCGCGCTCGAGCGGCTCGATAATCTGCTCCATCTCGAGATCGCGCTGGGAGGGCGACAGGCGTGCCTCGTGCTTTTCGAGAATGTGCCGGGGATGGCACAGGCGCGGATTGGTGGTCTCGTAATAGCCCCACTCGATCTGGCCGCCCTCGGTGGTCTTCGGGTCGCCGGTGTCGCGCATATAGGCGGAGTTGCCCTGGTCGCGCAAAAGCGGAAAGCCGATTTCCTTGCCGGTGCCTTCGAATTCGTTGTACGGGCCGAAGAAGGTGAGGGGATGGTCGACGGGCATGACGGGCAGGTCCTCGCCGACCATTTCGGCGATCAGGCGGCCCCAGATGCCGGCGCAGACGATGACGTGGTCGGCCATGATCGTGCCGCGATGGGTGACGACACCCTTGATGCGGCCGTTCTCGACAATCAGCGACTTTGCCGGCGTATTGCCGAAGACCTGCAGCTTGCCGGATTTTTCGGCCGCATCGACGAGCTTGCCGGCAACCGTCTGCGAGCGCGGGATGACGAGGCCGGCATCCGGGTCGAACATGCCGCCCATGACCTGATCTTCTTCGATCAGCGGGAACATCTTCTTGATTTCGGCCGGCGAGACATAGTGCGCGCGGGTGCCGAAGGCCTTGGCGGAAGACAGCTTGCGCTTGATCTCCTCCATCCAGACGTCGTCACCGGTGCGCGCAACTTCGAGGCCGCCGATGCGGGCGTAGTGGCCCATCTTTTCGAAGAAGTCGATCGAATACTGCGTCGTCCAGACCGAGAGATAATCGTGGCTGGTGGTGTAGCAGAAGTCCGAGGCGTGCGCGGTCGAGCCGATATCGGTCGGGACGCCCGACTTGTCGATGCCGACGATATCGTCCCAGCCGCGCTCGATCAGGTGATGCGCGATCGAGGCACCCACGATGCCACCCAGCCCGATGATTACGACTTTCGCCTTTTGCGGAAACTCTGCCATTGATTGCGACCCTAGTTGGATTGGATGCCGGATTTTAGGGCTTGATACGCCACGACTAGAGCCTGTCTACGACATAATCATCAAACTGCACGACCAGAGCCGAGCAATCTGTGGATCGTCGAACGAGAGCTAGCGGGACGGTCATGCCACTGATTTCGTGAGAAAAAGCGCCGAGGAGCATTGAAGCGATTTCTCTTAGCATACAGAAGAAGCGGGCGCATTCGAATGCGTCATCGCGTGGGGCACGAATGTCGGTCTTGCGGCGCCGCCGCCGCCTCCGGTGCAGGTGATCTACCTGGGGTGTCCCCGCATCCTCTGCGACCTGGCGATCACGGTGCGGCGCCGAAGAAGGTCAGGCGACTGAAGAGCACGTAGTTTGATTCCGAGACCATCAGGGCAACGAAGACCAGCACCAGCAGCGGCGGCAGCAGGATCGCGTAGATCAGTGCCAGCCGCTCCCAAGCCATGTGCATGAAGATCGCCACGATGAGGCCTGCCTTCAGCATCATGAAGATCATGATCAGCGACCATCTGAGATAGCCCTGCAGCCCGACATAATCGACGAGATAGGAAAAGGTGCTGAGCACGAAGAGGAGCAACCAGACGACCAGATAGAGGCCGATCGGATGCTGCTGATGCGTCTGTGCGTGGCCTTCCGCCTTTGCCGTCGGTGCCGTCTCCGTGTGTATCGTCGTTTCAGCCATGGCTATGCCTCACCACAGATAAAAGAATGCAAAGATGAACACCCAGACGAGGTCGACGAAGTGCCAGTAAAGGCCAGTGATCTCGACGATCTCGTATTGACCTCTTCGGCTCGTGAAGAAGCCGCGTCGTTCCGTGTCGAAGTCGCCGCGCCAGACCTTGCGGGCGATGATCAGCAGGAAGATGACGCCGATGGTGACGTGGGTGCCGTGGAAACCGGTGATCATGAAGAAGGTCGAGCCGAATTGGGGAGCTCCCCACGGGTTGCCCCAGGGGCGCACGCCCTCGGTGATCAGCTTGGTCCACTCGAAGGCCTGCATGCCGACGAAGGTGGCGCCGAAAAGGGCGGTCAACACCATGAGGAGTGCCGTCTTCCTGCGATCACGCCGGTAGCCGAAATTGACGGCCATGGCCATGGTGCCGCTCGAGGTGATCAGCACGAAGGTCATGATGGCGATGAGGATCAGCGGCACATCGGAGCCGCCGATGTGCAGCGCGAAGACCTCGCTCGGATTGGGCCAGGGAACGGCAGTCGACATGCGCGCCGACATGTAGGCGATGAGGAAACAACCGAAGATGAAGGTGTCGCTCAGGAGAAAGATCCACATCATGGCCTTACCCCAGGAGACGTTCTTGAACGTCCGCTGGTCGGAGGCCCAGTCGGCGGCGAAACCGGCAAGTCCCGCCGGGCGGTGGAGCGGCTCTCTGACAGGCGAGTGTGTCTCGACGGACATGCCTTGACTCCTTAGGTCAAGAGTTGCCGGCAGAGCTCGACGAAGTCGTTGGCCCAGCCGGAAAAGAGCGCGAAAAGTACCAGCCATACGGCCAGCATGAAATGCCAGTAGGTGGCGCAGAGCGTGATCGACAGCACCGCCCTTTCGCCGAGCGGTGCTCCGCGCGTCTTCAAGATCACGCGGCTGACTGCGAAGAGCCCGCCGAGGATGTGCAGGCCATGCATGCCTGTGATCATGTAGAAGAAGCTGTTGGCCGGGTTGTCGGCGAGCAGAAAGCCGGCGTCCGTCAGTTCGCGCCAGGCGAAGACCTGGCCGGCGAGGAAGGCCAGCCCCGCGGCAAGCGCGGCGATCACGGCCGTGCGGCTCGCTTCGTCACGGTGGTGTTCGGCCGTCACCCGTGCAGCGTGGAGCAGCAGGCTTCCGAGACCGAGGATGGCTGTGTTCAGCCACAGGATCTTCGGCATCGGCGTCGACCACCAGTCGGTGGAGGCCATGCGCATGAAATAGGCGCTGATGAAAAGCGAGAAGAGCGCGGCGACGACGGCGAGAAAGACGCCTAGGCCTATTTTTGCGGGTGGGATCGAAGGCCGGCCATCTGGACGCGGGTCAAAGGCGTGACCGACCTCCAGCCAGGGTTTTGAGAAGAGCCGCTGACGGCTGAGCCACCAGCCGGCGATTGTGAGAACCACGGCCAGCAGGATCAAGGCGACGTTCATGAGGCGCCCTCCGGTACATGACCTGCCGAACCCGGCTGGTTCTGCGGGATGAAGTCCTCGGCCGCTCCGGGCACGCTGTAATCATACGCCCAACGGTAGACGACCGGCAGCTCCTTCCAGTTGCCGTGGCGCGGCGGCGTCTCCGGCGTCTGCCATTCGAGCGTCGTTGCTCGCCAAGGGTTGCCGCCGGCCTCGCGTCCGTGGCGGATGCTCCAAACGAGGTTGAAGAGGAAGACAATCTGCGCGGCGCCGACGATCAGGGCCATGATGGTGATGAATTCGTTCAGTGTGTGGGCGGAGGCCGGAACGAAGGCGGTTTCGCCCATCTCGTGATACCGGCGCGGCATCCCGATGAGGCCGAGATAGTGCATCGGGAAGAAGATCAGATAAGCGCCGACGAAGGTGACCCAGAAATGGATCTGCCCCATTATCTCGTTGAGCATGCGGCCGGTGATCTTCGGATACCAATGATAGATCGCGCCGAAGATGACGAGGATCGGCGCCACGCCCATGACCATATGGAAATGCGCAACGACGAACATCGTGTCGGAGAGAGGCACGTCGACGACGACGTTGCCGAGGAAGAGGCCGGTCAGCCCGCCATTGACGAAGGTGACGATGAAGGCGAGTGCAAACAGCATCGGCAGCGTCAGGTGGATGTCGCCGCGCCAGAGCGTCAGCACCCAGTTATAGACCTTGATCGCCGTCGGCACCGCGATGATCAGCGTGGTCGTCGCGAAGAAGAAGCCGAAATAGGGGTTCATGCCGCTGACATACATGTGGTGCGCCCAGACGATGAAGGAGAGCGCACCGATGATGACGATCGCCCAGACCATCATGCGGTAGCCGAAGATGTTCTTGCGGGCGTGGGTGCTGATGAGATCAGACACGATGCCGAAGGCGGGCAGCGCGACGATATAGACTTCCGGGTGGCCGAAGAACCAGAAGAGGTGCTGGAACAGGATCGGGCTGCCGCCGCCGTGCTGCAGCTGCTCGCCCATCTCGACGATCGCCGGCATGAAGAAGCTGGTGCCGAGCACCCGGTCGAACAGCATCATGACGCAGGCGACGAAGAGAGCCGGGAAGGCAAGCAACGCCATGACCGTCGCGGTGAAGATGCCCCAGACGGTGAGCGGCATGCGCATCAACGTCATGCCGCGCGTGCGCCCCTGCAGCACGGTGACGACATAGTTGAGGCCGCCCATGGTGAAGCCGATGATGAAGAGGATGAGCGAGGAGAGCATCAGGATGATGCCCCAGTCCTTGCCTCCGGGCGTGCCCGAGAGAACCGCCTGGGGCGGGTAGAGCGTCCAGCCGGCGCCGGTCGGCCCTCCGGGTGCGAAGAAGCTGGCGACGAGGACGAGCACGGCGAGCAGATAGAGCCAGTAGCTCAGCATGTTGGCATAGGGGAACACCATGTCGCGCGCGCCGAGCATCAGCGGGATCAGGTAGTTGCCAAAGCCGCCGAGGAAGAGGGCGGTCAGGAGGTAGATCACCATGATCATGCCGTGCATTGTGATGAACTGGTAATAGCGCTCGGCATCGATGAAGGCGAAGGCGCCCGGGAAGCCGAGCTGCAGCCGCATCAGCCACGAAAGCACCAGGGCGACCATGCCGATGGCGATCGCGGTCGAGGCATATTGCACGGCGATGATCTTGGCATCCTGGCTGAAGACGTAGCGTGTCCACCAGCTATGGGGATGATAGAGCTCGACGTCCTCCACTTCCGCGGGGCCAATTTGTTCGCCCGTGCCATGCCTGATGTCGACCATCTGCGAAAACCTCCCAACACCGGATCATTTCGATCCAACGCTTTGAACCACGCAATTCCGGACACCAACGCTGGAATTGCTTTCGCTCACGGGCGGGATGCGGGCGGAAAACCGCAACCACTTTTCCTCATCCCGCTCTCGCCGTCGGGGCGCTTCTTACTGCGCCGGGGCGGCATTTCCTGCCTGCGCCGTTTCTTTCGTCCCTGCCTTTGCCTGCAGCTGCGAGAAGGTCTGCTGCTGTGAAAGCCAGGCCTGGTAGTCGGCGGCACTGTCGACGACGACGGTGCCGCGCATCTGCGGGTGACCGACGCCGCAGAGTTCTGCACAAAGCACCTCGAAGGTGCCTGTGCGGGTCGGTGTCAGCCAGAAATAGGTGACCATGCCCGGCACCATGTCCATCTTGGCGCGGAACTCCGGCACGTAGAAATCATGCAGTACATCGACGGAGCGCAAGAGGATCTTGACCGGCTTGCCGATTTCCAGATGCAGCTCACCGCCTTCGATGACGACATCGTCAAGCGCCGCTGCGTCATTGCGGTTGAGGCCGAGCGAATTTTCCGGCGTGATGTCGCGGGTCTCGGAGGTGCCGAGCTTGCCGTCGGTGCCTGGGAGCCGGAAGCTCCACAACCATTGCTGGCCGATGACCTCGACCTCGGCTGCACCGTCGGGCACGGTCACGAACTGGTGCCAGACGAAAAGACCGGGGGTGAGCATGGCGGCGACGCCGAGCGTCGTGCCGCCGGCAAGCCACCCTTCGAGCTTCCTGTTTTCCGGTTCATAGGCCGCCCGGTTTCCCGGGCGATGCCGAAAACGGAGAACGCAATAGGCCATGAAAAGCACGACGGCGACGAAGACGACGCCGGTAATCCAGAAGGTGATGATGAGCGTATTGTCTATGTAATTCCAGTTGGACGCGATCGGCGTCCACCACCAAGGGCTCAACAGATGGAACAACACCGACCCGACGGCCAACAAAACCAGAATAACTACCACGGCCATTTCTGTCCCTCCTTGCCGCTGGCGGCTGTGGGAATGAATACGCAATCCGTAGAGCTCTCACTGCAATTATTACACGAACGTGAAATAGTCGCAATTCGGCGTGTGGCGACGAACTGCGCTTGGGTCTCATCTTTCCCGGCTATTGCGAATACTGCTTGAGATAGGCAATGAGGTTCGAGATGTCCGTGTCGTCCTTCAGTCCGGCAAAGGCCATCTTCGTGCCCTTTATCTTGGTCCGGGGATTGTGCAGATAGTCGCGCAGATGCGCCTCGTCCCAGACGAGCCCACCCTTGCCGGCATCGATCATCGCCGGGGAGTAGCTGAAGTCGGCATGGGTGCCGGCCGTTCGCCCGAACAGGTGGTTGAGTGATGGCCCAACCTTGTTGGTATCGCTGTCAGCAACATGACAGACAGCGCATTTCTTGAAGACTGTGGCTCCGGCTGCGGCATCGCCCTCTTGCGAGAGGGCTGCGAACGGACAGAGCATCGTTGTCGAAAAGGCAAGGGCAACAACAAAAACTCGCATGACACTTCCTCAAAATCGCCGGGCGCAGGCAAGGAAGGCTATCGTCAATCTGTCGTCTTGGCGGTGCTTGCTTCTCTTAAGTTGGCGCCACGGGCGGTTGATACTTGCGACACCGAAACGGTACGCCTCGTCCTCAGGAAGTCAACCGGCGGAGCCGGCCAGTTCGCCGGCTCCGCCTAAATTCTCACCATGATAGGTGCAGGCAATCAGACGCGATTGCCGTCGGCGTTGAAGAAGTGCAACCGTTCGACCGGCAGACGCACGGGAAGCGTGCCTGAGGCGTTCAGGAACCTGCGGTCGTTGGTAAAGGCCTTGAAGCCGGCGTGGCCGAAGGAAAGATGCAGGATGATGCCGAAGCCGGTCGGCTCGACCAGATCGACGTTGGCCTTCAGCACGTCGGGTCCTTCGACGCCGATCTCCACGTGTTCCGGCCGGATGCCGAGGGTGGCGCGGGCGCCGTCCGCCAGAGCCGGATGCGGCTGTGCCGGGATGGTGACGCCGCCTTCCGTCTCGAAGCGCGGGGCGGTGCCGTTGCGGTAGGTGCCTTCGAAGAAGTTCATGCCGGGCGAGCCGATGAAGCCGGCGACGAAGAGGTTGGCGGGCCGATCGTAGAGATCAAGCGGGCTGCCGACCTGCTGCACGAAGCCGCCGTTCATGGCGACGATGCGGTCGGCGAGCGTCATTGCTTCGATCTGGTCGTGGGTGACGTAGATCGAGGTCGCGCCGAGATCCTTGTGCAGCTTCTTGATCTCGGCCCGCATCTGTTCGCGCAGGCGCGCATCGAGGTTCGACAGCGGCTCGTCGAACAAAAAGGCCTTGGGCTCGCGCACGATGGCCCGGCCCATGGCGACGCGCTGGCGCTGGCCGCCGGAGAGTGCGCGCGGCCGGCGTTCGAGCAGCGGATCCAGGCCGAGCTTGGCGGCGGCCCCTGAAACGATGCTCGCGATCTTCTCCTTGGCCGTCTTCCGGAGCCTGAGGCTATAGCTCATGTTCTTGGCGACGGACATATGCGGATAGAGCGCATAGGACTGGAACACCATGGCGATGTCGCGGTCCTTCGGCGCCAGCTCGTTGACGCGTTTTCCCGCGATGCGGATCTCGCCCGAGGTGACGCTTTCAAGCCCGGCGATCATACGCAGAAGCGTAGACTTGCCGCAGCCGGAGGGGCCGACGAGCACGACGAATTCGCCGTCGCCGATCTTCAGGTCGACATCGTGCAGGACCGGGTGGATGCCGTAGGATTTCTGGATGTTGGCGATATCGATGGAAGCCATGAGAGCAATCCTCAGCCTTTGACCGCGCCGGCCGTGAGGCCCTGGACGAGATAACGTTGAATGAGCAGGAAGAAGAGGCAGGCGGGGATGAGTGCGAGCACGCCGGCCGCCATCATCTGCCCGAAGTCGACGGAGAACTTCGACACGAAGGACAGCAATCCAACGGGGAAAGTCGCCTGGTCGTTGCCGGAGATCAGCATCAGCGAGAACAGAAGTTCGCTCCAGGCGGCGGTGAAGACGAAGCCGAGGGTTGCGGCAATGCCGGGCAGCGTCAGCGGCAGGATGATCTGGCGGAAGGCGACGAATTGGGTGGCGCCGTCGATCATCGCCGCCTCTTCCAGGTCCTTCGGAATGCCATCGAAGAAGGACTGCATCAGGAAGGTGGCAAACGGCACGTTGAAGGCGGTGTAGACGATGACGAGCCCGGTCAGGCTGTTGGTGAGGCCGAGCGGCGAGAGGATCTTGAAGATCGGCGCCACCAGCATCACCAGCGGGAACATCTGGGTCAGCAGCATCAGCGCCACCAGCCAGTATTTGCCGCGGAAATTGAAGCGCGACAGCGCATAGCCCGAGAGCGAGGCGAGGATGGTGACGATAACGGCGGTGGAGCCGGAGACGATCAGGCTGTTCTTGAAGAACACCGGAAAGGCGCTGTGGCGGAGCACGAAATCGAAATGCTCGAGGCTGGCGCGCGACGGCCACATTCGAATGCCTTCCGAGTAGAGCAGGTCGTTGGGCGTGACTGCAACCTTCAGCAGCCAATAGAGCGGGAAGAGCGCGAAGGCGATGTAGGCAAGGATTGCCGATCGGTGCGCGATCATGAGGAAAAGCGGTTTGGCGCGCATCGGTCTCAATCCTTGCTCAACAGCCATTGCCGCAGGATGACGATCAGCATCGAATAGGCGAGCAGCAGTGCCAGAAGCACGAGCGCGATCGCCGAGGCGTAACCGAAATCCAGCCGCTTGAAGGCCTGGGTGAAGATATAGCTGGCGACGATCTGGGTGCGGTCGGCCGGTCCGCCATTGGTCATGACGATGATCAGATCGGCGAAGTTCGAGATCCAGACGGTGCGCAAGAGGATGGTGATGGCAATCGTCGGCGCCAGGAAGGGCAGCGTGATCGAGAGAAAACGCTGCACCGGGCCGGCGCCATCGATGCTGGCGGCCTCATAGAGGTCGCGCGGGATCGCCTGAAGCGCTGCGAGCAGCGTGATGGCGAAGAAGGGAATGCCCCACCAGACATTGGCGATGATCGGGCCCCACATCGCAAGCTGCGGATCGGAGAGAATGTTGTTCGGCTCGCTCATGATGCCGAGGCCAAAGAGCCAATGCGGCAAGGGGCCGACGACCGGGTTGAACAGCCAGGCCCAGTTGAGGCCGGCAAGAAAGCTCGGCACCGCCCAGGGCAGGAAGACGAGCGCCTGGGCAAGGCCGCGGCCATAGAAGGGCTTGTCGAGCAGCAGCGCCAGGATCAGGCCGAAGACGAACTGGAAGAAGACCGAAGCGCCGGTCCACCACAGCGTATTGCGCAGCGCCCGATAGAAGGCCTGGTCTTCGGACAGCGCCCGGAAATGATCAAGCCCGATATAGGCACCGGAGAACGGGTTCAGAAGCTGGATATCGCGGAAGGCGTAGGAGACGCCAAGCACCAGCGGCACCAGCATCACGGTGACGATCAGGATCAGCGCCGGCGCGCTATAGAGATAGGGCGCGGCGCCATCGGCGATGCGCTTCTTCAGCGGCGTCCGGCTTGCCGGCAGGCCGCTTTGGCGGGCGACATGGTCCATCGATCGAAATTCCCCTGTGTGGCCGCCGGTTTTTTCGACGTGCCGCGTTTTCGTTCAGTTGGAGCGGGATGCGGACGGAGACCACGCACACGTCATTCCGCTCAAGATCATGAGGGCCGGCGACGGCGAGCCGCCGCCGGCCGAAGGCTTATTTCTTGCTGGCGAGGAACTTCTGCTGCGCCTTGGTCAGGTAGTCGGCCCACTGGTTGGCGAGCTCTTCCGGCGTGATGTCGCCGAGCAGGGCTTCCTGCGTCGTCTTGATGGCGAGCGAATCCTTGAAGAAGGCGAATTCTTCGAGGTAGGTCGGCATCACCGTCAACACGACGTCCTTGTCGGCAAGCTCGTCGAACCAGCCCTTGAACTGTGCGCTGGCATAGAAGGGATCCTTCTCCGCCGACTTGTGCACCGGCAGTGCGCCGGTACGCTTGTTCCACTCGATGTTGCCTTCCGGCCCTTCGAGCGTCTCGATCAGCTTCCAGGAGAGGTCCTTGTTCTGGCTTGCCGACAACATCGACCAGCCGGCAAAGCCGATGGTGGTGAACGCCTTGCCGCTCGGGCCCTTCGGCATGGTGGTGACGCCGAAATCTTCCGACTTCATGCGCTCGGCAATGGCGATCAGCGCGTCCGGATCCTGGTCGAGGAAGGCGCAGGTGCCGCTGTAGAAACCGGCGACGATTTCGTTAAAGCCCCAGTTGACGCTGTCCTTCGGGGCCAGCCCCTTCTTGTAAAGGTCGATCACCCAGGTCAGGCCCTTGACCCAGCCTTCGCTGTTCATGGTCGAGGTGCCGTCCTCGTTGAAGAAGGTGTTGCTGCCGGCCATGGTTGCGCCGAACATCACCCAGCCGTTGAGGCCACCCGGGCCGCCGCGCAGGCAGTAGCCGGACTTGCCCGGAAGCTTCGAGACGGCTTCAGACGCCTTGACGAAATCGTCCATGGTCTTCGGCGGCTCGCTGACGCCAGCTTCCGACAAGAGCTTCTTGTTGTAGAACATCGCGCGCAGATAGAAGCCGTAGGGCAGCATATAGGCGGTGTCGTTGACGTCGCGGCCGAGTTCGAGCGCGCGTTCCGTCAGGCCGCCCGTGTGCTCCCACTTGGCGAGGTAGGGCTCCAGGCTTTCGAGCATGCCGTTGTTGGCATAGAGCGACAGCCAGGTGTCGGGCATTTCCATCACATCAGGCAATTCGCCGGCCGAAACCATGGTCGCGAACTTCTGGAAAGCTTCGCCCCAGGGCAAGGAGATGATCTCGACGGTCGTGCCGGGGTTGGCGGCCTCGAACTTGGCGACGATCGACTTCAGCGTCTCGGTGCGCTCGGGGCTGGTGATGACCTCGACCAGTTTCAGCTTGGTGTCGGCGAGCGCGCTTCCGGCCATCAGGCTGGCAAGAAGCGTGGCAGTGATCAGTTTCTTCATTTTTGTTCCCTCTTTTCTTCGTTGGTTTGGTTCGAAGTTTCGTCAGCCAGTCGAAGCGACGGCGAGCGCCGCTTCGAGGTCGCTCCAGAGGGCCTCCGTCCCCTCCAGGCCGACATGGAGCCGTACCGACCGCGGCGAGATGCCGAAGGCGGCCGCGGAATTGGGCTGGGCTTTCTGCGACAGCACGACTTCGCCCGGCACGATGAGGCTTTCATGTCCGCCCCAGGAAACGCCGAGCTTGAAGAGTTCGAGATGATCCGCGAAGCGCCTGACGTCGACGCCCTCGCGGAAGATGAAGGAGAAGAGCCCGGACGTGCCGGAAAGACCCGGCGGCAGCGTGTTGCCGAGACCGGGGTGGCAGACGGTCTCGACCAGCGGATGGGCCTGCAGCCGCCGCGCGACGTCAAGCGCCGAGCGCTCGTGCGACTTCATGCGGATCGGCAGGGTGCGCAGTCCCCGGATCAGCAGCCAGGCATCGAAAGGCGAGAGCTTGCCACCGAGGTAGGGATAGGCCTCCGAGCGGATGCGGCCGATCAGTTCCTTCGAACCGGTGACGACACCTGCGACGACGTCCGAGTGGCCGCCGAGATATTTCGACGCCGAATGGATGACGAGATCGACGCCGAGCGAGATCGGCTGCTGGAAGATCGGGCTCGCCCAGCTGTTGTCGATGGCGGTGATGATGCCCTGATCCCTGGCAAGGCGGGCAAGGGAAGCCACGTCGTGGGTGTCCATCACCCAGCTCGTAGGGCTCTCCATGTAAAACAGTTTTGCGCCGGGCAGGGCTTTCGCGACCGCTTCCTCGTCGCGGCCGTCGACATAGGTCACCTCGATCTTCATGCGTTTCAGATGCGTGCCGAAGAGGCGGAAGGCGTCGGGATAGACATGGTTGACGGCGACGATGCGGTCGCCCGGCTCGACGAAGGAGAGCACGGTCGACGAGATCGCCGACATGCCGCTGGCAAAACCGATCGCGTCCTCGCCGCCTTCGAGCTTCGCCAGCATCTCCTCGAACATGCGCACGGTCGGGTTAAGGCCGCGGGTATAGATCGGCCGCACGCGCTCGCCCCGGTAGGACGCGACCATGTCGTCGTAATCCCTGAAGGTGAAGAGCGATGTCTGCACGATCGGCGGCACGACGGCATCGAAGGCGTGGCCTTCGTCATGCGCGACGATCAGTGAGGCATGGTCGAACGGATCGAGGCCGTTGGTCATTTGGACATTTCCTTGATGTCTTCCTCGACGATCGCGAGGATTTTCAGTGTTTCTTCGCGCGCGGTGTCGGGGTCCTGAGCGGCGATCGCGTTGAAGAGCGTGCGGTGGAACGGGAAGGAGCGGCGAGCGAAGTCCGTGCGATCGAAAGGATGGTCCCAGAAGCGCTCGAACGCCTCGCGCATTTGTTCGAGCAACTGCCGGAACAAGGGATTGTGCGTGGCGTCGTAGATCGCCAGATGGAAGGCGAGGTCTTCCGGACCCGAGGTGCCCCTGGCGATATGCACCCGCTCCATCTCGTTGAGCTTGATTTCGATGATCTTAAGGTCTTCATCGGTTCGCCGGCGCGCGGCGACCATGTTCGCCTCGACCTCGATCCCGCGGCGCACTTCGAGCGTCATCAACAGCACGTCGCGCAGATGCGCGGTGTCGAGGGTCAGCGGCATATGCACGGTGGCGCCAGAGATGGTGCGCAGGAGATAGGTACCGCTGCCCTTGCGCGCCTCGACGACACCCAGCGCCTGGAAGTGGCGGATGACCTCGCGGATGGTGGAACGGCCGACGGCGAGCGCCGTCATCAGCTCGCGCTCGGCCGGCAGACGGTCGCCGGGTTTCAGGCCTGAATGTTGGACGTAGTCAGCCAATGCGGCAATCACCTGCTGGGCCCGGTCGGCCGGGGGCAGGGGCATCAGGGCCGCTCTTGCCGGTTCACTCATTCGGCTCCCTCCCCAGAGGCCAAATTGGTCTGACATCTGAGCACTATGGATAAGAGGCGAGAGGTCGTCAAGCCGGAACTGATGGAACGCGAAGGTGGTTGACCTCGCGCGCTTCCGGCGTAGACAGGAGGCAAGGAGCTTGAAGATGACGAAATCGGGATATGTGTGGGTGGTCGCCGCTGTGGCTGGCGCGCTCGTCGCCTTGATGGCGGTCACAGTCGATGCGGTAGCGCAGATGCGCACCAGAAAGTTCGAATATTACGAGGGGATCCAGCGCAAGCCCTATGGCTATTACTGGATCTGGCCGCCGGTAGAGCAACGGGAGCCGGCCTACAGGCAACGTCCCGGCAAGGATGGTCCGGCCGGTAACGCGACGACGAAACCCCGTACACGGCCGACCCAATAGGCATTGCTGTGCTGCCAAGCGAACCGAACAAAGAGAAGCGGCGCCCTCGGGCGCCGCAACTTTGATCAGACCTTGTTTGATCAGGCCTTGGCGACGTGTACGTCGCGGGGAAGGGAAGAAAGAACCTCCGGGCCGTCCTCGCGCAGGATGACGATATCCTCAAGCCGGATGCCGAAGCGGCCGGGCAGATAAATGCCGGGCTCAATCGAGAAGACCATGCCTTCTTCCAGCACGGTTTCCGAGGTCGCGGTGATGTAAGGCGGCTCATGGCCGTCGATGCCCATGCCGTGGCCGGTGCGATGGACGAAATATTCGCCGTAGCCGGCGTCGCTGATCACCTTGCGGGCGGCCGCGTCGACGTCCTTGGCGAGCACGCCGGGGCGTGCCGCCTTCAGTGCTGCCTGCACGGCCCTTTCGACGATCGTGTGGATCTGGCCGTATCCCTCGGGCGCGCGGCCGACGATCGCCATGCGGGTGATGTCGCTCGGGAAGCCCTGCTTGCGGCCGCCGATATCGATGACGACGGCATCGCCTTCCTCGATCACCCGTTCGCTCGCCGAATGATGCGGGAAAGCGCCGTTGCCGCCGGCGCCGACGATCGAGAAGGCCGGTGCGGCACCTTCGGACGAGAAGTGTCCGCGGATCTCGACGGCCAGTTCCTTCTCGGTCATGCCTGGACGGATCTTGGCAAACGCCGCCTGCATGGCGCGGTCGGCAATGCCGGCATTCATCTTCAAAAGGGCGTATTCGCTTTTGTCCTTGCGCATGCGCAGGCTTCCAAGCGTTGCCGGGGTGAATTCGCGGGCGGTATCAGCAGGTAGCGCATCGATCAGCAGCAGTGCGAAATCGGCGCGCATGGTTTCATCGAGCACGACGCGGCCAGGCGCAGCCGCGCCGACATCGGCGAGGGCCGACGTCAGAGCATCGGTCGGACCCACGTCATCAGCCCAGTTGTGGAAGGCGATGTCGGTGTGCTCGCGCGTGCCTTCGGCGTTGAGCGCCGGCATCAGGAAGGCTTCCTTTTCCGGGCCGACGAGAAGCAGGCAGGGGCGTTCGTCGGGATGCGGATGATAGCCGATCAGCCAATCCATATGCGATCCCGGCGCCAGCGCGACGAGGCCGACATTGCTTTCGGCCATCTTTTTGCGGAGCGCGGCAAAACGGCTCTTGGTGATTTCAGTCATGGGGTTCCCTGTTCTGGTTCGAGGATATGGGATGCGCTCGCCGTTCACGCGACTGTGGCGCTCATCGACGGACGGAATGGGGTGCGCGGTGGATTGGCGCGATGTGGTGTTTACGGGGAATGCTTGGGGCCGGTGCAGGTGTTGCTCCGGGATGCAGCTCTTTGGCTCTTCAAGCGGACTCCTCCCCCCTCGAATGCACGGGCACAGGGCCGGAAAGCCGGTCGCTTGCCGTCGCTATGCATCTGTATTTGCACGACATTGGTGCCGTGCCCGAGCGTTGTCAATACGGAATTTTAGTCACACTAAAATTTGTGGAGCCGTAGCTTATCATCGAGTCAGGCAGCCAACCGCAGAAGGCGCGCGACCGCCTGCTGGTCGAAGCCGCCGATCCCCTCCCGGATGTCGGCGGCGATCGCATCGGCGACGGCCTCCTCGTCGCGCCGCCTGAGGGCATCGATGGCCTCGCGGTGGCGGTCGACCACATAGAGCTCGGTGACGTGTTCCATGGCGATGCCGAGGATAGGCCCGAGTTGCAGCCACACGCTTTCGATCAGCGGCATGGCGACCGGGTCGGGATTGGCGGTGTAGATCATGCGATGAAACGCCTGGTTGGCGATCAGCGCCGCCACCTTGTCTCCCCTCCGGATTTCCATCTCGATGCTGTCATCGATGGCGGCGATCTGCTCAATCTGGCGCTCGGAAAGATGGGCGACAGCCCGGCGTGCGGCATGGCTTTCGAGTGGGATGCGGAGCGAGATCAGCTCTTCGAAACGAGCGGGTGTGATCTGCGGCACGACGATGCGGCGATTTTCGAGGAACTGCAGCGCGCCGATGGAGGTGAGCTGACGCAGCGCCTCACGCACCGGCGTCGGGCTGCTTTCGAGCGCTTCGGCGAGGCCTCGGATGGTGACGGACGTGCCGGGGCGAAAGGCGCCGACCATGATTGCCTGGCGCAGTCGGTTGAAGGCGTAATCATGCGTGGTCATGCCCTCTGGTCGTGCAAGGGGCGGCAAAACAAGGGATTTCAAGTGCGCATGTCCTTCTGCCCAAATCACGATGATTTCGGGTCGATCCGACCAGTTACATCGTGATCGTTACTCATAGGTGCGAGCGAATGCGGGCTGAAATCCGCATACACTTTTCCGCATCCCGCTCTACCTCAAACGCCTGATAGCATCGCTCATGCTTGACTCCAATTCCTGAATTATGTCAACTTTCCGAAAATGTGATCACAAAAAGAGATTTGCGATATGTCGCTCGACGCGGAAGACCCCAGCGCATTCAAGGCATGGCTCGAGCAGAATGGGCCAATCGAAAGCATCCAGGCCGTCGTCTGCGACCTCAACGGCATCATGCGTGGCAAGCGCGTGCCGGTGGAGCAGGCGGGCAAGGTGCTCGGCGGCGGCATCCGCATGCCGCTCTCGATCGTCGGGGTCGATGTCTGGGGCGAGGATATCATCAACAGCGAGCAGGTGTTCGCCAGCGGCGACCGCGACGGTATCTGCGGCGTCACCGGCCGCGGCGCGCTGCCGGTCAACTGGACCTCGCGGCCGAGCGCGCTGGTGCCGCTCTGGCTGCAGCTCGAGGACGGCAAGCCGTTCCTCGCCGATCCGCGCCAGGCCTTAGCGGCGGTCGTACGCGAATACCAGGAACTCGGTCTTCGCCCTGTCGTCGCCACCGAGCTGGAGTTCTACCTGATCGATCCGGAGCCCGACAGCGCGGTGCCGCCGATCTCGCCCTATACCGGCAAGCGCCTCGATTCCGACGCGATCCTCTCGATCGACGAGCTCGACGATTTCGGCGAGTTCTTCTCGGACGTCTACAAGGAATGCGCCCGGCAGAACGTGCCGGCGGACGCGGCGATCGCCGAAAACGGCATCGGCCAGTTCGAGATCAACCTGCTGCACACCGACGACCCGCTGAAGGCGGCTGACGACGCCATCTTCTTCAAGCGCATCGTCAAGGGTGTCGCGCGCAAGCATGGGCTTGCGGCGACCTTCATGGCCAAGCCCTACGGCACACGGTCGGGCAACGGTATGCATATCCATTTCAGCCTGCTCGACGAGGAGGGCAACAACGTCTTCAACGACGGCAGCGACGAAGGCTCGCCCATGCTGAAGAACGCCGTTGCCGGCCTCCTGCGCGGCATGGCTGAGACGACGCTGCTGTTTGCGCCGCATTTCAACTCCTATCGGCGGCTCAGGCCGGACACGCATGCGCCGACCGCCGTCTGCTGGGGCTATGAGAACCGCACCTCGGCAATTCGCATTCCAGGCGGCAATCCGGCCGCGCGCCGCATCGAGCATCGCGTCGCAGGAGCGGATGCCAATCCCTATCTCGTCATTGCCGCGATCCTTGGCGCTGCCCTCGTCGGCATCCGCAACAAGTGGAAGCCACCGGCGCCGGTTTCGGGTCGGGCCTATGCAGCGGAGAAACTGCCCAAAATTCCCTCTGAATGGGGGCAAGCGGTCGATAGCTTCGAGGCAGGACCGATTGCCGCCGAAATTTTCGATCCCGTGCTGCGCTCGATGCTGATCGCCTGCAAACGCCAGGAGATTGCAGGCTTTGCCGAGCAGGTCACGGATTACGAATTCAGCGCCTATCTGGAAATTGTCTGATGCTCACGAAACAGAACTCCTATGCCGGCGACGGCAGCTACCCGACCAGCTATTACGCCGCTTCCCGCAACATCATCCGCACGCCGGTCCGACTTGAAGGCCGGGTCGAGACCGACGTCTGCGTCGTCGGTGCCGGTTACTCCGGCCTGTCGACGGCGATCCACCTTGCGGAAAAAGGCTACAAGGTGGTTGTCGTCGAAGGCGCCCAGGTCGGCTGGGGGGCCTCGGGTCGCAACGGCGGTCAGGTGGTCAACGGTCTCAATGCCAGCCTCGCAACGATCCAGCGCCGCTATGGCGACGATGCCGCGCGTTTCATCGGCGGGCTGGTGCAGGAGGGTGGCAAGATCATCCGCCGCCTCGTCAGCCAGTACCAGATCGACTGCGACCTGAAGCCGGGCAACATCTACGCCGCCTATACGCCGGCGCACATGAAGGAACTCGAAGCCAAGCAGGCGCTGTGGCGCAAGTACGGCATGGACGACCACCAGCTTCTCGATCGTGACGCGCTTGCCAAGCTCGTCAAGTCGGATGCCTATTGCGGCGGCATGCTCGACACGACCGGCGGCCACATGCATCCGCTCAATCTTGTGCTCGGCGAGGCGCGCGCGCTCGAAAGCATCGGTGGGACCATTTTTGAACAGTCGCCCGTAACGCGGGTCGATCACGAGGCGGCGCGGCCGACCGTCTATACCGAAGGCGGCGAGGTGTCGGCGCGCATCGTCGTTCTCTGCGGTAACGCCTATCTCGGCGATGCGGTGCCGAAGCTCGTCTCGCGCGTCATGCCTGTCTCGACGCAGATGATCACGACGGCGCCGCTCGGCGAGGAGTTGGCGCACTCGCTGATCCCGAGCGACATGTGCGTCGAGGACGTGCGTTACATCCTCGACTATTTCCGCCTGTCGGCCGACAAGCGGATGATCTTCGGCGGCGGCACCGTCTATGGCGGCACCGATCCGGCCGACGTGGTCGCCAAGCTGAAGCCCAATCTCGAAAAGGTGTTCCCTGAGCTCAAGGGCGTGAAGATCGACTATGCCTGGAGCGGCAATTTCGCACTCTCCTTCACGCGCGTGCCGCAGATGGGCCGGATCGGCTCCAACACCTATTTCGCCCACGGCTACAGCGGCCATGGGGTGACCGGATCGCATCTCTTCGGCCGTACGCTCGCCGAGGCGATCGACGGCGATACCACGCGCTACGACGTCTTCGAAAAGCTGCCCTGGTATCCGTTCCCGGGCGGGCGCATGTTCCGCGCCCAATATTCGACGATCGGTTCCTGGTGGTACCAGTTCAAGGACGCGGTCGGATTGTAGAAAAAACACCGATGCTTGCCTTTGGGGTGGCTCGCCGTGGAGACAGGCCACGCCTCTTGTGCGCGAGTCGAATGGTCGATTTCCCGCGGAGTGTAATTCCGCCTTGGCGGCTGATGCGCTAGTATTAATCCTATGTGGCATCGGCTCGCCCGTTCGAAGGGCCGGTTGCATCTCTGGCATGCGGCCAGTCCGTGGGAGCGGCGTTCGCATGCAAACGGATACCAAGGAGGGCCCGCATTTCTGCGGGCAAGGCAGGCGGGGAGCATATGACTCCCGATTGATTTCCTGGGAGGCCTCGAGATGTTCGTGCGCTTTGGCTATGAAATCGGCATTCGTTGCCCGCAGCCGACCCCGATGATGACCTATCTTTCCGTCGTGCCGGAACGGCGCGCAACTCTTCGGCGCGAACATGGGCCGGTGTCTTCGCCGCTAGTGAAGATGGAGCAGATCACCGATCCGCATGGCAACACATGCATGCGGATGACCGTGCCCGAAGGCGACTTCAAGCTCTCCTATGACGCGGTGATCGAGGATGACGGCAGGCTCGATGCCTCCGATCCGCTGGCGGATGCTGTGCCGGTCGAAAGTCTGCCGGCCGCTTGGCTACCCTATCTCGCGGCCAGCCGTTACTGCGAAACCGATCGGCTCGGTGCGCTCGCGTGGCGGCTGTTCGGAGATGTGCCTGCCGGTTGGCAGCGCGTGCAGGCGATTTGCGACTATGTGCATGAGCGCCTGGTCTTCAGCTACGGCTATGCCCAGGCGATGCGCACCGCGCTCGAAGCCCATGAGGATCGCGTTGGCGTCAGCCGCGACTATGCGCATCTGGCGATCACCTTCTGCCGCTGCATGAACATGCCGGCGCGCTATGTGAACGGCTACATGGCCGACATCCCGAAGAGCGATCGTCCGGCGCCGATGGATTTCAACGCGTGGTTTGAAGTCTTTCTTGGAGATCGCTGGCATACGTTCGACGCCAAGAACAATCAGCGACGGGCAGGACGGATCGCGGTCGCTCGCGGCCGTGACGCGGCCGACATTCCGCTGATCCAGACTTTCGGCAAACACGAACTGACGGCCTTCACCGTCTGGACCTGTGTCGAGACCGACAGTGCGCTCACGCGCTCGCATCACGGCTCCGATGTTTCGTTGCTGAATCCGTGGTTCAGCGAAACCTGGTCGAAGCATCTGCAGGAACGTGACCGCAATCGGCATTGACGACGGCGGTTTCGCCGAACCGATTTTTTACGACATGCGCATTTAGCGGAAAATGATATCTATAAACTCAATCGAGAATATAGGAGAACAAGACAGTCGATGGGCCATGGCCCTCGCAGGAACGGAGAGACGCGATGAACGCAGCGAAACCGATGATCCAGTCCCGCTACGCACTCTACGGGACCACACCGCAACGCCGCTCACATGTTCATCTCGTTCCCCACGCAATTGCGATCGTGGCCGCATTCTCCTTCGTCAGCGCCGTCGTCGTGGGCGCTTTCTGATCTTTCTCGATTCAGCTCTGGCGCGACAGATGTTCGTGCACGGCGATCCAATCGCCTGACGATGCCCGCCGGAACACGATCGTCTCCCGCTCGTCCGCTTTGGCCGGCTCGCCATTGAATTCCAGTTCGGTCTCGACGCGGTGCGTGAAGACCGCGACATCACCCACCGCCTGGACATGACGTTCGCTCGATCGGCAGCCGCGCACCCGAAAACCGTCCCGTTCCTCCCATAGCGCCCATTCCGCCTCGTAGGCGGCGCGGCTCAGAAGCGGCTGCTCCAGCGTGTGGAAGATGAAGGTGGCATCCGGCGCGAAAGCCGAAAAATAGGAAGCGCGGTCGTGCCGCGCGAAGGCGGCAACCAGCCGGTCGGCGGCCGAAAGCACCGACTGTTCGAGATCCTGCATCGTGTTTCCTCTTTTATCCGGGCGCAGATTTGCTCCGGTCGTGTTTTTGTGATGGTCAGCGGGCCGCGATCAGTGTCGCGAGCGGCCGGTTCTGGCGGGAAACGCGAGCCTTCAGATCGTCAAGCGACATCGTCTCTCGCTTGGCGAATTCGGTGAACATCATGTTGAGATTGTTGAAGAACATCTCGCCAACCGCTTCGGCGTCGATATCGAGCGCAACGACGCCCTTGGCCTTCAGCTTGAGGATAAGGGTCGATATCTGATCGCAGAGCCGGCGGTCGAGTTCCGTATAGCGCTTGCTGAACGGACTTTCCGGCTGCTGGATGGCGATCGCCATGGCGGTGCGCCACATCTCCTTGCTGAGATAGAAGAGCGAGTGGTCGTAATATTCGCCGATCAGCGCGTCCAATGCGCCCATCACGGAGAGCGGCGGATTGTCGACGATCGTCCGGCCGGCAGTGAGCACTTCCTCGACTTCCATCGACACGGTGGCAAGCAGGATGTCGCCCTTGTTTTCGTAGTAATTATAGAAGGTTCCAACCGAGATTTCGGCGCGCTCGGCGATGTCCTCGATGCGCGCGCTGTCATAGCCGACTTCGCGAAAGAGCACGGCGGCGGCGTCAAGAATCCGCCGGTTCCTATCGGCTTTTTGCCGTGCGCGCAGTCCCGTCATCTGGTGTTTCCCCGAATTATGAATTGGTTCAAAATTGAGATTGACTTAAAAAATGAATTCATTCAATCTTTTTTTGAAGACGCCGAAACGAGCGTCAAAACCATGAGGGCAACAGCATGATGCAGTCAGTTCGTGACGGTGCGCGCCTGCGCCGTTTTTTCTCCTCCACCGCCGCCATCGCGATTGCGGCGCTGTCGACGGTCGCAGCCCCGGCGCCGGTCTTTGCTCAAGAAGAGCTCAATGCGCTCGTCTGGTGCGACCACACCGATCCGGCGCTGCTCGAGCCGTTCGAGAAGGCCAATGACGTCAAGGTCAACGTCAAGGTCTATGAGGGCACTGGGGCAGGGCTCTCGATCCTCGACCAATCGCAGCCCGGCGACTGGGACGTGCTCGTCATCGACGGCGTCGACGTTCACCGCGCCATCGATCTCGATCTTCTCGCCGAAATGCCCGCCGATGCGCTGCCGACCGCCGACATCTTTCCGGAAGTGCGCATGGAGGCGAACAACACCAAGGACGGCAAGACCTACGCCGTCACCGAGAAGTTCGGCTACAACACGATTTCCTACGACAAGACCAAGGTCGACCCGAAGGACATGCAGGACCTGTCGGTCATCTGGTCGGACAAGTACAAGGGCCGCATCGCGCTCTATGACTACTATCTGCCGATGATCGGCCTTGTCGGCCTCGGCCTCGGCAAGAAGACCTCCGAACTTACCGAAGCGGACATGCCGGCGATCAAGGAAAAGCTCGCGGCGATGCGTGCGGCCTCGAAGCAGGTGAGCGACGTCGTCTCCTCGCAGACGGCGCTTGCGACCGGCGAAGTCGATATCCTCGTCGGCGGCGGCGAATGGATCACCGCGGTTCTTTCCGCCGACAAGCCGAGCCTCGACTGGACCATTCCCGAGCAGGGCGCCGTGCGCTGGGCGCAGTCGATCGGCGTCATGAAGGATTCGACCAAGCAGGATCTGGCGCTGAAATTCGTTCAATACATCTTGAGTCCGGAGGGCCAGGCGCGGCTTGCGACCTCGTCCTGCTACTGGGCGATGCCGGCCAACGCCAAGGCGGGCGAATTCCTGAACGACCAGCAGAAGACGGCGCTGCGCTTCAACGAGCAGGCCGAATACCTGAAGAAAACCCAGCTCTACCCGATCCCGTCGGCCGAACTCGACCAGCAGTTCCAGGATGCCTGGACGGAGATGCTGCAGCAGTAATGACAAGGGCGGACGCGATCGACATCGCGTTCGCCTGATCACCGCCGCCTTGGCGGCGGCACAAGGGCAAACCATGCCCGCAACCCTTGAGCCCAGGGATAGCCATGGCAGACGCCGGTACCTTGACAACAGCGACAGCGCTCGAAGACGCGGACCGGCGCAAGGCCTGGGGTTTCGTTGCACTGGCGCTGCTTTGGACCGTCGCTTTCTTCGTCGTGCCCTTCGCCTTCATGGCCGCCATGAGCCTCTGGAAGCGGGAAGGTCGGGACCTCGTCCGCGTCTGGAACTTCGACAACTACGCACGCTTCTTTTCCGAGAACGCGCTGTTCCAGGGGCTTATCAACTCGCTGGAGATCACCATCATCGTGACGGTGATCTCCGTGCTGCTTGCCTATCCGCTGGCCTGGATCATCGCCGAACGCGTGCCGAAGCGGCTGCAGCGCATGGCGCTGATCCTGGCCATCCTGCCATTCTGGACCTCCTACGTCGTGCGCTCCTATTCCTGGCTGCTGGTGCTCTCGAAGAACGGCGTGATCAACCAGATGTTCATGAGCATCGGTTTGATTTCCGAGCCGCTGGAGCTTGCGAGCACCCGCACGGCGACAGTGATCGGCTTCGTGCATTTCTTCGTCATGCTTTTGACGCTGACGATCTATTCGAACCTGATCCAGCTGTCGCCGAACTACCGCCGCGCTGCCGCCGACCTCGGCGCCAATGCCTTCCAGACCTTCTGGCACGTGGTGCTGCCGCTGACACTGCCTGGCATCATGACCGGCGCTTTCCTCACCTTCGTTCTCTGCATCGGCGACTATGTCACGCCGCAGATTCTCGGCGGCAACAACGAGTTGGTGCTGCCACAGATCATCATGCTGCAGCTCGGGCGCAGGGCGGATTTCCCGATGGCGGCGGCGCTGTCGATCGTGCTGATGCTCGCGGTCACCGTCGCCTACGTGCTCTGCGCCCGTTGGCTGAAGATCGAGAGGGCCTGACGATGCTGCGCCAGATCTCAGCAAGCGTCCTCTCGTGGACCTATCTCGTCCTCGTCTACGCCTTCATCTTCCTGCCGGTCGCCGTGCTGGTGCTGTTCTCGTTCCAGGATGGCCGCCTGCCGGTGCCGCCCTTCAACGGCTTTTCGCTGCAATGGTACGAGGCGGTTTTCGCCGACCGCAAGCTGATGGCAGCGCTCGGCAACTCGATGATTGTGGCGCTCGTCTCCTCGGTCATCTCGGTGCTGCTCGGCTTCCTCGCGGCCTATGCGCTGGCGCGCTACAAGCTGCCGGGATCGGCGCTGCAGCGCGGCTTGCTGATCGCGCCCATGACGGTCAGCTACCTGATCATCGCGCTTGGGTTGCTGTCACTGCTCAATGCACTGCACGTTCCCTTGTCGCTGATGACGGTCGGGATCGGTCATGTGGTGATCAACCTGCCGCTCTGCTTTGCCATCATCTATGCCTCGATGGGCGATCATCACATCAATATCGAGCGAGCAGCGCGTGATCTCGGCGCCAACGATTTCAAGGTGATGGCGTTGGTGACCGCACCGATGCTGATGCCGTCGATCCTCGCTGCCTTCTTCCTCTCTGTCACCTTCAGCTGGGACGAATTCATCATCGCCTTCCTGCTGTCGCGCTTCGATGTGACGCTGCCGGTCGAGATCTGGAGCATGCTGCGCTCCGGCCTCAACCCCAAGACCAATGCCATCGGCTCGCTGGTGTTCCTGGCCTCTGTCGCCGTGCTCCTGATCCTTGAGCTTTCCCTGTTCGGAAGGACGAAAAAACAATGACCGCTTCCGTCACGATCGAAAACGTCAGCAAGATCTTCGGTGCCTTCACGGCGCTGGACAACGTGTCGCTGGATATCCGGGCGGGCGAGTTCATCGTGTTGCTCGGGCCGTCGGGCTGCGGCAAGACCACGCTGCTCTCGATCCTCGGTGGCTTTCAGTCGCCAAGCGCGGGCCGCGTGACGATCGCCGGGCAGGACATGACCTATGTGGCGCCGGCCAAGCGCCCGACGACGACGATGTTCCAGGACTACGCGCTGTTTCCGCATATGCGCCTCGTCGACAATGTCGGCTTCGGGCTCAGGATGCGCGGCCTTGGTAAGGCCGAGCGCGACGAAAAGGCGCTCGGTTTCCTCGATCTGGTCGGTCTGAAGGCATCGGCCGGCAAGCGGCCGCATGAGCTTTCCGGCGGCCAACGCCAGCGCGTGGCACTTGCCCGTGCACTGGCCGTCGATCCGGATGTACTTCTGCTCGATGAACCACTCGGCGCGCTGGATCTCAAGCTCCGCCGCCAGATGCAGGATGAACTGAAGGCGATCCAGAAGCGGGTGGGCACGACCTTCGTGCATGTGACCCACGACCAGGAGGAGGCGATGGCGATCGCCGATCGCATCGTGGTGATGAACCAGGGGCGGATCGAGGATTTCGGTCCGCCGTCGGAGATCTACATGCGGCCGCGCTCGCTGTTTTCGGCGGGCTTCATGGGCGAAGTCAATTTCGTCTCCGGTCGCGTCGCGGCGGCGGACGCGAGTTCCGCCCGGGTCGAGACCGCGCTTGGCAGCCTGGCACTGCCTGCTCAGAATTTCACCGCATCCTCGCCGAAGGCGGGCGACCGCATCACCCTCACCATCCGACCGGAACATTTCCGCGCCGATGACAAGGCGGAAGGACCGACGGTGGCGCTCGGCGAGGCACGCGTTGCCGGCAGTGCCTTCTTCGGCACGCATTATCGCTGCCATCTGCAACCCTGTGCCACGGACACCAGGGCGCTGGTGGCGCATCTGCCGCAATCTGCCAGCGTGCGCGAAGGCGAGATCGTGCCACTTGCGGTACGCGCAGCCGACGTCGTAGCCTTGCCCGCGACTGGCGGACACGCGTAACACCATGCAGAGAATTGCACCTCAGGACTGGTATCGCGTGCGGCGGCTCGACGACGATGTCACCGCCATCGATGAGCCCTATATCCAGGAATTCTATCGCTGCAACATCTGGCATGTGCGCGGACGCGACCGCGACATGCTTGTTGATAGCGGCATGGGCGTCGTGTCGCTCAGGGAATGGGTGCCGGTGGTGACCGAGCGCGCCTTGGATGCCGTCGCAAGCCACACCCATTTCGATCATATCGGCTGCCATCATGAGTTTGCCTGCCGCTGTGTGCACGTTGCCGAGGCGGAACTTCTGGCGCACCCGACGCGCAAGAACACGCTGGCCGATCCTTACGTCGCTGACGAAATCTTCGACGCGCTGCCGCCTGAGCCCTATGCCTCCACCACCTATGCGGTGAAGGCGGCACCGGCGACGCGGCTGCTGGAGGATGGCGACCATATCGATCTCGGCGACCGGGTCTTCGAGGTGATCCATACGCCCGGCCATTCGCCCGGCGGTATCGCACTCTTCGAGGCAAAGACCGGTATCCTGTTCTCCGGCGACATCCTCTACGATGGTCCGCTGATCGAGGACACCTATCATTCCAATGCCGACGACTACCTGGCGTCGATGGAACGGCTGCTCACGATACCCGCGCGTATCGTTCACGGCGGACATTTTCCGAGCTTTTCGGGTGAGCGCTATCGAGCGCTAATCCGCAATTGGCTTGCTGAAAAACAAAAGACAAACTGACGGGAAGGAGGAGCGAATGCTCGACAAACGTAAGTTCTACATCAACGGCACATGGGTGGATCCCATCGTCGCCAACGATCTCGAGGTCCTGAACCCGGCGACGGAGAAGCCTGTAGCGGTGATCTCGATGGGAACGGCCGAAGATATCGACCGGGCCGTCGCCGCCGCCAAGAAGGCCTTTGCCACCTATAGCCTGACCAGCGTCGAGGAGCGGCTGGCGCTGCTCGAAAAGCTGCTTAGCGTCTATAAGCGCCGCTACGACGAGATGGTCGACACCATCACCATGGAACTTGGTGCGCCAAAGACCATGACCCGAGAGCAGCAGGCCGATGTCGGCGTCGGTCATCTCCAGGGCTTCATCGACGCGCTGAAGCGCCTGAAGAGCCGCGACCGGCTGCCGAACGGCGACGTGATCCTGCGCGAGCCGATCGGCGTCTGCGGCCTGATCACGCCCTGGAACTGGCCGATCAACCAGATCGCACTGAAAGTTGTGCCGGCGCTTGCGACCGGTTCGACCTGCGTCCTGAAGCCGAGCGAATTCACGCCGCTCAACGCCATGCTCTATGCCGAGATGATCGATGAGGCGGGCTTCCCCGCGGGCGTCTTCAACCTCGTCAACGGCGACGGCATCAATGCGGGCGCTGCCCTTTCCAAGCACCGCGACATCGACATGATGTCGTTTACCGGGTCGACGCGCGCCGGCATCGCCGTCAGCAAGGATGCGGCCGAGACCGTCAAGCGCGTGACGCTGGAGCTTGGCGGCAAGTCGCCGAACATCGTCTTTGCCGATGCCGATCTCGAAGACCGCGTCACCGGCAGCGTGCTCGAATGCTTCAACAATTCCGGCCAGTCCTGCGACGCGCCGACCCGCATGCTGGTGGAGCGCAGCGTCTACGACCAGGTGGTCGAGATCGCCAAGCGCGTCGGCCGCGAGGCGAAGGTCGGTGACCCGACGCAGGAAGGCAGCCATATCGGTCCGCTCGTCAGCCACGTCCAGTTCGGCCGGGTGCAGGCGCTGATCGAGGCGGGCATTGCCGAAGGCGCGCGTCTGCTCGTCGGCGGTGCCGGCAAGCCCGAGGGGTTCGAGACAGGCTACTTCGTCAAGCCGACGATCTTTGCCGACGTCAACAACGACATGCGCATTGCCCGCGAAGAGGTCTTCGGTCCGGTGCTTGCGATTATCCCCTTCGACACTGAGGAGGAAGCGATCGCCGTTGCCAATGACACCAATTACGGCCTTGCAGCCTATGTGCAGACGGGTGACCCGAAACGAGCGGAGCGCGTCGCAGCTCGCCTTCGCGCCGGCATGGTGCATATCAACGGCGGTCCGCACCGCTATGGCAGCCCCTTCGGCGGCTACAAGCAGTCGGGCAATGGTCGTGAGGGCGGCATGTTCGGTCTTGAAGACTTTCTCGAAGTGAAGACCGTGCACGTTCCGGACGCTGCCTGAGCCGCGACGCAGAACGCCAAGCATTGAAAGCCGGCCGTCGCATCCTGCGGCGGCCGTTTTTCTTTCGGGCAACCGGCATACAGGGGCTGTCGTCGGCACCGCGCATCTGCTAGCTCGTCGGCTCCTGCCCCGACGACTGCCCTTCCGGATGTCTCCCGTGACCCAAGCATCTCATACCTCGGCCCACAATCGCGTCGCCATGGCGGCGCTTCTGATCGGCGGCGCTGCGATCGGCGGCTCGCCGATCTTCGTGCGGCTGTCGGAGGTGGGGCCGATGGCGACCGCCTTCTGGCGGGTGGCGCTGGCGCTGATCCCGCTTCTCGCCTGGAGCTGGTTTCGCGGGGAGGGCGCCAATGACCGGCGCCCGGAGAAGCTCTCGGAATATGCGCTGCTGATCCTGCCCGGTGTGTTTCTCGCGATCGATCTGGCCGCCTGGCACTACGCGCTGACGAAGACCTCGGTCGCCAACGCCACGCTGCTGGCCAACCTTGCGCCAGTCTTCGTGACGCTTGCGAGCTGGCTTTTGTTTCGCGCGCGCATCAGCACCATTTTCGCAATCGGCCTCGCAACCGCGGTCGCGGGCGTCGTGATCCTGAAGGGCGGACCGATGGCGCTCGGCGACGGCAATTTGCTGGGCGACGGCATCGCCGTCGTCGCGGCCATGTTCTATGCCGGTTACATCTTGGCGATCGGTCGGCTACGCAGCCTGTTCGGCACCGTGCGCATCATGATCTGGAGCACCGCTTCAGCGGCAATCTGCATGCTGCCGATGGCTGCCCTCTTCGAACAGTCGCTCTTTCCGGTGACCGCTTTCGGTTGGGCGATGCTGTTCGGCCTCGCCTTCGTCAGCCATGCCGGCGGGCAGGTGGCGATCACCTATGCGCTCGCCTATCTGCCGCCTGCTTTTTCTTCGCTGACCCTGCTCTTGCAGCCGGTCGTGGCGGCGATCCTCGCCTGGATCCTGCTTGCCGAGCCAGTCGGCCTGATGCAGGCGATCGGTGGGGCGATCGTGCTCATTGGCATTTTAATCGCGCGGCGCGGGTAACGCCGCGCGCCTTCACGGCTCCGATCAGAGACCGGGCGGTGTGAAATTTGCCAGCCGCTCTTCGAGCTTGCGGATCGTCTCTGCGTCCGCATTGGCAAAGGCGAAGCGCAGGTAGTTCTCCTGGCCTTCGCCGAAATAATCGCCCGGTAGGCAGACGACGCCGGCGAGCTTTGCCAGCTTCTCGGCGATGAACTGCGAGTCGATATCGGGGAAGGGGTGGCGGACATAGGCGAAATAGGCGCCGACCGCCTGCAGCTTCCATTTCGGCAGGCGGCTCATGACGTCCCGCAGCGCATCGGCGCGCGCGGCGATCTCGGCGCGGTTCGCCTGGCGCCAGTCGGTGAGCGCTGGAATCGCCCGAGCAACCGCGGCTTGGGCGGAGCGCGGCGCACAGATCTGCAGGTTGTCCATGATCTTCGTCACCTGCTCGATGACAGCAGGGCCGGCCGTGATGGCACCGAGGCGATGGCCGGGAATGCAGAAGGACTTGGAGAAGCTGTAGAGGCCGATGAAGCTCTCCTGCCAGCCCTCGCTTGCCAACAGGCCGTGCGGCGCGACGGACGCGTCGGGCAGGAAGTCGCGATAGGTCTCATCGAGGATCAGCCAGACGCCCTTGGCGCGGCAGGCCTCGTGGATCCGGGCGAGCAGGTCCGGCGGATAGACGGCGCCGGTCGGGTTGTTGGGCGAGACGAGCGCAAGTGCCCGGATGCCGGGGCGAAGCGCTGCAGTAATCGCGTCGACCTCGGGCAGGAAGCCAGCGCCGGCGTCACAGGGCACGAGCTCGACATTGATGCCGAGCATCGAAAGCGTCGTTTCCTGGTTGAAGTAATAGGGGTTGGTCATCAGGATCGTATCGCCTGCGCCGGCAATGGCCATCGCCGTGCAGATGAAGGCCTGGTTACAGCCCGAGGTGATATGGATGTTGTCGGCGGTGACCGCAGCATCGTAGAGCGCGGCGACATGGGCGGCATACGCCTCGCGCAGCACCGCTTCGCCTTCGATCGCGCCATAGCCGGTATAGGCGGTGGAGGCGGCAGCCTCGCCAAGCCAGGCCAACATGTCCGGATGCGCGGGATAGCCGGGCACGGCCTGCGACAGGTCGATCAGCGGGCCACGGGAGCCGTCGTAGGACTTCGCCCAGGCCAACACCGAGGGCACGGGCGGCGGCGAGAGCTTTTCGACGAGCGGGTTGAAATGCGGCATGGCGGGTGTTCCTGCGTTAGATCACGATGGTTTGAAGCATGATGCGGGCGGAAAACCGCGTACATTTTTCCTCATCCTGCCTCAGGCCTTGGCTTTACGTTTCTGCGGGCGATCGGCGCGGCGGGCGCGGCTCGGCGCCGAGACCGGCTGAAAGCTGTCCTTGCCCGATTTACGATCTGTTGGCTCCAATTTCGAGGCCCGGCTGCGAATAATCGTGCGGGCCGAAGTCTGCAGTTCCGGCATAGGGTCGCTTTCGAGCGTTGAAAACATCCAGTCGATGAAGATGCGCACGATCGGGGCCGCCAGCACCTCGTTGCGGCAGGCGACGAAGAAGGCGTCGTTGGCGGGCACGGTCAGGTCGAATGGCGCAATCAGCTCGCCGCGCGCGATCAGGCTGCCGGCGGTGATGGTGTCGCCCAGCGCCACACCCTGATTGTGCAAGGCCGCTTCTGTCGAAAGCCGCGCGTCGCTCATGAAATGCTGCCGCCCGCGCTGCAGGTCGCTGGCGTCGGCTGCGGCGAGCCAGGTGTTCCATTCGCGGCCGTCGTCGCCATGCAGCATCACGTGGTCGCGCAGGTCCCGCACAGAGCGCAGTGGCCGCATGTTGAGCAGTGTCGGGCTCACCACCGGGAACAGTTCCAGCCGGCTCCAGAGCTTGGCCCAGGCGCCCGACCAGTTGCCATCGCCATAGATCAGGCAGACGTCGACGTCGGGCGAATGCAGATAGGTCTCGTCATTGGAGGCGATCAGCGTCAGGCGCACGTCCGGATACTGTTCGGTGAAGAGATGCAGCCGCGGGATCAGCCAGAAGGAAAGCAGCGCCGGGACGCAGGTGATGCGCAGTTCGCCGCTCGTCGTCGGACGCGTCATCGCCGCCGTCGCCGCGGCGATCTCGGCAAAGGCATGGGTGACGGCCGGCAGCAGCAGCGCGCCCTGCGGCGTCAGCTTCAACCGCTTGCCGCCCCGTTCGAACAGGGCCGCCTTGACCGAGAGTTCAAGCGCGCGGATCTGGTGGCTGATCGCACCGTGAGTGACGTTCAGCTCACGCGCGGCAGCCGATACGGAGCCCCGTCGCGCCGTCGCTTCGAAGGCGCGCAAAGGGTTCAAAGGCGGCAGGCGGCTGGACAAATCGAGCGGTTCCGGCAATTGCTGTTATGTGAATTTTTCTCACACGAAACGCTATAACAATGTCAATTGATTTTCTAGGGGAATTGCCGCCTAATAATCATCAACAAAGGCGAAAAAGCCTGGGGAACATGATTGCGCCGGACGAGCCGGCCCCATCCGCAGACAAAATCTGTGGCGCCTCGCGCGCATGCCCTGGGCTATGGATGACGGAGGATTGAACCGATGGCCTGGGACGATAACAAGCTTGCCGAACTGAAGGCGAAATACGGCGAAAGCCATGGCGGCGAGCTCTTCGACCCCACTTTCCGCAAGGTTGCCGACAAGATCTTCAACAAGAGCGGCACGCGCCTTGCTCCCTATTCCGGCATCCCGACCTTCCTGACCGCGCCGCATATGCCCGTCGATGCGGAAAACCCGGATTTCGGCAATCTTCAGGTGGCGATCGTCGGCATCCCCATGGATCTCGGCGTCACCAACCGCCCGGGCTCCCGCTTTGGACCGCGGGCGCTGCGTTCGATCGAGCGCATCGGTCCCTATAACCATGTGCTCGGCTGCACGCCGGTGCAGGAACTGCGTGTTGCCGATATCGGCGACGTGCCGTTTCAGAGCCGCTACCGGCTGGAGCTCAGCCATGAGGATATCGAAAAGCGCATCAACCAGATCGTCGATGCCGGCGTTCTTCCGCTTTCGGTCGGCGGCGACCACTCGATCACCCATCCGATCCTGAAGGCGGTCGGCAAGAAGCGTCCGGTCGGCATGATCCACATCGACGCCCATTGCGACACCGGCGGCGCCTACGACCTCACCAAGTTCCACCATGGCGGCCCGTTCCGCAACGCCGTTCTCGACGGCGTGCTCGACCCGACCCGCGTCGTGCAGATCGGCATTCGCGGCTCGGCCGAATATCTCTGGGAGTTCTCCTACGAGTCCGGCATGACCGTCATCCATGCGGAGGAAGTCACAGGCCTCGGCATTCCCGCAATCATCGAAAAGGCGAAGAAGATCGTCGGCGACGGCCCGACCTATCTCTCCTTCGACATCGACAGCCTCGATCCGAGCTTTGCGCCGGGCACGGGCACGCCGGAAGTGGGTGGTCTCACGACCCGCGAGGTGCTGGAACTGATCCGCGGCCTCAAGGGCATCAATCTCGTCGGCGGCGACGTCGTCGAAGTGGCGCCGCAATACGATTCGACGACCAACACGGCCCATGCCGGCGCCCAGGTGCTTTTCGAGATCTTGAGCCTGATGGTCTATAGCCCGGCCATTACCGGCAAGTCCGCCTGACACAAACGTTTGTCGGCTGCCGGACCGGAAACGGCGGCCGACCGCCAGACTGCACAATCACAAAGCTTCCGGGTAGGGGAATAACCATGACGATCCATTCGAAACTGAAGACAGCATTCGCTGCCGCCCTGATGCTCGGTGCGGCCGCCGGCATCGCCAAGGCTGATGCACTTGCCGATATCAAGTCCGCCGGCCAGATCAATGTCGGCATCTTCTCCGACTTCCCGCCCTTCTCCTCGGCCAGCGCCGACATGAGCATCAAGGGCTATGACGTCGACGTCGCGCAGCAGATCGCCGACGACCTCGGCGTCAAGCTCAACCTCGTCAGCGTCACCGGCCAGAACCGCATTCCCTATCTCAACGACAAGCGCGTCGACATCCTGATGAGCGTCGGCTTCTCCAAGGAACGCGCCGAGGTGATCGACTTCGCCGCGGCTTACGCGCCCTATTACATCGCCGTCATCGGTCCGGCCGAACTGAAGGTTGCCGGCAAGGAAGACCTCGCCGAGAAGACCATCGCCGTCAACCGCGGCACGCTCGAAGACACCTCGCTCACCGAGGCGGCTCCCGCCAACGCCGACATCCAGCGCTTCGACAACTACAATGCCGTGATCCAGGCCTTCATCTCCGGCCAGGCTCAGCTGATGGTCGTCGGCAACGACGTCGGCGCCCAGGTGCTGGCGCGCCAGGAGGCGCTGAAGCCGGAGCAGAAGTTCCAGCTTTTGACCTCGCCGTCGCATATCGGCCTCAACAAGAACGAAGATGGCCTGAAGAAGGCGGTTAACGACGTGGTCGCCAAGATGCTTGCCGATGGCAAGCTGAACGCGAGCTCCGAGTCCTGGCTGAAGACGCCGCTCAACCCCGACAACCTCAAGGACTAACTAGAGCCTGATGGCCGCGAGGAGCCCTGCTTCTCGCGGACCTGTTGGAAAGGTTGCGACGATGGGCTACGGCCTCAGCTTCGGTTGGCTCAAGGACGCCGCGGGCGCAATCGCCCATGGCGCGGCCATGACCGTGTTCCTGATCGCCTGCACCACGGTGCTCGGCATCCTGATCAGCATTCTCTTCGCGGCCGCCCGCCGCAGCCGTTACGGTGTACTGCGCAAGGCCGTGGCCGTCTATGTCGAAGTCGTCAGGAACACGCCGTTCCTGGTGCAGCTGTTCTTCATCTACTTCGGCCTGCCGAGCCTCGGCATCCGGCTCGACCCGATCGTCGCGGCAATCGTCGCGATGACGCTCAACATGGCGGCCTATACGACCGAGATCGTCGGCGCCGGGCTCGACGCGGTGCCGAAGGGGCAGAGCGAGGCGGCATTTGCGCTCGGGCTGAAACCGCGACAGGTCTTCATCAAGATCATCCTGCCGCAGGCGCTGAGGGTGATCTTCCCGGCGCTCACCAGCCAGGTCATCATCATGATGCTGGAATCGGCGGTCGTCTCGCAGATCGCGGTGCGGGAACTGGCGCACGAAGCGGATCTCCTGCAGGCGCGTACCTTCCGCTCGTTCGAGACCTATTTCGTCGTCACGCTGATTTACCTCGCCCTCTCGATGGCCGTCCGGCGTCTCTTCGTTGCCGGCGGCCGGCGTGTGCTGGGAGCCGGCGTGTCATGATCGAATTCACCTTCTGGGACATCCTGCGCAACCTGATCTTCGCCACCCGCTGGACCGCTCTTCTGTCGGCCGTCGCCTTCGCCGGCGGTGCCGCGGTCGGGCTCGCGATCCTAGCGGCCCGCATCTCCGAACGCCCGTGGCTGCGCCGCTTCGGTTCGGGCTACATCGCGCTCTTCCAGGGCACGCCGCTCCTGATGCAGCTCTTCCTCATGTTCTTCGGCCTGCCGATGCTGGGATTCCGCATCGAACCCTGGACGGCGGCCGCCCTCGGGCTGACCTTCTATGCCAGCGCCTATCTTGCCGAGATCTGGCGCGGCGGCGTGGAAGCATTGCCGCGTGGTCAGTGGGATGCCGGTGCAAGCCTCGGGCTGCATCGGCTTCAGGAACTGCGCCTCGTGATCCTGCCGCAGGCCTTTGCCATTACCCGACCGGCCGCCGTCGGCTTCCTCGTGCAGTTGATCAAGAGCACGGCGCTCACCTCGATCATCGGCTTCGAGGAGCTTCTCAGAACCGCCAATGCGATCAATAATGCAACCTTCGAACCTTTCACGGTCTATGGCCTGGTTGCGGTGATCTTCTTCGTGCTGTGTTATCCGCTGACGCAATATGCGCGCATGCTCGAGCGGAGGGCGCCGGCGCATTAGGCCACGGATTTTGGGACGCATCCTGATCGCGCCCCGGACTGAAAACATGTAAGGAATCAAATACAACAGGGAACGAGGCGGGCAACGCCGAAACAAAAAGGAGAACGAGAATGATCACCACTCCCATCAAGCGCCGCACGCTGCTTGGCGCCGGTCTTGCCGGCGCTTCCATGCTGGCGATGCCGTCGATCCTGCGGGCGCAGGACAAGTCGCTGAAGGTCGGCGTCTATGGCGGCTACTTCAAGGATTCGTTCGACAAGAACATCTTCCCGGAATTCACCAAGGCGACCGGCATCGCGGTTGAATCGATCGCCGAACCGACCGGTGAAGCCTGGCTGGTCCAGCTCGAACAGGCCGCCCGCGCCGGCCAGGCGCCGGCCGACGTCTCGATGATGTCGCAGGTGGCAATGCTGAAAGGCCAGTCGACCGATCTCTGGACGCCGATCGATACGGCGAAGATCAAGAACGCATCGGACCTGCTCGATCGCTTCGTCAACAAGTATCCGGACGGCCGCATTGCCGGCATCGGCGCCGTCTCCTGGTACATCACGCTGGTGACCAACACCGACGTCTACAAGGAAGCGCCGACTTCCTGGTCCGCCTTCTGGGATCCGGCGAATGCCGACAAGCTCGGCCTTCTGGCGCTCGTTTCCAACTCGTTCCTGCTCGAAGTGACGGCCAAGACCTTCATGGGCGGCACCAACGCGCTCGACACGGAAGAAGGCTTGCTCAAGGCATTCGACAAGCTTGCCGAAGTGAAGCCGAACGTCCGCCTGTGGTATCGCGACGAGGCGCAGTTCGAACAGTCGCTGAAGTCGGGCGAAATCCCGATGGGCCAGTACTATCACGACGTGACCGGCCTTGCCGCCGCCGACGGTCATCCTGTTCGTTCGACCTTCCCGAAGGAAGGCGGCATTCAGGATTCCGGTTGCTGGGCGCTGTCGCGCGCCTCGCAGAAGTCGGAAGAGGCCCATATCTTCATCGACTATATGTGCCAACCCTCGATCCAGGCGACGCTGTCGCGTAAGGTCGGCACATCGCCGACCGTCAAGCGCGAAGTCACGGATCTCACCGACAAGGAATTCGCAGCCGTTTCGTCCGACATCGAGCCGATCGTTCCGCGCTACGATCTCTACCAGACGAAATCGGATTGGCTGAACCAGAAGTGGACCGAGCTGATCGTCGGCTGATCCTGCCTGCTCTCCGGTCATCGGGGAGAAACACCGACCTAACGACGGGGAGGGGCTGCCGGCCGCTTCCCGCCTGAACCCCTCCCATGAGGAGGAGGGGACCATTCCGCGGAGAAACAATGTCCGGACTTGCCCTTCAAAACGTCGTCAAGGAATTCGGAACCTTCAGGGCCGTCAACAATGTCGACCTGACGGTGCCGCACGGCACCTTCGTCTGCATGCTCGGACCGTCCGGCTGCGGCAAGACTACGCTCTTAAGGATGATCGCCGGTCTCGATCTGCCGACCGGCGGGGCGATCCGGCTCGACGGCGAGGACATTACCCGGGTACCGACACACAAGCGCAATCTCGGCATGGTGTTCCAGTCGCTGGCGCTGTTTCCGCACCTGACCGTCGGCGAGAACATCGCCTATCCCTTGCGCATCCGCGGTGCGGCAAAAGAAGACCAGAAGAAGCGCGTCGACGAGTTGCTGTCGATGATCCATCTCACCGGCTATGCCGACCGTCCCGTCGCCAAGCTCTCGGGCGGCCAGCGCCAGCGCGTGGCGATCGCGCGCGCACTGTCGATTTCGCCGAAACTGTTCCTGCTCGACGAACCGCTGTCGGCACTCGACGCGAAGCTGCGCGAGGCGATGCAGGTGGAATTGCGTCAGTTGCAGCAGAAGCTCGGCATCACCACCATCGTCGTTACCCACGACCAGCGCGAAGCGATGACCATGGCCGATACCGTCGTCGTCATGAGCGGCGGCGAAATCCGCCAGGCCGCTTCGCCGATCGAGATTTATCGCCGACCAGCCGACAGCTTCGTCGCCGACTTCATCGGCCAGACGAACCTGCTCGATGTTACGGGCGACAGCTCTGGCCGCGCCGTCGTTCTCGGCCAGGCGATCCCCGGCCTTGAATTGCCGGCCGGTGCCGCCAAGGGCACCCTGTCGGTGCGCCCGGAAGATGTGCACCTGACAGCGCCCGGCGCCGGCGCGCTCACCGGCAAGGTCACTTTCGTGCGTGATCTCGGCGGCACGATCGAAACCTTCGTCGACATCGCCGGACACCAGATCGTCGCCGTCTCCACGCCGCGCGCCCGGCCCGACGTCACCGTCGGCCAGGAGGTCGGTATCGCGCTTACTCCCGATGTCTGCGTGGTGCTGAAGAAATGAGACGCGAACCGCCCCAGACCCTCGGTGACTACCTGCCGCTTCTCTTTCCTGCGGCGATGCTGACGATCTTCTTCGTCGTGCCCTTCGGCACGATGATCGCCGTCAGCTTCTTCCAGCGCCAGCAGGGCGGCTTCTATACGCCGGCCTTCGTCTTCGACAATTACGCCCGCTTCCTCTCGGTCTTCTTCGGCGGCGTGCTCGGCTTCTCGCTGATGCTCGCCATCATCGTGGCGATCTGCTGCGTCGTGCTGGCCTTGCCCTTCACCTACATGCTGACGCGCATGGCGCGGAAGGTGCAGGTCGTCTGGCTGGTGGCGCTTCTCTCGATCCTGTCGCTGTCGGAAGTCATCATCGGCTTTGCCTGGTCGACGCTGTTTTCGCGCACCGCCGGCATCACCAATATCCTGGTCGCGCTCGGCATCATGGCCGAGGCCAAGGCGTTGACGCCGAGTTTTGGTGCCGTTCTGACGGGCATGGTCTATCAGGCCTTCCCCTATACGGTGCTGGTGCTTTTCCCGGCGCTCGTGCGTCTCGATCCGACCCTGACGGAAGCGGCGCGCACGCTCGGCGCCTCGCCGCTCAAAGCCTTCTTCACCGTGGTCGTGCCGGCGCTGCGCAACACCATCACCGCCACCTTGATCATGGTCTTCATCTTCGCGCTCGGCTCCTACCTGTTGCCGCAGCTTCTCGGCCGGCCGCAGCACTGGACGTTGTCGGTGCTGATCACCGACCAGGCGATCTACCAGTCGAACATGCCGTTCGCCGCCGCCATGGCCGTTTTCCTCGTGCTCGTGACGCTCGGCCTCGTGGCACTCACCGTGATTGCCGGACGCAAGGGAGAAGCGGCATGACCTCGATCTTCCGCAAGGCCTACTTCTTCCTGATTGGCCTGTTCCTGTCGTTGCCGCTGATCGTCGTTGCCGGCGTCTCGGTCAATCAGAAGCAGACGCTCGCCTTTCCACCCCAGGGCTTTTCGCTCTCCTGGTACGGCGAGATCTTTCTCAATCCGGAATGGCGGAACGCCCTTTTTGCCTCGGTGACGCTCGCTGTGCTTTCGGCAGCGCTTGCGGTTGCGATCGCGCTGCCGCTCTCCTGGTTCCTGTGGCGGCGTATTGCGCCCTGGGCGAACATCTTCCAGCTTCTCGGCGTCGCACCCTTTACGCTGCCGCCTGTTATCACCGCGCTCGGCATGCTCACCTTCTGGGCGACGGTCGGCTTCTACGGTCAGCCCTGGACAGCCGTGGTCAGCCACGCGATCTTCTTCGTGACGCTGCCGCTGGTGACATTGTCGCTCGGCTTCACCTCGATCGACCGTTCCCTGGTTGAGGCAGCCTCGACCATGGGCGCTGACGAGCGCACGATCTTCCGCACTGTCGTGCTGCCGCTGATCCTGCCCTATATCGTTTCCGGCTATGCTTTCGCCTTCGTGCTGTCGCTCAACGAATACATCGTTGCCTATATGACGGTCGGCTTCACCGTGGAAACGCTGCCGATCAAGATCTTCAACGCGCTTCGCTACGGCTATACGCCGACCATGGCGTCGGTGACCGTGCTCTTCGTCACGACGGCCGCGGTGATCTTCAGCCTTGTCGCCCGTTTTGGCGACCTGCCGAAGCTGCTTGGCGCCATGTCGTCGGACGGAAAATGATGAAGCTCGCCGCCCTCCAGATGCAATCGGTGGCGGGTGACGTCGCCGCCAATCTCGACCGGATCGCACGTGCTGCGGCGGACGCCGCGGCAGAAGGGGCGACGCTGCTGCTGACGCCGGAGCTCGGTATCACCGGCTACGGCGCCGGTGAAGCGCTGACTTCGCTCGCCGAGCCCGCAGACGGTGCGATCGTCGAGCGTCTCCAGGCGATTTCGACGGAGACGGGTATCGCGCTCATCGCGGGCTTTGCCGAGCGGGATGGCAAGGACGTCTACAACAGCGCCGTCTATGTCGACGGCGCGGCGACACCTGTCGTCTACCGCAAGTCCCATCTCTACGGCGATTACGAACGCGCGATTTTCAGGGCGCCGGAACCGTCGACCCGGCTCTTCGTCCACCGCGGCGTCACCTGCGGCATGCTGATCTGCTACGACGTCGAGTTTCCGGAGAACGTCCGGCGACTGGCTCTGGCCGGTGCCGAGGCCGTGCTGGTGCCGACGGCACTGCCCGCCGGCTGGTCCGGAGATTTCATCGCGGAGCACATGATCCAGACGCGCGCCTTCGAAAACCAGGTGTTCGTCGCCTACATCAATCATCACGGCTCGGATCCGCTGTTTTCCTTCGCCGGCCTGTCGCGCATCGCCGCACCCGACGGGCAGTTGCTCGCCAAGGCGGGGGCGGGACAGGAAACCATGCTGCTAGTCGACATCGACCCGCAGGCCTATGCAATCTCCCGCCTTGAAAACACCTATCTCGGCGATCTCAATCGACGCTGAGGGTGCCGGTTACGCCCGATCTCGCTGGTGGCAACCATGAAGTCGGTGCTTTTTCAGCGACGACGCGGGGGTGATTGTTCACCGTGAGGGAACGTTCCGTTCTTTATTGATCCACTGTCGGAAACGATCCGACATCCCATATGGTGCTCAACAGAAATGCCACGCATTGGAGGCAATCATGAGCTTGCAACTGACTGGGATCCATCACCTGACGGCGATCACCGCGAACGCGCCGGAGAACCTGCGCTTCTACACCGAGACGCTCGGGCTGCGGCTGGTCAAGAAGACCGTCAACCAGGACGATACCACCGCCTATCACCTTTTCTACGCTGACGGCCGTGCCACGCCCGGAACGGACCTGACCTTCTTCGACTGGCCGGTCGGGCCCGAAGGCCGCGGCACACACAGCATTTCGCGCACGGGTCTGCGGGTTGGTAGCGCGGAAAGCGTGCGCTGGTGGAAGCGTCGTTTCGACGAACTCAAGGTTACGGCCGGAGACGTCATCGAGATCGATGGCCGCATCTCGCTTGATTTCGAGGACGGCGAAGGCCAGCGCTTCCGGCTGATCGACGACGGTGGACTTCAGCCCTCGCATCCCTGGGAAAAGAGTCCGGTTCCGGCCGAACATCAGATCAAGGGCCTCGGGCCGATCACGATCAGCGTGCCCGACATCACCAACACAGAACTGGTTTTGACTCATGTGATGAACATGAGCGCGGCGCGGACCTATCCGTCGCCGGATGGTGAGGGTGAGGTCCATGTCTTCACGATGGGCGAAGGCGGTCCTGCGGCGGAACTGCATGTCGCGGTCCAGCCGGGTCTGCCGATTGCCCGGCAGGGTGCCGGTGCGGTGCATCACGTCGCCTTCCGGGCGCCCGACAATGCGGCGCTGACGGAATGGACCGAACGTCTCAATGGCTTCCGCCTGCCGTCCAGCGGCGAGGTCGAGCGCTTCTATTTCCGCTCGCTCTATTTCCGCGAGCCGAATGGCGTTCTCTTCGAGATCGCGACCGACGGTCCCGGTTTCGCCGTCGACGAGCCGATGGAAACGCTCGGCGAGAGCCTGTCGCTGCCGCCGTTCCTGGAGCCGAAGCGCGCCCAGATCGAGGCACGGCTGAAGCCGCTGGTCTAACAGTCTGGTCCGAACGACAAGCCGGGGTTTCGTCCCCGGCTTTTTTGTCTCTATCCCTCCGGTCCTGTTGGACATCGGCCTCGCACGGACCCATCATGACGGCTGCTGCGTTCTGAAACAGAGCGGGGTGAGGAAAAAAATGTGCGGCTTTCGGCCCGCATCCCGCCTGTAGAGTAGGAAGGATCAGATCTCATGACGAAAATCCTCGGCATATCCGGGAGCCTGCGCAAAGCGTCGTTCAACACCGGCCTGATGCGGGCGGCCGCGGAAAATCTGCCGGATGACGTCAAATTCGACACCGCGACCCTGCACGGTATTCCGCTCTATAATGGCGATATCGAAAAAGAGAGCGGTATTCCGCCGGCTGTGACGGCGCTTAAGCAGCAGGTGATGGCCGCCGATGGCGTCATCCTGTTCACGCCTGAATACAACAACTCCATTCCCGGCGTGTTCAAGAACGCGATCGACTGGTTGAGCCGGCCATCGGCCGATATCGCCAAGGTGTTTCGCAACCGGCCTTTCGCGCTCGCCGGCGCCTCGCCCGGCAATTTCGGCACCATTCTCAGCCAGAATGCCTGGCTGCCCGTCATGCGCACGCTCGGTGCCGAGCTCTGGTCGGGCAAGCGGCTGATGCTGCCCAAGGCGGACACGCTTTTCGATGACGAGGGGACGCTGACGGATGAGGCCGCGCGCGATCGGCTCAAGGCCTTCGTCAAGGCGTTTGCGGATTATGCCGGGGCGGAAAAAGAAGCGTAGGCGGCTGACATCGTCGTAACGCGACGCTCTCGTCTCGTCATCCTCGGCTTCGACCCGAGATCCACGATGCGGCACCGGCTTGGCAATGGATGCTCCGGTCAAGCCCGAGCAGAGGGGGGTGCCCGATAGTCGGAGGCGGGGCGGGGCCTTACAGCCCCTTCTCCTTCAGCCATTGTTGGATCGCTGCAATGTCCGGCGCGCCGATTTCGTGACCCATATCGAGTTCGGCCGTCGTCAGATCGGCGCCGGTCCGGGAAAGCTCTTCCTTCAGGCGAGGCGCGAATTCTCCGTAGCTGTCGTGCTGTCCTGTCAGCAGCAGGATGTTCGTCCCGGTCAAATCCGGCGGCGGCACGTCGTCAAGGACGAGCATCGAGCGCATCAGCACGACGTTGCGGAGCAGTCCCGGATGCAGGAGCATCAGCGCGACCAGCAGGTTGGCGCCGTTGGAGTAGCCGATAAAGACGGTCTTCTCGAGATCGATGCGGTAGCCGTCTTCGGCCCCTTCGACGAAGGCAGCGAAAGCGTCTGCCTCCGCGCGCACGTCCTTCTGGTCGAAGGTCGTCGGCGAATAGCGGCGGAACCAGCGCGGCAAACCCTCTTCATTCGCCCGGCCGCGAATGCCGATGAGTGTCGCTTCACGGTCGACCTGGTGCGCAAGATGGAGAAGCTGCGTCTCGTTGGCGCCGCTACCGTGAAGCAGCATGAAGGTGCGGTCGTTCAGTTGCTCCGGATGGTAGAAACGGTGCACGAAGGGCAGATCCCTTTGCGTCAGGCGCGGTTCTCCCGGCAGTGCGAACTGCGGCATGGCGAGCAGCAGTTCTTCCCTGGCAGCGCCGAAATGCGCGGGGACGAAGAGTTCGGTGCCGAGGGTTTCCTCGGGTTCGTCGACGGTGAAGCCGGGCACGTCGCTTGCCAGTTCGTAGAGCGAGCCGCCGGGCTCGCGCACGTAGAGCGAATAGAAGTATTTGCGATCATGCGCGTTGATGGCGCCGGCGCCATCGCGCCGCAGGTCGGCCCCCACTTGTTCCACGGCAGCCCGATCCGGCGCGCGGAAAGCAACGTGGTCGATCGTCCCGGTTCCGGGAGCAGACGTCCAGAAGCCGGTTGCGTCGCGCACGTCGATGACGTCGCCGGAGGCGGAGGTGAGGCGACGGATCGTGTCGCTGGAGGCCGTTTCACCGTAGCCGAAGTGCGTTTTCAGGAAGCGAACGGATTCAGCCGGCTTCTCGGTAAGGATCGTGGCGCCGCGCAGGCGTCGGATCGCATCTTCCTCCGGGATATCGCGCGTGCTCCAGGGAGCCGTGGCCGAAACCGCCTCGGTGCCGACGAGCTTGACGATCACGCCGTCCGGATCCTTGATGCGCAGAACCGGCTCGCCGAACTCCTGCGACGGTCCTGAGGTGGCGATGTTGAATTGCAGCGCCCGGGTCAGCCAGAAGCCGATGCTCTCCGGCCGGATGGCGAAGGCGATCTCGCTCGGCTGGCTGTGACCGACCCGGCCGCGACCGCCGTCCTCCCACATCAGGAAGGTGACGAGCGATCCGGGCGAGCCCTCGGCGTCACCATAAAAGAGGTGCAGCTGGTTGGCGTCTTCGTAGCCGCCCGTCCGCTTGACGAGGCGCAAACCCAGGAAGCCCACATAGAAATCGACGTTTGCCTGAACCTTCCGGGCAATCAGGGTGATGTGGTGGATGCCGCTCGTCATTCTTGATTCCTCATTGGTCTCTGCTCACAAAACACGAAGCGCGGCGCCGGCACCAGAAGCGCTGCGGCGAACGCTGTGTTTACGTCCGAGGATCAGTCGCGATCCTTTTCGAGGAACGCCTTGAACGCTTCCCCGTATTTCGGATGCCAGCGGGAGAGCGGCGGTCGGTTTTCGACGATGTCGCCGGCAGCCCAGAGAATACGTCGCTCGTCGGTGGCGCGGGGGACGTCGTTGTCGGGGCAGAGGATGTAGAAATCGCCGCGGGCGAGGCTTTCCATCATGAAGTCGACGGTCTGCTCGGCCGTCCAGGCGCCGGCGGGCTTCTCGGTGCGGCCATGGGCCGTCAGCGACGTATAGACGAAGCCGGGGATCAAGAGATGAGCATGAACCTGGCTGCCGGCCGTGTTGCGCAACTCGTGTTCCAGCGCTTCGGTGAAGACCTTCACACCCGCCTTGGAGACATTGTAGGCCGGGTCGCCCGGCGGGGTGGTGATGCCTTGTTTCGAGCCGGTGTTGATGATGACCGCCGACTTGCCGTGGGCGATCATTCCTGACGCGAAAACGCGTGCGCCGTTGATCACACCCCAGAGATTGACGCCGATCGTCGCCTCCCAGGCTGCCAACGCACCGAGCATGGCGCTGCCGGGCTGGATACCGGCATTGTTCATCAGCACGTGCACCTCGCCGAACCGCTGACGCGTCTCGCGTTCGAGCGCTTCCAGATCTTCGAGCCGCGAGACATCAGTCGGGATCGCAACGACATGCTGCGCACCCGCCGGCGCGACGGCAGCGACCTCGGCGGCCGCTTTGTCCAATCTCTCGCCTGCGAGATCGGCGAGCACGACGCGCAGGCCGAGCGAGGCGAAATGGCGCGATGCTGCCAATCCAATGCCGGAGGCGGCGCCGGTGACGACGGCAACATTGTTGGGGGCGAAGGCGGGGTGCAGCATGGCGGAAGCTCCAGCGGTGGGATCGAATGCAAGAGATAGGGCGCTCGCCGCCGCCTGTCTATTGCCGCGTGTTAAAGCTGACGGCAGGTGAGACACCGAAAACCGTTTATTTTCAAAGCAATCCTTGCCCCAGGGAACACTGGCGCTACCTGCAGCTTTGTATCGAGCACCCAGGCAAGCGAGTGGAGGCAACGGAAAAAGATGAATGGGCGGAGCGAAAAGCGTACCCCTTGTGAGAACTGTCCCCTGCGGAAGCTTGATCACTTTCGCGCCTTCACGAGTGACGAGCTCGCCTATGTCTCGCGCTTCAAGATCGGTGAACTCGCAGTCGATGCGGGTGCGACGATCCTCGTCGAGGGCGCCCAGAGCGCGCATCTCTTCACTGTGCTTTCAGGTTGGGGATTTCGCTACAAGACGCTCGATGATGGCCGCCGCCAGATCCTGAACTACGTCATGCCCGGTGATCTCGTCGGCCTGCAGGGATCACTGCTGGGCGAGATGCAGCACTCCATCGAAGCCTTGTCTCCCGTTACGCTCTGCGTCTTTGAGCGGAACAAGCTCAATGCGCTCTACAAGAGCTACCCGGAACTTGCGTATGACCTCACCTGGATCGCGGCGCGCGAGGAGCGAATCCTCGACGAGAACCTGTTGAGCATCGGCCGCCGGTCGGCCCTTGAGAGAGCCGCGTACCTGCTTGCCTTCCTCTATCAGAGAGCGGAGGCGCTCAACCTGTTCGATGGCAACCGCGTCGCCATTCCGATCACCCAGCAGCACGTGGCGGACACGCTTGGGCTTTCGATCGTGCATACCAACAAGACATTGAAGAAGCTTGCGGCGCGCGGTGTCATCCGTTGGGCGGAAAAAGGCTGCAACGTCGGCGATATCAAGGGCTTGCTGGCGATCTCCGGGTGGGACGGATACCGAGAAACCAAGCGTCCGTTCATTTGAGAGTGGAAAGACGGATGCGGCGCCGCCGCCGCGTACCGGTGTTGAACGTCGGTAACGGTCGGTTGTTCCGCGCTTGGCCCCAATCGGCGCTACATGTCTTATTTAAATGCCGGGCCGCCTCGAGGCGCCTATAGCTTGCTCTTATCGGCGCAAATGCCCTGTCGGTGCGCGCAAAAGGTGGAGTAAGCTGGATGGACGAAGTTCCGCCGCATGTCCGGGCCGTTCTTGTTCTCGAAGACAATTTCCTCATTGCATCGGATGCCGAAGAAATTCTGACGTCGCTCGGTATTGCCGAGGTGACGATCGCGGCGAATGCGGACGAGGCGATGGAGATCCTGTCTCGACAGAGCTTTGACTTTGCAATCCTCGACGTCCGTCTCGATAACCATACGAGCTTCGGCGTTGCCGATGAGATGCTCGCGCGCGGCATGCCGTTTGGGTTCACCAGCGGCTACAGCGACGTGGAGCTTTTCCCAAGACATCTGCGGGACGTCCCGCGGATAGACAAGCCGTTCAACGAGAGGACGCTCGGCCAGCTGATCGCGGCCGGAATTCGGCAAGAGTGACGGGTTCCCGGCGGGATACTTACGGCTTGCCGCGCGAAACGAACCAGGGGTTGGCGAAGTCGCTGTCGTCCTTCTGGTTGCGCTTGCCGTAGGTGAGCGGCGCACCGTCCATCGTCAGCGTTTCGCCGCCGGCTGCCCGGAGGATGGCATCGCCCGCGGCCGTGTCCCATTCCATCGTACGGCTAAAGCGTGGATAGACGTCGGCGAGCCCCTCGGCGAGAAGGCAGAACTTGAGCGACGATCCGACCGCTCTGTAGTCGGCTATGCCGTGCTCGGCGAGGTAGGCGATCGTCTCGGCGCTGTTGTGCGAACGGCTGGCTAGACCCACCATGCGATCGCCGCAACTGCGGCAGCCAATGATCGTTTCATGGTCGAGGCGAAAGGTCTCGTCGATGACTGCCTTCACCGCCTTGCCGTGGTTCGCCGCATAGAGGATGCCGAGCGCCGGTGCGTAGACGACGCCGGCCACGGGCGCGCCGTTCTCGATCAACGCGATGTTGACGGTAAAGTCGTCGTGTCGGCCGATGAATTCCTTCGTGCCATCGAGAGGATCGACAAGGAAGAAGGACTTGCCGGCGATGTCAGGCACGAAGCCGGCGGCGACGGCCTCTTCGGCGACAACGGGAATCTCCGGAAAGGCGCGGGCGAGGTCAGCCAGGATGATGCGCTCGGCGCAGGCATCGGCGTCGGTGACCGGCGAACAGTCCTGCTTGTAGGTGACCGTCGGGCCAGCGTTGTAGATGTCGAGAATGGCCCGACCCGCTGCTATCGCCGATTGTTGCAGTATCTCCAGCATTCGCCCCTACTTTCCGTCCATCACCAAGCCCATAGCATATCGGGAACAGGATGGTACCCGTGCTTTTGGCGGTAGGCGCATTCGATTGGAGACGAACATCGATCCATTCCGCCGCGCAGTGAGGTGCACGATGAGGCAGCGAACGGTTTTTTGCACCTGCGACAGGCTTGCGTCTTGGCTTCCGCCTCACGGCTGTGCAAATGTGCCGACGCAACTCACCTGGATGCCTTCATGCGTTATTCCGCCTTCTCGCTCGTCAGGAACGCCCTTTCCGGAAACCTGAATTGGAAGCCGCAATGGCGCCAGCCCCAGCCGAAACCGCATTACGACGTGATCATCGTCGGCGGCGGCGGGCACGGTCTTTCGACCGCCTACTACCTCGCCAAGGAATTCGGTGTGAAGAACGTCGCGGTGCTGGAGAAGGGGTATCTCGGCTCGGGCAATGTCGGGCGCAACACGACGATCGTGCGCTCCAACTACATGCTGCCGGGCAATGAGCCGTTCTACGAGTTCTCGATGAAGCTCTGGGAAGGGCTGGAGCAGGATCTCAACTACAATGTGATGCTGTCGCAACGCGGCGTCATCATGCTCTACCACAGCGACGCCCAGCGCGACGCCTATGTCCGGCGCGGCAACGCAATGTGGATGGAAGGCGTGGCGGCCGAGCTCATCGAGCGTGAACAATTGAAGAAGATGATCCCCTTTCTCAATTACGACCACGCCCGTTATCCGATCCTCGGCGGCCTGTTGCAGCGGCGTGCCGGCACGGCGAGACACGATGCGGTCGCCTGGGGCTATGCGCGCGGTGCCGACCGGCATGGCGTCGACATCATTGAACATTGCGAAGTGACCGGCATCCGCCGCGAGAACGGTGTCGTCACAGGCGTCGAAACGACCAAGGGCTTCATCGGCTGCGGCAAGCTGGCGCTGGCTGCGGCCGGCAACTCCTCGCGCGTCGGCGAGATGGCGGACCTCAAGTTGCCGCTTGAAAGCCATGTGCTGCAGGCCTTCGTGACCGAGGGGCTGAAGCCCTGCATCGACCATGTGATCGTCTACGGCGGCGGCCACTTCTACATCTCTCAGTCGGATAAGGGTGGCCTCGTCTTCGGTGCCGAGATCGACGGCTATTCCTCCTATGCTCAGCGCGGCAATCTTGCGACCGCCGAGCATGTGATGGAGGAGGGGGTGACGATGATCCCCGGCCTGTCGCGAGTGCGGGTGCTGCGCGCCTGGGGCGGCGTCATGGACATGAGCATGGACGGCTCGCCCATCATCGACCGTACATCGATCGACAATCTCTACCTGAACTGCGGCTGGTGCTACGGCGGCTTCAAGGCGACGCCGGCCTCCGGTTACTGTTTCGCCCACCTGATCGCCAAGAACGACACTCATCCGGTGGCGCGCGCTCTCAGGCTCGATCGCTTCGCCCGCGGCTATGCCGTCGACGAGGCCGGCGCCGGCCCGCAGCCCAACCTTCACTGACAGCACTTTGCCGGCCCGCCCGGCAGTACGGAATGAACGAGGGCCGAGGTCGGCTTCAGGATACGGAAGACAATGGCAAGCCTGATTACCTGCCCGCATTGCGGGGTTCGACCGAAGGAAGAATTCGCGATCCGCGGCGATGCCTCGCGCGGCCGCCCCGAACCGATGGACTCTGACGAAGCCTGGCACGACTATGTCTATGTGCGTGCCAACCCGCGCGGCCGGACCTTCGAGCACTGGCATCACGTTGCCGGCTGTCGCCGCTTCCTGGTCGTCGAGCGTGATACGGCCACACACGAGGTCTATTCCGTCGTCGATGCCGCCGAGTTTGCGCGGAGGGTTGAGCGATGACCGGCTATCGTCTCTCCTCCGGCGGTCTGATCGATCGCAGCAAAACGCTGAGCTTCACCTTCGACGGCAGTCCATTGCGCGGCTTTGCGGGCGATACGCTGGCCTCGGCGCTCCTTGCCAACGACCAGATGCTCGTCGGCCGCAGCTTCAAGTACCATCGGCCGCGCGGCATCGTCAGCGCCGGGCCCTCTGAGCCGAACGCGCTCGTCACCATCGGCTCCGGTGCCCGCACCGATGCGAACACCAAGGCGACCGTCGCCGAGCTCTATGGCGGGCTGACGGCGCGAAGCCAGAACCGTTGGCCGTCGCTCGGCTTCGATGTCGGGGCAGTCAACGGCGCGCTGTCGCCCTTCCTCGGCGCTGGCTTCTACTACAAGACCTTCATGTGGCCGAAGCAGTTCTGGGAGCGGGTCTACGAGCCCGTCATTCGCCGTGCTGCCGGCCTCGGCCGGGCGGTGCTCGAGCGCGACCCCGAGACCTACGAGAAATCCTGGGCTTTCTGCGACCTGCTCGTCGTCGGCGCCGGTCCCTCCGGATTGATGGCGGCGCTGACGGCCGGCCGCGCCGGCCTCCGCGTCATCGTTGCAGACGAGGATTTCCGGCTCGGCGGTTCCCTGCTTTCGACCAGCGAGACGATCGACGGCGCCCCGGCATCCGTCTTCGCCGACCGAACGGTCGCCGAACTGCAATCGCTGCCCAACGTCACCCTGCTGTCGCGCACCACGGTTTTCGGCTGGTACGACGACAACGTCTTCGGCGCGGTCGAACGCGTGCAGAAGCACGTCGCCGAGCCGTCGTCGAAGTTTGTGAGCGAGCGCGTCTGGCGCATCGTTGCCAAGCGCGCGCTGCTCGCAACCGGTGCCGAGGAACGCGCGCTGGTCTTCGGCGGCAATGATCGCCCGGGCGTGATGATGGCCGGTGCCATGGCCACCTATGCCGAACGCTACGGTGTGGCCGCAGGCAAGACGGTCGCGCTCTTCACCAGCGGCAGTGCCGGCTATCGCACGGCGCGGGCGCTGTCTGCGAAAGGCGTCGCGATCGCAGCGATCGTCGATGCCCGAGCGGAATCCGGCGATCAGGCGCCCGATGGCATCAGGGTCATCCGTTCGGCCTCCGTCGTCGACACCAAGGGCAGGCAACGTCTCAAGGGCATCGTCGTCGAACGCTCCGGCTTCGAGGAACTGATCGCCTGTGATGCGCTCGGCATGTCCGGCGGCTGGAGCCCGGTCGTGCATCTTGCCTGCCAGCGTGGCGCAAGACCGGTCTGGTCGGAGGAGTTGAAGGCATTCGCCGCTCCCGATGTCGGCGCTGGTCTGCGCCCCGTCGGTGCTGCCAACGGTATCTATACGCTCGCCGGCTGCCTATCCGATGGTGCGGACAAGGCCGCAACGATTGCGGTGGATCTCGGTTTCAACGCTGTTTCGGCCGCCGTTCCCGTCGTCGATGCTGAAGAAGCCTCTTCCTTTGCTGCGCTCTGGTACGTACCGGGCGCCAAGTCGACGGCCTTCGTCGATTTCCAGAACGACGTGCATGCGAAGGATCTTGGCCTCGCGCTTCGTGAAGGCTTCGGTCATGTGGAGCACGCCAAGCGCTACACCACCAACGGCATGGCGACCGACCAGGGCAAGCTTTCCAACATCAACGCCGTCGGCATACTCGCGGGCATGCGCGGTGTCAGCCCGGCGGAGGTCGGCACCACGACCTTCCGGCCTTTCTACACGCCAGTCTCCTTCGGTGCGCTTGCGGGGACGGCACGCGACGAACACGCGGCGCCGGCGCGGAAATCGCCGCTGCATGGCTGGGCGATGAAAAACGGTGCGACCTTCGTCGAGGCGGGGCTCTGGCATCGATCGGCGTGGTTCCCGCGCGCCGGCGAGAAGACCTGGCGCGAAAGCGTCGATCGCGAAGTGCTGAACGTGCGAGCCAATGTCGGCCTCTGCGACGTCTCGACGCTCGGCAAGATCGAGGTTTTCGGCCCTGACGCCGCGGAGTTCCTCAACCGGCTCTACTGCAACCCGGTCTTGAAGCTGCCTGTTGGCAAGGCGCGCTATGGCCTGATGCTGCGCGAGGACGGGTTCGTTTTCGACGACGGCACGGTGAGCCGGTTCGACGAGGCGCATTTCTTCGTGACCACAACGACGGCGATGGCCGGCCCGGTCATGGCGCACATGGAATATTGCGTCCAGACGCTGTGGCCGGACCTCGAAGTCCGTTTCACGTCGTTGACCGACCAATGGGCGCAGATGGCGATTGCCGGCCCGAAGGCGCGCGCGGTGTTGCAGCAGATTGTCGACGGCGACATTTCCGACGACGCATTTCCGTTCCTGTCCGCTCGGAAGATCGTTCTGAAAAGCGGCGTGTCCGCGCGGCTCTTCCGCATCTCCTTCTCCGGGGAACTCGCCTTCGAACTGGCCGTGCCGGCCGGTTACGGCGAAGCGGTGGCGGACCAGATCATGGAGGCCGGTCGGCCCCACGATATCTGCGCCTATGGCGTCGAGGCGCTCAACGTGCTGCGGCTGGAGAAGGGACTGCTGACGCACGCCGAATTCGATGGTCGCGTGACGCCCGACGACGCCGGTCTCGGCCGCATGCTGTCGATGCAGAAAGTCGACTTCATCGGCAAGCGGCTGTCGACGCGCTACGGGCTGACGGCGGCCGACCGCATGCAGCTCGTCGGGTTGAAACCGGTCGATACGGACAAGGACATGCGCGCCGGCGCCCATCTGCTCAAGGAAGGTACGAAGCCCTCGACGCTGAACGATCAGGGCTGGGTAAGCTCGGCCGGCTTCTCGCCCGTACTCGGGCACGCCATTGCGCTCGCCTTCTTGAAATCCGGGCGTGAGCGATATGGCGAGAAGGTCATCGTCTTTGACAAGCTGCGCGATCAGGAGATCGTTGCCGAGGTCTGCGATCCGGTCTTCGTCGATCCGCAAAACGCAAAGCTGAAGGCCTGAGGAGGCGGTGATGGTTCGCGACTACAACAACCGCCACGCACTGGAACAGAAACTGCGCTCCGCACCGAGGCCCGCGGCCGCCGATCACCTGATGGTCGGCCATTGGCGTGCGATGGCGACGGTGCTCGCCCGTGCCGGGCAGGCGGAGGCAGTGCAGCAGGCGATTGCTTCGGTGCCCGAACTGTCGCTGCGTTTCTCTGGCCCTGGGGAATGGCTGGTAGTCTCCGAGGTCGAAGCGCCGAGCGGGCTCGTGCGTCGCCTCGAAGAGCTCTGCGACGGGGGCGCCTATGTCGTCGACCAAAGCGACGGGCGCGTCGTCTTCCGCCTCACCGGCCCGAACGCGCGCAGCATCCTTGCCAAAGGTATCGGCCTCGACGTTCATCCCGCGACCTTCTCGCTTGGGGGGAGTGCCAATGTTCTGTGCGGCCATATCCCGGTCAATCTCGCCCGGACGGACGAGGATACGTTTGAACTGATCGTGCCGCGGAGCTACGCCGAATCGCTCTTCGACGACCTGATGCGGATGGGGCGGGCTTTCGATCTCACCGCCGCTTTTTCAGACTGAACGGCCACTTTCGAGAGGCTGAAAGCAAATGCGGCATCGAATGCCGCAAACGGGTCGCCCATCCGCCAGCAAACGGCGGAAATGGACAAGCGTCCTTCGCAGCCGTGTCTTTATCGGCGCCGCCTTTCTGACTAGGCTGCCATCATTCGCCGCCTGTGCTTCTGTCCGGAAGGTAAGCGGTCGCCGTGCTTGATTTTCTTCCTGACAATTTGGCCATGCCTCGGCAGGAGCATGGGAAGACGGAGTGTACGCATGAAAAGCCATGCCAAGGTCGTCGTTATCGGAGGCGGTGTCGTCGGTTGCTCGGTGCTTTATCACCTGACGAAGTTCGGCTGGACCGATGCTGTCCTGCTCGAACGATCGGAGCTCACGTCCGGATCCACCTGGCATGCGGCCGGCGGCATGCACACGATCAACGGTGACCCGAACGTCGCCAAGCTGCAGAAATATACGGTCGAGCTCTACAAGGAGATTGAGGAGTATTCCGGTCAGGACGTCGGCCTGCACATGACGTCGGGCATGATGCTGGCGGCCACCAAGGAGCGCTTCGATTGGATGAAGTCGATCCTCGCCAAGGGGCGTTACATGGGGCTCGAGGCCGAGCTGCTGACGCCCAAGGAAGCGCACGACCTGATGCCGTTGCTCGATCCCGACCAGTTCGTCGGCGCGGTTTTCGATCCGGTCGAGGGCCATCTCGATCCCTATGGCACGACGCATGCCTACGCCAAATCGGCGAAGAAGAACGGCGCCGAGATCTACCTGCACACCAAGGTCGAGGACCTGGTGCAGCGGGAGGACGGCTCCTGGCGGGTGATCACCAACCAGGGCGAAATCGTCGCCGAACATGTCGTCAACGCTGCCGGTCTCTGGGCGCGCGAGGTCGGTCGCATGGTCGGCCTCGAGCTGCCGGTGCTTGCGATGGAGCACATGTATCTCATCACCGAGGACATGCCCGAGGTGGTCGAATTCAACCAGGCGCGCGGCAAGGAGCTGATGCACTGCGTCGATTTCGACGGCGAGATTTATCTGCGCCAGGAGCGCAACGGCATGCTGATGGGCACCTATGAGAAGGCCTGCCGCCCATGGTCGCCGATCTCCACGCCCTGGGACTTCGGCCACGAACTGCTTGCCGAAGACATCGATCGCATCTCGCCGGAACTCGAAGTCGGGTTCCGGCATTTCCCCGCCTTCAACAGGGCCGGTATCAAGAAAATCATCAACGGCCCCTTCACCTTCTCGCCGGACGGCAATCCGCTTGTCGGTCCCGTGCGTGGTCTCAGGAACTTCTGGTCGGCCTGCGCCGTCATGGCCGGCTTCAGCCAGGGCGGCGGCGTCGGGCTGGCGCTCGCCAACTGGATGATCCATGGCGACCCCGGTTTTGACGTCTTTGCCATGGACGTTTCCCGCTACGGCGATTTCGCCACGCTCGCCTATACCAATGCCAAGGTGCGAGAAAACTATTCACGCCGCTTCTCGATCCGCTATCCGAACGAGGAACTGCCGGGTGCGCGGCCGCTGCTGACGACGCCGATCTACGACAGGCTGAAGGCGGCCGGCGCGGTCTTCGGTGCGTCCTATGGGCTCGAAACGCCGCTGTGGTTCGCGCCTGAAGGGGTGAAGGACGCCTTTTCCTGGCGGCGCTCGACGGATTTCGACACGGTTGGCGCGGAAGCGCGCGCCGTGCGTGAGGGCGTCGGCCTGATGGAGACGTCGGGCTTTGCCAAATATGCGATCACGGGCGAGGGCGGTGAAGCCTGGCTCGACCGGATACTCGCCTGCCGAATCCCGCAGGTGGGGCGCATGACGCTGGCGCCGATGCTGAAGGACGACGGCAAGCTGATCGGCGACTTCACGCTGGCAAAGCTCGGGGAGGAAGACTTCCTATTGGTCGGCTCGGGCATTGCCGAGGATTACCACATGCGCTGGTTCGAGGCCCATCTGCCTGAGGACGGCTCGGTTTCGCTGAAGGCGCTGAAGCTGGAACTGGTTGGCCTGTCGATCGCCGGGCCGAAGGCGCGCGACGTGCTCGCCGGCCTCACTCATCTCGACGTCTCCGACGCCGTTTTTCCATTCCTGGACATCCGCCGGATGGATCTCGGCATGGCGTCCGTGATCGTCGGCCGTGTGAGCTACACCGGCGATCTCGGCTACGAGATCTGGATGAAGCCCGAGTACCAGCGCTATCTCTTCGAGCTGCTGATGGAGAAGGGGGCAGCGTCCGGGATCCGGCTGTTCGGCCTCAGGGCGCTGAATGCGCTGCGCGTCGAGAAATCCTTCGGCAGCTGGGCGCGCGAGTACCGGCCGCTCTATGGCCCGGTCGAGGCCGGCCTCGGCCGCTTCATCGCGACCGGCAAGGACGCGGACTTTATCGGCAAGGCGGCTGCAATGAAGGAGAAGGCGGACGGCGGCGCGCTGCGTCTCAGGACCTTCGTCCTCGAGGCCAGGGATGCCGACGTCATCGGCGACGAGCCGATCTATCTCGACGGCGTCGTGCGCGGATGGGTGACATCGGGCGGTTATGCGCACACGAGCGGCGTTTCGGTGGCCATGGGTTACGTACCGAAGGAGATCGCCGATCGCAGCGATGGCTGGTCGATCGAACTCCTGGGCGAGATTCTGCCGGCACGCCTCCAGCCGAATCCCTTGTTCGACGCAAACGGGCAGCGGATGCGCACGTGAGCCGCGAAACAGTGCACCGGCTTGGCCGTTTGGTGGCCAGGCCGCCAGGCGAATCCCCGGGAATCTACGACTAAAGTTGATGATTTTGCGGGCGAAAGCTGCGGAAGTTTTGGTTTTTCTGGCTCTAAAAGCGTCAAATCGATTTTATCGAGGAAGATTTTGCCGAAGTTGCGTTTTTTAGCTTTCCTTTTTGTTTGAAAAAGGTATGGAATCGATCAAACACAGCGCTCAAAATGAGCTCAAAAAACAAGAGACCGGACCTTCAAGGATCTGGTCCAGGGGAAGATTGATGGAGTATTTCGTCCAGCAGCTCGTCAACGGGCTGACTCTTGGGTCTATTTATGGTATGATCGCAATCGGTTATACCATGGTCTACGGCATCATTGGCATGATCAACTTCGCCCACGGCGATATTTTCATGCTCGGCGGCTTTGCTGCTTTGATTGTCTTTCTGCTTCTTACCTCATTTATAGCAGGCGTGCCGGTTGTACTTGCGCTTTTGCTTATGATGATCGTGGCTATGCTCGCGGCGTCGCTGTGGAACTGGACGATCGAGAAGGTGGCCTACCGGCCACTGCGCGGGTCATTCCGGCTGGCGCCGCTGATCACCGCAATCGGCATGTCGATCGTGTTGTCGAACTTCATCCAGGTGACGCAGGGACCGCGCAACAAGCCGATCCCGCCGCTCGTCTCGTCCGTCTATGACGTTTTCGGCATCTCCATTTCGCTGAAGCAGATCATCATCATCATCATCACGGCGATCCTGCTTTCCGTCTTCTGGTACATCGTCAACAGGACGCCGCTTGGTCGTGCACAGCGCGCCACCGAGCAGGATCGCAAGATGGCGGCTCTGCTCGGCGTCGACGTCGATCGTACGATCTCGGTGACCTTCATCATGGGTGCGGCACTCGCTGCTGTCGCGGGAACCATGTACCTGATGTATTACGGCGTGGTCGTTTTTACCGACGGCTTCGTTCCCGGGGTCAAGGCATTCACCGCCGCCGTTCTCGGAGGCATTGGCTCGCTGCCGGGCGCTGTTTTGGGCGGACTTCTGATCGGCCTGATCGAGTCCCTGTGGTCGGCCTATTTCACCATCGACTACAAGGACGTTGCGACATTCTCCATTCTCGCAATCGTTCTGATCTTCAAGCCGTCGGGTATTCTCGGACGACCGGAAGTCGAGAAGGTATAATTCAATGGCAAACATTGCTTCTACAACTGCAAGCGCCGGCACTGAGGTGACGGCGCGGGCCCTGCGCGAGTCTGTCTTCGCGGGCCTCATCACGCTCGGACTGTTCGTGCTGTTCGTCGGCCTCAAGACCGACCAGAACATCCGCAACGAGCTGATCCTGACACAACGTTGGGGCCTGCTGGCGATCTTCGTGATCATCGCCATGGTTGGCCGCTTCCTCATGGTCGCCTATGTCCAACCTCGGCTTGCCCAGCGAAAGGCTGCCAAAGCGGCGGCGCCGGAAGTTGCCAAGGAGGAAAGCTTCTTCAGCCGCAATTTCTCGACGATTGCGATACTTGCCTTGATCCTTTATCCGCCGGTCATCGTCGCCCTAACCGGTGTTCAGGGCTCGCTGAAATGGGTGGACAATTTCGGCATCCAGATCCTGATCTATGTGATGCTCGCCTGGGGCCTGAACATCGTCGTCGGCCTCGCCGGCCTGCTGGACCTCGGTTACGTCGCTTTCTACGCAGTCGGTGCCTATTCCTACGCGCTGCTCTCCACCTATCTGGGCCTGTCCTTCTGGGTGTTGTTGCCGGTGGCCGGCCTCCTCGCCGCCTGCTGGGGCGTGGTCCTCGGCTTCCCGGTGCTTCGTCTGCGCGGAGACTATCTGGCGATCGTCACGCTCGCCTTCGGCGAAATCATCCGTCTTGTCCTGATCAACTGGACCGAGGTCACCAAAGGTACGTTCGGCGTGTCCGGCATTGCCAAGGCAACGCTGTTCGGCATCAAGTTCGATGCCTCCAAGGATGGCTTTGCCGCATTGATGGGGCTGCCGATCTCGTCGGTCTACTACAAGATCTTCCTATTCTACCTGATCCTCGGTCTTTGCTTGATCACGGCCTTCGTGACGATCCGCATGCGTCGGATGCCGATCGGGCGCGCCTGGGAAGCGCTGCGCGAAGATGAGATCGCTTGCAAGTCGCTTGGCATCAACACGGTTACCACCAAGCTGACGGCTTTCGCCATGGGCGCCATGTTCGGCGGCATCGCCGGGTCCTTCTTCGCGGTACGCCAGGGCTTCGTGTCGCCCGAATCCTTCGTGTTCCTCGAATCCGCAGTGATCCTCGCGATCGTCGTCCTCGGCGGCATGGGGTCGCTGACCGGCATTGCGATCGCAGCGATCGTCATGATCGGCGGTACCGAAATTCTGCGTGAGCTTGACTTCCTGAAGGCCGTCTTCGGACCGAATTTCACGCCGGAACTCTACCGCATGCTGATCTTTGGCCTGGCCATGGTCGTCGTCATGGTCTGGAAGCCGCGCGGCTTCGTTGGATCGCGTGAACCGACCGCGTTCCTGCGCGAACGCAAGGCCGTCTCCGGCAGCTTTACCAAGGAAGGGCATGGCTGATGGCCCTCGAGACCACGACGATGACAATGACACAAGACCCCATTCTCAAGGTTGAGCACCTGTCGATGCGCTTCGGCGGTCTGATGGCCATCAACGACTTCTCTTTCGAGGCCTATCGCGGCGACATCACCGCGCTGATCGGCCCGAACGGGGCAGGTAAGACGACGGTATTCAACTGCATCACCGGTTTCTACAAGCCGACGATGGGTATGATCACGATGAAGCAGAAGTCCGGAAAGGAGTATCTCCTCGAGCGGCTGCCGGACTTCGAGATCACCAAGCATGCAAAGGTGGCGCGTACGTTCCAGAACATCCGGATGTTCTCCGGCATGACCGTGCTCGAGAACCTGCTGGTCGCGCAGCACAACAAACTGATGCTGGCGTCGGGCTATACCGTGCTCGGGCTCCTTGGATTTCCTGCCTACCGGCAGGCCTCCAGGGAGGCAACTGAACTCGCCAAGCATTGGCTCGAAAAGGCATCGCTGATCGACCGGGCAGACGACCCGGCCGGGGACTTGCCCTACGGCGCGCAGCGGCGGTTGGAGATTGCTCGTGCCATGTGCACGGGACCGGAGTTGCTGTGCCTCGATGAGCCTGCGGCTGGCCTCAATCCGCGCGAATCGCATGCCCTCAATGAACTGTTGCAGGGCATCCGCAGCGACACCGGCACCTCCATCCTGCTGATCGAGCATGACATGTCCGTGGTCATGGAGATATCGGACCATGTCGTCGTGCTCGAATATGGGCAGAAGATCTCCGACGGCACCCCGAATTTCGTGAAGAACGATCCAAGGGTCATCGCGGCCTATCTAGGTGTCGAGGATGAAGAGGTTGAACAGGTGATCGAACAAATCGAGGAAATCGAAGGCGGGCAGGGAGGCACCAAGCAATGACTGCGCCGCTGCTGCAAGTGAAAGCCGTCGAAACCTACTACGGCAACATTCGGGCGCTGAGCGGCGTCGATGTCGAGGTCCATCGCGGAGAAATCGTTTCGCTGATCGGTGCCAACGGCGCGGGCAAGTCGACATTGATGATGACGATCTGCGGCAGCCCGCAGGCGCGCACCGGCACGGTGATGTTCGACGGCCATGACATCACGCGCCTGCCGACCCACGAAATCGCGCGTATGAGGATTGCCCAGTCGCCGGAAGGCCGCCGCATCTTCCCGCGCATGACGGTTTTCGAAAACCTGCAGATGGGGGCGAGCCTCGACAACCTGAAGCATTTCGACGAGGACGTGGAAAAGATCTTCAGGCTCTTTCCCCGGCTCAAGGAGCGTAAGGCGCAGCGCGGCGGCACGCTGTCAGGCGGCGAGCAGCAGATGCTCTCGATCGGCCGCGCGCTGATGGCACGGCCAAAACTGTTGCTTCTCGACGAGCCGTCGCTTGGTCTCGCGCCGCTGATCGTCAAGGGCATCTTCGAAGCGATCAAGAAACTCAACAAGGAGGAAGGCCTGACCGTCTTCCTCGTCGAGCAGAACGCTTTCGGCGCGCTCAAGCTTTCGGACCGCGGCTATGTGATGGTCAACGGACGGGTGACGATGAGCGGCAGCGGCAGGGATCTGCTCGCCAATCCGGAAGTGCGCGCGGCCTATCTCGAAGGCGGCCGTCATTGATCGGCCGCATCTGGAGCAAGTGACATGCAGGGAATTCTCTACGAAGAAGCGTCGATCTGGCAGTTTCTTTTCATAAGCTGCGTGCTTGGCGGCTGGACCGCCTGGCGCACGGGCAAGAGCGTGGCCGAAAGCTGGGAAGGCATGCCGCGCCTGTTGCTCTACGTGGCGTTGCTCGGGCTGGCGATCCGTTTCATCCATCACGCCCTCTTCGGCGGCACGATGTTCAGCCTGCAATACTATATCGTGGACACGATCGTGCTTTTGTTGTTTGCTACCGCAGCTTTCCGGTACTACCGGACCAAGCAAATGACCAAAATCTACTACTGGCTCTACGAGAAGGCTTCACCCTTCTCCTGGAAAACCAAATAAAGGGAACAGCGCGTGCCGGTCCGCCGCGGCCGGTGCGAAGGAAACACCGGCGCAACTATGGTGGGCATTGCGCAGGTTGATAACGAGACCCGCTCGAATATTTGGGAGTAACAAGAATGAAAAAATCTCTTCTGTCGGCCGTTGCGCTGACGGCAATGGTCGCCTTCAGCGGCACGGCCTGGGCTGATATTCTCGTTGGTGTCGCCGGCCCGCTGACTGGCCCGAACGCCGCCTTCGGTGCGCAGCTCCAGAAAGGTGCCGAACAGGCCGCTGCCGACATCAACGCCGCTGGCGGTATCAACGGGGAACAGATCAAGCTTGTGCTCGGCGACGACGTTTCGGACCCGAAGCAGGGCATCTCGGTCGCCAACAAGTTCGTCGCTGACGGTGTGAAGTTCGTCGTTGGTCACTTCAACTCCGGTGTGTCGATCCCGGCATCGGAAGTCTATGCCGAAAACGGCATCCTGGAGATCACGCCGTCTGCGACCAACCCGCAGTTCACCGAGCGCGGTATGTGGAACACGTTCCGCACCTGCGGCCGTGACGACCAGCAGGGCGCAGTTGCCGGCGCCTTCCTCGCCGCCAACCATAAAGACGCGAAGATCGCCGTCATTCATGACAAGACCCCCTATGGTCAGGGTCTTGCTGATGAAACCAAGAAGGCGATGAACGAAGCCGGCCTCACCGAAGCTCTCTATGAAGGTGTCAACATCGGCGACAAGGACTTCTCGGCTCTGATCGCCAAGATGAAGGAAGCCGGCGTTTCGGTCGTCTACTGGGGCGGTCTGCACACCGAGGCCGGCCTGATCATGCGCCAGATGAAGGACCAGGGCCTGAAGGCAACGATGATGTCGGGTGACGGTATCGTTTCGAACGAACTGGCCTCGATCGCCGGCGACGCCGTCGACGGCACGCTGATGACCTTCGCGCCGGATCCGCGCAAGAACCCCGCTTCCAAGGAACTCGTCGAGAAGTTCCGTGCTGCCGGCTTCGAGCCGGAAGCCTATACGCTCTATTCCTACGCCGCTCTCCAGGTCATCGCAGAAGCTGCGAAGGCTGGCGGCACGACCGATGCGCAGGCGGTTGCCGAAGCGATCAAGGCCAAGGGTCCGTTCAAGACCGCGATCGGCGAGCTCGGCTATGACGAAAAGGGCGACATCACCCGCCCGGACTACGTCATGTACACTTGGAAGAAGGGCGACGACGGCAAGTACACCTACTTCCAGAACGAGTAGTTCTGATTTCGGACCTCGCGTCCGATCTGTTAGGCCCGGCGAGCGATCGCCGGGCTTTTCTTTTTGGCGATGCCGAGAGAAACCCGCCTTCAAGTGGAGCCGCTGGAGGCGGAAAGATGCTCTACAATCAAAGTGCTACTGCATGTTTCCTTTAATCGTATCCGATTAAAGGACAAAAACATGCAGCAATTCAAAGTGCTGCAGCGACCTTTGCGCGTCTGATAAGACGCGCGGCGCTGTGGAGCGTCCTTTGTGCGTTCGTCTGAACGCTCGGCGCTCTAGAAACAAAGGCCAAGCATCCCTTCTGCGTTCATCTAGACTAGCGATGGGGCTTTGGCGCAGCGATTGGCTACTTCAGCAAGGTGTCTCGCAGTGACGAGACTTCGGCGCGCAACCGCTCGAGATCATCGGCGCCGAGTTTGGTTGCCTCAGTGAGGCCGCGCGGCACATCGACCGCCTTCCGGCGCAGTGCCTTGCCCATATCGGTCAATTGTACCCGGACCTGCCGCTCGTCTGTCTTATCCCGCACGCGGGCGATGTAGCCGGCGGCTTCGAGGCGCTTCAGCATCGGGGTGAGTGTGCTCGATTCCAGGAAGAGTCGTTCGCCGAGGCTGCCGACGGTCTGGTCGTCCTTTTCCCACAACAGCACCATCACGAGATATTGCGGGTAGGTGAGGTCGAGTTCCTCCAGCAGAGGCTTGTAGATGCGCGTTAAGGCGTGGTTTGCGGAATAGACCGCAAAGCAGAGGAAACTATCGAGAGTCAGCATCGCATCGTCATCTTTGAGTTCGGTGCCAGTCATCGTTCTCTCCTGTCATTTCCTCAAAATAAATCGTTCGCGATATAATCGCAAGGCATTGACAGGTGTGCGACCGCATTATAAAGCTTTGTGCACGATCTAATCGATGGCGATTTAAGTTCGAATATATCGCGCACGATCTAATCGTTAATTATTTATCGGCAACGCGGCATGACCGCAGGGAAGAAGGAGCGTCTCCATGAGCAAGGCAGTCAGCAGGACCGAAACCAGCAGCATCTCCCGCCGTGATGTCCTCTCGGCCGCTTTCGGCGCTGCGGCGACCGCTGCAGCCGTATCGGCCGTCAACAGCCCGGCCAAGGCCGCCGACGTGTCAGCGGCAAGTAACAACCAGTCGAGCGCCGGTTCGCAAGGTGGGGGGATTTCGGGCAGCCGCATCATCACCCGCGATGGCGTCGAGATCTATTACAAGGACTGGGGCCCGAAGGATGGTCCGGTCGTCGTGCTCAGCCACGGCTGGCCGCTGTCGTCGGACAGCTGGGAAGCGCAGGCCTTCCACCTCGCCAACAATGGCCTCCGCGTCATCACCCATGACCGCCGTGGCCATGGCCGCTCGTCGCAGCCCTGGGACGGCAACGACATGGATCACTATGCCGACGACCTTGCCGATCTGATCAACGCGCTGGATCTGAAGGCCATCTTCCTTGCCGGCTTTTCCACCGGCGGCGGCGAGATCACCCGCTATATCGGCCGGCACGGCACGAGCCGTGTCGCCAAGGCCGGGTTGATCTCGGCGGTGCCGCCGCTGATGGTCAAGACCGACAAGAACCCCGGCGGCCTGCCGAAGGAGGTGTTCGATGGCCTGCAGGCGGCAAGCCTCAAGGATCGCTCGAAGCTCTACCGCGATATCGCCTCGGGCCCGTTCTTCGGCTTCAACCGACCGGGTGCGGTTGCCTCTCAAGGCATGATCGACAGTTTCTGGCTGCAGGGCATGATGGGCGGTCACAAGAACACCTATGACTCGATCGTCGCCTTCTCGCAGACCGATTTTACCGAGGATCTGAAGAAGTTCGACGTGCCGACGCTGATCATCCATGGCGACGACGACCAGATCGTGCCGATCGATGCGGCCGCACGGGCCTCGAAGACGCTTGTCCCGCATGCCGAGCTCAAGGTTTATGCCGGTGCGCCGCATGGTATCACCGACACGCACAAGGATCAGCTCAACGCCGACCTGCTCGCCTTCGCCAAGGCTTGATGCGTTTGAAGTCACGGGAAGAGGCGCCTGCAACGGCGCCTCTTCTTCGCTTTTCGTGATAGGTGTTTCGCGTGTCGAGATGGCTGTCGCGTCGCGCCGTTTCGTGCACTATCTCTCGACGATTCTGTTCCGGAGGCAGGCATGAGCTCGAAACCCCGCATTCTCGTCACCCGTCGCTGGCCGGGGGCGGTGGAACAGGTGCTTGCCGAGCGGTTCGACGTCACCTTGAACGAAGGGGACGTGCCGATGACGGCCGAAGGGCTGGCCGATGCGCTCCGGACCTATGACGCCGTTCTCCCAACCGTTTCCGATCGGCTTCCGGCCGAACTCTTCGCCGGCGGCGGCCTCCGGGCGAAGATCCTTGGAAACTATGGCGTCGGCTACAACCACATCGACGTCGCTGCCGCCAAGGCCGCCAAGATCGTCGTGACCAACACACCGGGTGTGCTGACCGATTGCACCGCCGACATTGCCATGACGCTGCTGCTTACTGTCGCGCGCCGGGCGGGTGAGGGCGAACGCCAGGTACGCGCCGGCGAATGGACCGGATGGCGCCCGACCCACATGATCGGCGGCAAGGTCACCGGTAAGACGCTCGGGATCATCGGCTTTGGCCGCATCGGCAAGGCGATGGCCAAACGCTGCCACTTCGGCTTCGACATGGATGTCGTCTTCTACAACCGTTCGCGCATCGACCCGGCGGAAGCGAGCCGCTACGGCGCCCGTCAATTGGACACCGTCGAGGATGTACTGAAAGCTTCGGACTTCGTCTCGCTGCACTGCCCCGGTGGTGGCGAAAATCGGCATCTGATCAATGCGGAACGCTTGGCGCTGATGAAACCGGGCGCCTACCTCGTCAATACGGCGCGCGGCGATGTCATCGATGAAGCGGCCTTGGTTGCCGCTCTCGAAAAGGGCGTCATTCGCGGTGCCGGCCTCGATGTCTTCGAGGCGGAGCCGAATGTGCCGGAGCGTCTGCGCAGGCTCGAAAATGTCGTGCTGCTCCCGCATCTCGGCAGTGCCACGGAGGAAACGCGGGTTGCCATGGGTATGAAGGTGGTCGACAACGTCACCGCTTTCTTCGAGGGCCGCGAGCCGCCCGATCGCGTGGCGTAAGCGGCTGCCTGTTTTCTGCACAGAGCCTGCATGGAAATGCGGCAGGCTGGTGATTTTCTTTGCAAAACAATAACTTGACTTGTCGTGCCGCCATGCGGACGATAGCGCGAAGGCAAGGCGACCGACCCAATGGGTGCAGCGCCAGGAATTGAAGGACACCGCTCGGCGGTCGAAACATGAACAAGGCAGCAAGCATCGCTCCGCAACGGGCCTGGGGGAAGGGGCGGCTGGTCGCCAAGACGGCGCTCGGCCAAAGCCGCATTGCCGAGCTCTATCAGGAAGGCTGCGCCAAGATCCGGCTGCCGAAGACCTTCGACGCCTCCATGGAAGCGGTGCTGATCAATTCCTCCGGCGGCCTCACCGGCGGCGACCGCATGGTCTGGGAGGTTGCGGCAAGGGCCGGAACCGATGTGACGGTGACGACGCAGGCCTGCGAGAAGATCTATAAGGCGAGCGCCGATACGGTCGAGGTGGCCACGCGTATCGAGGTTGCCGCCGGCGCGCGCGTCGACTGGCTGCCACAGGAGACGATCCTCTTCGACCGCGCCTCCCTGTCGCGTTCGCTGGAGGTGGAGCTTGCCGCGGACGCGACTTTCCTGGCGGTGGAGGCCGTTCTGCTCGGCCGCAAGGCGAGGGGCGAGGTGGTGCAAACCGGGCTCTTCCGCGATCGCTGGCGCATCCGCGCCGAGGGCAAGCTGCTGCATGCGGACAATCTGGCGCTTGCCGGAGAGATCGCCAGTCTCGGCCAGCGCCGGGCGGTGCTCGATGGCGCAGCCGCCTTTGCCACGCTCCTCTATGTCGGCCCCGATTGCGAGCCCTTGTTGCCGCGTCTTCGATCGCTCAATGACGGCGAGGCTGGCGTCGGCATCAGCCATTTTCAGGTCGATGGCCGCGACAAGCTGGTCGCCCGTTTCGTGGCGCCGGATGGGTTCGCGCTCAGAAAAATCCTCATCCCCGTTATTTCGCACTTGCGCAAGCAGAAGACTGTGCCGAAAGTCTGGGTTCTCTAGGTCATTTCACATTTTTATTGAAACAGTGAAATGATCTAACACGTTGAAACTTTGTAATTCCTGGCGGAAAACCGCTTCGCAGATTTCCTGGGAATTGCTTCACGAACAACCGGTGGCGACGCATGAATCTTACCCCGCGCGAAAAGGACAAATTGCTGATTTCCATGGCGGCGATGGTCGCGCGCCGACGCCTGGAGCGCGGCGTGAAACTCAACCATCCCGAGGCGATCGCGCTGATCACCGATTTCGTCGTCGAAGGTGCCCGCGACGGGCGCTCGGTTGCCGAGCTGATGGAAGCGGGTGCCCAGGTGCTGACGCGCGATCAGGTGATGGAGGGCATCCCCGAGATGATTCACGACATCCAGGTCGAAGCGACGTTCCCCGACGGCACCAAGCTCGTCACGGTTCACGAACCGATCCGCTAAACAAAGGAAACGCGGTCCTTTCCGCCGTATCCCTCCAACCCCTGATCTCAGGAGGCAAGCATGCTGGCTTTGCGCCCCAACTGCGAGTGCTGCGACAAGGATCTGCCGCCGGATAGCCGCGAGGCGATGATCTGTACGTTCGAATGTACCTTCTGCGTCGATTGTGTCGATGGAAAGCTCGGTGGCACCTGTCCGAATTGCGGCGGCGAATTCACTCGCCGCCCGGTGCGCCCGGCAGCCCTGCTTGAAAAATATCCGGCCTCCACCGAGCGGGTGCTGAAGCCGCAGGGCTGCGCCGGTTCGAAGGCGGCTTGAGGAGAGAACCATGATCCCAGGAGAAATTATTGCGGCTGCCGGAGAGATCGAGCTCAATGCCGGCCTCGACACGACAACGATCGAGGTTGCCAATACCGGTGACCGCCCGATCCAGGTCGGCAGCCACTACCATTTCGCCGAAACCAATGCCGGGCTGCAGTTTGACCGGAAGGCAGCCTACGGTCGGCGTCTGGATATTCCCGCGGGCACCGCCGTGCGGTTCGAGCCGGGGCAGACGCGCCAGGTGACGCTGATCCCTCTTTCCGGCAAGCGCGAGGTCTATGGTTTCCGCCAGCAAGTGATGGGCAAGCTATGAACCGCCTTGCTGTACTTGCCATCGCTCTCGTCTTGCCGTTTGCGCCGGCTCTGGCGCAGGAAGACAAGGTCGACTGCCAGAATGCGGTGACGCAGGTGGACATGAACATCTGCGCCAACAAGGACTACGAGGCGGCCGACACGGAACTGAACAAGGTCTACAAGCTGGCACTGGCAGCGACAAAGGCGCAGGACAAGGAGCTTGCCGAGATCGATGCGAACTACGTTGGCGCGGAAGAGGCACTGAAGAAGGCGCAGCGCGCCTGGATCGGTTACCGTGACGGCCAATGCGAGCTTTCGGGCTTCGAAGCCCGTGGGGGCTCGATGGAGCCGATGCTCGTCTCCAGTTGCCTCGCTGCGTTGACCAGGGCCCGGACGAAGGAACTCCAGGCCATTGTCGAGCCTGACGGAAACTAGACCTTGAGCGGCGGCCGCATCATCATGATCGTGGGCAACGGCGAAGTGCCTGACGGAGCTGGCACGGTGATCGATGCCGCCGATATCGTCGTGCGTTTCAACGATTGCCGCTCCGTCGGCCCCGGTGGCCACAAGACCGACATCGTCGCCGTCTGCAACACCGGGCGCCCCGGTCTCTCCATGCTCGGCGGCGGCCGCTGGAAGACGAGTTCGGCGGTGCGCCAGGCGCGCGAAATCTGGTGCGTCCGCTCCGGCGCGAAGTTCGCCGCGATGCGGGCCGGACTCGCCGAAACATATCCGGATCTCGACGATTTCTGTGACGACTACACCGTCGGTTTCGAGAGCTTCAGCCGCTCGACCAACCGCGGTTTTCGCGTGGTTCCGGCCGCGGTGCATGACCAGCTGGATCACGATCTCGCCGGTTTCTCACCCGATCCCTACGTCGTTCCGTCCAGCGGCCTGATCGTCATTGCCGATATCCTGTCCAATATCGCGATGGCCGATGACGATGTCGTTCTTGCCGGCTTCGGCCATGTCGGGTGGCAATGGCATCCCTTCGCTGCCGAGCGCCGCTATGTCGACGTGCTGGCAGCGAGCGGCCGCCTTCGCCGCCTCCACCCCATTTCTTCTTCGTCTCAAGGAGCCTGAACCATGCCCTACAAGATGTCGCGCGCGGCCTATGCCAACATGTTCGGCCCGACGGTTGGCGACAAGGTGCGGCTCGCCGATACGGAACTCTTCATCGAGGTGGAGAAGGACTTCACCACCTATGGCGAGGAGGTGAAGTTCGGCGGCGGCAAAGTCATTCGCGACGGCATGGGGCAGAGCCAGGCGACACGCGCCGAAGGTGCGGTCGACACGGTCATCACCAATGCGCTGATCGTCGACCACTGGGGCATCGTGAAAGCGGACATCGGCCTCAAGGACGGGCGGATTGCGGGGATCGGCAAGGCCGGCAATCCGGATACGCAGCCGGGTGTCACCATCGTCGTCGGTCCCGGGACCGAAGTGATCGCGGGTGAGGGCAAGATCGTCACCGCCGGCGGCATGGACAGCCACATCCACTACATCTGCCCGCAGCAGATCGAAGAAGCGCTGGTGAGCGGGCTGACCTGCATGCTCGGCGGCGGCGCCGGCCCGGGGCACGGCACGCTTGCCACCACCTGCACCTCGGGCCCGTGGCATCTCGCCCGCATGATCGAGGCGGCCGATGGTTTCCCGATGAACATCGCATTCGCCGGCAAGGGCAACGCCTCGCGGCCCGGCGCTCTTGTCGAGATGGTGCTCGCCGGTGCCACCGCGCTGAAGCTGCACGAGGATTGGGGGTCGACACCGGCGGCGATCGATTGCTGCCTCGGCGTTGCCGACGAATACGACGTGCAGGTGATGATCCATACGGATACGCTCAACGAGAGCGGTTTCGTCGAGGACACGATCGCGGCGATCAAGGGCCGCACGATCCATGCCTTCCACACGGAAGGGGCGGGCGGCGGTCACGCGCCCGACATTATCCAGATCTGCGGCCAGCCGAACGTCATTCCGTCCTCGACCAATCCGACGCGGCCCTACACCAAGAATACGCTCGCCGAGCATCTGGACATGCTGATGGTCTGCCACCACCTGTCGCCGTCGATCCCCGAGGATATCGCCTTTGCCGAAAGCCGGATCCGCAAGGAAACGATCGCCGCCGAAGACATCTTGCACGACATTGGTGCCTTCTCGATCATCTCCTCCGACAGCCAGGCCATGGGCCGCGTCGGCGAAGTGGCGATCCGCACCTGGCAGACCGCCGACAAGATGAAGCGCCAGCGTGGGCCTCTGCCGCAGGAAACCGGCGACAACGACAATTTCCGGGTGAAACGCTATATCGCCAAGTACACGATCAATCCGGCGATTGCCCACGGGCTCAGCCACGAGATCGGTTCGCTGGAGGTTGGCAAGCGCGCCGATCTCGTCATCTGGAACTCGGCCTTTTTCGGCGTGAAGCCGGACTTCGTGCTGCTCGGCGGTTCGATCGCCATGGCGCCGATGGGTGATCCGAACGCGTCCATCCCGACACCGCAGCCGGTGCACTACCGACCGATGTTTGCCGCCTATGGCAAGAACCGCACGAACTCGTCCGTCACCTTCGTGTCGCAGGCCTCGCTCGACGCGGGACTCGCCGCCAAGCTTGGCGTCGCCAAGCAGCTCGTGGCGGTCCGGAACACCCGCGGCGGCATCGGCAAGGCGTCGATGATCCACAACAGCCTGACGCCCAACATCGAGATCGATCCGGAGACCTACGAGGTGCGTGCCGACGGCGAGCTCCTGACATGCGAGCCGGCGACGATCGTGCCGATGGCGCAGCGCTATTTCCTGTTCTGAGGAAGCAGAGGCAAAGGATGAAACGCGGCCTGAAATGGGCTTTCTTCGGCCTGCTCGCTGCGGTACTTGCGGTTGTTCTCGGAACACTGCTGCCGCGGCCGCTCTTGCCGGTTTCAGCCTCTGCGGCGGGGGCAGGGGCGACGCGCATCCTGGTGCTTTCGGGCCCCATCCACACGGATATCGCCGTGCCCTTGACGGAGGAAACGAGGGCGCGGTTCGGCTTCATCGAAGCGGCCGGCGTGCCGCTGGCGCATCCGCAGGCACAATGGCTGATCTTCGGCTGGGGCGGGCGTTCCTTCTATCTGGAAACGCCGACCTGGTCGGAGCTGAAGGCCATGCCGGTCTTCAAGGCGCTGACGCTCGACCGCTCGGTCATGCATGTGGATATCGCCGGCCGGATCGTCGAGCCGCAACCCTCCGTTGCCAGCTTCGAACTGGACGCGGCGGGATATGAACGACTGCTTGGCTTCATTGCCGAGAGTTTCATACGCGACGCCGGGGCTGTCGTTCCGGTCGACGGCTTCTCCTACAATGGCAATGACCGCTTCTTCGAAGCCGAGGGCCGTTTCAACGCGCTCGTCGGCTGCAACACATGGACAGCGCGGGCGTTGCGTGAGGCGGGGTTGAGAACCGGCCTGTGGAACCCGGTTCCGCCGAGCCTCGGACTATCCTTGCGCATCCACAATTGAGTGTCGCGCCGTGAACAGCAGCCATGCGGTCATCGCATGGCTGCCATGCCTGCATGTGAATCGAGGCCTTTCGTGCTGCACCGCAGCGCAATATCCGATAGGAAAGTGGCTGATCGTTCCCGGTTGTCAGAAATCCTCCCAAGACCTGCCGACCGAGAGCCGAACGAGAGCGGGATGAGAAAACGTGCTTGCGGTTTTCCGCCAGCATCCCGCTCCAACTTAGTGGATCTGATCACGTTCATGGTTTTGGGTCGAGCCGGTCCAAATTTATCGTGATCCAAAGGAGATGACGATGCTTGGCAGAAAAGTACCCGCTGTAACGTTCCGCACCCGCGTTCGCGACGAGGCCGTTGGCGGCCCGAATCCGTTCCGCTGGGAGGACGTGTCCTCCGACGATTACTTCGCCGGCAAGCGCGTCGTGCTGTTCTCGCTGCCGGGCGCGTTCACGCCGACCTGCTCGACCTACCAGTTGCCTGATTTCGAAAAGCTGACGGCCGACTTCCGCGCCGAAGGCATTGACGAAATCTACTGCATCTCGGTCAACGACGCCTTCGTCATGAATGCCTGGGGCAAGTCCCAGGGCCTCGAAAACGTCAAGCTGATCCCGGACGGTTCGGGTGAATTCACCCGCAAGATGGGCATGCTCGTTGCCAAGGACAATCTCGGCTTCGGCATGCGCTCCTGGCGCTACGCCGCCGTTGTCAACAACGGCATGGTGGAGCAGTGGTTCGAGGAAGAAGGCTATTCCGACAATTGCGATAGCGACCCCTACGGCGTTTCCTCGCCGCAGAACATTCTCGAGGCGCTGAAGTCTCAGAAGCTGGCTGCCTGATGCGCGCCCAACGCTCGACTTTGTAACTCAAGAGCCCGAAGATCGGATCCGGTCTTCGGGCTTTTTGTTGTTTGGCCGGTGCATGCCGGATGGTTGACAACGGGTCTCATGGCTGGCGCCGAGACTATTTCTTGTTAGACTAGCGGATACAAAAGATATCGAGGGTTCAATGGTTTACATTATCGCCTATCTGAGCGCGCATCCGGGCAAGGGAAGCGAAGTGGTGTCGCTGGCTGCACCGCTGATCGAAGCCACGCGGCGCGAGGCCGGCTGCATCGCCTATGAACTTTTCTGCAAGCCGGCCGATCCCGACACGCTGGTGTTTGTCGAGACCTGGAAGGACAAGGCGGCCGTCGAAGCGCATTTCGCGGAACCGCATCTGAAGGCCTTCCAGGCGGCGATGGCCGACCTGCTCATCGAGTCCCGCATAGAGCTTGTGTCGCCGGAAAAGGTCGAGGTGCTCTGAAGATGCCGTACCGCTCCACCCAGGTGCTTTCGCCGGGCCCAGCCGGCACGACTCCGCTTCACAGCGTGACGCTTGCGCACGACGCCCGTCATCTTCGCCGCAAGTTGCTGCATCTCGAAGACGACGTCGTGATGCTCGACCTCAAGGAAGCGGTGATGTTGGCCGATGGCGACCTGCTGGTTCTTGAAGGCGGTGGCTATATCCGCATCGTTGCTGCACCCGAGGCGCTTTACGAGATCCGGCCGCGCGATCCCCTGCATCTGATCGAACTCGCCTGGCATCTCGGCAATCGCCATCTGCCTGCGCAGATCGAGCCGAACCGCATCCTGATTACCCGCGATCCGGTCATCCGCCAGATGCTCGAAGGCCTGGGCGCGGAGGTGACCGAGGTTTCGGAACGCTTCCATCCGCTGCGCGGTGCCTACCATGCCGCCGGCCTCAACCATGGCCATAGCCATCACCATCATGGCTGAGCGGGTCGATACGCAGGCTCTGCTTCGCCTGGTGACCTGGATGTCCCCGGCCTTCCCGGTCGGTGCCTTCTCCTATTCCAGCGGGCTTGAACAGGCGGTTCATGATCGCTTGGTGACCGACGCGATGGAGCTTCGCTCCTGGTTGGAGACAGTCCTCTGCCACGGCTCCGGCTGGAACGATGCGCTGCTTTTTGCCGAGAGCTATCGTGCTGTCAATGACAGCGTCCGGCTGGCTGCGGTCGCAGACCTTGCCGAAGCTCTGGCGGGAAGCCGCGAGCGGCATACGGAAACCATGCTGCAGGGCCAGGCGTTTCTGGCGGCTGCGCGGTCGTGGCCGCACCCGGTTCTTGATGCTCTCCCGGAGACTGTCGCCTATTCGGTGGCGGTCGGTGCCGTGGCGGGCGCCCACGAAACGGGCCTCGAGCCGGCGCTTGCCGCCTATCTCAACGCCACGGTCTCGAACGCCGTTTCAGTGGCGATCCGCTGCGGCGTCACCGGCCAGCGGGATGGCGTCGGCGTGATCGCGGCGCTCGAACCGATCATCGCGGCGGCGGCAGGCAAAGCGGCCAGCGCCTCGCTCGACGATCTGGGCTCGGCCACGATCATGGCGGATATTTCGGCTTTGAAACACGAAACCCTGCATTCTCGGCTCTTCCGATCCTAGGAAGAGGCCCCTTTGAAAGGACATCCAGATGGCATCGAAGAACGGCCCCCTTCGCATCGGCATCGGCGGGCCGGTAGGCTCAGGCAAAACGGCCCTGACCGACAAGCTCTGCAAGGCGATGCGGGAGAAGTACTCGGTCGCCGTGGTGACCAACGACATTTACACCAAGGAGGATGCGGAGGCGCTCGTGCGCATGCAGGCGCTGCCGTCCGATCGCATCGTCGGGGTGGAAACCGGTGGCTGCCCGCATACGGCGATCCGCGAGGACGCCACGATCAATCTGCAGGCAATCGCTGACCTTAACCGGCGCATTCCCGACCTCGATGTCGTCTTCATCGAATCCGGCGGCGACAATCTCGCGGCGACCTTTTCGCCCGACCTTGCCGATCTGACGATCTATGTCATTTCCGTCTGCCAGGGCGAGGAGATCCCGCGCAAGGGCGGGCCGGGCATCACGAAGTCCGATCTGCTCGTCATCAACAAGAAGGATCTGGCTCCCTATGTCGGGGCCGATCTCGACGTCATGCAGCGGGATGCGACGCGGATGCGAGCGGAAAAGCCCTTCGTGTTCACGGACATGAAACGTGGCGACGGCATCAACCGGATAGTCGATTTCCTGGCGCTGCACGGCGGGCTGTGATGCCGCCAGGCTTCTGACGGCTGAACCTTGGTCGGCACGTCAGAAGCGTTCGAGCGCCTGCCGGTCGTGGATCTCGATCACGCGGCCCTTGACCGTGACGCCCGAGCGGCGAAGTGCCGAAAAAGCCCGCGACAGGGCCTCCGGTGCAAGGCCCAGCTTGCCGGCCAGCACATTCTTCTGGAAGGGCAGGCGGAAGGAAAAGTTCGTGATGCCGTCCGGGCAGTTCCCGAGAATATAGCTGGCGACCCGCTGCGGGGCCGTCAGCAGCCGGTCTTCCGCCAGGCAATCTTCCGCCATTTGCGCGTGCCGGCACAGGAGCTGCATCAACGCGTCGGCGACTTCGGGCGTTTGCTCGGCGAGTTTGCGCAGCTTGCGGCTGTCGATGCGGGCGAGCATCGTCGTCTCGATCGTCTGGGCGTTGGCTGTGGCGCGGTTGCCGAGGAACATGGCGCTTTCACCGAATAGCTCGCCTCTCGGAAACACGGCGATATCCGCCTCGCGCCCGTCCTTGCCCAGCCGGTAGAGACGCACCAGGCCGGAAAGAACGAAAAAGACGTGATCGAGCGGCTCGCCCTGGCCAAAGAGGATGTCGTGCTCCTCGTGGGTTGAAACGACCACATCGTCCAGTATTGCGTTCGTTGCCGCCATCGGCAGCTTCCCGAAGAAGCAAGAACCGAGCAGCACCGCCCTATCGTTCGAGTTCAATCGCAACGTCTTCATCACACCCGTCCTGAGTAAGATCCAAGCGCAAGGTAATAAAGCTTGGCGGAAGGTGGTTTGACCTCGATCAAATAAAAATGACAAAAAGCCCGCGCTTCAGGGCGCGGGCTCGTTCTTGGATTGTGACAGTTCCGGGCGAAGCGCCGCTTCGGGACCTGGCCTATTCGGCGGCGAGTGCCGGATGGTTGATGACCTTGCCTCCGGGTCGTCCCTTGCTCTGGTCCGATTCCAGCGTCTTCAGCCGGTCTTCCAGGCCTTCGATCGTCTTGCTCTGCTCGTGCACCAGGCCCGTCAGGGCTTCGCGATCGAGCGGAAGGTTTTCCTCGTCCTTCTGGCCGACGAAGCTCCCGAAGATGCGGGCGAGTAGCCGCGAGAGGTCGTCCATGATCAGGAAGAACGACGGCACGATCACCAGGCTCAGCACCGTCGAAACGATGATGCCGCCGATCACGGCGGTCGCCATAGGCGCGCGGAACGAGCCGCCTTCGCCGACGCCGAGCGCTGAGGGCAGCATGCCCGCCGACATGGCGATCGAGGTCATGATGATCGGACGGGCACGCTTGCGGCCAGCCTCGATCATGGCCATCTGGCGGTCCATGCCGTGGTGCATCATCTCGATGCCGAAATCGACGAGCAGGATTGCATTCTTGGTGACGATGCCCATCAGCATCAGGATGCCGATCAGAACCGGCATCGACAGCGCGTTCTGCGTCAGGATCAGCGCCGCAGCAACGCCGCCGATGGCGAGTGGCAGCGAGAACAGGATGGTGAACGGCTGGATCACGTCCTTGAAGAGCAGGATCAGCACCACCAGCACCAGCATCAGGCCAAGCAGCATGGCATTGCCGAAGCTCTGTTGCATCTCCGCCTGAACCTCAGCGTCACCGCTTTCGAGGAACTCGACGGACTTCGGCAAACCGGCCTGGCCGGCGATCTCTTTGAAGCGGTCCGAGGCGGTATTCAGTGCGACGCCGACCGGCAGGTCCGCCCCAAGCGTCACGACGCGGTTGCGGTCGTATCGCTTGATCGAGCTCGGGCCCTCCGAATAGTTGATGTCGGCAACACTCGAGAGCGGCACCGTGGCGCCCGAAGCGGTGGTGATCTTCAGGTTGCGGATGGCGGCGATATCCGTGCGGAAATCGCGGTTGATCTGAACGCGGATCGGGATCAGGCGGCCGTCGAGCGCGATCTTGGTCAAAGCCGCATCGATATCGCCGATGGTGGCCACACGGATCACTTCGGAGATCTGCGCCGTGGTGATGCCGAGACGCGACATCTGCTCGTCACGTGGGCGGATCTGCAGTTCCGGGCGCGGAAGCGCCCCGTCCGGGCTGACATTGGCCAGCAGCGGGTCGCTCCGCAGCTTGCCTTCCAACGTCGCCACCGCCTGGTCGAGATCGGCCTCGTTGTTGGAGAGCAGGTTGAATGAGAGATCGCGCTCACCGCGGTCGTTGAGCTTGATGACCCGGACGTCCGGTATGTCACGGACGCGGGCGAAGATTTCCTTCTCGATCTGTGACTGCGGGATGATGCGACCAGCGGGGGCCATCTTCGGCAGGTAGGGGCCGATCAGCGGCGTCCGGCCGATGACGTCGTTGACGATCTTGTTCAGGAGCGAATGGTCGAGCTTTTTCAGAAGCACGGTCACGGTCGCGCGGCGCAATTCCAGGTCGCCCTTCGGCGAGGCGCCGCCAAGGACGAATACGTTGTCGACCCCTTCGATATTCTTGACCCGGTTGTAGATCTCCGTGGTCGTGCGGTCGGTGTCCTCGAGCATGGCGTCCGGCGGCAGCTCGATCGACAGGCTGACGCGCGAGGCGTCTTCCGGCGGCAGGAAACTGCCGGGCACATAGAGGATCAGCGCGAATACCGACCCAACGGAGAAGGCGATCGCGGCAAGCAGCGTCAAGTAGCGCGTGTACCAGTAGTGCGTCGTGGCGCGCACGAGACGCGTGTAGTTGCGCATCATGAAGCCGTCTTCGTCGTGGTGACCGCCGCCTGCGTCCGAGGGACGCATCAGGTAGGCCGCCATGACCGGCGTGATCAGGCGGGCGACGAGCAGCGAGAAGAACACCGCAACGGCAACCGTCAGACCGAACTGGATGAAGTACTGGCCCGGAATGCCCGGCATGAAGGACACAGGCACGAAGACGGCGATGATCGTGAAAGTCGTCGCGATAACCGCCAGACCGATCTCATCCGCCGCCTCGATCGACGCGCGATAGGGCGACTTGCCCATATGGATGTGCCGCTCGATGTTCTCGATCTCGACGATCGCGTCATCGACGAGGATACCGGTTGCGAGCGTCATCGCGAGGAAGCTGACGAGGTTCAGCGAGAAGCCGAGCAGATCCATGATCCAGAAGGTCGGGATCGCCGAGAGCGGCAGCGCCACCGCCGAGATCAGCGTGGCGCGCCAATTGCGCAAGAACAGCATGACGACGATGACGGCGAGCAGTGCGCCTTCCATCAGCGTGTGCAGCGCCGCTTCGTAGTTGCCGTAGGTGAAGTAGACGGAATCGTCGACCATCTCGATGGTGACATCGGGATTGGCAGCACGGATCTTTTCGAGCGATTTGGCGACGGTCTCCGCGACGCTCACTTCGCTGGCGCCCTTGGCGCGGAAGACCGCGAAGGTCACGCCGGGATTACCGTTGAAGCGCGAGAAGGAGCGTGGCTCCTCATAGGTGTCGGTGACCGTGCCGAGATCGGAAAGGCGCACGAAGCGACCGCTCGGCACCGAGATCATCGTGTTGGCGAGCTGGTCGACGTTGCGGGTGTCGCCGAGGGTACGGATGGCCTGCTCGCTGCCGCCGACTTGGCCGCGGCCGGAGCCGAGGTCCATGTTCATGCGGCGGAGCTGGCCGTTGACGTCGGCGGCAGTGATGCCGAGCGAATTCAGCTTGTCTTCGTTGAGCTCGACCCGAACCTCGCGGTCGGCGCCACCATAGCGGTCGACACGGCCGATGCCCTTCTTGCCCTGGATCTCGCGCTTGATGACGTCATCCACGAACCAGGAGAGCTCTTCCAGCGACATGCCGGGGGCGGAGACGGAGAAGGTCTGGATTGCCTGGCCCTCGACGTCGACCTTGGAGACGATCGGCTCCTCGATCGAGGTGGGGAGATCGCTGCGGATGCGGTCGATCGCGTCCTTGACGTCCTGCACCGCCTGGGTCGTCGGCACTTCCATGCGGAAGATGACGGCGGTCGTCGACGTGCCGTCATTGATCGTCGACTGGATATGGTCGACGCCGGTGACGCTCGCGACCGCGTCCTCGATTTCCTTGGTGACCTGCGTTTCAAGCTCGGCCGGCGATGCGCCGCTCTGCGTCACGTTGATCGAGACGATCGGCACATCGATGTTGGGGAAACGGGTGATCGGCAGCGATACGAAGGACTGATAGCCGAGCACCATCAGAACGACGAAGAAGAGGATCGGTGCGATCGGATTGCGTATGGACCAGGCTGAGAAGTTCATGGTCACGGTTCCTGTCAGTTGGTCGCTGGTTCAGCGGACTTGACGGGGTTGATGCGGTCGCCGTCGCGGACATAGGCTCCGGCCCTCGCCACCACTTCCTCGCCAGCCTTCAAGCCTTCGAGGACTTCGATGAACTTGCCGTCGGAAATCCCTGTCTTGACTGGCAGGATGCGGATGACGCCGTTTTCGACCTTGCGGACGATCGTGCGGCCGTTCTCATTGGTAACGGCCGTTTGCGGCAGGACCACTGTCTGCTTCTGTTGGGCGGTGATCAGCGCGCTTGCATACATGCCGGCGCGTGCCTTCTCGGTATCCGCCAGGCTGATGAAGACGGTTCCGAGGCGGCTGACAGGATCGACGGTCGGGGCGATCAGGCGGATGGTGCCCTCGACCTTGGTGTTGCCGCCGGCGAGCGTCACGGTTGCCGGCTGGCCCAAAGCGAGCTTGATGATGTCGGCTTCGGCGACGTCTGCCTTCATCTCGATCGCGCCATCGCGGATCATGGCGAAAAGCGGTTCGCTATTGCCGGTGGCGATCGCGCCGACCTTGGCGTTCTTGGCGGAGATCACGCCGGCGACGGGCGCCTTGACCTCGGTGCGGGCGAGGCGAAGGTCGATGTCGTCGATCTGCGCTTCGGCCACCTTGATGTCGGCATTGGCGACGGCGACGGCCTGCTCCGCCGAAAGGACGCGTGCCTGCGTCGCAATCGCGAGCGCCCGCACCCGGTCGGCCTCAGCCGTCGAAACCGTGCCGTTCTTCGAAAGTCCCGCAGCGCGGTCGCTGACGCGTTTGGCCTCGTCTGCGTTCGCCCTGGTTTCGCTGAGTTGCGCGTTCAGTTGAGCAAGCCCGGCCTCGGCCTTGGCAAGCGACGCTTCGAGTTCGCTCTTTTGCAGGCGAAGGGCGTCGTCGTTTAGGACCACGAGCACGCTGCCGGCTTCGACCTTGTCGCCGACATCGACATTGAGCGTCCGGATGGAGAGGCCATCGACCATGGGGGCGACATAGACCTGCTCGACCGCCTGGATGGTGCCGGTCGCAACGACGCGGTCGCTGATCGACTGGTCGACCGCTGTGGTGACAACGATGGAGGGGAGGTTTTGCGTCGGCTTCGGTTGCGTCGCTTCCTCCGCCCAGGCGGACGAAAGCGAACCAAAGGTCATCGCAGCGCACACGCTGAGAACGGGCAGTACTTTTAGAGCCATCGGCTTCACAGTCCCGGCAATGGAAACAACATCGAGCGGATCACCGCTCGATGCAGGATCCACGGGCAATCAGGCGATTTTATCACGCCGACATCTCGCCCCGGCGGATTGCGCGGGGACAGGAGACTGCGCTTTCCTCATTTCGCGCTCCGCGTGCACGGTATCAGACCGTAGACGCGGGCGGAACTGGGACCGGTTACCGCAGGCAAGACATCGGGAAAAGGGTGCCCTCCACCATGCCTGCCTCCAACAAACATCGGGGCCTATGTAATCTCGGCCTTCGACGCTTACAAGTGCGCATGAAGCGATGGTGCCTCAATATTCGACACGTTCTGCGGTTATGGTTGCGATCTTGACACGATCTTGACAATGGCAAGCAAGGGTAGCGCCGTTGCTCGCAGGGTTGCCACCCCCACGCCCGGTACCCGGCAGCAATTTGGCGGATGCGAACGGCCGCCGAGAAAACGGAAGAGGGCCGCACGATCGTGCGACCCTCTTCTGACGATTTGGCGATCGTTTACTTCAGTGCGGCATCGGTGATCTCGTGCGTCCAGGCGCCTTCCGGCTCCTTGGAGATCACGGGATCGGAGCCGCCCGCGAGCAGCGATTGCACCGTGCGCTTGTAGTCGGCCTCGTCAAGCGCGCCGTTCGAGCCGGCGGTGAGCTTGGCCACTTCACCCATCATACGCTTCTGGTGCTTTTCCGTCTGCGCGCCGGTAGAGTCGTTTTCAAGGACGATGCCTGCGGCTTCGTCCGGGTTCTCTTCGGCGAATTTCCAGCCCTTCATCGAGGCGCGCACGAACTTGACCATCTTTTCCTTGAAGGCTGCATCCTTGAGCTTGTCTTCAAGCACGTAGAGACCGTCTTCGAGCGTCGCCACGCCCTGGTCTTCATATTTGAACGTAACGAGGTCATCCGGCTTGATGCCGGCGTCGATGACCTGCCAATACTCGTTGTAGGTCATAGTCGAGATGCAGGCGGCCTGCTTCTGGATCAACGGGTCGACGTTGAAGCCCTGTTTCAGGACCGTGACGCCGTTCGGGCCGCCATCCGTCGGGATCTTCAGATGCGCCATCCAGGAGAGGAACGGATACTCGTTGCCGAAGAACCAGACGCCGAGGGTCTGGCCCTTGAACTTGTCAGGGCTGGTGACGCCGGTTTCCTTGAGGCAGGTCAGCATCATGCCCGATTTCTTGAAGGGCTGGGCGATGTTGACGAGCGCTACACCCTTTTCGCGGGTGGCGAGCGCTGAGGGCATCCAGTCGACGATCACATCGGCGCCGCCGCCGGCGATCACCTGTGCCGGTGCGATATCAGGACCGCCGGGCTTGATGTCGACGTCGAGACCTTCCTCCTCGTAATAGCCCTTGTCCTTGGCGACGTAGTAGCCGGCGAATTGCGCCTGGGTCACCCATTTCAGCTGCAGTGTCACCTTCTCGGCGGCCTCAGCCTGGAACGCTGCCAGCGAAAAGACGCCTGCGGCGAGAAGCGATGCAAGTCTTTTGTTCATGTCAGTTCCCTCTTGTTTTTGTTTCATTTTCTTTCAACTGCGCAATTCCGGACGGAAAACCGTTTCACACTTTTCCTGGAATTGCTCAGGCAGTATGCGTCAGGCGCGCCCTCCGCGGATGGAAGGATGCCAGAAGGTGACAGCACGCTCGATGAGCGCGACCACCCCGTAGAAGGCGGAGCCTGCAACCGCCGCGACGGCGATCTCGGCCCAGACCATGTCGACATTCATGCGTCCCACTTCCGTGGAAATCCGGAACCCCATGCCGACGATGGGGGTCCCGAAGAACTCCGCGACGATGGCGCCGATCAGCGCCAGCGTCGAATTGATCTTGAGCGCGGTGAAGATGAACGGCCAGGCGGCCGGCAGGCGCAGCTTCACGAGCGTCTGCCACCAGGACGCCGCATAGGTGCGCATCAGGTCACGCTCCATGTGGCTGGCGGCGGCAAGGCCGGCGACCGTGTTCACCAGCATCGGGAAGAAGGTCATGATGACGACAACCGCAACCTTCGACTGCCAGTCGAAGCCGAACCACATGACCATGATTGGTGCGACGCCAATCACAGGAAGGGCCGAGACGAAGTTGCCGAGCGGCAGGAGGCCCTTCTGCAGGAAGGGCGAGCGGTCGATGAGGATCGCGACGGCAAAGCCGAGGCCGCAGCCGAGCGCATAGCCGATCAGCACCGCCTTCAGGAAGGTCTGGCGGAAGTCGGCGCCGAGCGTCGGCAGCGAGTTGATCAGCTTCTGCCAGATCATCGACGGCGCTGGCAGTAGCACCGAGGGGACCTGGAAGCCGCGGACGATGCCTTCCCAGAGGACCAGGATGGTGATGCCGAAGATCAGCGGCACGGCAAAGCGCGCGGCGCTCCTGGCGGCCTGGCTCTGGAAGTTCTGGCGCACCAGCCATTCGTTGAAGGCCCAGGCAGCCAGCCAGAAGATGATCGCAGCGGCAAGGACGGGAAGATTCATGGCTTGGCTCCCATGCGCTTCAGGACGGCCGTATGGGCAAAGCCGACGATCATGACGAGGACCGCGGCGAGTGCTGCCGCCATGAAGAGCGCCGCCCAGATCTGCACGGTCTGGCCGTAATAGGAACCGGCGAGCAGGCGGGCGCCGAGGCCCGCGACGGCGCCGGTCGGCAGCTCACCGACGATCGCGCCGACCAGCGAGATGGCGACGGCGACCTTCAGCGAGGTGAAGAGATAGGGCATCGACGACGGCCAGCGCAGCTTCCAGAAGGTCTGCGCCGATGAGGCGTAATAGGTGTGCATCAGATCGAGCTGGATCGTTTCCGGGCTGCGTAGCCCCTTCACCATGCCGACGACGACCGGGAAGAAGGAAAGGTAAGTGGAAATCAGCGCCTTAGGCAGCAGGCCGGAGATGCCGATGGCGTTCAAGACGACGATGATCATCGGCGCGATGGCGAGGATCGGGATCGTCTGGCTGGCGATCACCCACGGCATCAGCGAGCGGTCCATGGCGCGGTTGTGCACGATGCCGACCGCGAGCAGGATGCCGAGCGCTGCGCCGATGCCGAAGCCGAGCAGGGTTGCCGAGAGCGTGATCCAGGCGTGGTAGACGAGGCTGCGTTTCGACGTGATTGCCTTGTTGAACGTCGTGTCCCAGATCTCGGCGATCACCTGGTGCGGCGCCGGCAGCACCGGTCGCTCCTGCGCCATGGTGTTGCGCATGATCTCGGAGAAGGTGATTTCGGTGCCGTTGCGCGCGGCCGTGTCGCGCTCGAAGGGCGCGTTCAGGAAGACGACTGCGACGTACCAGAGCGCGATCAGCAGCACGACGACGGTGCCGACCGGCAGCAACTTGTCCCTGAGAAAGCTTGGTTCCTGCATCGTCACGCCTTTCCGCTTGCGGGCAACAACATCAGGCCCATGGCCAGGATGCCGAGAAGGACACCGGCGGCCTGTGTGAGGCTCAACCGTTCACCAAAGACCGCAAAGGCGATGATGTTGACGAGCACGAGCTGTACGATCGCCGAAAGCGAGATTGCAAGGCCGAGACCACCTTCGCGCATCAGCTTCACCATGATGATATTGCCGATCACGTAGAGCCCAAGCGCGAGGAAGAGCATGCCGAGGTGATTGTTCGAAACATAGGCGCGCGAGGCGGTCGCGCCGCCGAGGAAGATCGTCGTTGCCAGCAGCATCCAGAGGCCATAGGCGAGGTTCATGCCTGCATCTCCCTGGCCTGCCAGCGATAGAGAATATCCGGCAACTGCTCCTCGTTGTCGCCGTCCGTACGCCGCACGACTTCGAAGCCCTGGTGCTGGTAGAAGCGCTGGGCATCACGATTGTGTTCGAAGGTCCAGAGGTTGAGCTCTTCCGGAGACAAGTCCTTGGCGGCCCCCACGAGCTGCGAGCCGATGCCGGTGCCGCGGTGAGGCGCATCGATGTAGAGCGCAGTGACATAGCGGTCGTCGGAAAGGGCAAGGAAGCCGGCGACATCGTTCTTCCGCTCCGCGACGATTACCCTGCGTTCGGCAAACACTATATCGGCGTAGTAGCGCTCGACATCGGCATGGTTGTGCACGCGCGGTATCCACGGCGTGGCGTCGATCCAGCGGTTGAGGATGCCGGCGCAGGCGGCCATGTCGGTCCGTTCGGCCGGGCGGATCACGGCGCTATTCGTCATAGCTGTGTCCCGCGCGCAGGCCTTCGCGGACGCGATGGGCGATCTCCAGGAACTCCGGCGTTTCGCGAATGCCGAGTGGGCGCTCGCGCGGCAGCGTCGATTCGATCACGTCGGTGACCCGGCCGGGGCGTGGGCTCATCACCACGATCCTGGTCGAGAGATAGACGGCCTCGGGGATCGAATGGGTGACGAAACAGATTGTCTTGTTGGTGCGGGCCCAGAGTTTAAGGAGCTGTTCGTTCAGGTGATCGCGGACGATCTCGTCGAGCGCGCCGAAGGGTTCGTCCATCAAAAGCAGATCGGCATCGAAGGCGAGTGCGCGGGCGATCGAGGCGCGCTGCTGCATGCCGCCCGAAAGCTGCCAGGGATATTTCTTGCCGAAGCCCGTGAGGTTGACGAGGTCGAGCGTGCGCTCGATGCGCGCCTTCTTCTCTTCCTTGGAATAGCCCATGATCTCCAGCGGCAGGGCGATATTGTTCTCGATCGTGCGCCAGGGATAAAGCGCCGCCGCCTGAAACACGTAGCCATAGGCGCGTTGCTTGCGCGCTTCCTCGGGCGTCATGCCGTTGACGTTGATCTTGCCCGAGCTCGCCTTTTCGAGATCGGCGATGACGCGGAGGAACGTCGTCTTGCCGCAGCCGGATGGGCCGATGAAGGAAACGAAGTCACCCTTGGCGACGTCCAGATTGACGCCGGTCAGCGCATGCACCGGTCCATCGGCGGTTTCGAAAGTCAGGCAGAGGTCCCGGGCCGAAACCACGGATGCGGTATTGGACGTCATCGGCGAATACTCGTTCTGGCTGGTCTGTGTCAGACTGCTATCCGGACCGGCAACATGCAATCGCGGATTTGGATGCGGAGCCGTTTGTTGCTGGTTTTTCAGGGAATTCTGGAGAACAGTCATGTCTCGATCATCCAATCCGGGCTGTCGCGTGGTTCGTCCTGAAGGCGTGCAGGCCGGCCAGCAGGGGCTCAACTATTTCGAGGGCATTGCGGCCGAGACGGTCGGGGCGACTGGCCTCTGCATGCATATCGTCACGATCCCGCCCGGCGCACGCGCCAAGGCGCATCTGCACGAAAGCCACGAGACGGCGATCTACGTGCTTTCGGGTGAGGCCTGGACCTGGTTCGGAGAGCGGCTTGAAGAGCACGTCGTGGCGCGGGCCGGCGACATGGTCTACATTCCCGCCGGCATGCCGCACCTGCCGGAGAACCGTTCGGACGCGCCCTGTTCGGCCGTCATTGCGCGCACAGATCCGAAGCAGATGGAAAGCGTCGTGCTTCTGCCCGATCTCGACGCGCTCGTGCCTGCCTGACGCTACCCGCGCCGAAATGCCCCGCCGATCTGGCAGGACATGTCCGGTGGGACAGAGCGGCGCGAAGAAATGCAAGCCACGAAACATGAGACCTCAGACGCCGGTCGCCGGAATGCCGGTGCGTTGAACGGCGCGGGGGGCGGTGACTTCCTTCCAGGTGGAAAGGGCTGAGCTGACCGCCGGGAAGGGATCGCGGCGGACGAATTCGCCGTGGCCCTCGCGGGTCTTGATCGTGCTTTCCTCGATCGCGACGACGCCGCGGGTCAGAGTAAAGCGTGGCAGGCCCTTCACTTCCTTGCCCTCGAAGACGTTGTAGTCGATCGCCGACTGCTGGGATTTCGCGGAGATCGTCTTGGTGCGCTTCGGGTCCCAGACGACCAGATCGGCATCGGCGCCGACGAGGATCGCGCCCTTCTTCGGATAGATGTTGAGGATCTTGGCGATGTTGGTCGAGGTCACAGCCACGAACTCGTTCATGGTGATGCGGCCGGTGTTGACGCCATGGGTCCACAGCATCGGCATGCGGTCTTCGAGCCCGCCGGTGCCGTTCGGGATTTTGGTGAAGTCGCCGAGGCCGGAGCGTTTCTGTTCGCTGGTGAAGGCGCAATGGTCGGTTGCCACCACCTGCAGCGAACCCGAGGCGAGGCCCGCCCAGAGTGAGTCCTGATGCAGCTTGTTGCGGAAGGGTGGCGACATCACGCGGCGGGCCGCATGATCCCAGTCCTTGTTGAAATACTCGGTTTCGTCGAGCGTCAGATGCTGGATCAGCGGCTCGCCGAAGACGCGCATGCCCTTGGAGCGGGCGCGGCGGATCGCCTCGTGTGCCTGTTCGCAGGAGGTGTGCACGATGTAGACGGGGCAGCCGGCCATGTCGGCGATCATGATGGCGCGGTTGGTGGCTTCACCCTCGACTTCGGCGGGCCGTGAATAGGCGTGCGCTTCCGGTCCGTTGTTGCCTTCGGCTAGCAGCTTTGCCTGCAGCTGGGCGACGACGTCGCCGTTTTCGGCGTGCACCAGCGGCAGAGCGCCAAGGGCGGCGCAGCGCTGGAAGGACGAGAACATCTCGTCGTCGTCGACCATCAGCGCGCCCTTATAGGCCATGAAGTGCTTGAAAGTGTTGATCCCCTTGTCCTTGACGATGGTCTCCATCTCGTTGAAGACCTGCTCGCTCCACCAGGTGATCGCCATGTGGAAGGAATAGTCGCAGTTGGCGCGGGTGGACTTGTTGTCCCACATGGTGAGCGCTTCGAGCAGCGACTGGTTGGGGGAGGGCAGCGCGAAATCGACCACCATGGTCGTGCCGCCGGCGAGCGCCGCGCGCGTGCCGCTTTCGAAATCGTCCGAGGAATAGGTGCCCATGAAGGGCATTTCGAGATGGGTATGCGGGTCGATGCCGCCCGGCATGATGAAACAGCCGCTCGCATCCAGCGTCTCGTCACCGGAAAGATTGGGGCCGATCTCGACGATCCTGTCGCCCTCGATCTTGACGTCCGCCTTGTAGGTCAGGTCGGCCGTGACGATGGTTCCACCCTTGATGACAGTGCTCATGGTTCTTGATCCTCGCGATTGCGCTTCCGGCGCCTACAGCGCCGCGCGTGTCTTAATACGCGCTAAGGTCGCTGTAGCATTTTAGATTTGCTGCATAATTTCCCCTTAAATCGATCCCGATTTAAGGAATTATGCAGTAGGCGGCCGCCACGAAAAAGGGCGGAACTTTCGTCCCGCCCGCAAACTCATTCGACGATTTCGGCCGTTTCGACGACGGCGTGGAAGAGGACGTCGGCGCCGGCGCTGGCCCACTCCTTGGAGATATCCTCCGCCTCGTTGTGGCTGAGGCCACCGACGCAGGGGCACATAATCATCGTCGTCGGCGCCACCTTGGCGGCCCAGCAGGCGTCGTGGCCGGCGCCCGAAATGATGTTCATGTGGCTATAGCCGAGATGTTCGGCGGCATTGCGCACGGCGTTGACGAGCTTCGGATCGAAGGTGACCGGCTCGAAATGGCCGATAGCCTCGATGGAACAGCCGACGCCGAGCGGTTCGGTGATATTTGGCGCCTCGGCCTCGATCTTCGCGCGCATGCGGTCGAGCTTGGCCTTGTCGGGCGAGCGGATATCGACGGTGAAGACCACCTTGCCCGGCAGGACGTTGCGGGAATTGGGCGAGAAGAACACCTGGCCGACACCGCCGACGGCGCCCGGCTGGTTTTCCATGGCGACGCCCTGCACCATTTCCAGGATGCGGGCCATGGCAAGGCCGGCATTGACGCGCATGTTCATCGGTGTCGAGCCGGTATGGGCTTCGCGTCCTGTCAGCGTGAACTCCAGCCACCAGAGGCCCTGACAATGGGTGACGACGCCGATGTCCTTGCCCTCGGCTTCGAGGATCGGGCCCTGCTCGATGTGATATTCGAAATAGGCGTGCATCCTGCGGGCGCCGACCTCTTCGTCGCCGACCCAGCCGATGCGTTGCAATTCATCGCCGAAGGTCTTTCCTTCCGGATCCTTGCGGCCATAGGCGAAGTCCTGGCTGTGCACGCCGGCAAAGACGCCGGAGGCAAGCATGGCCGGCGCGAAGCGCGCGCCTTCCTCGTTCGTCCAGTTGGTGACGACGACCGGGTGCTTGGTCTTGATGCCGAGGTCGTTCATCGAGCGAACGACTTCGAGGCCGGAGAGCACGCCCAGCACGCCGTCGAATTTGCCGCCGGTCGGCTGGGTGTCGAGATGCGAGCCGACATAGACGGGCAGAGCGTCCGGGTCGGTGCCGGCGCGGGTGAAGAACATGTTGCCCATACTATCGACGCCCATGGTGAGGCCGGCCGTCTCGCACCAGGACTCGAACAACCGGCGCCCTTCTGCGTCCGCGTCGGTCAGCGTCTGGCGGTTGTTGCCGCCCGCGACACCAGGGCCGATCTTGGCCATTTCCATAAGTGAATCCCACAGGCGGTCGGCATTGACGCGCATGTTCTCGCCAGGTGCAGCCACGGCGGTCTCCTCATCTTTTCAGGGCCTTGCCTTGGATGGCGAGCCCTCCTGTTCCCGTGGTCAAATCCAGGCTTGGTTTTTTCTGGTGCCCTTCGATCAGCCGTTGCCTTTGGTGGTGAACTGGCTGATAATTTGACCGGTTGGTAAACATTACAACTTCCATTGCGGCACTCAAGCCGGAAAAACAAAAAAACGAAGTTGTTGCCCAAGAAGATGGCGAGGCCGGAAATTGGGCAGATCGGTTCTTGCGCGCCGAGGCGCGCGGGGATCGCCAGGGGGACAGATGGTACTACCGAGAGCGGCCAGGACCCAGAGGCGGACACGCATCCAGGAGGAGAAGGAAGAGCGCATCCTGGAAGCTGCGCTTGAAGTCTTCTCCGCCAATGGTTTCCGCGGCGCGACCGTCGATCAGATCGCCGAAGTGGCGGGCATGTCGAAGCCCAATTTGCTCTATTATTTCCGCACGAAGGAAGCAATGCACCGGGCGCTGATCGACCGGGTGCTCGATACCTGGCTCGATCCCCTGCGCGAGTTCAATGCCGAGGGAAATCCGGTCGCCGAGATTCGCAGCTATATCCGACGCAAGCTCGAAATGGCCCGCGACTATCCGCGCGAAAGCCGGCTCTTCGCCAACGAGGTGCTGCAGGGTGCTCCGCATATCGAAGACGAGCTCAAAGGTCCCCTGAAGACGCTCGTCGACGAGAAGGCCGAGGTGATCCGCGCCTGGGCGAAAGCTGGCAAGATCGCCAAATGCGACCCCTACCACCTGATCTTTGCGATCTGGTCGACCACCCAGCATTATGCCGACTTCGACGTGCAGGTGCGCGCCGTGCTTGGCCAGGGCAATGCCGGCGAGGGACGTTTCGAAGACGCGGCGCGCTTTCTCGAACGGCTCTTCGTCGATGGGCTGCAGGTCAGCGAGCAGCCGGCGGCCTGAGCCGCCCTCACATCTTCAATCGGGCAAAAGCGCCATCAGGAGCAGACCACAGGCGGTGGTGAGCGCGCCCGCCAGAACCGGCAGGCTGGTCCAGCCGTGGCCGAGCAGACCTTCCAGCAGGATGATGAAGCTCGGCGTCAGATAGCCATAGCCGAGCACCTTGGATGCTGGCAGCCGCATCGAGGCATATTGCAGCAGCAGGAAGGTGATCGCGGTGGTGACGACGGCGAGATAGAGGACGGCGATCCAGACGATCGCGGGAAGCGCCGCAAAATCGGTGGTGACGAGGCCGATGCCGCCGGGCACCAGCAGCCAGGGCAGGGTGAAGACGGCGACCCAGAAGCCGAAGGCGAAAGGGCTTTCCTCGCGGCCGAACTTGCGGATCAGCGGCACATAGACCGCGTGGCAGACGACGCCGACGAAGAAGATCAATTCGCCCTGGCCGATGTCGAAGGCAAGGATCGCCCCGATATCGGCGCGGAAGATCACCCAGACGGCGCCGAGCGCTGCGATGATGAGGCCCGCGAGCACGCCTGGGCGCGTGCGCTGGCCGAGCAGCAGATAGGCGAAACCGGCGCTGAGCAACGGCATCAGGGTGAAGACCGCGCCGGTCGAAACCGGGTTGGTGAATTCCAGCGCCTTGAACATCGTCAGCATGTAGACGGCGATCAGGCCGCCGAGGATCACGAAGCGCCACCATTGCTTCGGGAAGTGAAAAGGCACGCGCGCATAGCCGAAGGTCATCAGCCCCAGCACGACGACGGTCAGCAGATAGCGCCAGAGCGTCAGCGGTCCGGCGCCCATGTGCTGGGTCGCAAGGCCACCGAAAGAGAAGGAACCGGCGATCAAAATGGCAAAGCTCAGCATCGCCAGATGCGCCCTCAGCTTCTCGATGCCTATGGCGTGAACCTGGTGGGGCGTTTTCGGGGATACGTCCTGCTTCATTCACGATTCCGGGGAGTCCGAGGGTGGGCCTGCTGCACGATCCTTACGATTCAAGGACAAAGTTATGCAGCAGTTCAAGGTGTTACAGCGATCTGGCGCATTCTGAAAGACGCGCGGTGCTGTAGACTAAGCGTTTGACGGCGTTGGTTGCAAGGCCGCGGAGATTCGCGAGGCGTCCTCGACGATCCAGGTTTCGAGCGTCGCCTGCCGGCCGCGCAGGCCGATGTCCAGCCGCTCGTGTCCTTCGATCACGAGACCCGCCCGGTTGACGAGTTCGGCGGAGACCGCGAGTTGCACGTCGTGCTCTTTGGCGAGGCCCTCCAAGCGGCTGGCGGTGTTGATCGTGTCGCCGACCGCCGTCAGCGACGTCGCCTGGCCATAGCCGATCTCACCGATGATGGCGGGGCCGGAGTGCAGCCCCATCGCGATGCGCAGCGGTTCGTCGAGTTCGCCGCGGAAGGTCTGATTGAGCGTCTCGATGCCCTTGGAGATCCGCATGGCGGCGGCGAGCGACTGCCGGCAGGCCTCGGTGTAGGAGCTCTTGAGCCCGAAGATCGCGAGCGCGCCGTCGCCGATGAACTTGTCGATGACGCCGCCGGAATCCTCGACCGCTTCGCCCACCATCTCGAAGTAGCGGTTGAGCAGGAACACGGTGTCGAAGGGCAGCTTGTGTTCGGCAATGCTGGTGAAACCGCGCATGTCGCAGAAGAGCACGGCGATGCGTCTCTCCCGACCTTCGCCGCCCTCGCGTCCGATCTGTTTCTTGATGCCGAGGCTGTCGCTGTCGAGGATCGGCACGACGGTCACGTTGTGCACAGGGCGGAACTGGCAGGCGAGACGGACATTGTCGGGCGCGCCGATACGGGTCAGCGTCGCAAGCTCGGCGTCCTCAGGGGCAGGCTGGTCTTCCAATCCCTGGATGACGCGGACGCGGCAGGTCGAGCAACGCCCGCGGCCGCCGCAGACCGAGACATGCGGGATGCCGGCGGCGCGGCTTGCTTCCAGAACGCTGAAGCCGAGATTGACGGTTGCGGTCCGGCCATCGGGATAACGGACGCGAATGCGGCCGCCCTTCGGCATCGCCCGCAGCAGGAAGGTGCCACCGATCAGACCGCCGAAACCGAGATAGAGGCCGAGGCGGATGTCCTCGAGAAGTGTGAGATCGACCGCCGGCTTGGTGTAGGCCCTGTCGCCGTAGCCACCGTGTTCTTCATAATTGCTCTCGATCGAGCGGGCGCCGCTGACGAAGCCGAGCAGCGCGAAGATCGGCACGAGGATCGCGGCCGTGTAGAGCAGGATTTCATAGCGCGGGAACCAGGGGCGACCGCGCATCCAGAACCAGGCGCCGAGGCAGCCATGGCCCCAGACGAGCAAGAGGGCGACCGATTGCCGGATAGCATTGACCGAATTCGACCAGAGAATCCGGAGCATGTCCGGGTAATCCGTATCGACGCCTGTGAAGAGCGGTTCGACGCGCGCGGCGGTGACATGGCCGATCAGCAGAAACGGCAGGCTGAGACCGAAGATGATCTTCAGCGCTTCCCGCGCCGGCATTCTGAGCGTCTGCCGGCGGTAGATGCTTTCGAGCGCCATGGCGAAATGCAGCAGAAGGGCGCCGTAGAGGAGCACCGTGCCGGGAACGCTGTGCCAGATGAGATTGAAGGCCTTGCGGGCGGTTTCCATCGCTTCGATGGAAATGAGACCGAGCGAATGGTTGAAGAAATGGGCCAGCACGAACGAACCGAGTATCGCCCCGGAGACGAGGTGCATTCGCTTGCGTCGGTTGGCCGAAATGATCGTCAAGCAAAAGTCCGGCTCTGCCGGAGCTTTGTCCGGCCGCAGTTTCAAAACCGTCGGAAGCTGCGTCACCGATCCCTGATCGAACGTCGCGCACCCCCGTGTGAGTTCTCCCTTATTATCCAGATCGCGCGGGCCGACAACTTACCATTTTTACACAATCTGTTTCGTTTTCGTGTCCTGTTCGTTATCGGCGGGGAACGCTATTCAGCGGGGTTCGGTGCCAGAGTTCGATCGGGTTGGCCTGCATGTCGAACTCTCCATGGTTTTGGCTTGTGATGGCAGCGCCGGAAACAGCGGCTACCGCTTGCTTCATTCCATCATGGCCGGCAGGCGCGCCGCAAGCGTATCGATGAGCAGGCGCAGCTTTGGCGGCATGTATTGGGTTTTCGGCCAGACGACGTAGGTGCCATAGGAGAGCGCCGGCGCATCGGCGAGAATCCGCACGAGCGAGCCTGAGGTGATGCGATTGCCCACGAGCCAGCATGGCAGCCAGGCGATGCCGAAGCCGTCGGCTGCCGCATCGGCGATCGACGTCAGATCGTCGAGCCGCAGCCGCGCCGGCGGCGTGATGGTCCGTACCTGACCGGTCTTTACTGGAAAGGACCAGGCGAGCGGCTGTCCGCTGCGCCGATAGAGGATCGCCTGATGCGACATCAGGTCATCGATCGTTTCAGGCGTGCCGTTTGCTTCAAGATAGGCAGGTGAGGCGCACACGGTCATCCGCTGGTCGGCGATCTTTCGCGTCATCAATTCGGGTTCGCTGCGCAGTGGACCGGTGCGGATGGCAAGATCGAAGCCGTCCTCGACGAGATCGACGTTGCGATCGCTGAAGTTGAGGTCGAATTCCAGGCGAGGGTGCAGCCGCAGCAGTTCCGACAGCAGCGGCATGATGCATTGGCGGCCGAAATGCACAGGCATCGACAGGCGCAGGCGGCCCTGGATCTCCTGTTTTCCCGATTCCAGCAGCGCCTCGCCGGCCCTGATTTCGCCGAGCGCCCTCAGGCAGTTTTCGTAGAAGAGCTGGCCTTCGTCGGTCAGGCTCTGGGTGCGGGTGGTGCGATGGAAGAGGCGAACGCCCAGCCTCTGTTCCAGCTTGGCGACCGTTTTGCCGACTGCCGAGCGCGACAGGTTGAGCCTTTCGGCCGCTGCAGAAAAGCCGCCGGCGTCGGCCGCTTCCACGAACACCGAAACTCCGTTCAGGTAGCTCATATTTGTATCCCTGGTGGAACCAATATGGCGAAATCATATCGCAACTGGAGAGATAAATTCAACGCTATGGTTTCTTCATCAGAGCAAACCGATGAAAGGAAAGATCATGGCAAGACTGATGAAGGAATGGACGATCGATACATTCGGCGCCTCGAACCTGAAGGTCACCGAGCGGCGCGTTCCTGAGCCGGGTGCGGGCGAGGTGCTCGTTCGCACCACCGCCTTGTCGCTCAACTTTCGCGACAAGCTGGTGCTGGAAAACGGCATGGGCATGCCGCTCGTCTTCCCCTTCGTCCCGGGATCCGACATGGCCGGCGTGGTCGAAACGGTCGGCCGTGACGTCACACGGTTTCAGCCGGGCGATCGCGTCATCTCCGTATTCGACCCAACCTGGGTTGACGGTCAAAAACCAGGGACCGCCCGACATCCGACGTCGTTTGCACTCGGCGGCCCCAACCCAGGCGTCGCTTCCGAATATGTCGCCTTCCCCGAGAACTGGTTCGTGAAGGCGCCCGAGAGCCTCGACGATGGCGAGGCGAGCACCTTGCCCTGTGCCGGGCTGACCGCCTGGTTCGCGCTGGTCGAGAAGGGGCATCCGAAGGCCGGCGACCGCGTCGTCGTGCAGGGCACCGGCGGTGTTTCACTGTTCGGGCTGCAGATCGCCAAGGCGCACGGAGCCGAAGTGATCGTGACATCAGCCAGTCAGGAAAAACTCGAACGTGCGCGCGCGCTTGGAGCCGATCATGGCGTAAACCGGCTGTCGGAAGACTGGGCGGAGCGTGTTCTCGAGATTACTGGCGATCATGGTGCGGACCATATCCTCGAGCTTGCCGGCGGCGCCAATCTCGGCAAGTCGCTGCAGGCGGTGGCAATGCAGGGGCGGATCTCTGTCATCGGCGTGCTCGAAGGCGGCGAGATTTCGGCGCCGGCGCCATTCGTGCTGTTGAAGTCGCCGGTCATCCAGGGCATCGGCGTCGGCCATCGCCGGGCACTGGAGGATCTGGTCGGTGCCATCGATCGGACCGGGATCAAGCCGGTCATCGATGCCCGCTACCGGTTCGCAGAGTTGCCCGAGGCGCTGGCGCATCTCGATCGCGGGCCGTTCGGCAAGGTGGTTGTCGAGTTCTAGGGTTGAAAGACAAAGCCGCCGGATGGATTTTCCGGCGGCTTTGCTTGATGCGATCACGGGCGAACCCCTGTGGGCGCCCTTACTCCGCGGCCTGGCGGGCCATCGGGTTATTGGGATGGGTCGTCCAGTTGGCGTAGTTCGGGTCGACAGGCTTGCCGGTGCGCTGGTCGATTGTGCCGGCCGGCAGTTCTTCCATGGTGATGCAGTTTTCGACGGGACAGACGCTGACGCAGAGATTGCAGCCGACGCACTCGTCTTCCATTACCTCGAAGTGGCGTACGCCGTTGACGAACTGGGTGATCGCCTGGTGCGAGGTGTCTTCGCAGACGATGTGACAGCGGCCGCATTTGATGCAGGCATCCTGATCGATCTTGGCCTTGGCGATGTAGTTGAGGTTGAGGTACTGCCAGTCGGTGACATTCGGCACTGCGCGGCCGGTGATGTCGTCGAGGTCACGGTGACCCTTCGCATCCATCCAGTCCGAAAGGCCCGAGATCATTTCCTGGACAATCTTGAAGCCGTAGGTCATCGCCGCGGTGCAGACCTGCACGTTGCCGGCGCCAAGCACCAGGAACTCGGCCGCATCGCGCCAGGTGGTTATGCCACCGATGCCGGAGATCGGCAGGCCGTAGGTTTCGGGATCGCGGGCGATTTCGGCGACCATGTTGAGCGCGATCGGCTTGACCGCCGGGCCGCAATAGCCGCCATGGGTGCCCTTGCCGCCGACCGTCGGGTTCGGGGCGAAGTTGTCGAGATCGACCGACACGATCGAGTTGATCGTGTTGATCAGCGACACGGCGTCGGTGCCGCCGGCCTTGGCGGCGCGCGCCGGCTTGCGGATGTCAGTGATATTAGGCGTCAGCTTGGTGATGACAGGCATGCGCGTGTACTGCTTGCACCAGCGCACGACCATCTCGATATATTCCGGCACCTGGCCGACCGCAGCGCCCATGCCGCGCTCGGACATGCCGTGCGGACAGCCGAAGTTGAGCTCGATGCCGTCGGCGCCGGTTTCTTCCACCAGCGGCAGGATCGCCTTCCACGCCTCTTCCTCGCAGGGCACCATGATCGAGGCGATCAGGGCCCGGTCCGGCCAGTTCATCTTGACCTGCTTCATTTCGCGCAGGTTCACATAAAGGTCGCGGTCGGTGATGAGCTCGATATTGTTGAAGCCCAGCAGCCGGCGGTCGGCACCCCAGATCGCGCCGTAGCGCGGTCCGTTGACGTTGACGACCGGCGGTCCTTCTTCGCCGAGCGTTTTCCAGACGACGCCGCCCCAGCCAGCCTTGAAGGCGCGCTCGACGTTATAGGCCTTGTCCGTCGGCGGGGCGGATGCCAGCCAGAACGGGTTCGGGGATTTGATGCCGACGAAATTATTGCGAAGATCAGCCATTGGTTTCTCCTCCCGATCCTTTAGGCAACTGCGCTCGCGTGCGGAGCTGCCGCAGCGAGGGCCTGGTTGATCGATTCAGCCGCATCGCGGCCCATGGCGACGGCCGAGACGGTGAGGTCTTCGCCGCCGAGCACGCAGTCGCCACCGGCCCAGACGTTGTCGATCGAGGTTCGCCCTTCGGCATCGGTGACGATACGGCCGCCTTCGAGCTGCAGCGCGCCAAGGCCGCTTCCGAGGAAGCTCTGGCCGATTGCCTTGAAGATCTGGTCGGCGGCAATGATACCCGTTTCGCCGGTCGCCGTCAGCTTTCCGTCTTCAAGCGTGGTGTATTCCAGCTCGATGCCTGCGACCTTGCCGTCCTTTTCGGCAATGCGCTTCGGCTGCAGCCAATGGCGGATGGTGACGCCCTTGGAGGTGGCGAGATCCTGCTCGAACTCGGAGGCGTTCATGTGCTCCTTGCCGCGGCGATAACAGATCGTCACCTCTTCGGCGCCGAGCAGCTTTGCCTGGACGGCGGCGTCGATCGCGGTCATGCCGCCGCCGAGGACGACGACACGGCGCCCGACGGCGATGTCGGCCTTCGTCTTCGACTGACGCAGTGCTGCGATGAAGTCGACGGCATCCTCGACGCCCTCGGCGTTTTCGCCTTCCATGCGCAGGGCATTGACGCCGACGAGGCCGAGACCGAGGAAGACGGCGTCATACTGCTCGGAGAGATCGGCAAGGCTGAACTCCCGGCCGAGTGCCTGGCCGTGGCGAACCTCGATGCCGCCGATCGACAGCACATAGTCGACTTCCTTTTGGGCGAAGTCGTCGACCGACTTGTAGGCGGCGATGCCGTATTCGTTGAGGCCGCCCGACTTCGGACGGGCGTCGTATATTACGACGTCGTGGCCCTTGACGGCGAGCCGATGCGCCGCCGCCAGTCCCGCCGGTCCGGCGCCGACGACGGCGACCTTACGGCCGGAGGAAGCGGCGCGGGTGTAGAACTGCTTGTTCTCCATCATCGCCACGTCGGTCGCATAGCGCTGCAGGCGGCCGATCTCGACGGGCCGTTCCTCGGCGGTGTTGCGAACGCAGGCCTGTTCGCAGAGCGTTTCGGTGGGACAGACGCGGGCACACATGCCGCCCAGGATGTTCTGATCGAAGATCGTCTTGGCCGATCCGATCGGGTTTCCGGTCGATATCTGCCGAATGAACAGCGGGATATCGATGGAGGTGGGACAGGCCGTCATGCACGGCGCATCATGACAGAAATAACAGCGGTCGGAAGCGACGAGGGCCTCGTGCTTGTCGAGCGGCGGATGGAGGTCGGAGAAATTGCTCTCGTACTCCCCGAGCGGCAGGCGGCCGCCGAGGATCCCAGATTGTGTCGTTCCCATTTTTGGCTCCCAATGTTTTCTCAGGATGGTGGAACGGTAACACGCTTTATTTTTTTATCAAACGGTAAAAGTTTGAAGTCGAAACGACCGGAAAGCCTTGTGATCCCGGGCTTTTCTGCCGGCGCGCCAAGCCATTGTTCTTGGCCGATGTTTGACAGGGCAGGGCAAATAGTGGCAGCAAATTAGAGCGGGATGAGGAAAAGTTTTTGCGGTTTTTCGGCCGCACCCCGCTCTAAACTTACGAGAATCGATCACGATGTCTTTGGGGCAGTTCGATCCAAAACATCGTGATCCGGGGGAACGGAGAACAGGCATGGCGCGCAGGGGCGAGGCGAACAACAGGCTTGATGATGCCGCCCGGGCGGGCTGGCTATACTATGTCGCCGGCCGCACCCAGGACGAGATCGCCACCGTCATGGGGATTTCGCGCCAATCGGCGCAGCGGCTCGTTTCTCTCGCCATGTCCGAGCGGCTGATCAAGGTTCGGCTCGACCATCCGATCGCCGCATGTCTGGAGGCGGCGGCGGGCCTGCGCGACAGATACGGGCTGAAGCATGTGGAGGTCGTGCCGAGCGATCCCGGTTCGACCTCGACGACCGTCGGCATTGCCGAGGCGGGTGCTGCCGAAATCGAGCGCTGGTTGAAGTTGCCGGAGCCGCAGGTGCTGGCGATCGGTACCGGCCGCACGTTGAAAGCGGCGGTCGACCAGTTGCCGCCGATGGAATGTCCGCAGCACCGCATCGTTTCGCTGACCGGCAATATCGGCCTCGACGGCTCAGCCGCCTATTACAACGTCATCTTCAGCATGGCGGATGCGGTCAAGGCGCGGCATTTTCCGATGCCGCTGCCCGTGCTCGCCGCCTCGCCGGAGGAGCGGGAGGTGCTGCACAGCCAGAGCTTGGTGCAGGTGGCGCTGAAACTCGGGGCCGAAGCCAATGTCGCCTTCGTCGGCGTCGGCGAGCTCGGCCCGGACGCGCCGCTCTGCCAGGACGGGTTCCTGGCACAGGACGAGATGGCCGGTCTTACCAGAGCTGGCGCGGCCGGCGAGATCTGCGGCTGGATGTTCGACCATGACGGCGTATTGCTCTCCGGCAGCTTCAACGAACGCGTCGCTTCGGTGCCGCTTCCCTCGCGGGACAAGGCGTCGGTCATCGGTCTTGCCAAGGGCAGGCGCAAGTACGAAGCGCTGAGCGCGGCCGTGAAGGGCGGAATCATCAACGGTCTTATCACCGATGAGGCGACGGCGAGCTATCTGCTCAACGCCTGATCGCAATGCGAAACGTTTGAAAAGGCCGGCCGATGTGCCGGCCTTTCGCATTTGCGTAAGGAAAAAAACGGCAATCAAAACAATCCTCTAATGTTCCTGTGTGCAGCGCAGCAACGATTACGCATTGACATTTTGTCACGGGAAGTGAGTAATTGCCCATGAGCGAGGCAAATGCTCATTTCTTCTGGGAGGAAGTCGATGAACTTGAGAACTATCCTGCTGGGCACGTGCTCGGCAGTCGCGCTGTCGGGTCTGGCCCAAGCAGAAACCCTGACGATCGCGACCGTGAACAACGGCGACATGATCCGGATGCAGAAGCTGACGGAGGATTTCACGTCCAAGAATCCGGACATTCAACTCGAGTGGGTGACGCTCGAGGAAAACGTGCTGCGCCAGCGCGTGACGACCGACATCGCCACCAAGGGCGGCCAGTACGACATCATGACGATCGGCACCTATGAAGTGCCGATCTGGGCGAAGCAGGGCTGGTTGCTGCCGCTCGACAATCTCGGCGCCGACTACGATGTCGACGACCTCCTGCCGGCAATCCGCTCCGGTCTGACCATCGACGGCAAGCTCTATGCCGCGCCGTTCTACGGCGAAAGCTCGATGGTGATGTACCGCAAGGACCTGTTCGAGAAGGCCGGGCTCACCATGCCCGACGCGCCGACCTGGGAATTCATCGCCGACGCGGCGCGCAAGATCACCGACAAGAACAACGAAATCTATGGCATCTGCCTGCGCGGCAAGGCCGGCTGGGGCGAGAACATGGCCTTCCTGACGGCGACCGCGAACGCCTTCGGCGCCCGCTGGTTCGACGAGAACTGGAAGCCGCAGTTCGATCAGCCGGAATGGAAGAACGCGCTCGACTTCTACGTCAAGCTGATGAACGACGCCGGACCGCCCGGCGCTTCCTCGAACGGCTTCAACGAAAACCTGTCGCTGTTCCAGACCGGCAAGTGCGGCATGTGGATCGATGCGACGGTTGCGGCCTCCTTCGTCACCAACCCGAAGGAATCGACCGTTGCCGACAAGGTCGGCTTCGCGCTCGCTCCGGACACCGGCCTCGGCAAGCGCGGCAACTGGCTCTGGGCCTGGAACCTCGCGATCCCCGCCGGCTCGCAGAAGGTCGCCTCGGCCGAGAAGTTCATCGCCTGGGCCACCGGCAAGGACTATCTGAAGCTCGTGGCTGACAAGGAAGGCTGGGCGAACGTACCTCCGGGCACGCGCACCTCGCTCTACGCCAACCCCGAGTACCAGAAGGCGGCGCCGTTCGCGAAGATGACGCTGGACTCGATCAACGCGGCCGATCCGAAGAACCCGGCGGTCAAGCCGGTGCCCTATGTCGGCGTGCAGTTCGTGGCGATCCCTGAGTTCCAGGGCCTCGGCACGGCGGTCGGCCAGCAATTCTCGGCGGCTCTTGCCGGGCAGATGAGCGTCGACGATGCGCTTGCCAGCGCTCAGAAGCTGACCGAACGCGAAATGACCAAGGCCGGCTACATTAAGTAAGGCTCCCAAGGGCCCGGGGTGCCGGCCGCAAATGGCGGGCGCCCCGGTAATTCTCCTCCGGGTCGCTCTCCCGGAGGATGTTCCGCGGCGCGCGCGGTGACCCGTGCGCGCCCGGTCCGAGCTCTCGACAAAGCGTTGAATTCCGTCATTTAGGGGGACGCCATGGCGACCTTGCACACCCGCTCCGCCGCGCGGCTGATGATCGCGCCCTCGGTGCTTTTGCTTCTGGCCTGGATGATCGTTCCCCTGGCCATGACGATCTACTTCTCGTTCCTGCGCTACAATCTCTTGATGCCGGGAATGGAAGAGTTCGCGGGCTTTTCGAACTACAGTTACTTCCTGACCGATCCAGCCTTCTTCCAGGCGATCTTCAACACACTGGCGATCGTGCTCGGGGTGCTCTTCATCACCGTCGTCGGCGGCATCGCGCTGGCGCTGCTGCTTGATCAGCCGATGTTCGGACAGGGGATCGTGCGCATCCTGGTGATCGCGCCCTTCCTGATCATGCCGACGGTGGCAGCGCTCGTCTGGAAGAACATGTTCATGAACCCGGTCAACGGGCTCTTTGCCTGGATTGCCAAGCTGTTCGGGCTGCAGCCTTTCGACTTTCTCGCCAATGCACCGCTGATGTCGGTGATCCTGATCGTCGCCTGGCAATGGCTGCCCTTTGCGACGCTGATCCTTCTGACCGCCCTGCAGTCGCTCGATGAGGAGCAGAAGGAAGCCGCGCAGATGGACGGCGCCGGCGCCTGGAGCCGCTTCATCTATCTGGTGCTGCCGCATCTTTCCCGCGCCATCACCGTGGTCATCCTCATCCAAACGATCTTCCTGCTCTCGGTCTTCGCGGAAATCCTGGTGACGACGAATGGCGGCCCGGGCACGCAGAGCACCAACCTGACCTTCCTCGTCTATGCGCAGGCACTGCTGCAATTCGACGTGGGCGGCGCATCCGCCGGCGGCATCATCGCGGTCATCCTCGCCAACATCGTCGCATTCTTCCTGATGCGCATGATCGGCAAGACGCTGGAGGCTTGAGAACCATGGCACGCAACGTCTCCACCCAAAGAAAGATCGTCGTTACCGTCGTCGCCTGGACGATCGGCATCCTGATCTTCTTCCCGATCCTCTGGACGTTCCTGACGAGCTTCAAGACCGAGGCCGAGGCGATCGCTTCGCCGCCGTCGCTGTTGTTCTTCGACTGGACGACGGAGAACTATCATGAGGTGCAGAGCCGATCGAACTACTTCCTGCACTTCATGAACTCGGTGGTCGTTTCCTTCGGCTCGACGCTGATCGGCCTGATCATCGCCATTCCGTCCGCCTGGGCGATGGCGTTCTCGCCGACCAAGCGCACCAAGGACGTCCTGATGTGGATGCTCTCCACCAAGATGATGCCTTCGGTCGGTGTGCTGGTGCCGATGTATCTGTTGTTCCGCAACACCGGCCTGCTCGATACGCGCACCGGCCTCGTCATCGTGCTGACGCTGATCAACCTGCCGATCATCATCTGGATGCTCTACACCTACTTCAAGGAGATTCCTGGCGAGATCCTGGAGGCCGCCCGCATGGACGGCGCCTCGCTCTCCAAGGAGATCATCTATGTGCTGACGCCGATGGCGATCCCCGGCATCGCCTCGACGCTTCTGCTCAACATCATCCTCGCCTGGAACGAGGCGTTCTGGACGCTGAACCTCAGTGCCGCGAAAGCCGCGCCGCTGACGGCCTTCATCGCCTCCTATTCGAGCCCCGAAGGCCTGTTCTACGCCAAGCTCTCGGCCGCCTCGACCATGGCGATCGCCCCCATCCTCATACTCGGCTGGTTCTCGCAGAAACAGCTCGTACGCGGCCTCACCTTCGGCGCGGTCAAATAAGGGATACGACAATGGGAAGCATTACACTCAGCAAGGTTTCGAAGGTCTTCGGCGCCCATGCCGTCATCCCCTCGATCGACCTCGACATCAACAATGGCGAGTTCGTCGTCTTCGTCGGGCCGTCCGGTTGCGGAAAGTCGACGCTGCTCAGGCTGATCGCCGGGCTTGAGGATGTCAGTGATGGCGAGATCGTCATCGACGGCAAGAACGCCACCGAGCTGCCTCCGGCACAACGCGGGTTGTCGATGGTGTTCCAGTCCTATGCGCTCTACCCGCATATGAGCGTGCGCTCGAACATCGGCTTTCCGTTGAAGATGGCGAACGAGGACAAGGCGGTCATCGACAAGAAAGTGGCGGACGCAGCGCGCGTGCTCAACCTGACCGACTATCTCGACCGCAAGCCCCGGCAGCTCTCGGGTGGCCAGCGCCAGCGCGTCGCGATCGGCCGGGCGATCGTGCGCCAGCCGAAGGCCTTCCTGTTCGACGAGCCTCTGTCGAACCTCGACGCCGCCTTGCGCGTCAACATGCGGCTGGAGATCAGCCAATTGCATCAGGACCTGAAGACGACGATGGTCTATGTCACCCACGACCAGGTGGAGGCCATGACCATGGCCGACAAGATCGTGGTGCTCAATCGCGGCCGCATTGAACAGGTCGGCTCGCCGCTCGATCTCTATCATAAGCCGGACAATCTCTTCGTCGCGGGCTTCATTGGATCGCCACGCATGAACTTCGTCAACGGTGCGCCCGCTGCCGCCTATCAGGCGCACACCGTAGGCATCCGCCCCGAGCACCTGGTTCTCTCCAAGGAAAACGGCACCTGGGCCGGCACGGTCGGCGTTGCAGAGCACCTTGGCTCGGACACGTTCCTGCATGTCAATGTCGACAATATCGGAACGATGACCGCGCGCGTCAGTGGTGATTTCGCTGTCACCCATGGCGACCGGGTGTTCCTGACTCCCGACCCCCAGCGCGTCCACAGGTTCGACGACAAGGGGCTGGCAGTGCGATGAGAAGGCTCGAAGGTAAAAGCGCGCTGATCACCGGGTCTGCGCGGGGGATCGGTCGTGCCTTCGCCGAGGCTTATATCCGCGAAGGCGCCACGGTCGCGATCGCCGACATCAATATCGAACGGGCACGGCAGACGGCCTCCGAGATCGGTGCCGGCGCCTACGCGGTCGAGATGGACGTGACGCAGCAGGCATCGATCGATGCTGCGATCGCGGCGGTCGTCAGGCAAGCGGGCGGCCTCGATATCCTCGTCAACAATGCAGCACTCTTCGACCTTGCGCCGATCGTCGAAATCACCCGCGAAAGCTATGACCGGCTGTTTTCGATCAATGTTGCCGGCACGCTGTTCGCGCTGCAGGCGGCCGCAAAGCAGATGATCGCCCAGGGCAGGGGCGGCAAGATCATCAACATGGCGAGCCAGGCGGGACGCCGCGGCGAAGCGTTGGTCGCGATCTATTGCGCCACCAAGGCGGCGGTCATCAGCCTTACCCAATCGGCCGGCCTCAACCTCATCAAGCATGGCATCAACGTCAACGCTATCGCGCCCGGTGTGGTCGACGGCGAGCACTGGGACGGCGTCGATGCGCTGTTTGCGAAATACGAGAACCGCCCGCTCGGCGAAAAGAAGAAGCTGGTTGGCGCGGAGGTGCCCTTCGGCCGCATGGGAACGGCCGAGGACCTGACCGGAATGGCGATCTTCCTCGCGTCAGCCGAGAGCGACTACGTCGTCTCGCAGACCTACAACGTCGACGGCGGCAACTGGATGAGCTGAGCCTGCGCAGCCGGTGAAGCCTCGAAAGGATACGGGATCATGACGACCAAACTCTCACTTGCCGCCCTCGACACGATCAAGGCCAAGGCCGGCGTGCCGAAGTACGACCGGTCGCAATTGACGGCGGGCATCGTGCATTTCGGCGTCGGCAACTTCCACAGGGCGCACCAGGCCGTCTATCTCGACGATCTCTTCAATGCCGGCCACGACCGGGATTGGGCCATCATCGGTGCCGGCGTACTTGCCTCCGATGCAACGATGCGGGCGAAACTCGCGGCGCAGGATTTCCTGACGACGGTCGTCGAGCAGGACAACAACCGCACCGGCGCCCATATCACCGGCGCGATGATCGACTACCTGGAACCAGGCGACATCCCGGCGATCATCGCGAGGCTGACCGATCCGGCGATCCGCATCGTGTCGCTGACGATCACCGAAGGCGGTTATTTCATCGATCCGGCGTCGGGTGTATTCAACCCGACCCATCCGGCAATCGTCGCCGACGCGCAGAACCCGGCTGCTCCGAAGACCGTGTTCGGACTGATCGTCGCCGGCCTGAAAGCGCGCCGCGACAAGAACGTTCCGCCCTTCACCGTGATGTCCTGCGACAACATCCCCGGCAATGGCGAAGTCACCCATGCGGCGGTTGCGGGTCTCGCGCGGCTCGTCGATCCGGCTTTTGCCGATTGGATCGATGCCAATGTCGCTTTCCCGAACGGCATGGTGGACCGGATCACGCCGGCAACCGGCACGCGTGAAATCGGCATTGTCGCCGACGACTACGGCATAGAGGACGCCTGGCCGGTGTTCTGCGAGGAATTCAAGCAATGGGTGCTTGAAGACCATTTCCCTCTCGGCCGTCCGGCGCTGGAGAAGGTCGGCGTCCAGTTCGTGCCCGACGTCGCGCCGTACGAACACATGAAGATCCGCATCCTCAACGGCGGTCATGCGACGATCGCCTATCCGGCGGCTCTGCTCGACATTCATTTCGTGCATGAGGCGATGGAAGAGCCGCTGATCCGGGCCTTCCTTGCCAAGCTTGAACATGACGAGATCATTCCGGTCATTCCGCCCGTGCCGAACACCGATCTCGGTGATTACTACAAGCTGATCGAGACGCGCTTTGCCAATCCGAAGATCGGCGACACGATCCCGCGTCTGGCGCAGGACGGTTCCAACCGGCAGCCGAAATTCATCCTGCCGTCGACGGCCGATCGCCTAGCGCGCGGTGAGGATGTCGTCGGCCTGTCGCTGGTTTCGGCACTCTGGTGCCGCTACTTCGCCGGCACGTCCGACAGCGGCAAGGCGATTGTCTTCAACGACCAGAGCGCCGACCGGCTGAACAAGGCGGCGCTTGCTGCCAAGAACGATCCGGTGGCCTTCCTGGAGCTCGGCGATATCTTCGGCGATGTCGCGCGCTCCGATGTCTTCCGCCGCCGTTTCAGCCATGCATTGAAAACCCTCTGGGAAAAGGGTACGCGCGCTACGCTCCAGCTTTATCTGGACGACAAGCTCACCGCATAATTCCCCTGGATCAAATCGACCCAGGGACGAGATTATGCGCCAATTCAAAGCGTTACAGCGACCTTGGCGCGCCTTGAATGTCGCGTGGCGCTGTAAGGGGTAGGGTGCGATGGCGGACGCTGCGTCCAGGCTGGTGATTTTCGATTGCGACGGCGTGCTTGTCGATAGCGAGCCGATCTCGCTGGAAGTGCTGGTGGACGTGCTCTCGGCCGCCGGGGTCCCGATGACCGCCGAGGAAGCGACGGAACGATTCCTCGGGCGCAGCCTGAAAAGCATGTCGGCGATCCTCCACGACGAATATGGCCTCGCCACCGACGATGCCTTCCTCGAGGGCATGCGCCTTCGTCTTTATCAGCGCTTTCGCACCGAATTGCAGCCGATTGCAGGTATTCGCGAAGCGGTCGAAGGGCTCGAGGGCGCGTGCTGCGTCGCCTCGTCCAGCCAGCCGGAACGCATCCGCCTGTCGCTGACCGTCACCGGGCTCATTGATCTCTTCGAGCCCAATATCTTCTCCGCCACCATGGTGAAACACGGCAAGCCGGCGCCTGATCTCTTCCTGCATGCGAGCCGCGAAATGGGTTTCGCGCCCAGGGATTGCGTCGTCGTCGAGGATAGTCCGGCGGGTATAGAAGCGGCGAAGGCGGCGGGCATGCGGGTCTTCGCCTTTGCCGGCGGCAGCCATGCCCGATCCGACAGGCACCGCCAAAGTCTCGCGAATCTCGGTCCCGACGTGCTGTTTGACGACATGGGCGAATTGTTACAGTTTGTCCGCCGATAGCAGGGACAAGAGGGGCGGGACTTTCATTGATGCGTGAATTCGTCGTTGCGGTCGATGTCGGCACCGGCAGTGCGCGCGCCGGTATCTTTGACCGGAAGGGCACGCTGCTTGCGCGTGCCGATTTGCCCATCACTATGAACCGGCCGGAAGAAAACCACGCCGAACATGATTCCGAAGATATCTGGCGCGCCGTCTGCGGCGCGGTCCAGGCGGCCAAGAGCAAGGCCGGGATCGCCGCTGTAAGCGTTGCCGCGATCGGCTTCGACGCCACCTGCTCGTTGGTGGTGCGCGACCGCGAAGGCGAGCCGCTATCTGTCAACCGCAAGGGCGAGGCGCGGTGGGACACGATCGTCTGGCTCGACCATCGGGCGCTCGCCGAGGCAGATTTCTGCACGGCGACCGGCCATCCGGTGCTTGACTTCTCCGGCCGCGTGATGTCGCCGGAAATGGAAATGCCGAAGCTGATGTGGCTGAAGCGCAATCTGCCGCAACAATGGCAGAAGGCGGGTTTCTTCTTCGATCTGGCCGACTATCTTTCCTGGCGGGCGACGGGGAGCGCTGCGCGTTCGCGCTGCACGCTGACGGCGAAGTGGAATTATCTGGCGCATGAGAAGCGCGGCTGGCAGCCGGACTATCTCGAAAAGATCGGGCTTGAAGATCTCATCGAACGCGGCGGGCTGCCGGAAGAAACGCTGCCGATCGGAGGCTCGATCGGTCATTTGAGCGCTGCGGCCGCCGCAGAGCTTGGGCTCGACGAAGCCTGCCAGGTGGCGCCGGGTCTGATCGACGCCTATGCCGGTGCGCTCGGCGTCGTCGGCGGGTTCATCGGGAAGCCGGAGAAGCTTGAAAAACAACTCGCGCTGATCGCCGGTACATCGAGCTGCATCGTCGCCTTTTCCAAGGACATGAAGCCGGGCTTCGGCATGTGGGGCCCCTATTACGAAGCGGTTCTTCCGGGCGCCTGGCTGATCGAGGGCGGGCAATCGGCGACAGGTGCGCTGCTCGACCATATCGTGCGGCTGCATGGCGGCGGCCTTGAACCAACGGCAGAGACGCACGGCCGGATCATCGCCCGGGTGCAGGAACTGCGCGCCGAGCAGGGCGCCGCTTTCGCCGATCGCCTGCACGTGCTTCCCGATTTCCATGGCAACCGTTCGCCGCTCGCCGACCCGCATGGGCTCGGGGTTATCAGCGGCTTGCCGCTCGATTCCTCCTTCGATGCGCTCTGCCGTCTCTATTGGCGCAGTTGCGTCGCGATCGCGCTCGGCATCCGTCACATCCTGGAAATGATGCGGGAGGTCGGCTACCAGCTCGACACGCTCCACGTCACCGGCGGCCACGTGCGCAACGCGCTTCTGATGGAGCTCTACTGCGATGTCACCGGATGCCGTGTGGTTGCGCCGCAGGCGCCGGACGCGGTGTTGCTCGGCACGGCGATGGCGGCTGCGGTTGCCGGCGGCATCCACCGGGATCTCGCCGCCGCAGGGGCAGGAATGGCGTCGGAGGGGCACGAGCGCCTGCCGAATACAAGTGTTCGCGGCACCTATGACCGCGATTACCGCCGCTTCCTGGCGCTCTACCGCCATCGTGATGAACTCGACAAGATGCAGTGAAGCGGTAGGCCGAAACGGTCAGGGCGGGCGCTTGGAACCTTTTGCCCCGTCGCGCATTCTGCTTGCGACCGGACGGTGGCGCGCATAGCCCCCAATGCCGCGCCGGAGGCAGACCGCCGGCCTACAACTCACACTCCCCGAGTGAGTTGCACATACCAGCCAGTGCCTTCCCTCGGCACTGGCTGTCGTGTTTCCGGGGTAAGCCAAAGAGATGCTGCGGGAAATGTGAAACGGCGGGATGAGGCCGGTTGACATGAAGTCGTGCCGGCGAGTGTGCCTTCGCGCGAATATCGGGAGCTGGCGCAATGTCAGGAATGGCTGATTTCGGGAAACCCGGTCATTTCGCCGCTTCGACGAAACGGCAAAATGGACTACGGCGTCGCGGCCCTTTGTGACGCGCGACGCTGTAGCACTTTGAATGACCTGCATGTTCTTGCCTTTGACCGGCTGCGATCAAAGGAAACATGCAGGTTGCACTCAGGCCGCCGCCTTGGTCGATTCGTTGAAGAACAACGCCTGGCTGATCAGTGCCTTGACCATATCCGGGTTGAACGGCTTGGTGACCAGGAAGGTCGGTTCCGGCCGCTCGCCGGTCAGGAGCCGTTCCGGGAAGGCGGTGATGAAGATCACCGGAATGGCGCTCGTCTTCAGGATGTCGTTGACCGCGTCGATGCCCGAGCTGCCGTCGGCGAGCTGGATATCGGCAAGCACCATGCTTGGCCGCGTCCTCTTGTAGAGGGCGATCGCTTCGTCGCGCGTCCGGGCGATGCCGGTGACCCGATGGCCGAGGCTCTCGACCATCTGTTCGATATCGATGGCGATCAGCGGTTCGTCCTCGATGATCATGATATCGGTCGCGACCTGGCGCGAAATTTCCTGCGAGGCGCGGTCGAGCAGGCTGCCGACCTTATCGGTGGACACGTCGAGAACCTCGGCGGCTTCCTCGGGACGAAAACCTTCGACCGAGACCAGCAGGAAGGCCTGGCGGGCAAGGGGCGAAACGGTTGCGAGATTGATCGATGCGCGCTGTTCCCAGGCAAAAGGCGAGATCGGTTCCGGCACAAGCACGGACGAGGAACCGAAAAGTGAGGTGAAGAGCCGGAACAGGCCAACGCGATCATTGCTCGCTTCCGGGAAAATCGACGTGTCGGCGATCAGCGCTTCGAGAACGGCAGCGACATAGGCGTCGCCTGATGTCTGCGAGCCGGTCAGCGCGCGCGAATAACGGCGCAGATACGGCAGAAGCGGTGCGATCCGCGTGGACAATGTCATAGGGGAACTCCCTCGAGTATCTTTCTACGGTGACGTTGCGAGAACGCCGGACGTAAAAAAAGGTTCCGCGAGGGAACATTTCAATTTTCCGCTGCGTTATGGCGGCTATGGACACTCGAAAGCGACAGTTTGACAATGAAATATAAAACAGGGGCAGGGCGGACTACCGGCACGACCTTATGGACAGAAGACCCAAATGCGCAGATCGCAGCAAAGCTGAAAGCGCTTTATCAGTCCGTGCAGGAAGAGGCGATACCCGCGCGTTTTCTCGATCTTCTGGAAAAGCTCGACGCAGCCGAGCAGCAATCTGCGCTGCAGGGCAGGGAGTAAGTGCCAGAATGTCGTCCGAAAAAAATGATTTCAAGCGAGAGATGCTTGCCGCCTTGCCGAGCCTGCGTGCCTTCGCCATGTCGTTGATCGGTCGCCACGACCGTGCCGACGATCTGGTGCAGGACACGATCATGAAGGCCTGGGCGAAGCAGGACCATTTCGAGATGGGCACCAATATGAAGGCCTGGCTCTTCACGATCCTGCGCAACGAGCTCTACAGCCAGATGCGCAAGCGCGGGCGCGAGGTGCAGGATACCGACGGCCACTTCACCGAGTCGCTGGCCCATCATCCCGAGCAATACGGCTCGCTCGACCTGCAGGATTTCCGGCGCGCGCTCGACATGCTGCCGCCGGACCAGCGCGAAGCGATCATCCTGGTCGGAGCTTCCGGTTTCTCCTACGAGGAGGCGGCGACGATCTGCGGCTGTGCCCTTGGCACGATCAAGAGCCGGGTCAACCGCGCGCGTCAGCGGCTGCAGGATATCCTGCAGGTGAAGGGTGAAAACGACTACGGGCCGGATGAAACCTCGGCTCCGATCACGTCGCGGGCCTTCATCTCCTGAGCGAAGGAATTTCGGGCAGGACACCGTTGCAAAAGTGGCGGTGTCCTGCTTTCACTGGCGGCTTGAGCCCACAGGGGACATGCCGTGACGGCTGGCATCGACTGACGAATGCGCAGTGATGACGATTTTGGGGCGAGACGCTTCAGAATCGAGCGGGATGCGGGTAGATCGCCAGGGCTTCCTCATCTCGTTCAGATTGAGAATTGAGACCGTATGCACGTGAGGACAGAGAAAACGGACCCGCCCGTGACGAGGCTGCTCGACGCGCCCGAGCGTCTTGGCGTTCTGCATGCGACCGTGCCCGACATGGCCGTTCCGGACCGGGATTTCGACGGGATCGTCGAAATTGCTGCCGGGCTTTTCGACGCTCAGATCGCACTGGTGACGCTGATCGACCGCGAATGGCAGTGGTTCAAGGCGGCCGTCGGCACCGCCGAGACCCGTGCCCCATCCGAAGAGGCGTTTTGTCCGCATGTGACCGCGGCGGCCGACGCCAGCCTCGTCGTGCTCGACGCTTCCACCGATCCGCGGTTCGCGCGCCATCGACAGGTCAAGGGGCCGCCATTTCTGCGTTTCTATGCCGGTGCGCCGATCGTGCTCGAGGGGCAGGCGGTGGGCACGGTTTGTGTGTTCGACGACAAGCCGCGTGCCGAGGTGTCGCAACCGCTCATTCACCAATTGTGCCGGCTTGCCGCGCTCGCAGCCTCGCTCTTCAAGGTGAAGGACGAAGCCCGTCGGCGCGCGCTAAAGGAGGCGGCGTTGTCGCGTGAGGAGCAGCGGCACGCGATGGCGCTCGAAGCGGCGAATATCGGCAGCTGGCTTTGGGATATCCGCTCAGGTGCGATCGCCTGCAACAGCGCATTGAAACGCATGTTCGGACTTTCGGCCGAGCGTTCGGTCGGTGCCCGGGACATCTTCGGCGCGATCCACGTCGACGATCGCGGCGCGACTTTCGCCAAGCTTCGCCAGGCGATGAAGGCTGACGATGAATATGACGGCATGTTCCGCATTGGCGATACCGGTCGCTGGCTGCTTGGCCGCGGCCGCGTGCACGACCGGGACGGCAAGGGCAATCCGCTTACCTTCATCGGGGTGACGATCGATGTTACCGACCAGCAGGCTTCGGCGCAGCGCACCCGGCTCCTGCTCAAGGAGCTCAATCACCGGGTCAAGAACACATTGGCCATGCTGCAATCGCTTGCGCGCCAGACGCTTCGCCAGACGAGCGACCCGGCCGAATTCATGACGGCGTTTGCCGGCCGCTTGCAGGCGATCTCCGAGGCGCATGGTTTGCTCTCCGATCATGAGTGGGGCACCATCCGTCTTGCCGACCTGATCGCCAAGCAACTGCTGCCGCATGTGAGCGCCTATGCGGACCAGATCGAACTGCACAAGGACGAAGTGTCGCTCGGTCCCGACCAGGCCGTCGGTCTCGGGCTGGTCCTGCACGAGCTTGCAACCAACGCCGTGAAGTACGGATCGCTGTCGGTGCCGAAAGGCAAGGTCGTATTGACGGCGCGAAACGTCGTCGAAGACGGCGACACCGTTCTTCATCTCACCTGGACCGAGGTCGGTGGGCCGCCGGTGCGCGAGCCAAAGCGGCGCGGCTTCGGCTCCATCCTCATCGAGCGCAGCCTCGACAAGGTGCTGGGCAGTTCGGTGAAGGTGGAGTATCTCCCCGCCGGGGTGACGGCGCTGATCCGGTTGCCGCTCTAACGGGACCTCACCCGCCATCGAGACGACTGGCTTGCTGCGTGCATCAGTCGTCGTGTTTGCGTCGGCGTCGCTTGCCGGTGCCGAGAAGCGCGCCGATCGCAACAGCCGTCGCGACGGCGAGAAGCGGCTGTTTGCGCAGGATGCCGGCTGCTGCGAGCAGGGTCAGATTGGTCTGCATTTGCGTGCGACGGCGGCGTTCTTCCTGGCGCCGCCGGTCACGATTCTGCAGAGAGACGAGGATGCCAACCAGCACCAGCGCGGTGACGACCAAGGCGCCGGCGATTGCAGCCGCGGCCGCGACCGGGGAATAGCGCGCGCTGAGATAAAGAAAGGCGGCGGCGAGCGCGAAGACATAGGCGGTGACGAGCAACAGCCCTATGACGCTCCATAGGGCTGCATTGCGCTTCACACGAGAGGCGGCGGCGCCGATATCGGCGGCCAAGAGGCTGGCGAGGGCGGCCGTCAATGGTCCCATGCGTTACTCCCGTCGTGATCGACCCTCAGAATTGGAGCGGGATCACCCCGCCCCGTACCGCGAGCTCTTGCCCGCGAGCCAGGTTCGGCCGATTGCACGTCAGCGGCGAAGCAATGCTGCCACCGCGAGGCCGATCAAAGCGGCCGCGCCGAGTGTGGCGATGGGATGCTCGCGAACTGCGTGGCGAACCTGTTTTTCCGTGCCGGCATAACGGTCGCGAAGTTCGGCCAACAGGTCTTCGCCGCTTGCCAGCAATTCGCTGATGCCGGCTTCGGCCTGTTCACGGGCGTCGTGCGCCTTGCCGCGTGCCTGCTTTGTGGCGGCCGATCCGCGATCGGCGAGCAATGCGACGAGCGTTGCCACGTCACTGCGCAGCTCGCCCAGTTGTTCCTCGATGGAGATATCGGCGAGCTTGCCGTTGCTTTTTGTCGATCGCGAGCTCGAGCCGGAGAAGAGGCTAGGCGCCATGATGGATACTCCCTTTCACGCATGCGCCGGCCGCGAACGGTCGGCGCTGTCTGACGGAACCGGCGGACACAACTAGAGGCCCTTGCCGGCGCTTCGGGAGAACAACGCACAAGTGCGGAAATTGTTTCGATAAATCTTGGTGTTGAGGCTCGGGAAATCCGGAGGCCCCAATGGGCATCTGCCGGATCCGCGGGCGTGGCGTCAGAGCGATGCTGTCTGCGGCAGGACGAACGGCACGTGCGGTGCCGGCGCGACACCCACCTGCATGCGGCAGCCGAAGACGGCTTCCATCGTCTCGTCGGTCAGGACCTCGCGGGGTGCACCGCTGGCGCGGACCTTGCCGGCCTTCATCATCACCATTCGGTCGGCGAACATGGCTGTCAGGTTGAGGTCGTGCATCACCGCGACGACCCCGCCGCCGCGCTCGCAGAACTTGCGGGCGAGTTGCATGATCCCGAGCTGGTGGCGGATATCGAGGCTCGAAACGGGTTCGTCGAGCAGCAGGTAGCGCGGCTCGCCGTCGATGACCGGATCGGTGATCTGGCAGAGGACGCGGGCAAGCTGCACGCGCTGCTGCTCGCCGCCCGACAGTTCCTGGTAGAAGCGCCCGGCAAAGCCGGCGAGGTCCACCGCTTCCAACGCCTCGGCCGTGACCCGGTCGTGCGCGGCGGGATCCGCATTGGCACCGGCGGCAAGGCCCAATCTTACAACCTCGCGCACGGTGAACGGGAAGGAGATGACCGTCGATTGGGGCAGCACGCCGCGCATCAGCGCGAGCTCCCATGGCTTCAGCCCGCGCAGGTCGCGGCCGTTGATGCGGATCGTTCCGTTCGACGGCGACAGCTCACCCGAGATCGCCTTCAGCGTCGTGGTCTTGCCGGAGCCGTTCGGGCCGACGATGGCAGTCAGTGCGCCGGGCAGCGCCTCGAGCGAGACGCCGTGGATGACAGGTCGCCCGCCGAGGCGGACGGAAAGATTGGAGACGTTGATCATGCCTTCGCTCAGAGTCCCATGTTCGAACGGCCGCGCAGCAGGATCCAGAGGAAGAATGGCGCGCCGATAAAGGCGGTGACGATGCCGATCGGCAGTTCCGCCGGGGAGACGATGGTACGTGCGATCATATCGGCGAGGATCAAAAGCGTGCCGCCGAGCAGCGCCGAGGCGGGCAGTAGGTAGCGATGATCGGGGCCGATGACGAGACGCAGCAGATGCGGGACGACGATGCCGACGAAGCCGATGCCGCCGCTGACAGCGACGGACGCGCCGGTTGCCGCGGCGACGCTGACGATTGCGATGTTCTTCAGCCGCTGGACGGGAATGCCCATGTGGAAGGCGGCCGCTTCGCCGAGCGTGATGGCATTTAGCCCGCGCGCCAGGAAAGGGGTAACGGCGAGCGAAGCGACGATGATCGGCGCCGCAGCCAGGATCTTCGTCCAGTTGGCCCCCGCCAGCGAGCCGAGCCCCCAGAAGGTCAGGTCGCGCAATTGCTTGTCATCGGCTCTGAAGACGAGAACGCCGGTGACCGCACCGGTCAGCGCGCCGAGCGCGATGCCGGCGAGCAGCAGCGTGGCAATCGACGTCTGGCCACCGCGAGTGGCGATACGGTAGAGCAGCAGCGTCGTGACAAGGCCGCCAACGAAAGCCGCCACCGGCAACGCATAGAAGCCGAACAGCGCGAAGAGCGGCCCGAAGGCGGCGGTTCCAAGTACGATCAGCAGCACGGCGCCGAGGCTCGCGCCCGATGACACGCCGACGAGGCCAGGATCGGCCAGCGGATTGCGGAAAAGGCCCTGCATGACGACGCCGGAAACGGCGAGCGAAGCGCCGACGAGCATGCCGAGCACGGCGCGGGGCAAGCGGATATCGAGAATGATGATGCGGTCGCGGATGCTCAGGGCCTGATCGGCCTCACCCATCAGCCAGCGCCAGACGTTGGCGAGCGATGCATCGGCGGCACCGGTCATGATCGAGCCGACGAAGGTCGCGACCGCAAACGTGATCAGGGCGGCGATGACGAGACGCGCCAGCCGCGAGCGGTTGCCCGAGCGCCATTCCTTGCGGATATCGGCGGCAAAAGCGGTCAGGCGCATGCCGCGGTCCAATGCCTCACTGCGAGGCATTGGCCTTCTTCCCGTAGATTGCGGCATTCAGTTCGCGGATGGCGCTTGCAGTGCGCGGGCCGAAGCCGAGCAGGTGCAGGCCGTCCATGCGGATCAGCGCCTTGTTCTTGGCGGCCGGCGTGAGGCTGAGCGCCGGAAGCGCGAAGAGTTCGTCCGCCTTGGCTGAATGTTCGCCGCCGCGGTCCATCATCAGGATGACATCGGGCTTGGCCTCGATGATCGCCTCGTCGGTCAGTGCCTTGTAGCCGGGGAAGGTGCCGACCGCGTTGATGGCGCCCGAGAGTTCGATGATGCCGTTGGCGGCGGTTCCCTGTCCCGAGGCCATGACCTTGCCGCCCTGCGTACTCAGGATGAAGAGCACGCGCTTGCGTTCGGCTTCCGGACGGGCGGCATTCTCGGAGACTGCCGCATCGAGATCGGCCTCGACGCTCTTTACCAGGGTTTCGGCCTTTTCCTCGACACCGAGGAAGGTGCCGACGGCGCGGATCTTGGCGGGGATGCCGGCCTTGTCGAACGTTTCCGGCACACTGGTGAAGGCGATATTCGCCTCCTTCAGCACGGCCAGCGCCTCTGGTGGGCCGCTGCCTTCGACGGCGATGATCGCGCTCGGGTTGGCGGCGATGATGCCTTCCGGTGCGAGCTGGCGCATGTAGCCGACATCCGGCAGCGCCTTTGCCGCCTCCGGATAGGTGCTGGTGGAATCGCGACCGACGAGGCGACCTTCCTCGCCGAGCGCATAGATGATCTCGGTGATCGCTCCGCCGACCGAAACGACGCGCGAGACGTCGGTCTTCTGCATGTCCTCGGCCATCGCCGGCCGGATGAAGGAGGGGGCACCGGGTGCCACCGCCGGCAACAGGAAGGGAGCCGAAAGGGCGAAGGCGGCGAGCGCCAGTTCCCAGCGGCGAAGGCGACGGAAGTCGAGACCCTTGATCATCTGAGTATCCTATCCTGTCCTCAGGCGGCGACAGTCGTGTCGAGACGCGGCAGGCCTTCGGCGATGGAGCGCCATTCCGGCCGTTCCGCGAGACCCTCTTTCCGCTTGCCGAAGAACTGGATGATCATCTCGCCCTTGGCGTCGAGCGCCTCGATCGAGGTGACATGGCCGTCGGCCGTCGGCTTGCGCACGGCCCAGAGTTCGGCGATGTGATCGGTGCGCAGATGCAGATGGAAGGTCGGGTCCATGACGTTCAGCCACGGGCCCATCGGCGCGATCTTGGCAATCGGACCGGAATGGATCTGGATCATGCCGCGGTTGCCGACAAAGCACATGATCGGCAGTTCGATTTCGGCGCTCGCGCGCATCATGGCTTCGATGCTGGAGGGGTCGAGCTGCCAGGCGAAATCCTCGCCGATGTTGCTGAGCGCCTGGCGACGGCCGATCTTCAGCTTGCGCAGCATGCCATGGAACTGGTGCGTGTCCGTCATTTTCGTCCAGCGGTCGCGCAGTTCGACGACATCGACCACGGTTTCCGGCTTGTCGTCGGTTGCCGGCACGCTGGCGTCGACGGCGAATTCCTGCGTCTGGTCGTCAAGACGGAAGTCCGCGACGATCTTGTCATAGGCGGCAACGTTCGATTCCGGGCGCAGATGCACCTTGTGCACCGCATTGCCCCACTTGTCGAAGAACTGCAGGCTCTTGCGGGCTTCACCCTGGTCGTCCGTCTTCGTCACGGCGAAAGCGTGCGCCCAGGCGCTCGGGAAAACCCGCAGGTCGATCTGCTCGCCGAGCACGATGCTCGCCATCTCGCCGGTGGTGATCTTCTCGTAAACGCCGATCTTCTCGTGGACCGCGCTTTCGTTGCGGGTCAGCGCCATGACTTCGCCGAGTTCCTCGACGCGCGACAGGAAGCGGTTGGCATCGGCATCGATGCGCACGGCGGTCAACCCACATTCGGCAGCAACGAGAGCGGCTTCGGAAACACCGAGCTGGGCTGCGATATCACGCTCGCGCATCTTCGGGTTCTCGGCGCGATAGGCGCGGATTTCGGAAGGAGTGGGGCGGAGGCTCTCGGTCATTTTCATCTGCCTATTTGTTCAGGATCAGTTTGCCTTGGCGGGTGATCTTCATGCGGTAGATCGCGCCGTCGTGGGAAATGAGGATCTCGTTTTCGCTGCCGAAAAGTTCGCGACTTTCGATAATCCGCTGCGCGCGCCCGGCCTGGATCGGCGGCTCGGATGGGCGTGCAAGGTCACTGTCGTTGGTCACTGCGTTTGGCCGTTTCGAGAGGGCAGGCCGCGCTGTTTTTACAGCATTTCCTGCCGTGCAATTCGTTTACTATCTTGACTTCATTACTCATATTTATTTATGGACGCAATACCGGACTTCTGCACTCAAGTTAGTTATTGCCGGCTTGTGGACAAGGGCGTGCGGGTCTCGTTCGGTGGTTCGCTGCAACCTTTGGGGTGATGTCGATATGAAGTTTTCCAGCCTTCCAGTTGTTTCCGCTGCTCTTGCGGCCCTTATCGCTGCGGGCAGTGTCAACGCCCAGGAGGCTGTGCCCGCCGCCGGGCTGACGATCGAGTTGAACGACGTTGCGCCGTCGCAGAAGGGTTGCAAGCTCACCTTCGTCGCCGGCAACGCGCTTGCGCAGTCGCTGAGCAAGGTTTCCTTCGAGTTCGTGATCTTCGACCAGAAGGGCCTCGTCGAGCGCATGGCCGTGCTTGACTTCCGCGATCTGCCCGCCGGCAAGACCAAGGTTCGCCAGTTTGATCTCCCCGGTACCAACTGTGATGCGGTGAAGAGCCTGCTGATCAATGATGCGCCGGCTTGCGTCGGCGACGGCGTGCAGCCGGGCGCCTGCATGAGCGGGATCAAGACCGGCTCGAAATCGGCGGTGGAACTCAAGGGCTGAACGAACGGGGCTGAGTGAGGCCGCTCTTTCGGAGCGTGAAGTTTGCGCCGCCCGGTGCGGCGAAGGTAAGGCTGTAATGAAGCGTATCGTCATCTGGGCTGGGGCCGCCATCATCTCGCTTGCAACGCATGGCGTCGTGCTTGCTACCTTGTTTGGCCCAAGGCCGCCGGAAAAAGAGCATGCCCTCATGCTTGGCGGAGAGGCGACCGAGGTCGCGGTCCTTGGCGACGCCTTTGAAGAGACGCTACAATCCGGCGATCCGGCGGAGATCGTCGAGCCGACCGAGGACGTTCCGGACGAGGTCAAGCCGGAGGAGATGTCGCCAGTCGAAGATCTCACCTCGACAACTCAGGAAATCGTTGCCGAACAGCCGCATGATCTAACCGCGACCGAGGCTGACGTGATCTTGCCGGCTGAAGAGATGCCGACCCTCCAGGTCGCCGAGGCCGTCGTGACGGCGAGTGTTGCGCCGGTCGAAACCGTGATGCCTGAAGAAAAACCCGAGATCGAAGAGCCCAAGAAGGAGAAGGTAGAAAAGCCGGAACCGAAGAAGGAGCCGGTCAAGAAGAAGAAAGTGACCCGCAAGAAGACGGGTGACAAGGGCGAGCAGGCGCAGAACCAGGTCAAGGGCAAGCAGGACGGCCAGGAAAGCGGCAGTGCCGCAGCCGCGACCGGCAACAGCCGCGCATCCGAGGTCGGCAATGCCAATATGGAAAATTATGACGGCAAGGTCCGCAGGAAGATCATGCGGAGATTCAAGGTGCCGTCTTCGGCAAGGCGCGAAGGCGTTTCCGGCACGGCGACCGTCCGCTTCACATTGACCGCCAACGGTGAGCTGACCCGGGTAAACGTCGCCGGCAGCTCAGGTTCTCCCGCCATCGACGACGCAGCCGTCGATGCCGTGCGCAATGCGGCGCCGTTCCCGGCCTTCCCTGCCGGGGGGCCGAGCTCCAAATCCTTCATCGTTCCGATGGTTGCCAGCGTCCGCTGAGGCGGGCGCCGTTCCGTATGCTCATTTGTGCGGGCCGGGATTTGGTTGAAAAAATATGATGAGAAAACTCATGTTTATACTTTACTCCGTTTATCAAGTTTAATAGGTTGCGCTCGTCACGCAGCCCAAGGGTGTGTGTCGAGATGATGTCCCGATGCGACCGGCTGCCTGTGAAGGCCCTTGTCGCACGATCAGGCGGAGAGGATTGCATGCGCGGCAAGCGTCACCAGAATGCGGCGAAGAATGGCAAGGGTCGTTCGGGTTCAGAACCGACCGAAGCCCGCCAGGAGGCCGGCAAGGCAACGCTCGAAGGGCGCAGTTTTCTCTATGTCGGCGGCCGCGATTGTCAGGTGGCGCATCTGCGCGAAATCGCTAGCTCCTTTGGCGCCGAGTTGCTTCACCATGATGGCGGTCTCCGCGAAGCCGTTTCGCGCATCGACCGGGTTCTGCCGTCCGTCGATTGCGTTTTCTGCCCGATCGACTGCATCAGCCATGATGCATGTCTTCGCGTGAAGACCGGCTGCAAGAAGTGGGGCAAGGCCTTCGTGCCGCTGCGCAACGGCTCGAAATCGAGCCTGGAGCGGGCACTTCAGGACCTCACCACCAGCCGCGACGAGCGGTAATCCTCCCAAGACAAGACGAGAGTGTGGAATGAACGAAGAACGTCCTGACCTGTGCATGATGATCGGTCTGCACAAGCTGGCGGCGCAGCATGGCGATGGCTTGGTGCCTGAACTCTACGAGATCCTGACGCGCCGCGCGCGCATGCTGGACGAGAATGCCAATGTCGCCGAGTTTCCAACCTGGCAGGCCCGCCCGCCGGTTCGCGACCCTCTCGGTCTTGCAGAGCCGAAGGAAGGAACTATCCTCGCCTTTCCGCGGGCAGCAAACGACGCCGCCCGCAAGAAGGAAAGCGCCTAAGAGCAATTCCAGGAAAAGTGCGAAGCGGTTTTCCGTCCGGGATTGCGGAAGCTCAGGAAGCAATTCCAGGAAAAGTGCGAAGCGGTTTTCCGTCCGGGATTATGCAGCAGTTCAAAGTGCGACAGGGACCTTTGCGCGTCTTAAAAGACGCGCAACGCTATAGGAGACCAAGATGTACGTTGCCATGAACCGTTTCCGTATTGCTATCGGTCACGAGGAGGCCTTCGAGGCCGTGTGGAAGGGGCGCGATTCCGGCCTGTCGGAGATGCCCGGCTTCGTTTCCTTCCACCTGCTGCGCGGCGACAGCGTGCCGGAGGAGGGCTACACGCTCTTCGTTTCGAATTCAGTCTGGAAGGACAGGGATTCCTTTTCGGCCTGGACGAAGTCTGAGAATTTTCGTGCGGCGCACAGGAATGCCGGCGAGAACAAGGCGATGTATCTCGGTCCGCCGAAGTTCGAAGGCTTCTCGGCTGTCGAAGGCGCCTGATCATGCGGCTTCGTGCGCAGTCGGCCGCGTAAATTTTTGATTGTATGTTCCATTCACCTCCCGGATGGGGCCATCCGGGAGGTGAATTTTTTTCTCAGGCTGTCTTTCGCGGCAGGAAGGCGCCGAGGGAAACGGCAAGCCAGCCCGCCATAACAGTCGTGCCGCCGAGCGGAGCGGACATCGGGAACAGGCCGTGGCCCGAGATGTGGCGCATGGCGAGATCTGCCGAGAACAGTGCTGTTCCGAGAGCGATCAGCAAGGCCGCAACGGCCGCCGTGCGAAAGCTCGGCCAGGCGGCGTAGAGCGCGACCAAGGCCGGGGCATGCGCCAGGCACATCGCGGAAATGCCGGCGATCAATCTTGGATCGTCGCCGTGCGAAGCAGCCGCCGCGCAGACAACGCCGGTCAGGCCCATCAAGCCGGCAACAAAAAGCGTCGTTGCGCGAAATCCGCTGTGCGACATGTCAGGTCATTCCTTGTTCTGCATATGAAGGGCGAGGCGGGTGATCGGGTCGAGAATGATCTGCCTCAGCTTCGGATGGGCGATCGTTTCTTCAAGCGCACGGGTAAAGCAGAGCAGCCATTCGTCCCGCTCCTCGGGGCCGATCTCGGCGACGAAGTGGCGGCGGCGCAGCATCGGATGGCCGCGCTTCTCGACATAAACAGGCGGTCCGCCAAGCCAGCCGGTCAGGTACTCGTAGAATTTCTCTTCACTGCCGGAAAGATCCGGCGGATGCACGGCGCGGCATCGCGCCGCTTCCGGCAGCGTGTCCATCAGCTCGTAGAAGCGGCGCGTGAGTGCGCGAACCGTCGGGTCGCCGCCGATCGCTTTGTAGAGGGTCGTGGTTTCCGTTTCCGCCATGCTCGCGTCCTTCATTCTGTCGGTCCTAGCGCGCGGCGACGGGGCGAACAACGATTTTAAGAGCACCGGTTTGCGGCGTTTCATCGCGGTCGATCAAGGTCCCTCTTGACAAACCGTCCAGACGGTATCTTTATGGAGCATGACCGAAGCTCATCGCCGCAAGAAACAACCGGAACAGGTGCGCCAGCAATTGCTGGAGGTTGCCGCACGCCTTTCGCATGAGCAGGGGGTGTCAGGCATCACCCTCGATGCCGTGTCGCAGGCGGCGGGCGTCAGCAAGGGTGGGCTGCTGCACCACTTCCCGAACAAACTCGCTCTGCTGGACGGGCTGTTCGACGATCTGGTGACGCGGTTCGATCGTGAGATCGAGGCGGCGATGGCGTGCGATCCGGTGGCGATGGGGCGGTTTACCCGTGCCTATATCGACGTCTGCTTCGCGCTTGATCCCGCCACCGATGTGCCGGGCTGGCGCATGCTGACGATCGCGCTCATTGCCGAGCCGCATCTAAAAAGCCGCTGGCGCGACTGGGTCAGCCGGCGATCGACAGAGTTCGCAGACACGGACGCCTCGACCGGCTGCGTGCTTGCCCGCTTTGCCTGCGACGGCGTCTGGCTGGCGGATCTGATGCAGAGCCACGATCTCGACGCCGGGGCGCGGGCCGGTCTCGTTGAAAATCTCAAGGCGCTTTCGGCGCAGTAACCCGGATGGAGTCCCCCATGAACCCCGCCATGCTCTATACCGTCCTGGTTGCGGCGATCGTCTTCGAAGTGCTCGGCACCTCCGCGATGCAGGCGGCCCAGCACTTCACCCGGTTGGGACCGACGGTGATCATGGTGATCTGCTACGCGATCGCCTTCTTCTTCCTGTCCTATACGCTGCGCTTCATCCCTGTTGGCATCGCCTATGCGGTCTGGAGCGGGCTCGGGATCGTCTTGATTTCGCTCGTCGGTTACTTCGCCTTTGGGCAGAAACTCGACCTGGCGGCGATCCTGGGGCTGGGCCTCATCATATCCGGCGTGGTTGTGCTCAACCTGTTCTCCAAGTCTACCTTCCACTGAGGCGGTCGGCGGCCAGTCCTCAGGCGCCCTCTGGCGGGGGTGCGGTCGATTCCCGCAGGATCAGCTCCACCGGCCAGAGTTCGTGAACCTCTTCGGTCGGCCTGCCTGAGAGAAGCTGCAGCACGAGATCGGCCGAGCGTGCGCCGGCGGCGCGCATCGACGAGCGGGTCGCCGAAAGCGACGGCACCATGTTTTCGGCGGTCAGGTAGGGGAACACGTCGTCATGGGCGATGACCGAGACTTCGCGACCGATTTCCAGGCCCATGGACCGCGCCGCCCGATAGATGCCGAGGGCCGTCATCATTGAGCCTGCGACGAAGGCCGTCGGCCGCGGCGTCTGTTCCAGGAAGGAGCGTGCGAAGCGGAAACCGAGTTCGTCGGTGAAGTTGCCGTGGGCGACGAGGCGCGGATCGAACGGGAGGCCGCGCGCCTGCAGCGCATCGCGGTAGCCCTTGTCGCGGTGAAGCGAGAAGGTGCGTCCTTGCCTGCCGTTGATCATGGCGATGCGGCGATGGCCGAGATCGATGAGATGCGAGGTCGCGCGGCGGATGGCGCCCTCATTGTCGATATCGAGCCAGGCATGCGGCACGTCGATATCAGATCGACCGTGCACGAGAAAGGGCATGCCGAGCTTGTGCAGAAGGGCAATGCGTTCGTCGTTCGGCTCCGGTGAATGCACGATCACCGCGTCGACACGGCCGCTGACAGCGAGCCGGCTGTAAAGCTGGATTTCGCCCGTGGGGTTCTTGTCATCCATCGGGCTGACGAGGATGTCGATGTCCTCGGTGCCGAGCCGCTCGGCCAGGCCGCCCATGAATTCGGAGAAATGGAATTCGCCGGAGCGCCCCATGACGACGCCGATGGCGCCGGCGCGACCGGTGGCGAGCCTTACGGCATTGATGTTCGGACGATAGCCAAGGCGGGTTGCCTCTTCGGCCACGCGCTTGCGCGTCTTTTCGCTGACCTCGGGATAGCCGCTCAGCGCTCGGCTGACGGTGGTTGGCGAAAGACCCAGTTGTTGTGCGAACTCCCTCAGTTTCATTCGGTATGCGTTTCCTCAGCCTAGCCCGGTCCCAGAAGTATACACCTTCGTTGCCGGTAACAATCGGTTTGTCGCGGGCGTCCAGCGCCTCGAACCGTGATGGAATTTTACCAAACCGTTTTAAATTAATGCAGTTCCCCTTTGATTTTATGGGTTGCGGCGCGATGCGGGTGAAGTTTCTCCTTCTCCGGTATAGTATTGAAATTAAATCATTATTTTGAACAATTCACGGCCGAATGACTTTTTCTTGTCGATGGATTGACAGTTTTTGCGTCTTCTGCCAACTTTTTTCAATCCAAACCGCTTTCGAATTTGCTGAGGAGCTTTCGTGCGGTGGAGGGGGAACAGGAGGAGTCGACCCAATGACAACCATGCTCAATGCCCTGAGTTTTTGTGCCGCAATCGTTGCAGCCGGAACGGCCAGCGCCGCCGAGCTCTCGCTCGCCGCCAACACGACCGGCAAGAACGTGAATTTCATCCGCGAGCAGCTCGACATTTTCGAGAAGCAGACGGGGCACAAGGTGAGCCTGGTCACCATGCCGCCGTCGAGCAGCGAGCAATTCAGCCAGTACCGCCTATGGCTCGCCGCCGGAAACAAGGATGTGGACGTCTACCAGACCGACGTCGTCTGGGCCCCGCAGCTTGCCGACCAGTTCGTCGACCTCTCGGAAGCGGCCAAGGATGTTGTCGGTCAGCACTTCCCGTCGATCATCGCCTCGCAGACAGTGAACGGGCGCCTCGTGGCCCTGCCGGCTTTCACCGATGCACCGGCGCTCTTCTATCGCAAGGACCTCCTGGAAAAGTACGGCAAGGCGCCGCCGAAGACCTGGGATGAACTGGCGACGACCGCCAAGGAAATCCAGGAGAAGGAACGCGCCGCCGGCCAGGCCGACCTCTGGGGCTACGTCTTCCAGGGCAACGCCTATGAAGGGCTGACCTGCAATGCGCTCGAATGGGTCAAATCGTCCGGCGGCGGCCAGATCGTCGAGCCTGATGGCACGATCTCGATCAACAACGAGAAGGCGGCCGCAGCGATCGACCGCATCAAGGGGTGGGTCGGCACGATTTCGCCGCAAGGCGTGCTCGCCTATCAGGAAGAGGAATCACGCGGCGTCTGGCAGACGGGCAATGCTGTCTTCATGCGCAATTGGCCCTATGCCTATGCGCTCGGCAATGGTGACGACAGCGCGGTGAAAGGCAAGTTCGCCGTGACGCCGCTGCCGACGGCGACCGATGGCGATCAGCCGTCCTCGACGCTCGGCGGCTGGAACGTCGCCGTCTCCAAATATTCCGACGACCAGGAAGCAGCGATCGCGCTTGCCAAATTCCTCTCTTCGGCAGAGGTGCAGAAGCGCAGGGCCATCGAGCTCTCCAACCTGCCGACGATTGCCGCACTCTACGACGACGCGGAGGTCGCCAAGGCCCAGCCGTTCATGCCGGCCTGGAAGCCGATCTTCGAGAGCGCCGTGCCGCGCCCGTCGGCGGTCACCAAGGTCAAGTACAACGAGGTTTCGGCCAAGTTCTGGAATGCGGTCCATAACTCGCTCTCCGGCAACGGTACGGCTGCGGAAAACCTGGAGCTGCTCGAAGTCGAGCTCACCGAGATGAAGGGCGATAGCTGGTAATCCTCCCGGGGGCGAGGGGAGCGCCTCCGGGCCTTCCCTCGCTCCACCGAGCAACCGCCGACGACGCCCAGCGCTCTGAACAAGTGCTTTGAAAGCAAGCAATTCCGGATGGGAAAACGCTTCACACTTTCCTGGAATTGCCTGGTGGCGTCGTTCCTCTCGGGCCAACCGCTCGGCCGCGCGCCGAATGGCAGGAGTGAGCCAAGACAATGACCGATCTTTCACTCGCAGATCCCCCTTCCGCCCTCGGACAACAGGCAGGGATCCGTTCCGACCTCAACGCCAGCCGCATTCGCTCCGCCTGGATCTTCCTCGCGCCGACCTTGCTGGTGCTCGCGCTCGTCGCCGGCTGGCCGCTCATACGCACCGTCTATTTCAGCTTCACCAATGCGTCGCTGACCAACCTTGAAGGTGCCGAGTTCGTCGGCTTCAAGAACTATCTGAGCTGGATCACGCTGAAGAGCGGGCGCACGGTCTATAACGGCCTGCTTGCCGATCCTGCCTGGTGGAATGCCGTCTGGAACACGCTGAAGTTTTCCGCCGTCTCCGTCACCATCGAGACGGTGCTCGGCCTGATCGTTGCTCTGGTGCTGAACGCCCATTTCCCGGGCCGCGGGCTGGTGCGCGCCGCGATCCTGATCCCCTGGGCGATCCCGACCATCGTTTCCGCCAAGATGTGGGCCTGGATGCTCAACGACCAGTTCGGCATTCTCAACGACCTTTTGCTCGGCCTCGGCCTGATCAGCCAGAAGATCGCCTGGACGGCCAATCCGGAGACCGCGATGGTCGCGGTGCTGATCGTCGACGTCTGGAAGACGACGCCGTTCATGGCGCTGCTTATCCTTGCCGGCCTGCAGATGGTGCCAACGGATATTTACGAGGCGGCCAAGATCGACGGCGTGCATCCGCTGAAGGTCTTCTGGCGGCTGACGTTGCCGTTGATCAGGCCAGCGCTGATGGTCGCGGTGATCTTCCGCATGCTTGATGCGCTGCGCATCTTCGATCTCATTTACGTGCTGACGCCCAACAACGCACAGACCAAGACGATGTCGGTGCTGGCGCGCGAGAACCTGTTCGACTTCGACAAGTTCGCCTATGGCGCCACTGCCTCGACGATGTTGTTCCTGATCATTGCGGCGATCACCGTCGCCTACATGTGGTTCGGTCGCGTCAACCTCGAAGGTGGAGAGCGCTGATGGTTGCCACCCTTGCCAAGCGCACGGCGTTCTACGCTCTCGTCGCCGCCATCATCATCATGGCCGTCTTCCCGTTCTACTACGCGGTGCTGACGAGCTTCAAATCCGGAACCGCGCTTTTCCAGGTCGACTACTGGCCAAAGGAAATCTCCTTCGAAAACTACGCCGGCATCGTCTCCAGCGGCACCTTCCTGCGCAACCTCGCCAATTCGCTGCTGGTTGCGACTGTTGTCGTCGCGGTGTCGCTGCTGCTTGCGGTCACAGCCGCCTATGCCTTGGCGCGGGTGCGGTTCCGCGGCCGCGGATTGCTGCTTCTGACGATCCTGTCGGTGTCGATGTTTCCGCAGATCGCCGTGCTTGCCGGTCTCTTCGAACTCATCCGCAGCGTCGGTATCTTCAACACGCCCTTAGCGCTGATTTTTTCCTACATGATCTTTACGCTGCCCTTCACGGTGTGGGTGCTTACCACCTTCATGCGTGACCTGCCGGTCGAGATCGAGGAAGCGGCGATCGTCGATGGAGCCACACCCTGGGTAATCATCACCCGCGTGTTCATGCCGTTGATGTGGCCGGCGCTGGTGACGACAGGGCTGCTCGCCTTCATCGCCGCCTGGAACGAGTTCCTGTTTGCGCTGACGTTCACGTCTTCCGACAGCCAGCGCACCGTGCCCGTCGCGATCGCAATGCTTTCGGGCAGCAGCCAGCACGAAATCCCGTGGGGCAACATCATGGCCGCATCGATCATCGTCACCGTGCCGCTGGTGATCCTTGTCCTGATCTTTCAGCGACGGATCATTTCCGGGCTCACGGCCGGCGGCGTCAAAGGATAAGGGGAGAAAACATGGCAGAGCTTCAATTGCGCAACATCCGCAAGTCCTTCGGTGCCTTCGAGGTGATCAAGGGCGTCAGCATGGACATCCGGGCCGGCGAGTTCATGGTCTTCGTCGGGCCCTCCGGCTGCGGCAAGTCCACGCTCTTACGCCTGATCGCCGGGCTTGAAGACATCTCTTCGGGGACGCTTTCCTTCGACGGACAGGTGGTCAACCAGCTGACTCCGTCGAAACGCGGAATCGCGATGGTGTTCCAGTCCTATGCGCTCTACCCGCATATGACCGTTTTCGAGAACATGTCCTTCGGCATGCAGCTCGCCGGCAAGGACAAGGAGCAGTGCAGGAAACGCGTCGAGGCGGCGGCCGAGATGCTGCAACTGACCCCCAATCTGCAGCGGCTGCCGCGGCAGCTCTCGGGTGGCCAGCGCCAGCGCGTCGCCATCGGCCGGGCGATCGTGCGCGATCCGAAGGTCTTTCTCTTCGACGAGCCGCTCTCCAATCTCGATGCCGCACTGCGCGTCGCGACCCGGATCGAGATCGCGAAACTGCATCGCAGCATGCACAACACGACGATGATCTATGTCACCCACGACCAGGTCGAGGCGATGACACTGGCTGATCGCATTTGCGTGCTACGGGATGGCCGGGTCGAACAGATCGGCACGCCGCTCGAACTCTACGAGAGCCCGAACTCGGTCTTCGTCGCCGGTTTCATCGGTTCGCCGAAGATGAACTTTCTGACCGGCGCTCTCGCCGCGCCCTACGATGCGCACACGATCGGCATCCGAGCCGAACATCTGGAGATCAGGGCAGGCGACGGCCGATGGTCGGGAACGGTGGTGCATTCCGAAATGCTCGGTTCCGACAGTTACATCTACCTCGACATCGGTGCCGCGGAACCGGTCATCGTGCGGGAGGGCGGCACCTCGCTTCACCGACCAGGCGAGGCGGTTGAGATCTCGCCGGTCGGCGACAACATCCACCGCTTCGATGCAGCGGGGCAAGCTCTGGGCCGCACGCCTATGAAAGGGGCGGCCTGACACGACCTGAAGAACACCGAAACGGTCTCGAGCTTCGGGGTCGCCAAGTTGTGGCGAACCCCATCAATCGTAAGTCGACATGCCCGCAACGGGCGAACATGTAAGGAGAATGACCGTGCCTATCAGAACAGTCGTTTGGGGCGAGAATATCCACGAGCAGACCAACGAGGTGGTCCGCAGCATCTATCCGAACGGAATGCACAACACGATCGCGGCGGCGCTGAACACGGAAAGCGCGATCGAGGCGACGACGGCGACGCTGCAGGAGCCGGAGCATGGCTTGAGTGTCGAGCGCCTTGCCAATACCGACGTGCTTCTGTGGTGGGGACACAAGGACCATGGCGCCGTCAGCGACGAGATCGTCGAGCGGGTCGCCAAGCGCGTCTGGGAAGGCATGGGTCTGATCGTTCTGCATTCCGGCCACTTCTCGAAGATCTTCAAGCGCCTGATGGGAACACCCTGCGCGCTGAAGTGGCGCGAGGCCGGCGAGCGCGAGCGCGTCTGGGCGATCAACCCGCGGCACCCGATCGCCGAAGGGCTCGACGAGAACTTCGTGCTCGAGAACGAGGAGATGTATGGCGAACAGTTCTCGGTGCCCGAGCCGCTCGAAACCGTGTTTATCTCGTGGTTTGCCGGCGGCGAAGTGTTCCGTTCGGGCCTCACCTGGCGCCGCGGCGCCGGCAACATCTTCTATTTCCGCCCCGGTCATGAGACCTACCCGACCTATCACGACGCCAATGTCCAGAAGGTGCTGCGCAATTCGGTGAAGTGGGCCTACAACGCCGATAACCGCTACACGGCGATCCACGATGCGCCGAACGTGCCGGTCGAAAGGGCGCTGGAGCCGATCGTCGAACGCGGCCCCAGGCTGCACCAGGCCGGCGAAGCAGGATACAGGTAAGAACCATGCGACTTCTTGTAGTTGGAACCGGCGGCATGGCGAATAGCCATGCCCAGGCCTTTGCCAAAATCGAAGGCGTCGAGATGGTCGGCGCCGTCGATGTCGACCCCAAACGTGCTCGCGCCTTTGCCGACAAGCACGGCATTGCCGAGACCTTCACCTCGCTTGACGAGGCGATCGCCTGGGGCAAGTTCGATGCGGCGACGAACGTGACGCCCGACAAGGCGCACCACCCGACGACGCTGGCATTGCTTGCCGCCGGCAAGCATGTGCTTTGCGAAAAGCCGCTCGCGGAAAATTACGCCAAGGCGGCGGAGATGGCGGACGCGGCCGAGCGTTCCGGCCTTGTGACGATGGTGAACCTCACCTATCGCAATGTCGCGCCGCTGCAGAAGGCACGGGCGATGGTGCTCGCCGGTGATGTCGGCCAGTTGCGGCATCTGGAGGCGTCGTACCTGCAGAGCTGGCTCGTCTCCAAGGCCTGGGGCGACTGGGCAACGGAATCGCAATGGCTGTGGCGACTTTCGACCAAGCACGGCTCGAACGGCGTTCTTGGCGATGTCGGCATCCATATCCTCGACTTTGCCGGTTACGGCGCGGGCACGGACGCCGCCCGGATCTTTGCGCGGCTGAAGACCTTCGACAAGGCGCCTGATAACCGCATCGGCGAGTATGATCTCGACGCCAATGACAGCTTCGTCATGACCGCCGAGTTCGGCAACGGCGCCATGGGTGTCGTCCATGCCAGCCGCTGGGCGACCGGGCACTTGAACGAGCTGCGGCTCCGGCTGCATGGCGACAAGGGCGCGCTCGAAGTGGTGCACACGCCCGATGGCTCGACGCTCCGCGCCTGCCTCGGCGCCGATGTCGAAAAGGCGATCTGGCGTGACGTCGACACGGGTACCGTCCCGACGAACTATGAGCGCTTCGTCGCGGCAGTCCGCAAGGGCAAGACGGAGGAACCGGGATTCCGCCACGCGGCGAACCTGCAGAAGGTCCTGGACCTCGCAATGGTGACGGAAGCCGAGCGGCGCGAGCTGCCCGTCTAGAGCAATTCACTGTTTCATTGAAACAGCGAATTGCTCCAACTGTTTAAAATTGCGCAATTCCGAACGGAAAACCGTTTCACACTTCTCCTGGAATTGCTCTAACGAGAGTGACGGTCGGGGGAGCTGCTTTTGGCAGCTCCCCCGCTTTGCGGCGGTACCCAAGGGGTCACCGCTGAGCCGACGGTGTTTTCCATCGATTGGCCGAGACGGCGCACCTGCGCGTCGTAGTTTTTGCGGGTGTTGGGATCGAAGATCATGATCGGCGTCGAGACCGCCAGGCTTGCGGCACTGCCGACCGTCTGCGTGGCGCCGAGTGTGACGGCGCCCAGCCGTTCGCCGAGCCCGACATCGGAGTCGGTCACCGTTTGGCCGGCGATCAGGCGGTTGCCGAGCAGGCGCACGACTTCCGGGCTTTCGGCGAACTTGCCATGGTTCAGCTTGTCGCCGCCCTTCAGCGCCGTCAGATCGATGACGCTGATACCGGCCTGTTCCAGCTGTGTGCGATAGGGCTCGGCGGTCGGATCGATCTGCCCGAGGCGGTCGACATTGCCGGAAATGCGCCTGGAGAGGGTCAGCGCCCGGTCGTCGCGCGACACGAACAGCGTGAATTTCGGGCGCTTGTCGCCCATGGCGCGGATCTGCTGGCCGAAGACGTCTACGTCGAGATCGGGCGATGCCAGGATGACGTCGGTGATCTTGGGTGCGATGCGTCCGTCGCGGATTGCCATCTGGCGCAAAGCTTCGACCGTCACCCACGACCCCATGGAATGGGCCATGACGGTGATTTCGCCGACCTCAGGATTGCTCGACGCACGCCGAAGCAGTTCCTCCAGCGCGTCGCGCGAATAGTTGGTGCTTTCCTTGTCGTAATTGTAGTCGAAGATGCTGGCGCGCGAGGGCCAGGTGAAGATGACGGGGGCGACGTCCGTGCCGCTGTCATGGACGATCTGGGCAAAGCGGTAGACGGCGTCCTCGTAGCGGTTGTTGAAACCGTGAACGAAGATCAGCACGCGCCGGCCCTTCGGCAGGTTACCCTTCAGCCAGCTTTGGACGTCGTTGCCCTCGTTCAATGGCGTGACGCTGACCGTGGAGAAGTCGCGCTCCGGATTGGCCGGAAGCTTTTTCGGCCATTGCACCTGGCCGACTTGCCGGTTTTTCTCCGGCGGGATGGAAACGACGATTTCCGTCAGGGAAAGCTGGTCCGACCGTTCGCCGCTGAAAAGGACGCCCGGTTCCGCCGTGGGCGCGCGCGTTGTCGCGACCATCAGGTCGACCTGGGAGGCGCCACCCGTCGTGCCCGAAGGAACGAGCACGCCGACCGGCCGGCCGGCACAGGCCGCGAGGGTTACGGCGAGAAGGAGCGCGGCGGCGATGCGGCTCCAATGCCCTTGCGAACCTGCGAGTGAAAACGGACGCAGCAACCAAACCCCCAGTACCGCATCATGCGGTGCGACGTCCCGGCGATCGGGACCGAGCCAATTCCTTGCAGTAGAAACGCCAGATTTTCATCCCTTGATCGGCATTGCACACCTGTCGGCGCTGTGTTTGACGGCGAGATTGCGACAATCATGCAACATTTCGCTACAGGCAGCCCTGGGTAAAACCCCCTGATATTCATTGAAAAGGCTTTGGCCTTTCACTAGCATCGCCACAACCTTTCCCCGGACGCGGCCGTAGGTGTCCCGTTCGATCTCCCTGAAATGATGAAGGAATTCAGGAATGCAGGCGGTTTTCGATGGCCACAACGACGTGCTTCTGCGCCTGTGGCAGAATGCCCGAAAGGGGGCTGACCCGGTCCGCGAATTCGTCGACGGTATCGGCGAGGGCCACATCGACGCGCCGCGCGCCAAAGCGGGCGGCCTCATCGGCGGCATTTCGGCGATCTACGTGCCCTCGGGTGATCTGGTCCTGCAGCCGCCGGATGAAAACGGCCATTACGAAACGTCGCTCTCCGCGCCCCTCGAACACTTGCCGTCGCTGGCGATCGCCATGGAGCTCGCCGACATCGCCGTTCGCCTCGACTGGGCAGGGGCCTGGAAGCTTTGCCGCTCGACCGCCGAAATCCGCGGAGCGGTCGAGAAAGGTGTCTTCGCCTCGGTGCTCCACATGGAAGGCTGCGAGGCGATTGGTGCGGATCTGTCGGCGCTCGAAACCTTCTATGCCGCCGGCCTGCGCTCGCTTGGGCCGGTCTGGAGCCGCCACAACGTCTTCGGCCATGGCGTGCCGTTCTCCTATCCGAAGTCGCCGGACACAGCGCCGGGGCTGACGGATGCGGGTTTCGAACTCGTGCGTGCCTGCAACCGGCTGGGCATCCTGATCGACCTCGCCCACATCACCGAAAAGGGCTTCTGGGACGTCGCGAAAACCACGAACCAGCCGCTGGTCGCCAGCCATTCGAATGCGCATGCGCTGACGCCGGTTGCGCGCAACCTGACGGACAAGCAGCTGGACGCCATCCGCGAAAGCAAGGGGCTCGTCGGGCTCAACTATGCGACAACGATGCTGCGCGCCGACGGCCGGGAGAATGCCGCAACGCCGCTTTCCGACATGATCCGCCATGTCGACTACATGGTCGAGCGCATGGGCGTCGAATGTGTGGCGCTCGGTTCGGATTTCGATGGGGCCACGATCCCCGAGGGGATCACTGACGCAGCCGGTAACCAGGCGCTCGTTGCTGCGTTGAGAGGCGCCGGATATGGTGACGCCGAACTGGCAAAGATATGCCGGGAGAACTGGTGGAGAGTTCTGGGACAGGCTTGGCACGAGGCCGCCTGAACCCATGAAGAAGGGCCCAAAAGGGCGCAAACGAGGGAACTGCAAAAATGATGCACAAGCTCAATGGACGTCTTCGTCTTCTGACCGCTTCGGCAGCGCTCGCCATGGTTATGGCCGCGACCGCACCGGCCTTCGCCGAAACGCCGAAGGACACGCTGGTCGAAGCCTTTGCGATCGACGACGTCATTTCCATGGATCCGGGCGAAGCCTTCGAGCTGACCGCGGCCGAAATCACCGGCAACACCTACAGCATGCTGGTGCGCCTCGACATCAACGACACGACCAAGGTCGTCGGCGACCTCGCCGACAGCTGGACCGTGTCCGATGACGGCCTGACCTATACGTTCAAGCTGAAGTCCGGCCTGAAGTTCGCCTCCGGCAACCCGGTGACCGCCGAGGACGTCGCCTGGTCGTTCGAGCGCGCCGTGAAGCTCGACAAGAGCCCGGCCTTCATCCTCACCCAGTTTGGCCTCAACGGCGACAACGTGACGGAAAAGGCCAAGGCCACTGACGAGACGACCTTCGTCTTCACCGTCGATCAGCCCTATGCGCCGAGCTTCGTCTTGAACTGCCTGACGGCAACCGTCGCTGCGGTCCTCGACAAGAAGCTGGTGCTCGACAACGTCAAGCCGGTCACGCCGACCGATGACTACAAGTACGACAATGACTTCGGCAATGAATGGCTGAAGACCGGCTATGCCGGCTCCGGTCCGTTCAAGCTGCGCGAATGGCGCGCCAACGAAGTCATCGTGCTCGAGCGCAACGACAACTACTATGGCGAACAGGCGAAGCTCGCCCGCGTCATCTACCGTCACATGAAGGAAAGCTCCGGCCAGCGCCTGGCGCTCGAAGCCGGTGACATCGACGTCGCGCGCAACCTGGAGCCGGGCGATCTCGATGCCGTCTCGAAGAATGCCGATCTCGGCACGACGAACGCGGCAAAGGGTACGGTCTATTACATCAGCCTCAACCAGAAGAACGCAAACCTCGCAAAGCCTGAAGTGCGCGAAGCCTTCAAGTATCTGGTCGACTACGATGCGCTCGGCTCGACGATCATCAAGGGCATCGGCGAAATCCACCAGAGCTTCCTGCCGAAGGGCGTGCTCGGTGCTCTCGACGAAAACCCCTACAAGCTCGACGTCGCCAAGGCGAAGGAACTGCTCGCCAAGGCCGGTCTCGCCGACGGCTTCACCGTGACCATGGACGTTCGCAACGGCCAGCCGGTCACCGGCATTGCCGAATCCTTCCAGCAGACGCTCGGCCAGGCCGGCGTGAAGCTCGAAATCATCCCCGGTGACGGCAAGCAGACGCTGACGAAGTATCGTGCCCGTAACCACGACATGTATATCGGCCAGTGGGGCATGGATTACTTCGATCCGAACTCCAACGCCGAAACCTTCACCAGCAACCCGGACAATTCCGACGAAGGCAAGAACAAGACGCTTGCCTGGCGCAATGCCTGGGACGTTCCGGAGCTGACGAAGAAGACCAAGGACGCTCTGCTTGAGCGTGACAGCGCCAAGCGCGCCGAGACCTACAAGGAACTGCAGAAGACGGTGCTCGGCGAAAGTCCGTTCGTCATCATTTTCCAGCAGACCGAAGTCGCCGGCTACCGCGGCAACGTCAAGGGCCTGAAGCTCGGTCCGAGCTTCGACACCAACTTCGTCGCCGGCATCACAAAAGAATAAGCCGTCTCGAAGGAATAAACCGAAAGGATCGTTCCCTTGAGCATGAGCGGAACAGGGACCGTGGACGGGCGCAAACGCGCCCGTCCCGGCAAGATCGTGGCGGCAGTGCTGCGTTTTCTCGTCGTCGTCGTGACGACCTATCTCGGCCTTCTGGCCGTCACCTTCTTCATCGGCCGGGTGGTCCCGATCGATCCGGTTCTGGCCGTCCTCGGCGACCGGGCGCCGACGCATGTCGTCGAAAGGACGCGCGAGGCGATGGGGCTGAATCTGCCCCTCTACCAACAATTCTTCATCTATGTCCGCCAGGCGTTAACGGGTGATTTCGGCGTCTCGGTGCTGACCACCAATCCGGTCATGACCGACATCCGCCGTGTTTTCCCGGCGACCATGGAGCTCGCGACGCTCGGCACGCTGATCGGCGCCATCTTCGGCGTGCCGCTCGGCGTTCTCGCCGCCGTCAAGCGCGGCAGCATCGCTGACCAGATCGTGCGCGTCATCGGCCTCGTCGGCTATTCCGTGCCGATCTTCTGGCTGGCGCTGCTGTCGTTGCTCGTGTTTTATGCGCGGCTGAAGTGGGTCGCCTATCCCGGCCGTATCGATATCGTCTTCGAATATACGTTCACGCCAATCACCGGCTTCTATCTGTTCGATGCGCTCTGGCAGCGGCAATGGGATGTGCTTTGGGACGTCTTCCGCCACATCATCCTGCCGGCGTCGCTGCTCGGTTATTTCTCGCTCGCCTATATCAGCCGCATGACGCGCAGCTTCATGCTCAATGAGCTGCAGCAGGAATACATCGTCGCCGCGCGCGCCAAGGGCCTGTCGGAAACCCGCATCATCTGGGGGCATGCGCTCAGAAACGCCGCGGTGCCGCTCGTGACCGTGATTGCGCTCTCCTATGCCGGCCTGCTTGAAGGCTCGGTGCTGACGGAAACCGTCTTCGCCTGGCCGGGCCTTGGCCTCTACATCACCAACTCGCTGCAGAATGCCGACATGAACGCCGTCCTCGGTGGCACCATCGTCATCGGCTCGGTCTTCATCGGCATCAATCTCCTGTCCGACCTTCTTTACCGGACGCTCGACCCGAGGACGCGCCAGCGATGAGCACGGTTACCCAGACACGTCCCATGACGCGCCGCGAATGGCTGCTGTCCGATCGCCCCCAGTCGCGCACCCAGGCACGGCTCGGCCGCGCCTACATGACCTGGCAGCGGTTTGCCGCCAACAGGCTTGCCGTTCTCGGCCTCATCATCCTGTTGGCGTTGGTCTTCATTGCCGCCTTCGCCGATTTCCTGGCGCCGCATTCGCCCTATATCGGCGATCTCGCAAATGCCCGGCTGCAACCGCCAGGAAGCCCCGGATACCTGCTCGGCACCGACGATCTCGGCCGAGACATCCTCTCGCGGCTGATCCATGGTTCGCGGCTGACGCTGGCCGTCGTGCTGCTCGTCGCTGTTATCGCCGCGCCGATCGGCCTCATCGTCGGCGCCGTCGCCGGCTATGCCGGCGGCTGGGTCGATGCCGTGCTGATGCGCATCACCGATATTTTCCTTGCTTTTCCGAAGCTCGTGCTGGCGCTCGCCTTCGTCGCAGCCCTCGGACCCGGCATTGAGAACGCTGTGATCGCGATCGCGATCACCTCCTGGCCGCCCTACGCACGCATCGCCCGCGCCGAGACGCTGACGGTGCGCAACTCGGATTATATCGCCGCCGTGCAGCTCATGGGCGCGTCGCCGATCCGCATCGTCTTCCGCCACGTCATGCCGATGTGCATGTCGTCGTTGATCGTTCGCGTCACGCTCGACATGGCCGGCATCATCCTGACCGCCGCCGGACTCGGCTTTCTCGGCCTCGGCGCGCAGCCACCGCTGCCGGAATGGGGCGCGATGATTGCTTCGGGCCGACGCTTCATCCTCGACCAGTGGTGGGTAGCGACCATGCCCGGCATTGCGATCCTGATCGTCAGCCTCGGCTTCAACCTGCTCGGCGACGGCCTGCGCGACGCGCTCGATCCCCGGGAGAGCGGCCAATGAGTACGCTTCTGACGGTCGAAGACCTCAAGGTCTCGTTCCCAACTCGCACCGGCCTTATCGAGGCGGTGCGTGGTGTCTCCTTTACGCTTGGCCGCGAACGCCTCGGTATCGTCGGCGAAAGCGGTTCCGGCAAGTCGCAGACGGGCCGGGCGATCATGGGGCTGACGCCTTCTCATGCGCAGGTGACGGCAAAGCAGCTGTCCTTCGACGGTATCGATTTGCTCTCGGCATCGCCGAAGGTCCGCCGGAACCTCCGCGGCAAGCGCATCGCGATGATCCTGCAGGACCCGAAGTATTCGCTGAACCCGGTCATGAGCATCGGCCGGCAGATCGTCGAGACGCTGCGGCAGCATGAGAGTGTCAGCCGCGGCGAAGCCCGGGAGCGGGCGCTCGACATGCTGGCGGCCGTGCAGATCCGCGATCCGAAGCGCGTCTACGATCTCTTCCCGCACGAGGTATCGGGCGGCATGGGGCAGCGCGCGATGATCGCCATGATGCTGGTTGCGGGGCCGGAACTGCTGATCGCTGACGAACCGACATCGGCGCTCGACGTAACGGTGCAGCTCGAAGTGCTTGGTATCCTCGACAAGCTGGTTGCCGAGCGCGGCATGGGCCTGATCTTCGTCTCGCACGACCTGCGCCTGGTCTCGTCCTTCTGCGACCGGGTGATCGTGATGTATGCCGGCAGGATCGTCGAGGAACTGGCGGCGTCCGAACTCGCCAATGCCAAGCATCCCTATACGCAAGGTTTGCTGAACTGCATGCCGGCGATCGGCTCCGATCGCCATCCGCTGCCGGTTCTCGACCGCAAGCCGGAGTGGGCTCAATGACATCAGCCGTTTCCGTTTCGAACCTCTCCGTCACCTATGACGAGTTCAAGGCGCTGAACGACGTCAGCGTCGAGATTGCGCCGGGCGAATCCTTCGGCCTCGTCGGCGAGTCCGGATCGGGCAAGTCGACCTTGCTCCGGGCGATCGCCGGTCTCGCGCCTATCACGGGCGGTACCATTCGCGTCCACGACCGGATGCTCAAGGGGGCCAAGCGCGACAAGGCCTTCTATCGCGCCGTGCAGATGGTGTTCCAGGATCCTTACGGCTCGCTGCATCCGCGCCAGACGATCGACCGGCAATTGCTCGAACCGCTGGCGATCCACGGCGTTGCGGACGGCGAACGCCGCATCCTCAAGGCGCTCGACGAAGTCGGTCTCGGGTCGGGGTTCCGCTTCCGCTATCCGCATCAGCTTTCTGGTGGGCAGCGCCAGCGTATCGCCATTGCCCGGGCGCTGATCCTCGAGCCGTCGATCCTGCTGCTCGACGAGCCGACGTCGGCGCTCGACGCCTCGGTTCAGGCGGAGGTGCTGAACCTGTTGGAGCAGGTCAGGCGCGACCGCAAGCTCACCTTCATCATGGTCAGCCACGATCTTGGCGTCGTCACTCATATGTGCGACCGGCTGGCGGTGATGCAGGGTGGACGCGTGGTCGAGCGCTTGTCTGCGGCGGATCTCGTCGCCGGCCGCATCGGCGAGGACTATACGCGCAGCCTGATGGTGGCGAGCAAGGGCTTCCAGCGCAAGGACACCGCCGCGACCGCGTGACGGTACCAGCGCAAGCGGGACGAGCATCCCGCTTGCGTATCCTTGGTGGGAGGGAACCGCGCCTACAGCGCTGCGCGTCTTATCAGACGCGCAAAGGTCGCTGTAGCACTTTGAAGTGCTGCATGTTTTTGTCCTTTAATCGGGTACGATTGAAGGAAACATGCAGTAGAGCCGGCGCGTTTACGCGCTTTGCCGCCAGATCGAGGTCGAGTCCGTGATCACCTTCTGGATGCGGCGCTGTTCGCGCCATTCCCGTCCGATGTCCTTGATGACCGGGCGGGCATCAGGCGAGAAGATGTAGTTCCGGCACCGGGCGACGTAGGTTTCCATCGCCGGATTTACGCCGGAATAGAACTGCTTCTCGGGGTCACGAGAAAAATCCATCAGCCCGGCGCAATGGCGCGCAAAGCCGCCGCGAAGGATGGATGGAGACGTCGTGAATTTCGGGAAGGTACGAAACAGCGGGATCTTGATCCCGAAGAGGCGCGCATACTCGTTTCGCCGGTGGAAGTGACCCTTGCGGCTGATATCCCAGTTCTGGTCCGCCGTATGGAATGACACCTGGGTGGTCGCCGGATCGGCAAAGGGTGCCAGCAATTCCTCTCCCATGTCCCGCAGGGCGATCCAGTCGTCCTCGAGATGGAAGACCCAGTCGGCGCTGGTCGCCGACCAGAGTCGCGCGACGGCTGCGCAGAAGCCGGGGTTCTTCGGTTGGAAGACGATGCCGTCGGGGAAGTGGCTGCGGAAGATCTGGACGCAAGCGCTGTGATCGTCGGGCGATCCGAAGACCGGATCGAGGTTGAGATAGGCGCCGCGCAGCTCGAACCTGAGAAAGATCTTGTCCCGGAAGCTGGCCAGCGTCTGGGCAAGCAGGTCCGGTCGCCGGGTGGCGACAAGGCATAGGTCAATAGTGGACATTGCACCTCCTTAGGGTGCTAATTTGCAACTGTTGGAACCACGCCATCGCCGAATTTCAATCTGAACACGTCAAATTTGGGGCAGACCAACCCAAGGCGACAAACATTGTGGATTTTCGCTGCTTCGCGTGCAGTCCGGGCGGAAGGATGTCCACATTCCTCCGCCCGGTGCCGGGAAATCAGAAGATTTTCAGCTCCGGAATTGCTACGACGAACTGTCCGCCCCAGGCGCGGATTGCGGCGTTGTCCGCAACGATTTCCGTGGTCAGGTTCCACGGCAGGATGACGAGATAATCGGGCTTCACAACCTGCAGCTGGGCCGGTGCGTGCACCGGGATATGGGTGCCCGGCAACAGCTTGCCCTGCTTCAGATCGTTGCGGTCGACCGCGAAGGCAATGTCGCCCGGCTTCACGCCGCAGACATTGAGGAAGGTGTTTCCCTTGGCGGCGGCGCCATAGGCGGCCACCGTCTTGCCTTCGGCCTTGGCACGCGCCAGGAACTCCTGAAACCCTTTGCAGACGGCGGCGATCCGGTCGTCGAAGGCAGCATAGGTTTCCATCCGCATCAGGCCGGCAGCGGCTTCCTTCTCGCGGACGGCCGCGAGCATTTCGGTCGCTTCGCGCGCACCGGAGGCCAGTTGAGCAAAGACCCGCAGCGAACCGCCGTGGGTCGCGAGTTCCTCGACGTCGAAGACCTTCAGGCCGGCGTTTGCGAAGATCCGTTCGACGGCGGCCAGCGACAGGTAGGAATAGTGTTCGTGGTAGATCGTGTCGAACTGCACGCCTTCCATGAGACGCAACAGATGCGGAAACTCGAACGTCGCCACGCCATCGGGTTTCAGCAGGATGGCGAAGCCGCCGACGAAATCCGCGATATCGGGCACATGGGCCAGCACGTTGTTGGCGGCGGTCAGGTCGGCGCGGATGCCGCGATTGACGAGCGCCGTCGCGGTTTCGCGGCCGAAGAAGGCCACCTCGGTCGGAACGTTGCGGTCTTCGGCGATCCGTGCCGCATTGGCGGCGGGCTCGACGCCGAGCACGGGCACGCCCTTGGCGACGAAATATTGCAGCAGGTAGCCGTCATTCGAGGCGATCTCAACCACCTGTGACGCGTTGCCGAGTCCGAAGCGCTCGGTCATGGTCTCGGCGTAACGGCGGGCGTGCTCCAGCCAACTGGTCGAGAACGACGAGAGATAGGCGTAACCGTCGGTGAAGATCTCGTCGGCCGGCACGGTCTCCGTTGTCTGCACCAGCAGGCATTCGGAGCAGACCATGGCCTTCAGAGGAAACGAGCGTTCGCGCGCGATTGCTTCCTCTGTCGGCTCCAGGAACGAATTCGACCAGGGCGTCGATCCCAGGTCGGCGACGACGGTCGTGAGCGGCGTCGAACAGAAACGGCAGTTGTGGGGCATCGAAGTCGTTAGCCTCTCATGAAAGCGTCGATTTGGCCGAGCGTCAGGTCGCGGGCGGAGCCGCCGCGACGCCAGCCGTCATACCAGTGCGCGGTCCAGGCGATCGCCTGATCCTGCGAGAGCCGCGCGGTCCAGGACAAGGCCTTCAGCGCAAGGGCCGGATCGAGGCCGAGCGTCTGCATTTCGCGGGGCCGATCCTCAGACGAACTGTCGCGCCATCCTGTCTGCAGACCCATGGCGATCTGGATTGCGCCGGCGACATCGCGCACGGGGATCTGCCGTTCTGCGGGGGAGGGGCCGAAATTCAGTGCTGCAACATCGGTTTGGCCCTCGTGCAGCGCTTCGGCATAGACGAAGTAACCGTTGAGGCAATCGAGCACGTGCTGCCAGGGCCGGGTCGCCATGGGGCTGCGGATATCGAGCATCTCGCCCGATAGTGCAGCTCGGACGATATCGGGGACCAATCGGTCGACGGAGAAGTCGCCACCGCCCAGCACATTGCCGCCGCGGGCGGTCGCGACCCGGATGCCGCGCTCGCGCAGGAACGAATCCCGCCAGGTCGAAACGACCAGTTCGCAGGCAGCCTTCGAGCCGGAGTAGGGGTCATGGCCGCCGAGTGCGGCCTCTTCCGGAAAATGCCGGCCGCTTTCGTCGTTGCGGTAGACCTTGTCGGTGGTCACGACGACGATCGTTCTGAGCGCGGGCGCCGTGCGGGCCGCCTCCAGCAGGCGCACCGTGCCCATGACGTTGACATCGAAGGTCTCGGCCGGTGTCCGGTAGCTTTCGCGCACCAGCGGCTGGGCCGCCATATGCAGGATGATTTCCGGGTCGAACTGGCGGATGGCCGTCGCAAGCGTATCGCCGTCGCGGATATCGCTCAGATGTTCGCCTGCGGTTTCGCTTGGCCCGAGCAGGGCGTGCAGAGACGGCTCAGCGGCAGGCGGCAAGGCATAGCCGGCAACGCGGGCGCCCATCTGCGCCAGCCAGAGCCGCGCCCAGCTTCCCTTGAAGCCGGTGTGGCCCGTCAGAAGCACGCGTTTGCCGGCCCAGAAGGCGGGGTTGGCAAGCCGGCTCATGACCAGACTTTCCAGGGCGCCGAACCGTGTTGCCAGAGTTCTTCGAGCTGGTTCTTGTCGCGCAGCGTGTCCATCGGCCGCCAGAAACCGTCATGCGGGAAGGCCATCAACTGGCCGTCACTGGCCAGGCCTTCGAGCGGCGTGGTTTCGAACGAGGTGTGGTCGCCCTCGATGCGATCGAGCACGGACCGGTTGAGGACGAAGAAGCCGCCATTGATGCGGTTGTTGTCGCCGGCGGGCTTCTCGATGAAGCTCTGAACCCGCCCGTCGCTGACGGCAAGCGCGCCGTAACGCCCCGGCGGAACGACGCTGGTCACGGTCGCTTCGCGGCCGTGGCTGCGATGGAAATCGGTAAGCGCCTTGATGTTCACGTCGGCAACACCATCGCCGTAGGTGAGGCAGAAGGTATCGCCCAGGTGATCGGCGACGCGCTTCAGGCGCCCGCCGGTCATGGAATCCGTGCCGGTGTCGACGAGCGTCACGCGCCACGGCTCGGCCTTGTTGGAATGGAAGAGTGTCTCGCCGGTCGCCATGTCATAGGTGACGTCGGAAGAGTGCAGGATGTAGTTGGAGAAGTATTCCTTGATCATGTAGCCGCGGTAGCCGAGGCAGATCACGAAATCCGAAAAGCCGTAGTGGCTATAGATCTTCATGATGTGCCAGAGGATCGGCCGTCCGCCGATTTCGATCATCGGCTTGGGTCTCAGATGGCTCTCTTCCGAGATGCGCGTGCCGTAACCACCGGCGAGTATGACGACTTTCATGCAGCTACCTCACAGTGACGCGCGTACAGCGCGCGACGCATTCCTCCCGTTGAGATAACCCATGCTACCTTGCGCGTGGATCGCTCGTGCGATGTTGACAATCCAGGCGATCGAATTATCACAGCCGGAAACGCGACTTTCGGGGCGGACGCGCACGGTTCATTGCACGATTTGCCGGCTCAATCAATTGCCGGGAAGGACACGGAAATGGCGCGGGTGGGTATCGGGCTGCCAACATATAACGGCGCGGATTTCATCGCCGAGTGCCTCGCCTGCCTCCGTGATCAGACGTTCGAGGATTTTGAGGTCTTCATCTCGGACAATGGATCGACCGATGGCACGTCCGATATCTGCGCCGATTTCGTGAAGACCGACACGCGCTTTCGGCACGTGTTCCACCGTGAGACGGTTTCGGCAACGGAGAACTTCCACCGGGCGCATGCCATGAGCAGCGCTCCCTTTTTCTGCTGGCGTGCCGACGATGACCTTGCCGATCCGAGCCATATTTCCGGCCTGGTCGCGGCGTTGGACAGGGAGCCGCATGCCTCGCTTGCCGTTTCGCCGGTGTTGAGGATAGTGGAGCTGCCGGAGCGGATCGAGCGACTTTACGGCCTGCCGTCTCAGCTGTCAGGGGAGCGCGCGCTGCGCATTCGCGACATCCTTCTCGGCTGCCACCCAAGCTGGTTCTACGGCCTATGGCGCCGAGAGGCCACAGCCTTGGCACTGCGGCGTCTTCCCGACTACGGGTTCGCGTGGGCGGCGGATCATCTCGCGCTGCTGCCTGCAATTCTCGACAATGCAATCGCCCTTTCGCCGGAAGGGCGTTTCATTCAGCGCATCAAGCGGCAAGCCGACTACCATCTGCCGCCGCTCGACTTGTTGGAGGCGCGCCGTCGCTACAAGCGTATTGCACTTGAGATGCTTGCAGAACGACAGTGGTCGGCATCCGAACTGAAGGCAATGAAGCGCGCGCTTGAGCTGCACATGGACCGCCGGGTCGCCCCCTGGTTCAAGACGCATAAACGGGCGCTCAGACAGAAGCTCCGATCAGTCCTGTCGCTTCGCTGATCTCGTCCCTCACTGTGCTGCGCAGTCGCGCAAAACCTGCACCACCCGCGTGATCTCTTCGGACGTCATGTCGTGATAGCTCGGCAAATTGATCGCCCGGCCGGGAAGGTCATAGGCAACAGTGTTTGCCGGCACGCCCTCGAAGGGGGGCAGCGAGCTCAGCGGCCAGAAGAAGACGCGGGCGTCGATGTTTTCGGCAGCGAAAGCACCCTGAAGCTTCTCCCGCGTGACGTCGGTTTCAGGCGCGAAGACGACCGTCGGCATCCAGAAGCCGTTCTTCGTGTCTTCCGGTTCCGGATTCATGGAGATGGAGTTCACGCCCGTGAGTTGTTCCCGGTAGGCGTAGAAGATCTCGCGCTTGCGCTCGACCAGTTCGCTGACGCGTTCGATTTGCGCCAGGCCTACGGCTGCCTGCAGGTTCGACATCTTGTACTTGAAGCCGACTTCGTCCGGCCAGAACTGTTTCTTTTGTCCGCGTGCCCGGCCGTGATTGGAAAGGGTCAGCACCTTTTCATAGAGCTTGCTGTCGCTGGTGACGAACATGCCGCCTTCGCCCGTCGTCACGGTCTTGGTGCCGTGGAAGGAAAATGCGCCGAAGGCACCGAGCGAACCGGCCTTGCGTCCGCGCCATTCCGATCCGAGTGCTTCGGCTGCGTCTTCGACAATGGGGATATTGTGCCGCGCGCCGATTTCGAGCAGGCGGTCCATGTCGCAGAGATTGCCGTAGATATGCACGGCCATGATCGCCTTGGTCTTCGGCGTGATGGCCGCCTCGGCCTTGTCCGGGTCGATGCACCAGCTGTCGGCGAGCACGTCGACGAAGACCGGTTTTGCGCCGAGGTGGACGATCGGGGCGGCGGATGCGGTCCAGTTCGTGTCAGCCAGGATGACTTCATCACCCGGCCCGACGCCGAGAGCGGCAAGGCCCATGTGCAGCGCGCCGGTGCAGCTCGATGTCGAAATCGCATGGGTGACATCGAGATGTGCGGCAAAGGCGGACTCGAAGCGATTGATGTAGTCGTAGCAGCGCTCGCCCCAGCCGTTCGCCGCTGCATCGGTGGCATAGGCGACTTCGCGTTCGGTGATTGAGGGCTTGGTGTAGAGAATGCGAGGTTTCGTCATGTGGGTCGCCTGTGCTCAAGCCGATCGGTCGTTGGTTGCGTCTGCGGCAACGATCTTGTCAATCCGGCCGCCGATCTGCGCGCCGAGATAGAGGTTTTCGTAAAAGCGCTCCGGGAAGCCCGCCTGCCGCATGTGGTGGGCCGTCCTGTCGATGTCGTAGGCGACACGGTGGAGTTCGATACCTGTCGGCGAGAGCGTCGCAAAGGCGGCGCGCGGGTCGCCGTCGCGCGGCTGCCCGACCGAGCCGGGATTGCAGAAGACCTTGCCGCCGATCTCCAGGCGCACCTGCACATGGGTGTGTCCGGCAAAAAGCCGTTCGCAGCCGTCGGGAAACTGCGCCTGCGAGACCTTGTAGAGATATTCGTCGATCGGATCCTGCCAGCTGCCGTGAACGAAATAGGTCGATCCATCGACGACGTAGGTTTGCGATCCGGCGAGCCAGGCGCGTTGATCGGCCGAAATGATGCCCCTCTGGTACTCGATGATGTCATTGACCATCTTCGATCGCGGGCAGCCTTCTCCGCTGACGATGTAATAATCGTGATTGCCCAGGATGTTCGCAATGCCGCGTGCTTTCAGCACGTCGACGCATTCGCCCGGCTGAGCGTAATATCCGACGACGTCACCCAGCGACAGGGTCGAGCTGCAGCCGAGCTCATCGATGCGGGCGAGCACCGCCTCGAGGGCGGGAAGGTTGCCATGAATATCGGAAATGATGGCGATCATAGAACCACCAGATCCTCGGAGTAGCGCCAGGCCCGGCCCGTCTTGATCTCGGGCGCCTCGGGTTTTCTCCCGTAAACGTAGTATTCGAGCGCCATCGCCGCTTCGTTGTAGCCGAAGGCGGCACGCAGCGATGTGCTGCTCGAGAAGCGAGGATTGATTTCGAGCAGGTAGGGGATCGTGCCTTCCAGCCGGAACTGATAGTTCGTCGGTCCGAGCGGCTTGAAGTGTTGCGACAGCCTGCGCATGGCCTCGGTCAGGAGAGGCTCGTCGACGACCTCCGCATATTGGGTGTTGCCGGCGACGGACAGCTTGCGCTTGAAGATGATCGGCGGCAGCGTCGTGCCGTCACCAAACCCGAAGGCGCCGACCGTGTATTCCTGGTCGTTGCTGCCCACGAATTTCTGGATGAGGAAGTCGTCCGCGCTCTTCAGGGTCCAGTAGTCGAAATCTGCCGCATCCCGGAGCAGCGCAATTCCACGGGAGCCGTTGCCGCGACGCGGTTTCAGCAGCAGCGGCAATGGGCCGAGCTCGCGGATGCAATCTTCCAGGCTGCGGCTAAGCGTGCTCGGAATGGCCGGAAGGTCCGCTTGCAGCAGTGCCTCGCCCATATCCCATTTGTCCTGCGCCAGCGCGATCAGCGGCGAGCTGTTCAAGACGACGCGCGTCTCGGTCGCCTCGAAGTGTGCACGGTTGTCATTGAAGAACAGGACATCGAGTTCCAGGCCCGGTAACACCAGTGCGACGTTTTCTCGCCGAAGCAGTTCCAGCCAGAACTCCAGATATTCGGGAGAGGTCTCGTCGCATGACGGCTTGGCGACGAAATCGTCGCAGAAGTGTCGACCGATACCATTGGCATCACGATCGATGCCGATGATCCGGATCGGTGCTTTCAATCGGCGGAGCGACGCGACGATACCCTGGCCGATGATTGCGCCTACCGCGGTCACCACGACCGTAATCGGCTGTTTCGATTGCTTTGCGTCGTCGTGCATTACTTGACGTCCATCGGGCCGAATGCTTCGGCGGTTCCGGCTGATTTGATCATGGCAATCCCGTCTCGCATCGTGATCAGAGGCGGCATGCCCAGCTCGGCCAGTGTTTCCGCACCATCAGGAAAATTCACCTTCCGAAAGGGAGCCTTCTCCGCAGCGATCACGACACTGCCCCCGAGCCCGAAGGTTTCATAGGCGATTTCAGCGATCCTGTCGCAGGTCATCGCCTCTGTGTGAACCGCATTCCGGACACCTGAAGCGCCCGTTTTGGCGGCCAGAATCATCATATCTGCCGCGTCCTGTACGTGCAGGAAGTTGCGCACGCCATGGGAAGCAGGCATGCGAAGGTCGAGCCCGCGGGACGCGTAGGCGATGATGCGCCCCATCCACGGCTGGTGGGCGCAGCAGCGGCCCTCCACGTCATAAAGCTGCGAAAAGCGAAGGCTGCAGAAGCGAAAGCCCTGTTTCTGCGAACTCCATTCCAGGATTTGCTCAGCCAGTTGCTTGGTGAGACCGTAGGACGTCAGGGGTGCCGCATCCAGCGTCGCATCCGAGGAAAGCGATCCGGCATAGATAACGGCCCCGGCCTGCAGCCGATTGGCGAGCTCGGCGACGTGAAGCGCGCTTGCGGCGTTTGCCGCAAAGTTTTGCTGTATCCCCGATGGACCGTCGTCTGCGAAGCTCGCGGCACAATGGAAAAGCACGTCCGCGGTCAGGCCATCCGGTGCCTTTGCCGAGCCGCCCTCCATGTCGAAGAAGATGTCATCTGTCTTCGCCCGGCCGACACTGATGGTCTCGACGCCGATGTTCCGCAGGCGCGCGACAAGCTGGCTCCCCAACATCGAGCGCGTGCCGATGATGGCAGCGGTCTTCATGCCAGTTCTGCTTCCATCAACAGACCGACGCAAAGATCGGGGAATTCGATGCCGACCCTGAGCATCGCATGAAGATTGGCCTCGAAATCGGGCAACGTCTGCAACACCGGCAGTGGCAAAGGCTTCAGATAGATGCCTTCCTCGTGCACGACGCGGAAGCCATGATTTTCGAGTTCGGCGCGGAAAGTGTCCCGGCAGTATTGGCGCTTATGGCCGAGCGCCAGATCGTTGGCGTTCAGGCTGTAGATGTCGTCGATCTTGCCGAGTTCCACGCCCAGTCGTCTGTTCAAAGACTTGGCATTCGGCACCGCTGCGAACAGGCGGCCATTGGGTTTCAGGAAGCGCCGGAATCGGTCGAGGACAAGGCCCGGATCGTCGACATGCTCGAGAACGAAACCCATGATGATGACGTCGAAGCGCTCTTCCGTTTCGAAATCTTCGAAGTAGGAGAAGACGATCTCGCCGGAAAAGTCCGGGCTGTTCTTCTTGAAAAGATCAATGACGAACTGCGAGCCTTCCACGATTACGTGCCGGTCGCAGACCTTGTTGAAGAGGTGAGGGGTGTAGCCGTGGCCAATTCCAAGATCGAGCAGCGATTGGCATTTGCCAAAGCGTTCGACCATACGCTGCGGATACCAATTGAGAATGAGATTGTTCTCGATCGATGTAACTGCGTTTGGAAGATATTCCGACGCCACGTTGTCCAGGTTCTCGGATTTCACTGGGTAAACTCCTTCCAATCGACAGTTCCGGAATGCACGACACTTGCGCCCTTGGTACCGCAATTGGCGACGAGGTCCAATGCCGTCACATAAGGGGTGAACTCTCCGTGCATCTGCGGGTAGGGTGTGCGTTCGTAGTTCATGTACTGAACTGAAATTCCGTTGCGATTGAAGAGATCGTGATCGAGATAGTTCCGTGCGCCGTGGCCGGTGATGTAAACCGTCCCTTCGAGATGCGCAGTGATGTCGTATACTCTCTCGCTGCTCGCGCCGCCAATGGTCAGCGTGTCCGACGCGACGAACTTCGGTCTGTCCAGATTGAAGTAGGCAGCAAGGGCGAGCATGGAATTGCGCGCAACATCCGCAATCGTCGATGCGTCCTTGGCGAACACGTCGTCGACCAGTTCCAGCATATCCTTGGCGAAGGGGGCCTTCATGTAGGCCTGCCGGAGGATATCGCGGTGGCGGCTCCGCCAGTCGTCTCGATTGTCGATCAGCACTTCATCGATCCGCTGCCCCATGCGAAGGTCTTTCAAGGGCACGGTCAGCCAGCGGACGCCGTTCTGGGTCTTGATCTGTACGCGGTTCGTGAAGCTGCCGCGCGAGAACTGCACATCGTCGTAGTGGACGAACACGTCCGCCAGTTTGATCTGCTCCAGCATCCCAACCCAAGGAAAGTACATGGATTGTGAGATGACGATATTCCGAGTCATCCGGTACTTGCCTAGTGTTCGTGTTTTCGCGATCGAGCGTTGGCGAGCGGCACGAAGGCCTGGTCGAGCCGCCCTTTTCGTGCCCCTACTTTTCGATGCAGCGCAGATAGCCGCGCGGCGAGCTTGAAAGGACAAGCTTGCCGTTCAAGGCCTCATCGGTCTCGAAGCGGGTCGTTTCTTCCATGTACGCCTTGAGCGCCGCATAGGGCTCGTCGCCGGCGCGCCAGATTTTCGAGCGCTTGGTGGGCGTTTGCGATGTGTCGGCCCATCCAAGGACCGTATCCGCCACCACCATGTACTGGCCTTCGGTGACCAGCGGGCCATAGCTGCGCAGTTCATCCAGCACGTGGTCGCGGCTGTGGTCGCTGTCGAGCACGACCATGACCGAGGCGCCCTCAGGAATTTCCGCCTTCACCTTCGCCAGCGTCTCGGCCGCTGTCGACGGACCTTCGATCAGCGTGATGCGCGAGGACATCGGATGCTTTTCGATTGAATCCCGATTGTGTGTGCGGATATCGATGTCGACGCCGATGACCTTGCCCTTGCCGATCAGTTGCAGCATCGCGGCCATGAAGATGACCGAACCGCCGCGGGCGACGCCCGTTTCGATGATGACGTCCGGCTTGGTGTTCCAGATCACTTCCTGGGTTGCCATGACATCGGCCGGCATCTGGATGATCGGCACGCCCATGAACGACCAGAGATAGGCATAGTCGTATTTGTCGAGCGTCACCAATGTCTCGAGCGACTGGCGAAAGGCGTCCTCGTCCTTACCGAGCGCGAGCGACATTTCCTTCTTGTGAGCCTCGAATGCGAGACGATCGTCTGCTGCTGCCATAACTGCTACCCTTTATTCGGATACGCCGCAGGTCACGATTCGCGATCTTGCAGCCTCGTCGATTCGTGACGCTTTCCTGTGAACGCTTTCATGTCGTCAATTGCAAATACGGTCAAGGCCGGTTTGTTAAGGGGTAAAAGAGCGGCGGTTCGCTCGCTCGCGGAGAGTTCGATGTCGCGCTTTGATCGTATTCCTACACCCCTGTCGGGTCTCGTTGTTGTCGAACGCCAACGCTTTGGCGACGATCGCGGCTTCTTTTCACGTTTCTTCTGCCGCGACGAACTCGCCGATTTCGGCGCCGGCGGCTCCATTGCCCAGATCAATCATACGCTTACGCGGGTGGCAGGCACGGTTCGCGGCATGCACTTCCAGCGGGCGCCGCACGACGAGACGAAATTTGTCTCCTGTCTCGCGGGCACAATCTTCGATGTCGCCGTCGACATGCGGCCGGACTCCCCGACCTATCTTCAGTGGCATGGCGAGGTGCTGAGCGCCGAAAACGGCCGGTCGATGATGATCCCCGGTGGTTTCGCACATGGATTCCAGACGCTTGCTGCCGACTGCGAACTGATCTACCTGCACGACAAGCCCTATGCGCCCAATGCGGAGGGCGGGCTCAATGCCCTGGATCCGCGGCTCGCGATCGCCTGGCCGCTGCCGGTCGCCCAGATGTCGGCGCGCGACCAGGCCTTTCCGATGCTGAAGGACAAGCGCTGACCGTCGGTCCCGTCCGTCGTTGACTTCATCGTGGATGGGAGGAGAATAACCTTTCCGCGCCACCACGAGAGAAGGGGTGTCGACGATGACGATCGCCAGAAAACTACAAGACTATATCGATGGTGCGGGTGTCGCCTATGACACCGTCGCCCATCACCGCACAGCCACCACCAGCCAGACGGCGAGAGCGGCACATGTGCCTGGCAACAGGCTTGCCAAGTCCGTGGTCGTCCACCACGAGATGGGGTACGTGCTTGCCGTTGTGCCGAGCACGCACCGGGTTGAACTCTCCACCTTGCAGGACGTGATGGACCGGCGCCTCGGGCTCGCTTCGGAAGAGGAAGTCTGTAACCTCTTCGCCGATTGCGATATCGGTGCGGTGCCGCCGATCGGCTCGGCCTATGACGTACCGGTGTTGCTCGACGAAAGTCTGGGCGACGTAAACGACGTCTACTTCGAGGGCGGCGACCACAGGACGCTGGTGCACATGAGCGGATCGAACTTCCGCAACCTGATGAAGGGTGCGCAGATCGCCCGCTTCAGCCACCCGGCCTGACGGTCGCTCAGAGAATTTGCCAGGCCGGCGGTCCCGCCGGGGGGCAGCGTTCGCGCGCCGTTCTCTTGGGTCGGAGATGACAGCCAACCAGCGGTCGAACCTTGCCGAGTTCGAATGCAGCCTGTCGGGCTTGTCAAAGCGGGAGCTTGGCGTCACCATCCTTTTCGACGGACACCTTATCTATACCGGGTTGGGGGGATCGATGGTGCGCATACGCTCTACGAATATGTCCAAGTCTCTGGCGCTGCTGCTGGTTGCGGCCAGCACTCAAGCTTTCGGATCTGTTGCCCTCGCGCAGGGCAATCTGTTCGATCAGTTTCCGTTCGCTGTCGCCTGCGAATACAAGGGCACGCAGCATGCCTTCTACCTGTCGAAGGTATCGGCCGATGGCACGGCGACATACCTGGCCTCGGACAACTTCGCCGGGACGATTACCCTGGGCGGAGAGGCAAAGGCCGTAGGCACCGAACAGGGCGGCAGCTGCCTCGGCAAGACGGTCAAAGAGCTGAGAGAATCGGGCCAGGCGCGGGACATCAGGGCCAACTAAAGCGCGTCGCGATCTTTCAGATTCGCTCCTTGCGCTTTAAGTTTCTGATATTTCGCGTGTCGTTATCGCAAAACCGCTGCGAACTTTTGCGCGACAGGCTTTAGGACCGCACTCGCCATCGAGCCTGTTGCAGGTGACGTGATCGACAAAAGCTGCCTTGGTTCCCAAGATGCCGCGAGGGTTATGGTTGCCCAAATATCGTCACCCGATGTTGTGAATTTCGACAATAACCAATGTGCCATTGTTGCGAATACTGAGAAGAGCCAATCGATTGTGGCGCTTCGCAAGCGTCACTTGCCGGTGTTGCTCACTGGGGCGGCCGATCCGGTGATAGATCCTAGCCTCTACTGCATGTTTCCTTTAATCGTACCCGACTAAAGGACAAAAACATGCAGCAATTCAAAGTGCTACAGCGACCTTTGCGCGTCTGATAAGACGCGCGACGCTGTAGACCTGCAGAGCGGGCAAAATCGCGTGATAGTCTGCAACTATCGGCGAAACGCTTCTTGTAAAACAGTCACTGAAAGAATCGGTGCTTGATAATTTTCCGTTGTGGCAAATGAAAAATCTGATTTACTGCGGCTCGCTGCTTGGCTTTTCGGGGGATATTGCCGATGGAATGCACCCGCAGGGATATTATGCTTGGTGGTTTGGCGCTGCTTAGCGCCGGCGCAGCCCAGAAACCGGCCTTCGCTGCGGCGACGTCCTATTTTTCCGGCCCCGCAGTCGATAATGGCGTGACTTACCGAAGCACGAATTTCGCCAAGATCGACAGGAAATGGCAGCGTCAGGTCGTCAAGTATTTCAGCACCGAGCCGATCGGCACAGTCGTCGTCGATACCAGGCACCATTTTCTCTACCTGATCATGGAGAACAAGACGGCCATCCGCTATGGCGTCGGGGTCGGGCGCGAGGGCTTCAAATGGTATGGCCGCGCTACGATCGACCGCAAATCGCTCTGGCCGCGCTGGACGCCGCCGCCGGAAATGCGCGAGCGTCACCCCGAACTGCCTGAGTTCGTCGAGGGCGGCTCGCCGAAGAACCCGCTTGGCCCGCGCGCCATGTACCTGCTTCGTGATGGCGTCGATACCGGCTATCGCTTCCATGGTACGCTGGAGCCGGGCAGCATCGGCAAGGATGCCTCCAGCGGTTGCATCCGCATGTTCAACGAGGACGCGATCGATCTTTATCAGCGCTGCCCCATCGGCACCGCCGTGCAGGTCCTGCCGCACATTGCCGACAAGGCCCCCGAGGTCAGCCAGGCAACCCCGGTCGCAACCCAGGTCGAATGAGGAATACCACCCTGATGCCCGCTATGCCCGGATATACGAGGCTGCTTTCTGCTGCGGCCATTCTGCTGACGCTGACCGCCTGCAACACCACCGAGATTGCCGCGGTCGAAGAACCGGCCGTGGTGCCGATGACCGGACAAACCGACGATCCGGCGCCCGGCTTCGAGACTGTCTCGGCGGGCAGCGAAGAGGACTTCATCCTTAACGTCGGCCGCCGGACCTACTTCACGCAGGACTCGGCCACGCTCGATCCCGTTGCCAAGGCAACCTTGGACAAGCAGGCGATCTGGCTCAACAGCAACCCGCGCTGGCTCGTCAAGCTGCAGGGCTTTTCCGACGACAGCGGCTCCGCATCAAAGATGGCGACGTTGTCGCAGCAGCGCGCCGATGCGGTCATGGCCTATCTGAGCTCGAAAGGCGTGGACCCAAACCGCATGTGGTCCAAGGGGTACGGCAACGATCGCGAGGTCCGCGACTGCACGGAGCGCTCCTGCAAGGTACAGAACCGCCGCGTCGTCTCCAATCTGCGCACGGAGCGCGACGCGCTCTGATAGACGCAGCGGGTCTACCGGCTTTTGCGGCCCATCGACAGGCCGGAGCCGGCAAATGAATGCGATGGCCGAAATGCTATTGCCACACCATTTCCTTCGCGAAGTCGGGGTCAGCCTTTGACTGCTCGGCCAGCTTGCAGGCGCCCTCGGACATCGCCGTCAGCTCTCCGCCGACCAGCATCCCGTATATGACAAGGATGTGCTTGTCATGATAATCCTTCTGCTCTGCAGTCATCTTGTCAGAACCGACAGGTGCGAGTGCTTCGAAGGCCTTTGAGACTTTCTTGTCGTCCAGGGTGAACCCATCGCACACAGCGGCGATGGCGGCTTGGTGGGCTATGAGTTGCAGCTTCGCGGTTTGGTCTGCGTTCAGCGCGCCTTCCAACAGGTCGATGGCGTGCAATCGCACAAAGCTCGTCGCGGGATCCTTGGCGCTTGCGTGGACCGAAGGCAGGTAGAGGGAGGCGCCAACGGCGAGTGACAGCCAGAACTTCATAGTGGAATCCTTCGACAGGGTCAGAATGCGCGGCTCGTCCATGCAGGAAGGTAGGTCCCGTTGTTGTTGTAACAGGCGACTTGGTTCGGGTAGCAAATCACACCGGTGGAAGGACTGAAGGGGGCGCCGCCATAGGCCGGCCGGGGCGCAATATATTGGTTCTGATGGTGGTGGTCATGGGAGGATGCAGCCGCTGCGACGCCGCCGAGAAGCAACCCTCCGACCAGTGCCGCCGTATCGTCCGAGTGCCAACTGCGCGCGGAGGCAGCCCCCACTGTTGCGCCTGCGCACAGGCCGGCCAAAAGTATTCTCGCTACAAACCTCGCCATTGTTGTCTCCCGCAAAGCTCAGGCGCCTTTTGCTAAAACTTCTCCTTGCAAGGTGCCATGCTACACGCGCGAGTCAAGACAACACGCAGAATCGTCGCGTCTGAAATCGGCTTGATGAAGCAAATGAAAATAATGGCGCACCGGACGAGATGAAACGGCGAACTCGTATGTAATTGTTATCGCTGCCGACTTTTGAGCGGCAGTTCTGCATTGCACCGTCTCTGGCCCCTGGGCATACGACACCGCAAGATCGCAAGCCCCGACATGGTTCCCGTAGAAATTATGCAACCTTGCGAGTTCAGCGGCATACCCGTATTTTAAGTCTCTCGGGATTTTGCGACCGATGTGCGCCGTGCCATCGTACGAACGTGCCTTTGACAATCACAAAGGACCCCATCATGCCGGACAAGTCTGCGAAAGGTATTGATCGCCGCGATCTGATAATGGCATCCATTGCCACGGTCGGCGCCGCAGCCGCGGCCGCTGTCACCGTCAACGCTGGTGCTGCGCATGCCCAGGACGCAGCGAAACCTCCTGCCAATCCGACATCAGGAACGGTCTATACCGGCGATGTTATCGAAGGCAAAAAGGTCGTCAGCGCGCTCGACGTCAACGACCTTGATCCCGGCAAAAAGCACCTTTTGTATTTCCAGGGCGTTGAGATGCCGACCGGACAGCACTGGTATGTGTCCGTGACGGTCGCCAAGGGAGCAAAGCCGGGCAAGCGCGGTGTCCTGACCAGTGGCGTGCATGGCGACGAGATGAGTTCTGTGCATACGGTCCACACCGTGATGAACCAGCTCGACCCGGCGCAGATGTCGGGCACGGTAATGGCGGTCACGGACGTGTCGCGCCCGGCCCTGGAAAGCATGCAGCGCAGATGGCCCAACCAGGGCAGAGGTATCGATCTGATCGATATGAACCGGGAGTGGCCCGGGAACGAGAACGGCGCCACCGCACCCAGCCGACACGCCGGACTTCTGTTCAACCGGCTGCTGCGGCCGAACGCCGACTTCGCGATCGACTTCCACACCGGGACAACCGGATTTGAAGTCACTGCATTCAATATTGGCGGCATGGATGTGCCCGAGGTCAAGGCGATGATGGAGCTGTATCCCGTCGGCCAGATCTTCGACAATCATGTCTATCCCGGTGTCCTGCACAACGCATTTATGGACGTGGGCATCCCGTCCTTCACGCCGGAAATCGGCGCTGCGCGCGTCCTGAGCCCCGAGATGATCTCGCTCTTCGTCGAAGGCACAATGAACGTCCTCAAGCATCACGGTATCGTCGCCGGGCCAATGGGACGTACAGGCAAGGACGTGACTGTCTTTGTCGGTAACAGCGCATTCCCGATCCTGGCGACCGCGGGCGGGCTCGTTGAGCATCTGGTCAAACTCAACGACAAGGTCGGAGCTGGACAGAAGGTTGCCGTCCAGCGCGATAGCTTCGGCGAGGTGGTTGCCGAGTATGCAAGCGGCGTGGCCGGAGAGATAACCGGCCTGCGCAGCGATGCAATGTCTGAGCCCGGCAACCCCTTGGTATTCATCCTGTTCAACAAGCCGGAGCCGGAGGACGTTCAAGCCTATCCTGAGTAGTCGCCGCCTCGACCTCAAGGCCGGTGACGCGGCTTTCAATGTGGCGGTTCACGACGGCTAACCCGTCTTTTGCGGTCTCGGCAATCTCGACGGCCACATTGAACGGTCCCCGACCGCAAGCAGTGTCCCAGCTCTCGCGCCCGAGAAAGTTCCTGCGGGAGTGCATTGCGTTGTTCTCCTTCGATTCCCAGTCTGTCCAGGTCGAAGGCGGCAGCCGTGGCGGATTTGCGCGAATCCCAAAGTCTTCAAAAATACCGTGTTCAGAAGCGGCGGTAAGAGCGGTGGGGTGCAGTCGAGGAGATTTCGTTGCGACACAGCGCCAGCCTACCTAGCACCACGCGAATGGACCAATCCGTGACCAAGGCCGGAGCCACCACGGCAAATTGTTTGGAAATGGCGCACCCGACAGGATTCGAACCTGTGACCTTTGGAATCGGAATCCAACACTCTATCCAGCTGAGCTACGGGTGCATCCGTTGGCGGCAGGGCCGCCGAACCAGGCTGTGAAGCGGTTCATAGCTTAGCTTGCGCGCCGCATCAATGGTGAAAAGGCGGAGTTCGCAGGGGAATTTGCGGTTGTTGCTGAAAATGCAGCCGCGCGCCCTGTCTCTGTCGGTCGACAAAAAGTGCTCGGCGGCGGGCCGGTTAGGCGCGCCGCCGAGTATTGGTTCACGCCACCTGCATGGCACCGGGGCCGGGGATCGCCTTTGGCGGCACCTTGCCCATGATGATCATGCCGAGCACCTCGTCCTTGGTCACGTCCTCGGTGCGGGCCTGGCCGACGACCTGGCCGTTCTTCATCACCGACACGCGGTCGGCGAGGTCGAAGACGTCGTGGATGTCGTGGCTGATCAGGAAGATGCCGATGCCTTCGCGCTTCAATTGCTTGATGAGGTCGCCGACCTGGGCGGTCTCCTGGGGCCCGAGGGCCGCCGTTGGTTCGTCCATGATCAGGATGCGGGCGTCGAAGAGGATCGCGCGCGCGATCGCCACCGATTGCCGCTGGCCGCCGGAAAGCGCCTTTACCGGTTCCTTGAAGCGTTGGAAGTTGGGATTGAGGCGCCCCATGACTTCGCGGGCCTTGGCCTCCATCGCCACGTCGTCGAGCGTGCCCCAGGGGGTCCTGAGCTCGCGGCCGAGATAGAGATTGGCGGCGGCGTCGACATTGTCGGCGACGGCGAGGGTCTGGTAGATCGTCTCGATGCCGTATTTCTTGGCGTCGCGCGGGTTGTTGATGTCCGCAGCCTCGCCATTGATCAGGATTTCGCCGGCATCGCGCTTGTAGGCGCCGGAGAGGATCTTGATCAGCGTCGACTTGCCGGCGCCGTTGTGGCCGAGCAGCGCCACGACCTCGCCGGGATAGAGGTCGACGGAGGCGTTGTCCACCGCGTGGATGCCGCCGAAGGAGATGGAAATGTTCTTCATTTCCACAAGCGGAGTGCGTTGGTCTTTCATGGATCGTACTCCTTACTTGGCGCGGGCGCGGTAGATGGTGTCGAGCCAGACGGCAACGACGAGAACCACACCGACGACGATGCGCTGGAACGGACTGTCGATCCCGAGCAGCACCATGCCCGACTGTAGTGATTGCATGACGAGCGCACCGATCATGGCGCCGGCGATCGTGCCGACGCCGCCGGCAAGCGAGGTGCCGCCGATAACCGCGGCGGCGATCGTATAGAGCTCGTCAAGCTCGCCTTGCGCATTCGTCGCCGCGTTGAGGCGGGCGGTCGAGATCGCCGCGGCGATGGCGCAGAGAATGCCCATCAGCGTGAAGATCTTGACAGTGACCCAGCGCGTCTTGATGCCGGCAAGTTCGGCCGCTTCCGGGTTGCCGCCGAGCGCGAAGACGTAGCGGCCGAAGCGCAGCCGCGTGGCGATGAAGGTCATGACGATGCCGACGGCGATTGCGACAAGAACCGGAATGGCGATGCCGTGCGAGATCTGCAGTCCGCCGTCCGGCCAGGCGATGCCGTTGGCGTCGGCATACTTGCGGGCGATGTTCACCGGCCAGTAGTAACTGTTGGCGACGGCGATTGCGCCCAGCACCAGGATACAGCCGAGGATCGCCAGGAAGTACTCCGCCCAGATCGGGCGCAGCGGGAAGCGGAAGCGCTTGCGCTGCTTTCGCGAATTGAGGATGGCAGCGACGATGGCAATGCAGGCGAGGATGCCGACGATCCAGCTTGCCGTTGCGCCGATGGAGCCTTCGGTGCCGCCGCCCATGAGGCGGAAGGTGGCGTTCATCGGCGCAACGGTCTGGCCGCTGGTCACGAACCAGGTGGCGCCGCGCCAGACGAGCAGGCCGCCGAGCGTGACGATGAAGGCAGGCACGTTGAGGAAGGCGACGATCGAGCCCTGGAGGGCGCCGATGGCGGCACCGACGGCGATGCCGCTCAAAAGCGTGATGATCCAGATGGCCGGATGTTCCAGGCCGAGATATTGCGGCAGGAATTTTACCTGCATGACGCCCATGACCATGCCGCAGAAGCCCAGAACGGAGCCGACGGAAAGGTCGATGTTGCGGGTGACGATGATCAGCACCATGCCGGTCGCCATCACGGCGACGGAAGAAGTCTGAACCGTCAGGTTCCACAGGTTGCGCGGCGTCAGGAACAGGCCGCCAGTCATGATCTGAAAGCCGATCCAGATGATGACGAGCGCGCCGACCATGCCGAGCAGCCGGGTGTCGATTTCGGTGGCGCGGAAGAAGCGCTTCACCGGGTTTTCGTCCGCTGTGCGGGCGCGGTTTGCTTGTGCGCCCTGCGTGTTGCCTTGTGTGATGTCGGCCATGGACGTGCCTTCCCCCACTTTTTGTGTTGATGTCGTCGCGTCAGGTGGCACCAAGAGCCGGGATCGACGCGACAAGTCCGGTACGACGGCAGAGATCGAGCGTTTTCGTTGAGTTGCGCTGGTTGTGCATCTGGCATTGTCGGCCCGGCACGCACCTTGCGCAAGCGCCGCAACGGGTTGCGTTGCGGCGCTTGTCTGACGTCAGCGCTCAGTTCTGCTGATGCGGTTTACTTGCAGGCCGCGACGTCGCCCTTGACGCCCTGGCAGGCTTCTGCCTTGGAGATCCAGCCCGCGTCCACCACGACGTTCAGGTTGTCCTTGGTGATCGGCAGCGGTGCGAGGAAGACCGACTGCATGGCGACGCCCTTCGGTCCGCCGTTGAAGGTGGTGACGCCGGCGACTTCTTCCATCTTCTTGCCGCCCGCAAGTTCGACCGCGACTTCCGCGGCGCGCTTGCCGAGTTCACGGCTATCCTTCCAGACCGAGACGGTCTGTGTGCCCAAGGCAACGCGGTTCAGCGCTGCCTTGTCGGCGTCCTGGCCCGAAACTGGAACGGAGCCTGCGAGGCCCTGTGCGTCGAGCGCTGCGATGGCGCCGCCGGCGGTGCCGTCGTTGGAGGCGACGACCGCATCGACCTTGTTGTCGTTAGCGGTCAGGAACTGTTCCATGTTTTTCTGAGCGTTTTCAGGCTTCCAGCCGTCCGTGTAGGCTTCGCCGACATTCTTGATCTTGCCGGCATCGACGGCTTCCTTCAGCACTTCCATCTGTCCGGAGAAGAGGAAGTCGGCGTTCGGATCGGCGGACGAGCCCTTGATGAAGACGTAGTTGCCTTCCGGCTTCAACTTGAACACTTCGCGGGCCTGCATGCGGCCGACTTCCTTGTTGTCGAAGGTGATGTAGAAGGCAGCCGGGTTTTCGATCAGGCGGTCGTAGCCGACGACCTTGATACCCTCGGCGGTGGCCTTTTCGATCGCTGGGCCGATGGCGTCGCTGTCCTGGGCCAGAACGATCAGCGCGTTGGCGCCCTGGGCGATCAGCGATTCGATGTCGGTCAGCTGCTTGGCGGGGGACGACTGGGCGTCAGCGGAGATGTACTTGTCGCCGGAAGCCTCGAGTGCGGCCTTCATGGCGGCTTCGTCGGTTTTCCAGCGCTCTTCCTGGAAGTTCGACCAGGAAACGCCGACGACGAGGTCCTTCGCCTGGGCAACGGAATGCAGGGAAACGATGACGGCAACGCCTGCCATCAGCTTCAAAACAGATTTCATTTTATCCTCCCGAGTGACGGCCGGCCGAGCGTGCGAACCTCCCGCACCATCCTCCGCCAGCCTTGGAACGCTGTCGTAGATCGTGCCGCTACATCGTGCGGAATTATTTTCTCGACAGTCGAGAAAATGAATGTCATGGATTTTTAAGGGTGTCAACACGGCATGAACGCGGTGGTCGCGGCATCAACAAAGTGCTTCGCGAGCGGTCGCGTCCGTTGTTTCTTGGCCGCCGAGAAAATCGGCGCCTTGTCTTGCCGTTCAACAGATGCTTTGGGAGGGGCATGTGTTCGAAGGATCCGCCACTGACAGGGACGTCTCATGCTGACCAAGTCCAGCACTGAGCTCGTGCGTCAGCAAAACAGCGCGCTGGTCCTTGCGGCGCTCAGGCGTGCCGGCAATCTCTCCCATACGGAAATTTCTGCTGATACGGGGCTTGCCTCGGCGACCGTTTCCGCGATCACGGCGGAGCTGGAAAAGGCGGGGGTGCTCGCCAAGGCCGAGCACCAGGTGCAGGGTGGGCGAGGGCGGCCGCGTGTGCTCTTCACGCCGCGGCGCGACTACGGCCATCTCGTGGTCGTCAGGATCTCCTCCGACATCGTGCAATATTCGCTGATCGACTACGGCGGCACGCTTCTCGACCGCTTCGACGAAACGCGAAACCACGACGAGCGCGGCACGGTCCCTTTCGCCCGCGCATTCGTGGACGCGCTCGAACGTCTGCTGCAGCGCTCAAGGCTGGAGCGGGATCGCGTGCTCGCCGTTTCGATCAGCAGCAAGGGGCTGGTCGACAGCGACACGGCGCGGCTTTTGTGGTCGCCGGTCTTCGGTCGGGAAGAGCTGGATTTCGCTGCACTGCTTGCGCCGCAATGGCGCGCGAAAGTCATGCTCAGCAATGAGACGCTGCTGGTCGCACAGGCGCTTGCAGCGCAAGCCGAACGCAAGCCGGAAGGTGGGTTCAGAGCGCTTGCGGCGATCTCTCTTGGCCACAGCATCGGCCTTGGCGTTGCCCGCAAGAGCCAGAGCGGCGAGATGGATGTCAGCGCGCCGAATTTCGGCCACATGCTGCACGCGCCGTCGGCGGGCTTGTGCCGTTGCGGCGCCTATGGCTGCATCGAGGCGGCAGCCGGTTTCTATGGGATTCTGCGTGCCGCCTTCGAGGTGCCGGCGGATACCATCCCCGCCAAGTTCGTTCCCGTCGCCGAGCTCGACAAGATCGCGGCCAGCGCGCGGCAGGGACATCGCATGGCCGGCTACGCCTTCCGCCAGGCGGGCCTTGCGCTCGGCAACGGCATCTCGCGCATGCTGAGCCTCTACGAGCGCATGCCTGTCCACGTCACCGGGCCCGGCATCCGATACTTCGATCTCATGCTGCCGGGTATCGAAGAAGGACTTGCCCAGTCCATGCAGGTCCGCCTCCAGGGAGCTCCCGAAATATCGGTCGCGCCCGACGAGCAACGCCTCGTCTTCGAGGGACATCTGGAGCGGGCGCTGGGCGCGATCGACGCCGATATTGCCGCCACCGGCACTTCCTGATGCACGGTTGAAGTGCATCGCCTGACGCAACCATTTTTGAGGTTGTATCTAAGGCGAACGCCTCTGGTAATACAATTTACAGTTATTTAGCAACTCCTTGTCAATGTGGCCGTGACGCGGGAGACACTCATGTTTTCAGTGATTGCATGCATAAGCGATGACCACGACTGGCGCCTTATCGTGGCCGCCGCGATCGTCTGCCTGGCGGGCAGTGTCGCAACGATGTTGCTGCTGCTGCGCGCCCGGCGAAGCGAAGGTAGCCAGCGCAGCCTCTGGATCGCGGCCAGCGGTTTTGCCTGCGGTGTCGGTGTCTGGTCGACGCATTTCATCGCCATGCTGGCCTATGATGGTGGTGTGCCGGTTGCTTACGGCCTCTGGGGCACCGCTCTGTCGGTGGTCGTCGCCATAGCCGCGTCGTGGGTCGCCTTTGCAATCGGCCTCGGTGGTGGTTCGCGTCTCTCGATGTCCTGCGGCGGCTTCGTGCTTGGCGCCGGCGTCGCGGCGATGCATTTCACCGGCATGCAGGCGATCGAGATCCACGGGCACATAACCTACGATCCGCAAGCGACTATTTCGGCGCTCGTCGTGGGAACGCTGCTGGCGGGTGCCGCGCTTCATGCTTTTCACGCCTTGCGCAGCATGCGGCGGCTGGTCGTCTCCTCCTTGCTGCTGGTGCTGGCAATCTGCGCCATGCACTTCACGTCGATGAGCGGCGTGACGCTCATGCCGGAGGCCAATGTGGCCGTCGCCGGGACCATTCATCCCGCCTGGCTTGCCGGCGGGGTCATCGCAGCCTCCACCACATTGATCGTGCTCGCCTTCGGCGCCCTCTTCGTCGATCGGCACCTGACCGATCTCAGAGGGCTCGCCAACGCCTCGCTCGAAGGCATGGCGATCGTTTTCGATGGCGTCATCGTCGAAGCCAACGAGCGCTTCTCCGGCCTCACGGGTCGGACGTTTTCCGATCTGTCCGGGCGGCGCCCGTCGGAGATCTTCGTCTTCGGCGAGGAGGGGCTCGAGGGACACAGGCGCGGGGATGGTCCCGGCGAGATCGATCTTCTCAACGCAGAGGGGCGCACCATTCCCGTGGAATTCATGTGCCGGACGATCGAGTATCGTGGCCGCGAATGCGAAGTGATCTTCGTGCGCGACTTGAGGGCACGGAAGGAAGCCGAGCGCACGATCGAGCATCTGGCCCATCATGATGCGCTCACCGACTTGCCGAACCGCGCCTTCTTCGACCGCAGGCTGGCCCAAACTCTGGCCGCGGCCTCCGCGCGGGGCGAAGAGCTGGCGATCCTCTGCCTCGACCTCGACCGCTTCAAGGCGGTCAACGATATCTTCGGCCACGGCGAAGGCGACCGCATCCTGAAGAAGGTTGCCGATATTCTGCGCCAGGCTGCCGGAGAGCAGGATACGGTCGCCCGGCTCGGCGGTGACGAGTTCGCAATCATCCAGGTGGGCGGCAAGCGGCCGGAGGCGGCGCGCCAATTGACGGACCGCATCCTGGCGCTGTTTGCCGCGGAAATGGATACCAACCGCGATCCGACCGCGGTCGGCGTCAGCATCGGTGCTGCGCTCTATCCGTTCGACGGGCAGACGGCAGATCAGTTGCGCAACAATGCCGACACGGCGCTCTACCGCGCCAAGCAGAGCGGCAAGGGCATCGCCTGCTTCTTCGACCGGGGAATGGATGAGGCGGTTCGCACCCGCCGGCAGATCGAAAACGACCTGCGCCATGCGGTGCTTCGCCGCCAGTTCTTTCTCGAATACCAGCCTCTGGTCGAGGTCCAGAGCGACAGGATCATCGGCTACGAGGCACTGCTACGCTGGAGCCATCCGCAGCGCGGGCTGATCGGCCCTGACGTGTTCATCCCGATCGCAGAGGAAAGCGGCTCGATCATCCAGATCGGCGAGTGGGTTCTGGAACAGGCCTGCACGGAAGCGGCAAAATGGAACGAGCCGCTGCCGATTTCCGTCAATATCTCGCCGGTCCAGTTCCTTCTGCCCAATCTCTTCGATCAGGTCGCGAGCATATTGCGTCGGACTGGCCTTGATCCCTGGCGGCTGGAGCTCGAAATCACCGAGGCGGCGCTGATGCACAATCGCGAGGATGTGCTGGCGGTGCTGGTTCGGCTGCGCGTCCTCGGCGTCCGGATCGTCATGGACGACTTCGGCACCGGACATTCTTCGCTGAGCAACCTGCAGACCTTCCCCTTCGACAAGCTGAAGATTGATTGCAGCTTCACCGCTGCCCTCGAAAAGGACCCTTCCGCACAGGCGATCGTCCGCGCCATCATCGCGCTCGGCCATAGCCTCAGGCTCGCGGTCGTGACCGAGGGCGTTGAAACCGAACGGCAGAGGCAGATCCTGGCGGAGGAGGGCTGCCTGCAGATCCAAGGTTATCTCTCCGGCCGACCGGGCGCTGCCCCCAGTACCGGCCGGGAGGCGCCGCGATGGGCGAAGATGCCGGCGTGCGCCGAGGGCTGAGGCACCTGCGCGGGTCCCGATTTGCCAGAGTGGTGACACGAAAAAAGGCCGGGCGCGTGGCGCCCGGCCTTTCCATTTGATGCTTCGCCGGCCGTAGCCTCAGGCGACGCTGATCTGCCGCTTCTCGGCAACCGACTTCACGGCGGCGTCGGCGAGCGCGAGTGCGGCGAGGCCATCCTTGCCCGAAGGTGTGATTTCCGCGCCCTTTTCGATCGCGGCGATGAAGCTTTCGATCTCGTTGGCATAGGCTTCGGTGTAGCGGGTCATGAAGAAGTCGTGCAGCGGCGGGCGGGTGTAGCCTTCGCCATTGGCGATCTCGATCGAAACCGGACGCTGGTTTTCGGCCGAGACGACGCCCTTCGAGCCGTGCACCTCGATGCGCTGGTCGTAGCCATAGGTGGCGCGGCGGGAATTGGAGATGATCGCCTGCTTGCCGGAAGCTGTCTGCAGGATGATCGAGACGCTGTCGTAGTCGCCGGCTTCGCCGATCGCCTTGTCGACGAGAACGGCGGCGGTTGCCGTCACCGAAACCGGCTCTTCGCCGAGCAGGAAGCGGGCCATGTCGAAATCATGGATCGTCATGTCGCGGAAGATACCGCCCGAACGCTTGATGTAATCGACCGGCGGGGCGCCCGGATCGCGCGAGGTGATGGTCACCATTTCCACGTCGCCGATCTTGCCGGCGTCGATCGCCTTTTTGACGGCCATGAAATGCGGGTCGAAGCGGCGGTTGAAGCCGACCATCAGCTTGGCCTTGGTCTCGCCCACAACCTTGAGGCAGGCCTTGACGCGCTCGGCGTCGAGATCGACGGGCTTTTCGCAGAAGATCGCCTTGCCGGCACGGGCGAAACGCTCGATCAGGTCGGCGTGGGTGTCGGTCGGGGTGCAGATGACGACGGCGTCGATGTCGTCAGCCTTTTCGATCGCCTCGATGGTGCGCACGTCGCAGCCATATTGCTTGGCGATGGCTTCGGCGGCGGCAGGGAAGGCGTCGGCGACGGCGACGAGCACGGCATCCGGATTGCCGCTGACGGCTTTCGCATGAACCTTGCCGATGCGTCCGGCGCCCAGAAGACCAAATCTGACTGTCATCTCTGTTTCTCTCGAATTCCGGTTCGCGACCGGGAAGGGGCGTGATGATCGGCGCTCATCGCGCAAAGGCGCCGCGGAACGCTGTTTCCGCGAATCGGTCGGAGAATTGCCACGAAAGATCGCGCGTTGGAACGCTGCGCCGGCGCCTCTCCCTTGGTACCTCCGCTTCCACTCGGCCGTTCCATTTTTTGGAATGAAGTGGCTGATGTGGATTATTTCGGAATTTTTATTCCATTTTTGTAGTCTCCGTCAAGGGGCGTCAGTCGCCGCTGGACTTGCCGTCTCAGGCAAAGTTCTCGTAAATGGGCGGTGCACGAAAAGGCCACCAGAGGACAGAATGCTCAAGTTCATCGACCCGGACCACCCCTTTTACCGCCCGCTATGGGTCCGCCTGCTGATCGTGGCCTTCTGCGCCGTGTGGACGGTGGTCGAATTCCTCGGCGAACAGGCGATGTGGGGCATGATCTTCCTGGCGGTCACGGCCTATGCCTCGGCAGCGCTGCTGATCTTCTACAAACCGAGCGAGAAGGGCGACGAGGGGGCGGGAGGCGGCGAAAAGAGCGAAGGCCGAGGCGACCAGGACGGGACCGCCGACTGAGAACTATGGCGCCGCACCGGCCGCACGGATCTGCCGCGCGGCTTCATCGATCAGCATATTGGCAAGTTTCATTCGCACCGTCGCATTGGCGCGGAACTCCGGCGGCAAGCGGTCGGGATGATTATCGGCGGCGAACATCCGCCGTTTCCCCGCAAGGGTCGCCGATGTTTCGTCATCGGCAAGCCGCAGTTCCTCCGCCACTTCCGCAAGGCTCGTCCGGGCGAGATAGTCGGGCATGACGGGGGCGGGTGGCGGCTCAACGAAGGCGGCATCGAGATAGGCGCGCTCGACCGCGCCAAAGGCGGCAAGGCCGGTGCTTTCGATCGCAAAGGCATTCGCAAGCACCGGTGCGCGCGACGTCGCTGCAGCTGCATGGTCGAGCTCGCTATCCTCTTCCGTCTTCAGCCGTTCGAGCACCGACTGAAACACCGACATTCCGAACATGTGGCCTCCGATTGCAGCGGCACTATGCCGCCCGGAGATTATCCCGGGCTGATCACGCGCGGCCCTGCTTCAGGATGAGATCGTAGAGCAGCTTGGCGCTCGGCGGCAGCGCGCGTCCCTCGGCCGTGATTAGCCCGTAGGGTTTGATGCGGATCGGGATCTCGGTCTTGAGGATGCGGATTTCGCCGGCCGGCGTGCCGTTGCCGGCAATCAGGTTGGCGACGTCGAGCGCCACCGGCGCGATCGCATTGGTGTGGCGCACGATCGACAGCGTCAGGATGATCGACGAGGTGTTGATGACGGTCGCCGGCAATCTCACGCCGGCCGCCACGAAACTATCCTCGACCGCGCGCCTGAGCAGCGTGCCCGGCGGTTGGAACACCCAGTCGTAGGACGGCAGGTCCTCGGCGCCGACCATGGGCTTGTCGAGCAGCGGATGGCCGTCGCGCACGATCAGGCAGACTTCTTCATACCCGATCTCCACCATGTTGAAGAGCCGCGGCGGCTGGTCGTCGGGGATGCGCCCGATGATGAAATCGTGGCGCGCGGCGAGAAGCTCCCTTGCCAGCACGTTGCTGTTTTCGATCTGGACGTTGATCTCGATGCCGGGATAGGCGGTGATCACCTGGCGAATGGCGGGGACGGCGAGATTGAGCGCCGGTCCGGTGACGGAACCCAGAGAGACCGAGCCGCCGCTGCCCGTCTTGAGCTCGTTGATCTCGCGCGAGGCTTCCCGAAGCTCCAGAAAAATCGTGCGGGCGCGCCGTGCCAGCGCTTCGCCGTAAGGCGTCAGTTCGACGCCGCGGGCAATGCGTTCGCAGACCGGAGCCTTCAGCATCGTCTCGATTTCCGACAGCATACGCGAGGCTGCCGGCTGGGAGATGCCGAGGGCTTCCGCGGCGGCGCTGATGCGCCTGTGATCATCGATCGCGAGAATCAGCCGGAGGTGGCTGATCTTCAAACCGGAGCGAAAAAGCGGTGAATCGAAGAGTTCTCCGGTCGAGCCGGGCTTCTGGTCGCGCATTCCCAACCTTTCTGGCTTTCAGGTTTTCAAGGATTTTCAAAAATCACACTGTTTGTGTCTGCTATATCATTTTTGGTATGCATTCAAAGCGATATTGTATTTGACAGTTATATGATTTGATTCCAGTTTTTGCTCATGTGCCAGCGCATGTAGGAGCATGCGAGGCGGGGAGGTCTCTCCTTCACCTTGATCCGCGGCCGGAGACGAGATCCCGGTCCGCGGATTGCTGCGCATAGACGGAAAGGCTCTGCCTGCCGGCTTCAACTTTTTTGGGAGAGAACTGATGAAATTGATGACTTCGCTTCTCGCAGCCGCTGCGATTTCGATCGCGTCCTTCGCTGCGCCCGTATTTGCGCAGGACAAGGGCACGGTCGGCATTTCCATGCCGACGAAGACGTCGACCCGCTGGATTTCCGACGGCGAGACGATGGAGAAGCTGTTCAAGGAAGCCGGCTACACCCCGGACCTGCAGTTCGCTGACGACGACATTCCGAACCAGCTCGCCCAGATCGAGAACATGGTGACCAAGGGTGCCAAGGTTCTGGTCATCGGCGCCATCGACGGCACGACGCTCTCCGACATCCTGCAGAAGGCCCATGACGCGGGCGTCAAGGTCATTGCCTATGACCGCCTGATCCGTGACTCGGGCAATGTCGACTACTACGCCACCTTCGACAACTTCCAGGTCGGCGTGCAGCAGGCGACCTCGCTGGTGCAGGGCCTCAAGCTCGATGGCGCCACCGAGGCGAAGAACATCGAACTGTTCGGCGGTTCGCCTGACGACAACAACGCCTTCTTCTTCTACGACGGCGCGATGTCGGTGCTGCAGCCGCTGATCGACAGCGGCAAGATCGTCGTCAAGTCCGGCCAGAAGGGCATGGACCAGGTCGGCACGCTGCGTTGGGACGGTGCTGTCGCCCAGGCCCGCATGGAAAACCTGCTGTCGTCGAACTACACCGACGCCAAGGTCGATGGCGTGCTTTCGCCCTATGACGGCCTCTCGATCGGCATCATCTCGGCGCTGAAGGGCGTCGGCTACGGCTCCGGCGACATGCCGATGCCGGTTGTCACCGGCCAGGACGCCGAGCTGCCGTCGGTCAAGTCGATCCTCGCCGGCGAACAGTATTCGTCGATCTTCAAGGACACGCGCGAACTCGCCAAGGTAACGGTCGGCATGGTCAACGCGATCATGGAAGGCAAGGAGCCTGAGGTGAACGACACCAAGACCTATGAAAATGGCGTCAAGGTCGTTCCGTCCTACCTGCTGAAGCCGGTTGCCGTCGACAAGTCCAACGTCAAGGACGTGCTCGTCAGCTCGGGCTACTACACCGAAGACCAGATCAACAACTGATCTTTTTCAACGGGAAGGGCCCGTGCAAGCGCGCGGGCCCTTTTATCCAGAAGACGGAGCCGGTACTCTCTCGCAGACTGCCGCTGGAATGACTGAACATGGACAATATCATTCTTGAAATGCGGGGCATCACCAAGACGTTCCCGGGCGTCAAGGCGCTGGACAATGTCAGCTTCAAGGTCCGCGAAGGCGAGATCCACGCGCTCGTCGGCGAAAACGGCGCCGGCAAGTCGACGCTGATGAAGGTCTTGAGCGGCGTCTATCCCGCCGGCACCTATGATGGCGAGATCCACTACGGTGGCGAAGCGCGTCGCTTCTCGACGATCTCCGACAGCGAAGACCTTGGCATCATCATCATCCACCAGGAGCTGGCGCTGGTGCCGCTGCTCTCGATCGCCGAGAACATCTTCCTCGGCAACGAGATCGCCAGCAACGGCGTGATCCACTGGCCGCAGACCTTCGCCCGCACACAGGAGCTCCTGAAGAAGGTGGGCCTCAGCGAGAGCCCGGCGACGCTCATCACCGACATCGGCGTCGGCAAGCAGCAGCTGGTCGAGATCGCCAAGGCGCTTTCGAAGAAGGTGCGGCTCTTGATCCTCGACGAGCCGACCGCCTCGCTCAACGAAACCGATTCCGATGCGCTTTTGAAGCTCCTGATGGAGTTTCGCACGCAGGGAATGACCTCGATCATCATCTCGCACAAGCTGAACGAGATCCGCAAAGTCGCCGACCAGATCACCATCCTGCGCGATGGCGGAACCGTCGAAACGCTCGATTGTCAGACCGAAGATGTCGGCGAGGACCGGATTATCAAAGGCATGGTCGGCCGCGCCATGGAAGACCGCTACCCGCCGCGCGAGCCCAAGATCGGCGAGACGCTGCTGGAGGTGAAGAACTGGAATGTCTTCCACCAGCAGCACCGCGACCGGCAGTTCCTGCACGATGTCAATTTCACCGTGCGCGCCGGCGAGGTCGTCGGCATCGCCGGGCTGATGGGGGCAGGGCGCACCGAGACGGCGATGAGCATCTTCGGCAAGTCCTGGGGCCACAAGATCACCGGGGACGTGACGATGCGCGGCAAGCCCGTCGATGTCAGCACAATTCCGCGGGCGATCGATGCGGGCCTTGCCTATGTCACCGAAGACCGCAAGCAGCTCGGCCTCGTGCTGATCAACAACATCAAGGAGAACACGACGCTCTCCAACCTGAAGGCGGTTGCCGCGAACGGCGTCATCGACGACCGCAAGGAAGCGAAGGTCGCGTCCGACTATCGCTCGAAGCTGCGCATCCGTTCGCACTCGATCTATCAGGAAACGGTCAACCTCTCGGGCGGCAACCAGCAGAAGGTCGTGCTGTCCAAATGGCTGTTCACCAATCCGGAAGTTCTCATTCTCGACGAGCCGACGCGCGGCATCGACATCGGCGCTAAGTATGAGATCTACACCATCATCAACCAGCTTGCCGCCGAGGGTAAAGGCATTCTGATGATATCATCAGAAATGCCGGAGCTGCTTGGAACCTGCGATCGCATCTACGTCATGAACGAGGGCCGCATCGTCGCGGAGCTCTCGAAGGCGGAAGCGAGCCAGGAATCCATCATGCGTGCCATCATGCGTTCAGGGGAGAAACACTAATGGTCGCCGATACGAGCACCCAAAACAACAAGCCCTCGATCGGGGACTATCTCAAGAACAACATCCGCGAATACGGCCTGCTTGTCGCACTCGTGGTGATCATGCTGTTCTTCCAGTTCGTCACCAACGGCGTGCTGTTCAAGCCGGTCAACATCACCAACCTGGTGCTGCAGAACTCGTTCATCGTGATCATGGCGCTCGGCATGCTGCTGATCATCGTCGCCGGGCACATCGACCTGTCGGTCGGCTCGATCGTCGCCTTCATCGGCGCGATCTCGGCGATCATGCTGGTGAAATGGGGCCTGCCCGCCATCATCGTCATTCCCGCCTGTCTTGTCGTCGGCGGCATCATGGGTGCGGCGCAGGGCTATTGGGTCGCCTATCAGAAGATTCCGTCGTTCATCGTCACGCTCGCCGGCATGCTCGTCTTCCGCGGGCTTACCTATGTGGTGCTTGGCGGTCGTCCGATCGGTCCGTTCCCGAAGGAATTCCAGCTTCTGTCGACCGGTTTCGTCCCCGACTTCCTCTATTTCCTCAACCCGGCACCGGAGATGATTCAGAACCTGGTCGCGCTCGTGGCTGTCGTGGCGCTCGTCGCATATGCGATCTATGCCGGCATTCGCGATCGCCGGATCAACGAGCAGCACGGCTCGGAGAACGAACCCTTCATCTTCTTCGCGATCCAGATGGCGGTTATTGCCGTGGTGGCGTTGTTCATCGGCTTCCAGCTCGCGACCTATCGCGGCCTGCCGAACGTGCTGATCGCCATGGCCGTTCTCATCGCGCTTTACACCTTCATCACTACGCGCTCGACGATCGGCCGCCGCATCTACGCCATGGGCGGCAACGTCAAGGCGACCAAGCTCTCTGGCATCAATACCGAGCGGCTGACCTTCTACACATTCGTCAACATGGGCGTGCTTGCGGCACTGGCCGGCATGATCATCACCGCCCGCCTCAATTCGGCGACGCCGAAGGCCGGCCAAGGCTTCGAACTCGACGTCATTGCGGCCTGCTTCATCGGCGGTGCTTCAGCCTCAGGCGGTGTTGGCAAGATCATCGGCGCGGTGATCGGCGCCTTCATCATGGGCGTGATGAACAACGGCATGTCGATCATGGGCATCGGCATCGACTACCAGCAGCTGATCAAGGGCCTCGTGCTGCTCGCTGCCGTGTTCTTCGATGTCTACAACAAGAACAAGGGTTGAGCTGAAAGCCATAAGACCCGACGCGAACCAGTAACATTCACCGGCAGCCGCGGCTGCCAGGATCGGCGGATTGGCCCGCCGGAATTGGATGGCGAAAGCCAGCCACGGGGACGCTTTTGCCTTGAAAGGGCGAGGACCGCGACCCGAACGACCACAGGAAGGACAGGATCGTGCTGATTTCGCAGATCAGGAACGAAGACGGATCGATAACGGTTGCGGTGCGTACGCCCGGCGAGACCGCGTATGCGTTGAACGGTGCGGCGAGCGTCTACGCCTTGGCGATGGAAGCGGCCAATGCCGGGCGCAGCCTGAAGGAGACGATCGAGGCCAAGGGTCTTGGAGCCGCCGTCGACCTCGACAAGGCCTATGCCGAGGGACGCTTCTTGCCGCCGATCACCCATCCGGATCCGGCACATCTGCACCTGACCGGCACGGGCCTCACCCATCTCGGCTCGGCTGCTACGCGCGACGCCATGCACAAGAAGACCAGCGAGGCTGCCGAGGAAACGCTGACCGACTCGATGAAAATGTTCCGCATGGGGCTCGAAGGCGGCAAGCCGAAAGCCGGCGAAGTCGGCGTGCAGCCGGAATGGTTCTACAAGGGCAACGGCACGTCCGCCGTCGCGCCAGGTGCGGCACTCGTCTCGCCCTCCTTTGCCGAAGATGGCGGCGAAGAGCCGGAAATGGCCGGCATCTACGTGATCTCCGACCAGGGTGTGCCGTTCCGGATCGGCTTTGCCGTCGCCAACGAGTTCTCCGATCACAAGACCGAGCGGGTCAACTATCTCTGGCTCGCGCACTCGAAGCTGCGGCAGGCAAGCTTCGGCCCGGAAATTCGCATCGGCACCGCACTCGAGGATATCCGCGGCATGTCGCGCATCCTGCGCGGCGGCAAGGTGCTGTGGGAGAAGCCGTTCCTGTCAGGCGAAGCCAACATGTCGCACAGCTTCGCCAATCTTGAGCATCACCATTTCAAATACGGCCTGTTCCGCCAGCCGGGCGACGTCCACGTGCACATGTTCGGCACGGCGACGCTGTCCTTCGGCGACGGCATCCGCACAGAAGAAGGCGACGTGTTCGAGATCGAGGCTAATGGTTTCGGCCTTCCACTCCGCAACACGCTAGCGATCGCTGCGGAAGAACAGGTCGCCATTCGCCAGCTCTGACACATCTCCTAAGCGCACCGTTCACAAGGGACGGTCATGCGCGTTTATGAAGGAGGCTCGAAGCCTATGACATTGCACCAGAACCTGATTGCCGGCGAATGGGTCGGCGGTGACGGGGTTGCCAACATCAACCCCTCGAACACCAACGACGTGGTCGGCGAATATGCCCGTGCGTCTGCCGACGATGCCCGCGCCGCGATCGCCGCTGCCAAGGCGGCGTTCCCGGCCTGGTCGCGCTCCGGCATCCTCGAGCG
>NZ_JBBBBO010000017.1:0-112983 GCF_037120565.1 Ensifer sp. CCNWLY38
ACGCGCAAAGGTCGCTGTAGCACTTTGAATTGCTGCATGTTTTTGTCCTTTAACCGGCTACGATTAAAGGAAACATGTGAGTAGCCGCCGCAACCTGAAATCACATGGCGTCCTTGCCCTTCATGGCATTGTCCATGTGGGTCTTGCATTTTGCCGTATCTTTCGCCGCCATTGCTTCCTTGGCCATGGCCAGTTCCTTCGTTGCCATGTCCTTCTTGGTGGCGTCGGTGATGGAGCCCACGTCCGTTTCCAGCTTTGTCATGCCGGCCTCATCGCAGGTCATATCGGCCTGGGCCATGGCGGCGCCGGTGAAAGAAGCGGCCATGACGGCTACAATTAGAAGTTTGTTGAACATCGCATCTGCCTCCTGTTTTGGGTGGTATTTCGCGCCCCAAACCAGCGGGCGGAAACTACGTTCCCTTGAAGGCGACAATTGCCGTCCGCGCGTTGGCTTTCAGCGGCTTGCGCGGAACCAACGCGGCCTGCCAACGTTATGCGCTCGCAAGGGGAGGTGCATGATGAAACACGCGGATATCCGAACAGTCGACAACCCCCAGGCCAAACATATCTGGGATGTCGCCGATTATTGCCGGCGCACCGGCGTTCACAAGACCGAAGAGCAGCGCCTGATCAAGGTGCTTGGCAGATACGCGACGAGTCATGAGCTTCAGATGAACATCGTGCGCGTTCAGACGCGCATACGCTGATTGCTCGATACAGGCTTTTCACGGAGTACCACGGCCGGACCGCTCGATTGCGCGGCTGCACTCTTTCATTCGCGACGTCGTTTCAGCCCTTCGCAGGGTTGACGTGGCTCAGTCTACGAACTCAACGATGACGCCAGGTTTGACCATCCCTGCCAATTCTTCCGCATCCCAGTTCGTCAAGCGAACGCATCCGTGCGATCCGGACTTGTCGATCATCGATGGTTCCGGTGTGCCGTGGATTCCGTAGGTCGGCTTCGACACGTCGATCCAGACGCTGCCGACAGGGCTGTTCGGTCCGCCGGGCAAGGTCAGTTTCTTCCGGTTGTCGCCCTGCTGGAAGTTGATCTTCGGATTGTAGACATAGGGAGGCATGCGAGCGACCCCCTTGACCTTATGCGTGCCGGAAGGAGAGGGCGTCTCCCGGCTGCCGATCGTGGCTGGGTAGGCGGCGATCAGCGTCCCGTCGCCTGCGAAGGCCACGACTTGGCCGGAGCGTCGGTGCACTTCGATGCGTTTGACCGTCCCCTGCCTTGGGGCTCCAGGGACCATAACGGACACGGTATCGCCGACCGAAAACATCGAGGCCGCATTGAGTGCCTTGAGGAGATCGATGTCCATGTGAAAGCGCTCGGCCAGCTTCTCGGCGACGCTCGAATATCCGAGATGATCCATTTTCGCCTGTTCGGAGTAGTCTTTGGGTATAGTGGCGACGAGCCCCTTGGTGTCGTCTTCGGAGATGACATAGGGCTGTACCGTCGGCGTCTGATCCGAAAGTCTTTCGATGACATCCGGGTCCAGTTTGCCGTCTGCAGGCAGACCCTGCATGGTTTCGAAGGCGGCAATCGCCTTGCGGACGTTCTCGCCGTCGTAGCCGTCGATCACGCCAGGCGATGCACCCGTGCGATCCAGGAGAACTTGAAGCCGAACGATGGCGGGGTCGGGTTCGTCAGCGGCTCCAGTCTTCGGCTCCAACGAACTGGGCGCGATCGAAGCGTTGTTGATCGCATCTGGCTGAAGCGGCTGGGCCAGAGCCATAGCGGCGGGAAACAGCATCAACAGTGCTGCCGACAGGGTCATGTTTTTCATGACCATTCAATCAACTGGACGCCGGATTTGTTCCCGCCCATCGAGATGCCGCAGCCGGCCGCGATCATAGCCCGAAAGCCGACACGCCGTTGATCGCGGCCACAGCCACTTTCCGCACCGTCCCGAGGGCCGGTGCGGAAACGCTCTGCCCTCACAAGGGGTCGACCTTGCAGGTCTCGCGGATTTATCTTTCTAATCGGGCGGAGCTAGTTGAGCACACGCATCGGCGCGCCGCGTCGGGGAAAAGACGTCGCCTCCGAACGCGATCGCTCCAGCAACATGGCGTTTTCAAACAGGGTACCCTCGTCGCAGATGCCGCCGCGAAGCTGATCTGTCAGATACCGAACCAGGCGCCCCGCGCGCAGACTGTTCGCAGGGATGTTCTGCCACAGGCAGACCCGGTCGAATGTGCGCTGGAGCATTTCAAGCTCGGTTGCATTCCATTGGCCATTAAGATCATTGACTGCCCACTGCATTGAAACCTCCCTGGCGGCCGCGGTTCCCGGCCCATCTTCCAGTTGACGCTTTCACTTTCACGCGGGGGTATCGCTGATATTGGCTTCGCCCCGCGGACCTTCTTGAGGGAGACAGGCTTCGATCGCTCGGCCTCCCATGCAGTCATTCCCGGTCGTCGGCTCCGGGGCGACGACCGGCCGGTCAATCTATACCTCTTCATGGAATTAAGCCAGTGACGACGGGTTGCCGTGTTTGGTACGGCGGGACGAGAAGTTTCTTGCGAGGAACATCGCCCCTCCGGGTGGCGCCTCGCAAACCGGCCTATGTCGGCGGGTAGCAAACGGCGGAAGGCCGCGCCGGGTACTAGCCTGTGCCCGGGCGGCCATATCGCCTACACCTCGAACTACCAGGTTTGGCGACCGTACCAGTCATCAATTTCGCGACGCACCCGGTCTCGTTCGATCCCGTAAAGCTCCTGAATTCGACCTTCGAGTTGCTCGCGGTTGCCGGCGATCTGATCCAGATCGTCGTCGGTGAGCTTGCCCCATTGCTCCTTGATCTTGCCTTTGAACTGCTTCCAATTTCCTTCGATACGATTCCAGTCCATTCAAGGATCCTCCTCAATTTACAGACGCCACCCCAACTCGCGGGGGCCGAATTGGTTCTCGCGAGGCCGTTCGCCGGTCCGAAGTTTCAGGAACATTGGGAAAGCATAATGGATTGGGCTGCAGTGGAGCGGAACATTTTGGGAGGTCGGACGTACTAGTTGGGTCAGGTAGCACGAATCCGCAAATGAATGCCTGGTCGGAAGCGAGCAGAACCGATGTCGTCACGCCTATTCGATGAGGACGCAGTCGCCGACGATGTCCTTCGGGCGCGTTTCGCTGCGATTGTGGAATCGTCTGTCGATGCCATCGTCAGCAAGGATCTGGACGGCACTGTCCGTACTTGGAACGGGGCCGCGGAGCGGCTCTTCGGCTACATGGCAGACGAAATGATGGGGCAGTCCATCCTCACCATTATCCCGCCGCATCTTCACGAAGAAGAGATGAGACTGCTCAACCGCCTGAGCCGCGGGGAGCGGATCGAGCCGTTCGAGACGGTACGCCAACGCAAGGCTGGAAGCTACGTTACCGTTTCGCTGACGGTCTCGCCTATTCGAAACGGCGTGGGCAAGATCGTGGGTGCGTCGGTGGTTGCCCGCGACATTACGTCGACCAAAGAAAAGGAACGGCGCATTCGCCTTCTTCTGCGTGAGGTCAACCACCGGGTTCGGAACCAGTACGCGATCATCCTTGCAATGATCAGGCAGAGCCGTAGCGAGGCATCCAATGCCGCCACTTTCCAAAAACGTCTCGAAGAGCGCATCTGGGCATTGGCGGCCTCTCACGATTTGATTGCGTCGGCCGACTGGAAGGGGGCCGATCTCGGTGATCTCGTCGAGACACAGATGGCGCCCTTCTATCCGGGTGATACCTATGAGATTGCAGGGCCGTCCCTTGCGTTGGTACCAGTCGCGATCGAGAATCTCGGCATGGCGATCCACGAGCTGGCGTTGAATTCGTTGCGCAGTGGTGTCCTGAAAAATCGAACCGGAGCGATCTCCGTGCACTGGGCGCTTGCCGAACGGGGGCCGATCCGAGGCTTCTCGATCACCTGGGAAGAGCGGGTCGCACCGGGAAGCAAAGGTCCGAGTTTTCCGCAGTCCGGGTTCGGAGCCGTTGTGCTGAGGCGGAGCGTGGCGCAAGCACTCTGCGCGACTGTGGACGTCGTGTGCGGTGACGGGGTGCTCCGGTGGCGGCTGGCGGGACAGGCAGATCGTTTCCTGGAGCCATACCAGATCGCCGCGGAGCCACGACCGACCGATGGGGCATAGCGGCTCCGCGGTTCGCGCAGTCATCCTGCCCGGTGCTGGCGACGTTCGTTCATGTATTTGTCGAGATCACTGCGCGCTGGTCCGACACGACCGAAAATCTCGCGCGCAACCAAGGGCGTCAAACCGTATTTGGCAATGAATTCCGCGAGGTCATAGTGCCCGTAATAGACGGCTTCCGACGGATTGATGATCTTCGCGCGTCCTCGTTTTGCAGGTGCAGACGGTTTGCTCCCATAGGAAGCGGTCTGATGCTGTGCCATCTCAGATCTCCTGATGCCGTGTGACGTTGGTGTGTTCGCTTCGCAGCCCACGCCGACCCGTGGGGCACTGCATAACCAAGTGCTCCAAACGGCCTTTTGTTCCCTGTAGAAACCTTCGAGCGCGACGGGAGAAACGATTCGACGCCGTCGCATCGTGAGGGCGGTGGGCGAGAGGCGGTCGGTCGACGTTGGTCAGTCGATCTTTCCCATCAGCGCCGTGCCGAGACTGCCCATGGCGAACGAAGCGCCGAAGGCGAAGATCTGCATGAGCAGGGCGACGGGTTCGATTGAGCCGTTGTAGCCAAGCGCCTGGGGGTTCTCGGCAACGATCACCAGAGCGGTCATTGCGCCCAGCAGGAAACCGGTCGACAGGTGCCAAAAGAGAAAACGCAACAAGCTGGGCATTTTCCACCTCCGTGGATGAGAGGCGAGTACCTTCGGCAACAAGGGCTGTTGCAAGCAGCGATCAATCGGAATTGATCACTCGCGGCTCACACGTGCCTCTCCAATCAGCGCCCGCGGCTTTGTTCCGGCGAGGCGGCATTCGGTCGCTGCGTTATGCCCAGAAAGTACGCGAGGGGCAAAATGCCTGCCCGAACCTGAACACCCCAGCAGTGAGCCGCGCGCATTGTGCTCTCCGAGATGCGGCGTACATCGGCCTCTCTTAAGCGGCCATTTTGCGACAGCTTTCGGCGCAGCGCCGGCACGCTTCGACGCAACTTTCCATGTCGCCGAGACGTGCACAGTCCTCCTCGCACTCTTTGCAGACCTCGGCGCAAACTCGACAGATTTGCCGGTGGTGCTCAGTACCGATCATCATCAATCGCGCGGCCGCCTGACATAGCTCGGAGCACGAAAGAATGAGCCGAAGATGCCGCGGTTCCACATGCGTCCCCCCGAGTTCGATGCACCGTTGCATGGCAGTGTCCAGGCATTCACGATGGCAGACTAGGCAATCGTCGATGCATTCGCTCATCTCGGGCATCTGGTTGCTGTACATGGTCGCGTCCTCCTCGTATTGGGCCACCGGTCATGCGGGAAATGTCCGCGTACCCGTTGAAACCAGTCGATGGCGGGAAAGTTCCTGCGACCCGCCTAACCCAGTGGCAGTCTTGAGGGCGCGCGCCAACGGGGCGGCGCTCATACACGGCGTCGTTGCCTCTATTGCGACTTCTTCGGCCCGCGCCGTCTCAGAAAGCGAGCAAACTGGGCTTCATCGGTTCGAAGGCCGCTGGCCGGCTTCACGTTGCGGCTTGCACGCGGGATTGTTTCGCCTGGTTTTGAAAGAGCGAGAACGGCCGGATGGACATAGCTCTTGCGGCAAACGGCAGGCGTGTTGTGGAGGACTTCCGCCGCCGCCTCGCACATTTGCTTGACTGTCGGGTGCTGGCCCTCCTGCAGGGCTTGTCGCGCGACAGCAAAGGCAGCAACGCTTCCCGCCCAGGTTCTGAACGTCTTGGCCGAGATCGGGGTACCGGAAATATCGGCAAGATAACGATTGAAACGGCCGGACTCGATAGGTTTAGCCTTGCCGTCGGGTCCCACTGACACGAAGAGCTGCCGCCCGGGAAGCTCGGCAATCTCCTCCAGAATCCGCTGTAGCCGGGGATTGCGCAGGCGCCTTCGGATCCGCTGCCCGCCCTTGCCCTTGAAGTTCAGCTCGATGTACCCGTCGCGAATCCTGAGATGTCGCTTGAGAAGCGTAACGGCGCCGTAGCTGCCGTTCTGTTCCACGTAGCTGGAATTCCCGATCCGAAAAGGCGCTTGATCGAGCAAGGCTGTCAGTACCGCAAGAATTGTGGTCGGGTCGTCAATCGGCCCATTCATCTGTTTGCGGACGGTTCGCCGCATCCGCGGAAGCGCTTTGGCAAAGGCAGGAAGTTGATCGTACTTGGCGCGGCTTCGCAATTTCTGCCAGGCATCGTGATAGCGGTATTGCTTCCGGCCGCGCGCATCATAGCCGGTCGCCTGAAGGTGACCGTTCTTGTTCATGCAGATCCAGACCCGCTCGTAGGCTGGCGGCAATCCAAGCGCTTCGATGCGTGCAATGATGCCGGGGTTCTTCAGGGGCGCGCCGTTCGGGCGTCGATAACAAAAGCCGTTTGCCGTGCGCGACCGGCTGTAGCCCGGTTCCTTGTCTGAAACATAGACAAGGTCGGGCTCAGCCGGTGATGCACTCTGGCCTATCTCCAATCAGATCCGCCCCATCAACAAGAGGACCACCAGGACGACGACGAGAACGCCCACGAGACCGGATGGCCCGTAGCCCCAATTCGAAGAATGGGGCCATGCGGGAAATGCGCCGACCAGCAGCAGGATCAGAATGATCAGCAGTACGGTTCCAAGCATCTTACGGTCCTTCCGCTATTCATGCCCTTGGTTGATAATCACTGTAGGACCTCGATGACTTCGCGGGTCTGCGGATTGATGAGCACTCTTCGGTCGTTAAGGACGACGTAGCCATAGGTAGGCTGATCCGGGATCGTATAGACCTCGACGGTGTCGGGAAGGCGCGTTCCGACCACCAGGTCGCCCTGATAGTCTACGGAAGGGCTGCTCTGCTCAAGGACGTATGTTTTGACTTCACCGGGCACGACGACGGTCGTCTGCGCCACGGCGATACCGCCGAAGGACAGGCCCGCGAATACACTTGCTAGGATGATTTTCTTCATGATCAAGCCTCCTAACTTGCGGGGGACTAACCGACGAGCACGGGAATGGTTCCGAAATGCCGCAAACAGCGTCGGGCGGAGCGGGGCGGGTGGGCGAGCGTCTTCGGTCGGTCGCAAGGGTGCCGTGACAAATGTCTATTAGCGGCTCAGCATCCGTTGCCTATCCAACGGAAATATCGCGCTTTTTCGCGCTTTAGCTCCGGGGCCGATTCGATGGACTTTCGCCGGTGCCATCAACTTGGCCGGAACTCGCGGCCGTCCTCCGAGTTTATTTGTCGAACAGGAGGAACGGGAACGATGGTGAAAACGATCGAAACGAATGTCGACGTCGGTGCCGAGCGTGGCTTCGAGTGTCAGTTGGCAATGAGCGATCAATTTCGGCTCCTGACGGAATTTGCCGAACGTGCCGGTTGGTCGTGGGACGAAATCGCGATCGCTTTGCTGGAGTTGACCGATGACTATGTCGCCGCCATGCGCACGCCCGTGGAAGCAGCAGTGGGCCGCGCCAACTTTGTCCCAAAGAGCAACACGCGGCACTGAAGTGGCTGGCATGGGCTCCGCACCAGCGAATCCTGCAGTCATACTCGCAGCCGCGAAGCTTGGCTTCCACTCCCGGGGGGCGTATCCTTCGCACGGTTTCGCCACTACTGGCGACGAGCATGCCCGACAGAACACTGTGGGAACGACCAAGGTAGAAGCGATGGCTTCGGGCAAGAAGACAGATGAAGGAAACGACAGCTCGCTGATCGGCAATCCGGCTCTTCGTGCGGTCGCGCCGGACGTGGGACAAGTCGATGATGTCCCGGACCGGCTGTTGATACTCGCCAACAGGCTGCAGAAGGCTCTCGATTCCCGGCGAGCCGCAACCGCGCACAGCGCCAGAAGAACTGAGGTGGACAGAAAGATCGAGGACGAACAATGATGCCGGGCCTGCAGCATTTGCGGGTGCTGGTGGCGGAGGATGAGTTCTATGTCGCAAATGACATCGCCCTATGGCTCGAGCGGGCCGGGGCGACCATCATTGGCCCCACACCAACGGTGCAAGAAACCTTGAGGAGCCTGTCGAAGGCGGACGATATTCAGGTTGCTGTCCTCGATATCAACCTGAATGGAGAGTTGGTCTTTCCCGTAGCAGACGAACTCGCGCGTCGTTCGGTGCCCTTGATCTTCTTCAGCGGCTACGATGATGTGAGCGTTCCGGAAAGGTTCAGGTCAGCGGCACGTCTTAGCAAGTGCGCTGGCTCCTCAGACCTGGTGAGCGCCGTTTTTGAGCAATACCTCCTGAATGTGTCGACCCTTGCCCCGATCTACGGTGGCCTGTCCGGTCAACTCGTTACAGATCTCATTCCTGGTCTGCGCCTCCGGGCCAGGGTGCTGATGGCAAGCGTCAAGGCGGCGGATCTTCTCGTCGAGCGCACGCTCGAACGTGCCATTGCCTTGGCTGCCACGAGAGAGAGGGCACAGCCGCTCGATACGTGGCTACATGAGTTGATGGCGATCATTTACAGCGAAGGCCCATACGGGCCGAACTGAGCGACCATTACCCGCTTACCCGAATGATGGGGTGGGTATAAATGGGCGGTTCACGGACTTCGTCCGGGTTCGGCGTTCGCTTTTCATCCGGCAGATCTTCGGGTTCTGGTTCCTCGATCGGGCGCGGTGTCCGGTTCGGCTCCGGTACCGGGGGCGGTTGCTCGACGGGTCTATATGGGCTCGGGCTCATTTCGCTTTTCCTCGTTTCCATGAAGAACCGGCGTTTTCCCACATGGTTCCGAGAAGTTTCGAGGATCGTTGCGGGCGGAGCTTTCGAGGGTATCCGAGCATTGTCGCAGAACCCTTGTCGGCGCGGCGATCCGCCGAGGCGGAAACGGAACAAATCCAGGTTTTCAGAGTTTGCAGAGCGCAACACTTGAGGAGGGTCAGCGTTATGGACGACAGGGAGGAACTCATTCGCCGGCGTGCGTACGCGATCTGGGAAAGCGAGGGGCGGCCCGAGGGTCAAGACCAGCGCCACTGGGAACAGGCAAGCCGCGAACTGGCTGAACGTGAGCGCCCCCATCCCACGCAAGAAGCCGACGACGATACCGGAACACTTGTTGCGCCGTCGACGGCTCCGCACGGGAAGGCCGGTCGCGGAGCCGATGAATCTTGAACGAGAAAGGAAAACGTCCATGCGAATTTCCGAAATCATGACAAGAGACGTTCACGTTGCCAGCCCGGACGACACGATCTCAACGGTTGCACGGGAGATGGCCGATAACGACATCGGCTTCCTGCCGGTCCGCGATAACGATCGCTTGGTCGGCATGATCACCGACCGCGATATCGTCGTACGTTGTGTCGCGGATGGTCGCGACGACAAGACCCGTGTCGGCGAGATCATGACTGCCGACGTCAAATACTGCTTTGACGACGAAGACGTTTCCGAGGTCGCCCGCAACATGGGAGACGAGCAGGTGCGCCGCTTGCCGGTCGTCGATCGCAACAAGCGCCTCGTCGGCATCGTTTCGCTGGCTGATGCGGCGCGTCGCGATCCTGCGCTCGCGGGCATAGGCCTCAAAGGCGTGACTGCTCCAGGCGGCGCTCACAACCAAAGGCCATAACGATGGCTGACACCCGCGACCGGCGCTCACTATGGCGCTCCCCAGTCCTGCTCTCCGCGCCCGAGGAGCATGCTTGGGCGCGAGAAGTCGCCGTTCACGCCCACGCCGGTCAGCGCGACAAGGCAGGCGAACCCTACATACGGCATTGTCAACGCGTTGCCGATGCCGTTCAGGGTGACAAGGCCAAGACCGTTGCCTTCCTGCACGATGTCCTGGAAAAGTCGCCGGGATGGACAGCTGAAAGGCTGCTGGATTCCGGCTTCTCGCCAGAGGTCGTTGCTGCAGTCGAATGCCTGACGCAGCGGCCCGGAGAAACGAAGGATGCGTTGACGATCCGTGCCGCCGCCAACCGGCTTACCCTTGAGGTGAAGCGGGCGGACCTCGGCGACAATCTTGCCCAGATAGAACGCCAAGGCAAAAGCGGCGCCGAATACAGGCGCAGGCTGCACCTGCTTGAGGAAGTCGTCAGCGATAAGCACGCTACGGCAGACCACGAAGACGCTGCGGCAGGCCTGATGAGCGAGGCGCGGCTTGCCCGCGTTGATGCCGCTCGCCGCGCACTTCGTAGCCAGTATTCCACTCGTGTCGCGAAACGATCTTTCGTCGTTCTTTTCGGTCTGGCGATCGTCGGTGCGTTCTATTTGATTATCATGCAGTGATCCGAATGTGCCGGTTCATTCAACCGGCACGCCGTTCATGCGGTAGGCGAGCTCGTCACGAGCTCGGCTGAGCCTGCTCTTGATGGTTCCAACGGCGCAGTCGCAGATATCGGCCGCCTCCTTGTAGCTCAGGCCATAGCCGGCGACGAGGACCAGGACCTCCCGATGCACGGGGGCCAGCGTTTCCAGCGCAGTGCGCAATTCGCAATTCAGCACGCACCACTCCTGCGGCGGCGCCATGGGTATCGGCAACTCGGCGCAATTGATGACGCCTGGCGCTTCGCGCCGGCGCAACTTGTACTGTGTGCGGAACGCATTGTGCATGATGGTGAAGAGCCACGACTTCAAATTTGTCCCGGGCTCGAAACCATCGATACCGCGCAGCGCGCGGTAAAGCGTTTCCTGCAGGAGATCGTCCGCCTCGAAGTTGGAGGTGACAAATGTGCGTGCAAACGCTCGCAACGCCGGAATGAGATCAACGACTTGAGTTTCCAGCGGCTGCGTTTGCGCTTCCTTCTTGAGGGTGGAAGGCATCGGAAAACTGCCTTTCGGAATAGCTAAGTTGTTCTTTCAACAATGCGCGGTAGGCCTTTATGTTCCGCCCCCGCGCTACGAGCGCCGCGGATGAAACCGAAGGGAAATAGCGGAACCGTCGTCGCTTCGCCGCGCACCTCGGCGGCCTTCCTAGAGCAAGAACATTCCGGCCGTTGCAGCCAGCATCACCAAGGCAGTCGCGCCGCCGAGCGTCAACATCCACCAGGGCGCCTTGAGCTGGCCCATGATGCGGCGATTGGCGGCCATCATCGTCATCATGGCGATGAGGGGACCTGCGAGCATGCCGTTTATGATCGCGCTCCAATAGAGCAGCAGGAACGGGTCTACCCCGACGAGAAAAACGGCAACGCTACCGAGTGTTGCCAGCGCGATCGTGCCATAGAAAGCCTTTGCCCTGCGCGGTGCGCGATCCAACCCTTCGGGCCATTGAAACAGTTCGGCAACGGCGTAGGCGGCCGACCCCGCAAGCACGGGAACCGCCAACATGCCCGTTCCAATAATGCCAGCGGCAAAGAGCACAAAGGCGACATTGCCGGCGATCGGTTTCAGAGCTTCTGCCGCTTGCGCGGATGTCTCGATGTGGGTGGTCCCGTTGGCGTGCAGTGTTGCGGCGGTCGCGATCATGATCGACAGGGCGACGGTGCCGGACAAGGCCATGCCGACAATCGTGTCGATCTCAATGCGCACGAGCTCCGGCTTGGCGGCCTGCGGGTTGGCGCCCAATCTCTGGTGATGCCGTCGTCCGAGTTCTTCCACTTCCTGGCCCGCCTGCCAGAAGAGCAGATAGGGGCTGATCGTCGTTCCCAGCACCGCGACCAAGGCCATGGCTTGCTCGCCGCCGACGGTGAACGAAGGAATGAAAACTCCACGCGCCGCCTCCATCCAGGGAACATCGACGACGAAGACGACCGCGACATAGGCAAAGAGTGAAAGCGTCAGCCACTTCAGAAATGTCGCATAGCGTCTGTACCGCACGAAAATCTCGAGCAACACGCAGACGATGCCAAACACCCCGGCATAGACGAGCTGTGGCCCACCGGCGAGCAGACGTAGGGCGGCGCCCATGGCTGCGAGATCGGCGCCGATATTGATGACGTTCGCGACCAACAACATCAACGTGGCCACGCGCGCCAATGACGCGGGGTAGTGCCGTCGCAGGTTGCGCGCGAGACCTTGACCGGTGACGGCACCAATCCTGGCGCTCAAGCCCTGCACCCCAACCATGAACGGGTAACAGAACAGCACGGTCCATCCGAGGGAAAAGCCAAATTGCGCGCCGACCTGACTGTAGGTGGCTATCCCGCTTGGGTCGTCATCGGCAGCGCCGGATATCAGGCCCGCGCCAAACTTGCGTGAGACACTGCCGCCGCCTTGTTCGGGCAAAGGCGCTGATGAGCGCCGCCCATGCTTTCCATCGCCGCCATCTTTGTCAAATGTGCTCGTCTGCCGGACCGGATCCACCATGATCGGCCCTCCGCTACTGGTGTCAGTTCAGCGTCGAACGGCCTTGCCAAGCGATTGTTCCCTCCCATCCGGCTGCTCTCCGGCGCTCCCATTTTGCCGCGTGATGAAACTGGCGACCCCTCCGCGCAATCCGGACTGTGCGGAGGGCGGCCAGCTGAGAGGATGTCCGCTGCTATGCGGTGACGTTCAGCTTCCCGCTGATGTATCGAAACTCTTGCGTCTTGCCACCGTAGCCGTAAGCAGCGGCCGGCACCTCGTGCACGAGAATGTAGCTCTCCGAATGCAGCCTGCCGAGCAGTTGCTCGAAGCGGCCGTATACCGCCTCCAGATAGGCAGCCATTTCCGGCTTCGTGTTTGTCCCGTCGACGACCTTGATGTCCAGCCAGAAGCTGTTCAGATCCTGCTCCGCCAGCGACCTGCCACCGGCGAACCAATGGGCGGGATCGATGTAGGTCACGGCGATCGCGGTGATCGTCGGATCCTTGCGCAGGTGCGTGGCCGTCAGCTCGCTGACCGCGGCGGCGATCCGGGAAGAGAGAGCTACGTCTGCCTTGCCGCTGACCGAGATGTTGATGATAGGCATGGAAGGCTCCTTTTGGTGATCTGTGATCCGTTGTTGAATTCAATCTGCCATTTCATTTGATGAGATAAAATCGAATTGTTTGATATCGATAATTCGATTATTATGAAGTATGAAAACCTTCGATCCTGACCTGCTCCGAACGTTCCTTGCCTTTGCAGAAGGTGGCTCACTTGCGCACGCGGCCGCCGCGGTGGGGCGCACCGCTTCCGCTGTCACCGCTCAGATGCAGCGATTGGAGGTAATGGTGGGAGAGCCGCTTCTCGCCCAGTCGGGGAGAGGACGTGTCCTCACGCCGGCCGGGGAGGAACTGCTCGTTCATGCGCGGCGGATTCTCGAAGTCCATCGGGATGCGTGGCTCAGCCTCAAGGGCGCAAAGGCCGATGGGCGCCTGACGCTCGGCTGCACCCAGGACTTCGCCGACAGCAACCTGCCCGATCTCTTGCGTCTCTTTGCGCGAACCCATCCGCGCGTACGCCTCGATCTGCGGGTCGGGCGCTCGCGGGAACTGACGACAGCCTACGACCAAGGAACGATCGATGTCCTGATCGTCATGCGGGACGGCGCGCAACCGGACGAGATCACGATGCTGAGCGAGCCGATGCTGTGGTTATCCGCATCGGCTGATCCGGTTCCCGCCGGTGGTGAGTTGCCGATCGCGGTATTGGACCCGCCCTGCGGGTTTCGCTCGGCGGCCACCCGTGCGCTCGAAGACGCCGGTCTTGCCTATCGTATCGCGGCGACCAGTCCGAGCCTTTCCGGGTTGCGTGCTGCGGTCCGCAGCGGCATCGCGATCACGGCGCGGACCGCGCGATTTGTAGGCGAGGGGGTCGCCGTCGCGCCCCAAGCCCTCTCGTTGCCGGCGTTGCCGAAGGCGGAGTTCAGCCTGCGGCTCAAACCGAAGGCGGACAAGGCCGCCTCCAGCCTTGCGATGCTTCTCGCAGAAGGATTGCCGAACGAGAGCAGCAGACCATGATGTTATCTTGGGGCCAACGGCAGCTACATTTGCACAGTCATGCCGCCATCGACGGTCAGTGTAATGCCGTTGACGAAGCTTGCAGCGGGCGAAGCCAGGAACACGGCCGCAGGTGCGATCTCTTCCGGTCGGCCCCAGCGTTTCAGGGGAATGCGGACGTCAACGAAAGCCTGGAGCGCCGGATCGGCGGCCAGCGCCGCATTGGTCTCCGTCGCGAACCAGCCGGGCGCAATAGCGTTGACCGTCAACGTGTCGGAGCCGAGCTCGACTGCAAGCGAGCGGGTGAGTGCATCAAGGCCGCCTTTTGCGGCGGTGTAGGCTGGATCTCCAGGGCGCGCGGCGACGGCGGCGATGGAGGTAACGAAGATCAGCCGCCCGGAAGCGGAGCGGCGAAGGTAAGGAAGCGCAGCCTTCGCCATCCCGTAGGCCGCTGTCAGATCCGCGTTGATCAGAGCCGCAAAGGAGGCGGGGTCCATGGCGTCGGTGCCACGCCGGTCGCGCTCGCCAACCGCATGGATCAGGATGTCGAGCTGCCCCGTTCCCGCTACCGCGGCGTCGACAATCTCTGCCGCATCCGTCGCGACATCGCCTGGGGCGACATCGAGTGCGATGCCATCTTCGGCAAGTTGGCGGCGCACAGCATCAAGTGTCTCGTGGTTGCGACCGTTGATTGCCACCGCCGCGCCGGCTGAGGCGAGAGCCTTTGCCATTTCAAGGCCCAGCCCGCGACCGCCGCCTGTCACCAGTGCCGTCATTCCGCTGAGATCGAACATATCGGTCCCCGATGCCCGTTGTTTCCAGGCCAAAGCCATACAAGATCTTCACGAACGAGGTTTAGCGCCTGTCTCCCTATCCGCCAACCTCGGTGCAGCCGCGGCACCCATTTCCGAATGCGTCCGGCGTGTACTCTCGGGGATCAAATGGCACACGCATGTCTCGAACAAGGGCGGTGGAGATCGTCAGGGCAAGTAGCCTTGTCGAGATGATAGGCAGATAGCCTATGGCAGCAACCGTGGCGGGAAATGTCGGGGATATCGATCCCAGCACCGGCCGCGACTTGGTAACGATTGGGATGTGACCCGACCGCACCCATGGCGGGCGCGGTTGGATCTATCGAGAGGCCTGGGCCAAGCGCCTTACTTCATCGTGTAGACGTCGATCGAGAAGTATTTGTCGTTGATCTTCTTGTAGGTGCCGTCGGCACGGATTTCGTCGAGCGCCTTGTTGAGCTTCTCGCGCAGGTCATTGTCCTCCTGGCGCACGGCGATACCGACACCGTCGCCGACAAACTTCTTGTCGGTAATCGGCTCGCCGATGAGTTCGCAGCAGTTCTTGCCATCGGCGTTCTTGGTCACCCAGTCGAGCAGCGGCAGCATGTCGCCGACCTGCAGATCGAGACGGCCATTGACCATGTCGAGATTGGCTTCGTCCTGGGTCGGATAGAGCTTGATCTCCGCATCGGGATAGGTGGCGGTGATATATTCGGCCTGGGTGGTGCCGGATTGAGCGCCGATCACCTTGCCCTTGAGGGCTTCATTGGTGAACTCGGTGATGCCGGAGCCCTTTGGCGCAGCATGCGTCATCGCGGCGAGATAGTAGGGATTGGTGAAGGCGACCTGCTTCTTGCGTTCCTCGGTGATGAACATCGAGGCGATGATCAGGTCGTACTTCTTGGCAAGCAGACCGGGAATGATGCCGTCCCAATCCTGGGCGACCACTTCGCACTCGACCTTCATGCGCTCGCAAAGCGCAAGCCCGATATCCACATCGAAGCCGCCGATCTTGCCGGCGGGATCAATGAAGTTGAAGGGAGGGTATGCGCCCTCCGTGCCAATCTTGATCTTTTCTGCGGCCTGAGCCGATGAGGCGGTCGCTGCCATGATGGCCAGCATGGCTGCTGCAATCTTCTTCATTCGCGTTCCCCTTTGTTTGCATCATTCTTGATGCTTCCAGGGAAGACTATGTCGCTCCGGCCTATAAGCGAAATAGATAGGCGCGATAACCGGTATTGTTTTGGTTGATTGACGTTGTATGTCAGGTGTCACTTGTAGCGACCGTGGCGTTGAAGCACCTCGATCTTGTAACCGTCGGGATCGACCAGGAAGAAGAAGCGAGCGAGCAGGGCACCATCGCGGTTGAAAGCGACGATCTTGCCCGGGTTGAGGCCGGCATCGGCAGCACGTTGATGCTCTGCATCGAGATCGTCGACCGAGAGCGCCAGATGGCCATAGCCATCGCCGAGCGCATAGGGCTCGCTTCGATCCTTGTTGATCGTCAGCTCGAGCTCGAATTCGCTCTCCTCATTGCCGAGATAGACGAGGGTGAAGGTTTCGAAGTCCAGCCTTTCGACGACCTCTAGCCCAAAGGCCAGGCGATAGAAATCGACCGACTTCTTTTCATCGAGAACCCGGATCATCGAATGGATCGCCTTGGCCATCTGCCTCTCCTACAGCGTTGATTGCGGGCGGGGTAGCAGAGAGCGACGCTCAACGAAACCCCGCCTGGCTGCTCAGGCCTTCGCCTGCCGCCTCTTCAGTTGTTGCTCGCGGAAGAAGATGAAGAGACCCGAGGCGACGATCAATGCCGCGCCGACGATCACGGTCGGGCGGGGCGTGTCACCGAAGAAGAACCAGCCGAAGGCCACGGCCCAGAAAAGCAGCGTGTATTGCAAGGGCACGACAGTCGCGGCATCGGCAAGCTTGAGCGAGCGGTTGACCAGAATGTGCGCCAGCATCGCGACGATACCGAGCATGCCGAGCTGCACGAGTGCCTCGCCGTCGACAGGCGCCCAGCCGGAAGGGTTGGCCGCAACGCCGATGAGCGAGAAGATCAATGCGCCGACGATCTGCCAGAAGACGAGAGTAGTGTCCGGCGTTGAGCGCAGCGTGCGGCCAAGCATCAGTGCGAAGGCGAAAGCTGTGCTGCCTGCAAGCGCGATCAGCGCCGGCAGGCTGAAGCTCTCCTTGGAGGGTTCAAGCGCAATCAACACGCCGGCGAAACCGACGAGGATCGCCGTCCAGCGCCGCCAGCCGACCTTTTCGCCGAGCAGGAACGGCGAAGCGGCTGCAACGTAGATCGGCGCCGCCAGCCAATAGGTCATGGTATCGGCAAGCGGCATATAGGCGACGGCGAAATAGAAGGCCGAGGCATCAATCGCGAAAAGCAGCGAGCGAAGCGCCTGCAGTCCCGGCCGCTCGACCCTGAACATCGAGCGCAGGCCACGCCTGAGAATGAAGGGCGACAGGAACAGAAGTGCGGCAATGCTGCGGATCACCATCAACTGACTGACGGAATAGGTCGCGACCAGCCATTTCCCCATGACGTCGTTCAGCGAGAACATCAACATGCCGAGCAGCATGATGAGGACGCCGGTTCGGGCGGCGTCCGGGGCGGCTAGGGGAGCGGTGATCACGGTCATGTTGGTGCCTTCAACAAGTTGCGCACGCCATGACACATTCCGCCGGGCCGATCCATTGCCGTCTGCATATGGAACCATAAGATTTGCGAATGAATCGGTTTGGGCATTGCGCCTCGACCTCACGGGACAAGATTGGTTCCGACCGGGGCTAAATTGATTTCACCGTTTGCGGCGCATGTTCCGATCCAAAAGAGCTTGCCGTTTAGATCCCAGGAATTAGCAGAGAGCTTGCGGGCGCAGTGATTGCGCCCGCAACGGGCTATGAGATTACTTCTCAAGTGCTGCTTGCGGCGTATTGCGGAAACTGATCGCCATACGGTTATAGGCGTTCATCAGGCCGATCGCGATCGTGAGGTCGGTGAGTTCGCGCTCGTTGAACTCGGCGCGCGCAGCCTCATAGGCCTCGTCCGTCACGCCCGTCTCGGCGACGCGCGTGACGGTTTCGGCCCAGGCGAGGGCCGCCCGTTCACGCTCGTCAAAGAGGTGACCGGCTTCCCGCCATGCCTGCACCAGCGCGATCTTTTCGATCTGTTGGCCCTTTTTCAAAAGGTCGCGCGTGTGCATGTCGAGACAGTAGGCGCAATTGTTGATCTGCGAGATGCGAAGATAAACCAGATCCACCAGCACCGGCGGCAGGCCACTTTGCAGGACGTAGCCGTAGACACCGCCAAGGGCCTTGGCGCCGGCCGGTGCGATCTGGTTGTAGTCGAGACGCTTGCTCATTTGTTCGGTTCCTTGGGTTCGGGTCTACTCGATCGGGGTGGTCAGCGTTTTTTCGTCGCTATCAAGCACGAAGACGGCAAGCAGCCTTGCGGGCTTGATCTTGCTCGCGTTGCGGCTGACGAGGTGCCTGGACGCCGGCGGTTCGTACCAGCTCTCGCCGACGCGGTAGGTTTGTGTCGGGCCGTCATTGACCTTCGATTCGATTTCTCCAGAGAGAACGTGGGCGAAGATGAACGAGGAGTCCGCGTGACTGTGCGGGACGGAGGCTCCGCCCGGCGGGTATTCTACGATCACCACTTTCATCGTCTTGCCCGGAATGTTGGGTATCGCCTTTTCGAAATGCGGCGTGACCGTTTCGGTGGGGCCATGGGCGGTGGCCGGCATGCCGGTGGCTATGGCGGCGGCGGTGTAGGCTGCGCCTAGGATGAAGCGTGCATTCATGACGACATTTCTCCTTTCATGACGTCTTGTGGGAAAGCGAGCCCGTAGCCTTTCAGAGAGGATGAAGGAGCGGGCTCGCTTGTGGCAACCAACGCGATCAGCGCGCTGGTTGCCAATTGGTCGTTTCTTCGCCGTTGGGCCTCTCGGCCCCTTCCACGATCACGCAACGACGATGCGGAGCGGGTCGGCGGCGTCCAAAGCTGCTGCGCGATCGGCACTCGGCGGATAGATCCAGGTGGTGTTGATCTTCGTCTTGAGCTCTTTTGCTTCGGCGCCGGTCAGCTTTACCTGACGGTCCCATCCTTCGGTGTAGACGGCACCCCACGGGCCGAGATCGAGACAGGTGACGTACTTTTCCTGGCTGTAGGGAATCGAGGTTACGCCAAGCAGGTCGGCAGCGACGTTGTGCCCTGCGGAACGCCCGAGGTTCTGGGCGTGCTGGCAGCTCATCATCGTTCGGTTGCCGATATCGTCCGTTGCCGCACACGCGACGTCGCCGGTCGCAAAGACGTTCGCGTGGCCGATGACCTTGAGGTTCCGGTCAACGTGAAGACGGCCGAACGAGTCCTTGTCCGCGTCAATCTCCTTGGTGATCGGATTGGCGCGGGCGCCCGCCGTCCAGATCACGGTGGCCGCGTCGATACGCTCGCCGGATGAGAGGGTGACGCCATTATGGTCGATGGCAACGATTGGAGACAGCAGCCGTGTCTCAACGTCCAATTCCGAAAGCGCCTGCTCGATGACCGGACGCGGGCCCGGCCCGAGATCCGGTCCGATCGCATTGCCGCGCTCGACGATCACGACGCGAACGTCTGCGTTTTCTCCAAGCGCGGCGCGAAGACGATGCGGCAATTCGGCGGCCGTTTCGATGCCGGTGAAGCCGCCGCCGGCGACGACCACGGTGTTGCGTGCGCGGGTTTCCGGAAGACGACCCAATTGGGCGATGTGTTCCTCCAGCTCCGCCGCGTCGGCAAGCTGGTCGACATTGAAGGCATGGGCAAGCCCCGGAATATCCGGGCGGAACAGGACGCTGCCGGTCGCAAGAACAAGCTTGGTGTAGCCGATCGTCGTCTCCCTGCCGTCGTCATCCGCATAGGTAACGGCGTTGTCCGCCGTCGTGATGGACGTCGCATAGCCCTTGATGAAACGCACGCCGGCGTTGGCAAAGACCTCGGATAGGGGCGCCTTCATCTTCGCCGCATGCTTTTCGTAAAGACGGGGGCGAATGTGGAGTTCGGGTTGCGGCGCGATCACGGCAACCTCGACGGAACCGTCGGCCTTTCCTTGCTGGTCAAGTAGCCGCATGGCGCCGAGTGCCGACCACATTCCGGCAAAGCCAGCGCCGATAATCAGAATTCGTTCACGCATTTGTTTTCCTCAGACAAGGCTTCGCCATTGGCTGAGCGGGGGCCAGCCATCGTGCGATTGCCGTTTCGGTAGAAGTCTCCAATCCGGAGACGGTTTTCGCGATGATCCAATGCCGTCGCTTAACTACGACTAACTCAGTCGTAGTAAATCAGCAACATCGAATCCGGCCGATTTCGGAAACGCATTGTCAACGCGGCGAAGACGCCCAAGGACTTGCGCAGGCAAGGCTTCGATGTTATCTCCGACTACATTTGTCGGTGTTTTGGTGTTTCCGTGGCTCACATAAGCGCAGGCGTCGAATACGCCCTCCACTGTCTCCTGTTCCTCATCGAGGCAGAGGAGATAGGCCAGCCGGCAAGTGCACGCGATCTTGCCGAGCTGCAGAAGATTTCCCCCGAGTTCGTAGCCAAGCTTTTCACCAAGCTCCAGAAGGCCGGCATTGTCGTCGCCCGGGAAGGGATTGGCGGCGGTTTCGCGCTTGCCCGCCCCGCCACCAACATCACCGCGCTCGATGTCATCGAGGCCATCGATGGACGGAAGCCACTGTTCGAATGCAAGGAAATCCGCGGACAGTGCGCGTTGTTCGGCGATCGGACGCCCGCCTGGGCAGAGGACGGCGTCTGCTCCATTCACGCGGTCATGATCGAGGCCGAAAAACGGGCAAGAGAAGTGATGGCTGGCCATACGTTGGCGAGCATTGCCGGGCGCGCCGCCGCGAAAGCGCCCAAGGAGCATGCGGGTAACATAAAGGATTGGCTTGCCGCCCGGACGCCGCAGCGTCGCCGCCGCGGTGCCGTAGCGAAGGCCGGGTGATGCTCGGCGCCGCATACGTCCGCCTTTTCAAACGCCGTACGCTCCAATTTTCCTGTTCGCGAACAAACGACTTCGAGGGTGCGCGATGAACGCAGCCGCAAAGCCGCGTTCACCCCTTGATGTCGCCTCAGGCGAGGGAGAATTCGGGCAAGCTGGCCTGCCTGCCCGAATTCATGCCGGTATCAGCGTCCGGCTATTCCGCGGCGGTCCGCCGTGGCAGCACCCAGTTCCGGCGCGGGAAGTGGCAGGTGTAGCCGTTGGGGTAGCGCTCCAGGTAATCCTGGTGCTCCGGCTCCGCTTGCCAGAAGTCTCCGACGGGTTCGAGTTCAGTCACGACCTTGCCCGGCCACAGGCCTGAAGCGTTGACGTCCGCGATGGCGTCCTCCGCTATTCGCTTCTGCTCGCCGTCGACGTAGTAGATTGCCGAGCGATAGGACATGCCGATGTCGTTGCCCTGGCGGTTCTTTGTGGTGGGGTCGTGAATCTGGAAGAATACCTCCAGAATCTGCCTGTAGCTGATCGTCCCCGGATCGAAGGCGATCTCGATACCCTCCGCGTGGGTGCCGTGGTTACGGTAGGTGGCGTTAGGCACATCGCCTCCAGTGTAGCCCACACGCGTCGCGATGACCCCCGGGAGCTTGCGGATCAAATCCTGCATCCCCCAGAAGCAGCCACCGGCCAAAACAGCTCTGCCAGCTCTATCGGTCATTCAGATATCCTCCACCTGGTTGATGAACGCGCCGTAACCCTCGATCTCCATTTCCTCGCGGGGAATGAAGCGCAGGGAGGCGGAATTGATGCAATAACGTAGGCCGCCTCGATCCCGTGGCCCGTCGGGAAACACATGGCCAAGGTGACTGTCGCCATGCTTCGAGCGAACCTCGGTGCGGATCATGCCATGGGAACGATCATGCAGTTCTTCGACATTTGCTGGCACTATCGGCTTGGTAAAGCTTGGCCAGCCACAACCGGAATCGAATTTGTCGGAAGAGGCAAACAACGGCTCGCCGGAAACGATATCGACATAAATCCCCGGCCTCTTGTTGTCATTGTACTCGCCCGTGAAGGGACGCTCGGTCCCGCTCTGTTGAGTGATGCGAAACTGCTCGGGCGTCAGTTTTCGGATCGCTTCGTCTGTCTTTCTGTAGGTCATTTCCTTTTCTCCAATAGGGCGTGTTTCTTGGAACGGGCGATGAAGCTCAGGCTTCGCTGGCCGGCGCCACATCCGCGGCGCGTGGCCAGTTGCCTCGTTTTGGCCAGGACCTGGCCGATGCACCTCTTGCGCAATACCTCGCTGCACCGGCCCCGCGTCGTGGCTTGGTCACTTGTTGAACTGCCGGCGAGCGATATCGTCGATTTCGAAGCGGTAGATGCCGATGTCGTCGAGTTGGTGATCGCTGTAACGGCCTAGTTCCAGAGCGGTCTGGCGGTAGCGTTGGTGATCGCGGATTCTCGACAAAAGATAGTGCATGATCATGAGACGTTCCTTTGTTCAGCCGGCCACATCGCCGGAGATGGTGTAGTCGTAGATTGCAGTGGATGAGGCGGACCGTTGGGTCGCGCAATTCGTCAATCAGGCGCGTGCCGCACGAAGCGCCGCAAACGAGTCGATGGCGATCCAGACGGAGAGGGCGAAGAGCCCGACATCTTTGAGCAGGAACTGCCCGGGAGCGACCGAGATCGCTGGAAAGCCGAGCTCTGGCACAAACACACCGGGTGTCGTCACCATGAAGCTGATGGTCGTTGCGAAAAGCCCGGCCGAGAGCAAGCCGCCGACGAGCGAGTAGACCGGCTTTATGAACCGGGCCACGATGAGGGCGGCAATGCTTAGCTCGAGGATGCCGAGAAGGTTTGAGAAGCCTTCCACGCTGAAGAGCGAATAGGTCCAACTCAGCAAGGGATTGTTACTGACCAGGCCGATCAGACCCTCCGCTTCATAACGGGTGAACTTCATGCCGCCGAACCAGCCGTAGATCACGGCGAGCGAGCCATAAAGGCCAGCCGCAGTGACGGCCTGGCCGTGGCTATCGATCAGGTCGAGCGCGGAGGCGGCGGAACGAACGTGGACACGCGGACGCGCCGCGCTGTGGTGTGCGAGATCACGAGGCATTGTCTTCTCCTGGTTGGTGGCGTCGGGCCATTCTCCCGACTGGCCTAGTAAACGATACAGGTCTGTATCGATGTGAGCTTAAATATACCGATCTGTATCGTTTGGCAATCCTGCTTTTAGGAATTTGTTGTCGCGTTACCCGAGAAATACTGCTTAAAGGCTTGGAGGTGTGTTGGGCGCGGCGCCCGGGCAGCCGGCGCGCGTGGCTTGCATTTCTCGCAGAGCGCGATAAAATGATACAAATCTGTTTTGTTTTAAGGAGTGAACATGCGCCGCTCAGAGATCCGCGGACATCTGCTCGATACCGCCCTGCACCTGTTCAACCTTCACGGCTACCACGCGACCGGGATCGATCTCCTCATCGCCGAAGCCGGGGTGGCCAAGACGACGCTCTATCGGCACTTTGAAACCAAAGAGGATCTTATCCTGGCTGCACTTGAGCGGCGCGATGAACAATCCCGCGCCGAGATGCGCATCTTTGTCGAGCAGCGTACGAACGATCCCTATGAACGTCTTCTCGCGACCTTCGATTTCCTCGAAGCGTCGGTCCGGGACAAACAGTTCCGCGGCTGCATTTTCATGAGCGCGGCGGGGGAGCACAAGGAGGCCGTCGATCCGGTGTTCCGCGCCGCTTTGATGCACAAACGGCTGGTCCTCGCCTATTTCGAGGAGCTCGCGCATGCGGCCCGGTTCGCGGAACCGAAACGCATCGCCGACACGATCAACCTCTTGCACGAGGGGGCGACGGCCATTGCGCAAATGACGCGAACAGGCGAGCCGGTTCGGCAGAGCAAACGCATGGCGGTCAGTCTGCTCGCGCAGGAGATGCGCGCTTCTTCGGAACCATCGGCGAGGTCCGAGGGTGGAGAACAGCGAGCTACGGCTTCGAATGCCGGCGGAGCATAGGGTCATAATGACATAGGCAACACCGGAAGCGCCTGCGGGGGATACGATGGATCGTCTCGAAGCAATGAAAATGTTGCTGGCAGTCGTCGACGCCGGCAGCATTTCTGCAGGGAGCAGGAAGCTGAATGCTCCACTGCCCAGCGTCAGCCGCAAGGTTGCCGAACTTGAACGGCACCTGGGTGCGAGCCTCGTCGTGCGCACCAGCCGCAATCTTCAGCTCACCGATGCCGGCCGGGAATATGTCGAGGCGGCCCGAAAGATCATGGCCGACCTCGAGGAGGCGGAACGTCGGGCGTCCGGCGAGTACCAGACGCCTCGCGGCACCCTGACGATCACCATGCCGGTCGAGTTCGGCGCCCGCTATGTAATGCCGATCGCACTCAGCTACATGGAGAAGTATCCGGAGGTGTCGCTCAACCTGCTCTCGCTCGACAGGACGGTGCACCTGGTAGAAGAACAAGTCGACATCGCCATTCGGTTGGGCGACCTCGCCGATAGTTCTCTCTACGCGGTCAAGGCCGGTGAGTTCCGCCTGCTGACTTGCGCGAGCCCTGCCTATCTGCAGCGCCGGGGCGTGCCGGAGCATCCGAGCGATCTTGCTGACCATGACGGAATATTCTTCAATAAGCGGACTTTCTTCTGGACCTTCGATGTCGACGGCAACTCGGTGGAGGCGGTTCCTCGGACCCGCCTCGAGGTCAACACCGCCGCCAATTGCGTGGCAGCAGCGATCGGCGGCGCCGGCATCGCCCGACTGTTCGATTATCAAGTCCCCGACGAGCTGGCTTCAGGCGCTCTCGTGCCGGTTTTGGAAGCTTTCGACCAAAGGCCCCGACCGATCCATATTGTCTATTCCCGCCAAGGTCAGCTGACGCTGAAGGTACGGTCCTTCGTCGACTGGGTGCTACCTCACCTCCGCGCTGTCTGCAAACGAGGCGAGGAATCCAAGGCCTAGTCTGCGAAGGCGGCCCGCACCTCTTCAACAGTCCGGGCCGGATCCTGAAGATGCGGGAAGTGGCCGATACCTGCCAGAAGCTCGAACTCCGCATTGGTACGATCGGCAAACTCCTTGCCCATCTCCGCCTTGATGTAGATATCCTGGTCACCCCAGATCACCTTCACTGGAGTCTTGAGCTTGTGGAGATTGGCCTCGAGATAGTCCTCGTCGCGCGTGAAATGGGAGTAATAGAAGGCGAAGGCGTCGGCGCTTGTTACGCCGTCGCGTGCCCAGGAATCCTTCATGTCCGCCTGCACCTCGGTCGCCAGTTCGTACTGGGCCCCCGGTGCTAGGCCACGGCGATGCACGTTTTGCAGGATCTCGTCGCTGGTCTTGTTCATGTAGGCCCGCGTCGGCGTCGCCGTCGGCTCTGCCTTGAGGTTCTGCAGGCTTTCATACATGTACTGCGGCCTGTTGAAGGGGGCGAAATCGCCGACGATGATCTTCCTCGCCAACGTTGGTTCGTCGAGGGCCAAAAGCAGTGCGGGAAGGCCGCCGATATCCGAGGCGTAGATGACCAAATTCGATCGGTCGACGCCCGTCTTGTCGATATAGGCCCTGAGAACCTTGGCGTAGTCCTTCGGCGAATAGGAGAACTGTGGCGCCGAGGGGCGCGAAGACTGGCCGTAACCAGGCCAGTCGAAAGCATGCACCTCGTAGTCCTTGCCCAATGTTTCCGCGATCTCTTTCCAGACGGCCAACGTTTCCGGGAAGCCATGCAGGAAGAGAACCGTGCCGTTGGCGGAGGCTGGGCCGGTAACCATGCGCCGCAGCGTGATGGTCTCGTCAACCTTGATGAAGTCGATCTTCGGCCCGGTCACGGAGATGGCGGCGCCGGCGTGCGCTGATGCCGCCGACGCCATTGCCATGGAAGCGGTTACGACGAAATTCTTGAGCGATGGCTTAACCATGTCAGGCGTCCTTCTGGTCTGTCTGATCCTGACGAGAAGATCCTATATCCATTTGGTCACTGGCAGATGGTGTTTGTGAGAGGGACCCTCTTGAACTGAGCAAAGGCCGCCGGCGGCATGATGCCTGCTCTAATGCCCGTTCCTGCGGTGCCGCGACCTCCTCCTGCTCCCAGCCGCCCCGAACGAACCATGTGTCCGCATGAGAGGATGGCTCTCAATTTCGCTGGGTGCTGGCCGCCCGACCTCGTTCTTAGCTTTCCGCTCATTCGCGGATCGTCGGTTTTCGACAGCGATCCCAAGCGAACCAGCGAGACGAAAATCGCTCGCCTAAAAAGGAAGATCAGAATGAACGATATGACGCCCTCTTCGCAAAATGCGGTTGCGGAAAAAGCCAGAGCGCTCCCCGGCCACTCGACCGTCGGCACGAACGATCTCGACGCTGCCGCTGCCTACTATGACAAATTCCTCGCGGTCTTCGGCATCGGCCGCGTGCTCGTTCAGCCGGGACGTGCCGTCTACTACGGGCACCGGGCCCTCGAGTTCGGGGTGCTCAAGCCGTTCAATGGCGAGACGGCCATTGCCGGCAATGGTACGATGATCGCCTTCGAGGCCCGCTCGCGGGCGCAGGTGGATCTCGCTTATGCGACGGCCTTGGAAGCGGGCGGCTCGGACGAAGGCGCGCCCGGTCCGAGAGGCCCTTATGGCGGTGACCCCTACTGTGCCTATTTTCGCGACCCGGAAGGAAACAAGTTCCTGATCTACCGCAAAGGTCCCGACGAGGCCTGACAAATTAGCGTAGCCCGGGGCCTCGCCGCCATCGGTGAGGCTCCGGCATAACGTCAAAACCTGTCCGACGACGATTGTGAGTGTTCAAAGGGATTTCTTAAATGGACTTGGAAAACAAGGCTGGGAAGCGCCAGGTGACGCGGCGCTCGTTTCTGCTTTCAGGCGCCGCGATCGGAGTAGCGGCAGCGGTGCTGCCAGCGTCCGGCGTTGCCGCCAACGTCGCAAAAGCGCCGATCAGCAGCGACGACATCCGTCCCTTCAAGGCCGACATGCCCGAGACCGCCCTCGCGGATCTGAGACGCCGTCTCGCGGCCACGCGCTGGCCGGACAGTGCGACCGTCAAAGACCGCTCACAGGGCGTCGAGCAGCAGACGCTCCAGGAGCTCGTGGCTTACTGGCAGTCCGCCTATGATTGGCGCAAAGCGGAACGAAAGCTCAATGCGTTTCCTCAATTCCTGACTGATATCGACGGGCTGGATATTCATTTCATCCACGTCCGCTCGCGCCATGAGAATGCACTTCCGCTGATCATGACCCATGGCTGGCCGGGTTCGGTCTTTGAGCTGCTGGACGTCATCGCCCCGCTGACCGATCCGACCGCTCATGGCGGCAAGGCTGAAGACGCATTCCATATTGTCATTCCCTCACTCCCCGGCTTCGGCTTTTCGCAGAAACCAACCTCGACAGGTTGGGACGCACAGCGGATCGCCATGGCCTGGGACACGCTGATGAAACGGCTCGGCTACAACCACTATGTCTCGCAAGGCGGTGACTGGGGCGCCATCATCAGTGACGCCCTCGGGCGTCAGGCTCCGGAAGGGCTGCTCGGTATCCACGTCAACCGGATCGAGCGCGCGACGACGTTCCCAGCCGACGCCGCCCAAGCGCTGAAGAGCGGAGGGCCGGCTCCCGACAGCTTGTCGGCCGAAGAGAGGCAAGTTTTCGACGAGGCTCGCGACTTCCTGAACAACGGCTTTGGCTATGCTTCGATCCTCAGCACGCGTCCGGAGACGGTTGGCTACGGGCTTGCGGATTCTCCGGTCGGCCTGGCGGCCTGGCTTTACGACAAGATCGCGGATTGGGTGTTCACACGAGGCCATCCGGAACAGGCTCTGAGCCGAGACGATATTCTGGACAACATCACACTGTACTGGCTGACGAACACCGGCCCGTCGAGCGGACGCATCTACTGGGAAAACCTCAGGGCTGGAGTAAAGCTCACCGCGGCCAAAGTTCCTGTCGCCGTAACCGTGTTTCCGGGAGAGGTCTATCGGCCGCCAAGAAAATGGCTGTCAAAAGCCTATCCGAAGCTCGTCTACTATAATCACGCCTCGAGGGGCGGGCACTTTGCTGCCTGGGAGGAGCCGGAACTCTTCGCCGATGAGATCAGGGCGGGCTTCAAGGCGATGCGTTTTCGGAACTAAGTTCGTCTCCAAGCATGGCGGACAACGAATTGGCCAGGGATTGGCCGCGGCGACCACCGATTGGCAATCCTGACGGTCGATTGATTGATTGATGCCCGTCTCATTGGTCAAGCTCCGGGATATGGCCGGCAAGGTGCGATGACGCCTGGCCATTCGCGGTGAGTATCGCCGCGCACAAATCGTCAAGTTTCCCCCCTCGACAACGCCGCGATCACGAGGGTCGTTTGTGTCGGGCCGAAGCACGGCGCCATTGCGTGAGCGACATCCTAAAGCGAGCAGCGCCCTCTTGACGTTCCACCGGACGCTGCTAATTAGGAAGTGGTCCCGCCCTTAAGACATCGGACGCGGGATGAACACTGGTGCCGGGCCCCTCTGGCGAGAGTTTTTACGGCGCTCTCGTGATGTCGGTACCGCCAGCAAATTAGCCGGCGGATTAGCTCCAATGAAAACTGATCTCATGCCTCACGCATGTGCCCCTTCGGCCGTGCGCATTTCCGTTTTGAAACCGCATTTCTTCACCGAATCCGGCGTCGTTCGCGCGAAGGAGGCCCGTCGATGACACAGCCTCAATCGCATACGAGCGCTCTCGGCTATTTCAAATGGGCCTTCATTGTCACGGTGGTGGGCCTGGTGCTCGGCGCCTGGCTCGGTTGGCAATCGACCGGAACCATCGGCGGTATGGCCTCGGTCTTCTTCATCTGCACCGTGCTCGCGGTGCTCGAGATCTCGCTGTCCTTCGACAACGCGATCGTAAATGCCAACAAGCTCAAGGACATGACGCCCGCGTGGCAGCATCGCTTCCTGACCTGGGGCATCATCATTGCCGTCTTCGGCATGCGTATCGTCTTCCCGCTGCTGATCGTCGTCATTGCGGCGAAGATCGGACCGATCGAAGCGATCGTTCTGGCGGCAAGCAAGCCTGAGGAATACGCGCGCATCATGAACGACGCGCACCTGCCGATCGCAGCCTTCGGCGGCACCTTCCTGATGATGGTGGGCCTGACTTACTTCTTCGATCACGAGAAGGACGTGCACTGGATCAAGTGGGTCGAGAGCAAGATGGCCAGGTTTGCGACCATCAAGGGCATCGAAATCGCCTTCGTTCTCGCCCTTATTCTTGGCTTTTCGACTCTGCTCGAACCGGCAGAGGTCCACACGTTTGTCTATTCGGCGATCTACGGCCTGTTGACGTTCCTCGTGGTTGAGGTGGTCGGCGGTTTGCTCGATGCCTCACAACAAACCATGAGTGCGGCGGCAAAGGGCGGCTTTGGCGCCTTCCTTTACCTCGAAGTCCTCGATGCCAGCTTCTCGTTTGACGGCGTCATCGGCGCCTTCGCCCTGACACAGAACCTCTTCGTCATTGCGATTGGCCTCGGCATCGGCGCCATGTATGTCCGTTCGATGACGATTATGCTGGTTGAGAAGGGAACGCTCAACGAATACCGCTACCTGGAACACGGTGCGTTTTACGCGATCCTGATCCTTTCGGTCGTCATGTACTTCCAGACGCTCGTCCACATTCCGGAAGTGATCACCGGTCTTGGTGGCGCGGCGCTCATCGGCATCTCGCTCTGGTCTTCGATCCGCTACAACAAGCGCGAACGCGAACTGGAGCAGGTGGACACGAAGGATTCTGAGCAGCGACTGCGCGCCTGATAAGATCTTTGGATGTGACAACGAGCCCGGCGGACGCGTCCGTCGGTGCTGTTCGACACATACTTTTGAACTTTCGCCATCAAAATTAAGCAGAATCTACTCAAGGTTTAAAGCCTTGAGTAGATTGAGATTTAGACAAAATAGCAGATTCTCCATTAAGAAAGCTACGATTGGAAACGTTTCGCATCAGACCAGATCAAAGGTTTCTGCTGCGTCAATGCCAGATGCGCGGATTTTTGTGACTTTGATCGTAGCGCACGATGCTACCTCCAGCGGGGTGTTGGTGACTCGATATAGTTCACCTTCCACGCCTCATAGAAAGGTTGGAGTTCTACTGGCATCGCCTTCTCGAATTCTTCATCCATCGAAATATGCGGCATTCTCGCCTTTGTTGCCGACAAGACTGCCATGCCTTGCCTGCGGTCCTTCGGCTTTTTGCGTGGGTCGCGCTTCACTTGCGCCGACATCCAAAGTTTTTGCAAGCCGAAGTACCGAGGATCGGGTACTACCAAACGAGCAGGAGTCCCATCACGGGCAACGACAACATGGCTCAGATACGTTCCTAACAGCAGCCACTCCTGTTCCTCTAGCGGCAACGGGCTGGGCCTGTCATTGCTGATCATGTTGCCTACCGTCGACGGGGCGGCCAGAAGCTCAAATTCAAATGCTTTTGCATTCCTAACCTGAAAAGTTCGTTCTGTATTCACGGTGTAGGTGCTGTCCACCCCTTTCAACATTGCCATCACGCCTAAGTCTGCGTCATCTTTGACGAGGGCTGACCACGCCATATCGAAATCGTCGGTTTCGGTCGGAGCGTCATTGATCTCACCACCCGCCTCGATGCTGTAGGCAGGCATCGCATTCGTGCCCACCACAAGCAACTTGCTGCCGAGCATAGATCGCCGGTCCGCCTCGCGGAGAATTTTGGCCGCTTCGGATGGGATCATTGGCAGACGCAAGGAGCGATAAAGAGCGCAAGATTCTGTGAGCTTCCGAGCACTGGCTTGCCGACGCTCATTGATCTCGGTTTTGGATGACGTGTAGTTCGCCATGGCAGCCTCTGTCTCGTGCGACCTCGGGCCTAAGCTCTTGGCATTACCGATGCGGTCTAAGACCTGATAGAGGTACTCCTTACCCGATCTTTCCGCCCATTTCATTCCATATGGGAGTGCTGTCGCAGCACGTTCGGCTGCCATCCAGGTATCATAGTGTTGTTCGATATTGATCAGAACACGCTGCTGCTCATCTGAATACGGGGATGTGTACTCAACCATCGGAATTTGTCCTGCATTTCATCACGTACCATATCTTGCAGGACAAATTGAATTGTTTCAATAGCATAATTTACATAAACACCATCATTGGTTGAATATGCTTGCTCTTTTGGTGTCGTTCGATGCAATCAGCCCTTGTTGCCGTTGCAACGCGAAGCCGCCGCAGCGACGATGAACGCAAGTGCCGGCTGATTGCTCCCCAGATAGAGGGCGGAGCATGGGCGCGCTCGGCGCAAAGAGCGAGGCGGCTTGCGGGCGGCGATGGCACGGCTGCTCGATGGCCGCCCCGAGCGCACAGATGACGCGCTCACCGTCTCCAACCTGGCGTACGAAGCCGCCGTCAGCCGGGCGACGGCGAATCGTGCGGTCGGTCTTCTCGCCGAGTTCCGGACTGCCGAATCCTGCCGACGGCGATCATTACTCAAAGCCCTCAAGGAGCGCCCGTCCGCGCGCTCAAGCCGAGCTTCGAGCCATGCGCGGCACCGAGATCGCCGAATTGCCCGGCCTCGTCTACACGCCCGCCCCGTACAGCCAGGTGCTGACGCTGCAGGACGCCGGCCGGAATGCCGTCATCGAGAGGGTCTGCGGCACTGGCCCATTCCGGTAACGCCGGGGTTCTCCCCCTGAAGCGCGCCACGAGACGACGCTGGCTGAGAGGCGCGCATCATCCCGGCCGTTTTCTTCCGCGCGCCGATCATGGTCGGCGCCTCCTTAAGCGCGCCCGTCGGGACATGGCTCGGGTGTGGCAGACGCTGCCAGCCCATCAACCCTGTTCCGCACCAGCACCGAGAACAGGGTATGACGGGCAGGCTTCCCGCGTCTGCCCCTGCCGCCTCGCCCTCGACGGAGAGGGCGAGCTGAAGGAGGCACCCATGACCACAGATCGCAGACGCCAAACACCCATCGATATCTACGAGCGCGTCACCAACCAGATTATCGCTGCCATCGAAGCCGGCGCCGGCAACTACCGAATGCCCTGGCATCACGACGGATCGGCCATCACCACGCCCGTCAATATCGCCTCAACCAAGACCTACCGCGGCATCAACATTCTCTCACTTTGGGCTGCGGCGCACGCGGCAGGCTACCCCACCGGCATCTGGGGCACCTACCGCCAATGGCAGGCGCTCGGCGCCCAGGTTCGCAAGGGCGAGCACGGCCACCTTGTCGTGTTCTGGAAGGCTAGCGATCGCGACAAAGCGGATGCCCAAGACGGCGATCGCGAAAGTGACGAGCCCGCCCGCCGCATGTTCGCTCGCGGCTATTCAGTTTTTAACTGCGCCCAAGTTGACGGTTACACACGGCCCGTGATGCCGGTGTTGGCCGAGGCTGAGCGGATCGATCGGGCCGAACGGTTCTGCGCGGCTCTCGGCATCGACATCCGCCACGGCGGCTCGCAGGCCTATTACCGCCCGGCTACGGACCAGGTGCAGATGCCAAGATTCGCGTGCTTCCGCGACGCGGTCGCCTACTACGCCGTGCTGCTTCATGAATGTGGCCATGCTTCTGGCGCCAGCCACCGCCTCGGCCGCGATCTCTCCGGACGCTTCGGCACGGCTGCCTATGCGATGGAGGAATGCACGGTCGAGCTCTTGAGTGCGATGATTTGCGCCGACTTGGGCCTCAGTGTCGAGCCGCGGCCCGACCATGCCCGCTACATTGCCTCGTGGGTTGAGGTGATGAATTCCGACAAGCGCGCAATCTTCACTGCCGCCAGCAAAGCCCAGGAGATCGCCGACTGGATGCATGCACAACAGGCCGAGCAGGATGAGGCCCGGGGCGCCGCATAGGCGCCCCTTTCAAGAAGAACAGCCAAGGATCATCACCTGGCGAGCGAAAAAATTGCGAGGTGATGTTTGGGAAAGCCGGCCGCGGCGGCAGGGAAGCAGTTTTCGAATTGCCGGTTGCCGACATGGCGGCAATCGGCCAATTGAGTTTTTGTGAAGAAAGGACGTCCGGCAAAGCGAGCTATGTTGGCTCGTCGCATGACGGCACCTCTGCTGCCTGGCACCCCTTTAGCGGAAAAGAAGTTGCCGAAGGATGCAATGGGCTGTGGCCCCTTGGCGCCGTGCGCTTTCTCTGTCCGTAGAATCCGCATCTATCGTTTGACTGAGATCGATTTCGACCAGATTGAGCGGCGCTACCGGGAGAGGCTGTGCCTGTTCGTGAACTTTACGAAACGAACGCCTTCATTTGCTGCTTCCTTCATCATCTAACGAGCTTGCCCCGAGAAAAGACAATAACCATCCCTCCGGCATTCTCGCGATCACGGCAATTGCGGCATGTCCCCCTCGGCGATGCACCAAATCCAATGTGTCATCTCTGGTCTCGCCTCGATCATTTCCGCCAATGCCCGCTGGTAGTCCCCACTTGCACCGGCCGGGATGATGAACATCGCGACCGGGGAGGGCCGCTTTTCCGGCAAGGTGACCGACACGATTGGTTGCTCCTGTGGGAGATTGAAGCGTAGCCCTTTGACGAACTTGCGTCGCAGCGCAGCCAGTTTCTCCAGGAGATACCGTTCGTGGACGCTATCAAATGGGATCCAGTTCTCGTTCACCACCATCATCGCGACTTCTTCGACGGCAGCGACCCCGGATGCCGCAATCCCAAATGTCGCAATCATAACGAGATGCAGCTCATCGTTCGAACGCCATAACTCCAGTTCCGTTTCGTATTTGGCGTTGAGCCGTTTCCATGCCTCGTGTTCAAGCATGAGGGGAAACGGTAGATGCCGAAGCGCGATCCGATGCCCCACGCGTGCGGGTATGAACTCCTTCACTTCCGCCACCGCGATCATCAGTTTGCGCGGTCCTGTCCCGGACGCTTGCGCACCGGCAAGTGCGGTCGCTCGGCGCGCGGCAATTGCTTCCTTGTCCTCCTGACGGAAAGTTTCCGGCACAAACAGCATATCGCTGAGCTGACCGCCACGAGTCGTCATTTGCGACGCGGCGTTCATGAGGCTCGTGCGGACCCGACCCCAGCCGCGCTTTCCGGCCCAGGAGGAACGCCATTCGGTCAATTCACCCATTTCCCACAGGTAGTGCAACATTGCGCGCAACGATAGCTTCTGCGGCTCACTGCGAATGGCGCGCTCTGACGGACCCGCCGATTGAGATGCGGCCGCTCGCGGACCTTTCTTCGTCATCGAAAAATCTATCTTCAAGATTGCCCGGCCGTTCGCATCGACCTGAATGGCATTGCCGATTAAAGGACCGAGGCCGGACAACTCGTAAGGGGGGTCGTAGGAGGGGCAAGCCGGGTCGTGATCGCGCCCGGAAAGCGGCATGCGTTTGACGAAATGCTGCCCCTCGAGTTGCGCGATATACATCGGAACCGGCGGTTCCTTGCACTGACAATGTGGACGGAGCCCCTGTTCGTAAGCACGTGGAAGAATAGCCTGGAATTCGTTCGATTCCTCTTCGAACGACCTGTCGCCGATCAGAAACCGTCGCACATTGCATCTCCGCCGCCCATCCAAGGGGCCTGTAAGGGTCGGTGACGATGTAGCACGGATCCGTCGTGTAGACTATCGGAAATGTGATAGTATAAAGTGGGACGCCCGTGCAGCAGCGGTGGAGGAGGATGTTTTTCTGCGAAAGCACGCGTCCGAAGATGTCGGTGGAAACACGCTCGGCTACGAGAGCTTTCCGTGAATCATGTCGGACAGAGACGATGCGAATACGCTTAAACCAAACGGTGCGTCGGCCGCATCTGTCACAGCTGAAGCGCAGTGAACCGAAGACAGCACAGCGTGTTGCCGACGTCACGGTTGGTCATCTCGTCGTTGGCACTCAACCTTGACGATGATGTCGCGGTCTCGCGTGCGCGGCCCTGAACCTGTCGAGGCTCACACCGACCAATCCTCCACATGCAAGTTCTCAACCCTGTTGAACTCGCCGACATTGTTAGTGACGAGGGTCAATCCACGAGCTTTCGCCTGCCCTGCGATCAGCACGTCATAGGGGCCGATGGGCGTCCCCTTAGCGGCAAGGGCCGCCCGGATCTCGCCCGCGACAAAGGCGTCATTCTGGTCAAAGTCGAGGATCGAAAAATCCGCCATCAATAAACGCAACGTTTCCAGGTTGTGTTGGACCTTTGCGCTTTTTTGCGCTCCAAAATAGAGTTCATACGCGACGACCGAGGGTAGGCCGAGACTGCCCTGAGGGCTGTGGAGAACACGGCTGACCAATCTATCCGATTTTCGGCCGATCAAGGCAATGACAGCGTTGGTATCGAGAAGGTGCGAGATCACTGAAACACCGCGTCAAGTTCCGGTCGATCCTGCTGTTCCGGCTGCTCGCGCCCGCTCTCCATGAAGTCGTCACTCATGCCGCGGGCCAGCGCTGCCTTCAGCGACGACCACGGCTCGCCCGCCTCGACATGCGGACGGAGAATGAGAGCATCGCCCTCCTGCGTGATCTCCACGCGCTCGACGTTGAAGCGGAATTCCTTCGGCAGGCGGACGGCCTGCGAGTTTCCGGACTGGAATACCCGTGCAAGATGGGGCATGGTCGCCTCCCTTATGTATCTACAGAAGCGTATATACGGCTTTTTGACCCTCAGTTCAAGACAGGTCACTCGCATCCGGCGATCCGCCCGACCGGGCACTGTTTCGCCGGCGAGCCCGCTGCACGAAGCCTGCATCCAGTCTTCGCGCCTTGACGACGTGACGATCCCTTGCGTTCGGCGAGTTCCCGCGGGCAGGAGCTTCACTGCTCGGCGTTATAGCCCTCGCCGTTCGCAGCCGATCGCCGCGGCGAACAGTTCATTGTGTTCTTCCGGCGGAGGTACCATGGCTCGCGTCGAGGATCTCCATCGGCTCGCATTCGCTCGCAATGCTCGCAACTCATGAGCACGAACTGGGATTTCCCATGCCGCGCTGGGCTCGAAAGCGTTGCAGCTCCAGAAGCGTGACGCCCTCGGCGATCAGGCAGGTCGCGTCAAGCGATGCCAGCCCCGATTGCTCAGGACCGACTGATCGGAGCAGACGGGTGTCTGTCGGGGGACTGTGCTCGTGCCGAGACCGGACGGCGGCCAAGTTTGTCGAAGATCGACTTGGTCGATCTCGGCGGGGCCCAGCGTGTCGAGACATTGCAGCACGGCTTTCTGGCAATATGGTCCACCGCGGTCGTCTCAACTTGCACCCGAGAGATGTGGCGGCAGTCGACGCTCCTTGCTGCTTTCGATTGGCAGAGATGGGCGAGGGGGGCGCAGCGCAAACCGATGTGATGTGCCCACGTTGCAATGTACCGGCGGTCTTAAGCAGTGCCGGACCGGGTGGCCTGAACGGTCTGTCACCGGCTTCGGTTGCAACAAGACCATTCCCGTTTCTATATCGCCCTTTAGTCGACCGCCTGCTTTCGCGGTCAACCCCTAAAGGGGTACGTCTCGAACGAAAATTCAGCAAAATTCGATTTGGGTTCTTCATGCGGGCTTCTTGCACTTCTTCCGGCAAGCGGGACGAAGCGCGCCCGCCTTTTTTCGGAAAATAGAATTTCCCAGAATTTTCGTGCGAGATGACCGCAGCAGATCGGCCGTCTCTTCGCGCGTTATCGGGAATGGTCCCGAGCAACCGAAGGAGACAATACCATGGCAACCACGATCGCAGCTCTGACGCAGAAGACCGATGGCACTCTCGAGGGCGTCTTCGCCACGATCCGGGTCAACGCCCCTATCGCCATCATCCCCAACGCCAACAAGGCAAGCGAAGAAGCCCCCGACTACCGCGTCATCCACCGCAAGACCGGCTTTGAAATCGGCGCGGCCTGGAACCGTGTCGCCCGCCAGACCGGAGAGGAGTACCTCTCGGTGAAGCTGGAGGCTCCGGAGATCGGGGTGATCTTCGGCAACCTTGCGCAGGCGCCGGGCGGTGATCCGAACCGCAAGGTGATCCTCTGGAATAATCCGAACTGATCCGCCAACGCCGGTCCCGACCAATCGGGACCGGCGCCCTGAACGCGTTCGGCCCAAGCGGACTGTTCATGGTCGATAGGACCCGGTGCGGGCATCGAGCCCGCACCGGGTCCGCTACCCCTGCCACACGAGATCAAAAAACTATCTGCTCAGGGAGCCAAGTCTGTCACGAGCAATCGTGCCGCCTCAAGGACGAGCGGTCCCCCCGAAATGCTTCGCATTTTGGCTCCCCCGCCCGCCGGCTCCGCCGGTCGCGTCCCGCGATCCTTGACCCAGCCCGATCCTCGCGACCACCGGCGCGCCATCTTTCACATTATCCAAGGAGATGACGGCAATGACGGTTGCGCTGGAAGACCACATCGAGGAACTGCGCCGCGAGCTGAACTGCTGCGACCCGGCCGAGCGCGCTCAGATCGCAGCGGAGCTCGAACTGGCACAGGCGGAATTGGAAGTGGCAATCGCCGAACAGGAGGGCCGCATCGATGCCGAGCCTCCCTTCTAAGGGAGGCCATAGCCATGTGTAGACCGCTGACGGCGCGCTTTGGGATAGTCTGCATCCTGTCGAATGGTCGGACGGGGCTCGTTGAGGTCTGAATAGTTCGTACAAGGCAAATTGCGCGGTCTTGCGGATGGTCAGCTCTTCAGGAAACGGCAGGACGTTGGTTACGATTGATCCGCAGGGCTTCGGCTTCGTTTGCCGTCGGGACGACCTTCGCTGGTGACGTCACTACCGGGACGGGTCGTCGGTTATATCAAATCGCATGCAACGAATGCCGGTTTCCGTGACGGTTCTCATTGGCAGAAAAAACATCGGTGCCAAGCGGCGTGCATTGAAGGCAACGTGTTCCACTAAGCCAGTGGCATAAGGGCCCCGAATTTTCACGGACTATCTATTTGGGGTTCACCGCTCCCAACTCGACCGATTACGCGGGAGTCTACCCTCGGGATCATTGACTTCGATCCGATTCTCGCCTGCGAGCCGTTCGCTGAAGATAACGACATTCGCCCCACCCGGATTGGCTATGCTGGGAAAAATGATGCCTGTATGGCCGGCCTCTAGTACGAGATCTCCCAGTACCCATGTCGGCGGCTCGACGTGCAGGTCGAATTTGAGGTGGCGCCAGTCCTCCCGCCAGCTATGCCAGAGGTCGTCCCACGGGTCGCCGTGGCTCAGCTGTTGAAGGTCGACGAGGTTTACCAATGTCGCGGTGTACGAGCAAACGGTGCAGGGCGGCAGAAAAGGAGAGGTCTGCTGATACTCACGGAGGGCAGTTACTTCGTCCAACGCCAGGTAGAGAGCTTCGACGCCCTCTCGATTGAACCGGCCGCCTTTGCGCGCCGCGCCCGCGCCGCTCCTCGGCAAGCTGGCCCATTCTGGCATATGGGCACGGTAGAGCAACGTGCCCGCGGGAAGATGTTCGAGGATCACCCGACATATCCCGAACTGACGGATTCCAGGTAGTCGATCGCATCCTCGGTCCGGCCTTCGGTAACGAGTTGCAGGATCGTCTTGTGGCGAAACGCCGGGATCGGAGCATTCTTGATGAGGAATAGCGCGCGCTCCTTGTCGGGCTGCACGACGGATGCCGCGGACAGCACGCGCATCAAGTCGCGCAGCGTAGCCTGTAGCTTGGCGGAACTCGGATGGGTCCTGACCGTGTTGCGATGTACCGCCGCGATCGCTGCGAGATCCTGAAGTTGAAGGCCAAACAGGTCCGCAACACCAGTTGCCGAAAGATCGGACGTTCCGGGCTGGTGAACGCTTTCGAGAACATCGGGTAGAGCAAGCGCGGACATGGCGGTTCTCCTGCTGAAAATGGAGGACTAATTTACGCACATTTCACGCACATTTCAAGCGCAGGACACATGACCGCAATCGCTCTAAACCAAGTTCCCGTTCGATCTTTCCGCCGCGCTCGATCTTTTTTCGACTAGGCCGAACACTCCCAGATGGGGACCTGGTTCGCTCTCTAAACCTTGAGATCCTTGCTAAGGGCGACGGAATCGCCGTAGGCAAGGACATTGCCGCTCGCGTCTCGAACATAACTTCGCATCGGCTGGCGCTGCCGTCTCTCAAGCCGGATGCCCCTCACGGGGTTACTTCGTCGTAGACGCATCCATTGTCGTCGACGGTCATGCACATCCCTGTTCGAACGGGTCTCCTTCCCAGCCTCGATGCCCCCGCGTTCGGCCCGCGCAATAAGCATGAGTACGGCTTGGCGTGGAACGTTAAACCCGGACAAAGCGGTTTGCCTTAGCTGCCTGATCCATATCCTTCCGCCGAAAATAGATCGCGCGCCCGCAACGGATCGGGCTATGACCTTGCACGATAATGATCTGCTCGTCCTTGCGCATCGACTGGGTGATTTCGTGTGGCATGATCAGCGACCGGCGCTGGAAATTAACGCTTTCGGATTGGCGGCCCCCGGCGGTTTTTATGTCCCAGCCAACGTTACGGGAACTCCTCTTCACCTCTACCGTCATCTCACCGCATTGGGCGGAGACGTTGCGCGCTGTGTCCAGCGCTTTGATCGCGGCATAGCTTGTGAAGGCGCAGCCGTCGATCCACGACGTCGCGCCATCCCTCCCGAAATGCCGCTCCAGCTGGCCGACCGATTGGTACATCAGCATCATTGAGATGCCGTACTTTCGGCCGCGGTCGCGCGCCTCTTCCATAACGCGCATGTATCCGAGAAGATCGACCTCATCGAGCATGAACAACGCCCGGCGCTTGAAGCCGCCATCGGCGTGGATCATGGCATTGATCAGTGAGCCGATGATCACGCGGCCGATGCTCGGATAGGAGCGCAGGATCGATGCCGGGATGTTGAGGAATACGTCCTTCTTGCCCGAGACGATGTCACTCGATTTGAAAGCATTGCCGCAAACGAGTGCGGCGTAGCCGTCGAGCGACAGCCACTGGCAGTCCTTCGATGCTGTCGAGTAGACCCCAGAAAAAGTCTGCTCGGTCATGTTGGTGAAAACGCCGAGCGTCTCGCGGATGAAGGCGGACGCGGAATGCTCCTGAATGTCACGCAGCATCGCCAGCACCGAGGGCTCCGGCTCGGAGACGATCTGCCGAAGACTGCGTAAGGTTCGCCGCGCTTCATATTCCGGCGACAGCATCACGTGCGCGAGCAGGCCGGTCAGGAGATTGTGTGCTTGGTTCTGGAAGTAGGAACCGCTCGAGCTTTCGAAGCGCACGCTCTCCGACAAGAGCATGTGAGCAATGCCGACGATGTCTTCTTCCTTTCGTCGCGAGTGCTCGATCCCGTCGAGCACGTTGAAGCCCATGATCGGGTTCGTCGGATCAAGCACCATCACCTCGCGGTCGAGCACGCGGGTTCGGTGCTGGATCACCATGGGCGCGACCTCGGTGGAAGGGTCGAGGCAGATCAGCGGCCCGGTATAACGCAGCGCCGTCGGCACGACATTGCTTGTGGTCTTGTATCCACCCGACCCGGCGAAGAAGAGCATATGGGTGGAATCGAAATCCTGCTTATAGGTCAGTAGCGGCGCTTTGCCGCCTTTCCCCCACGTCGCCGGATCGTTTGGATCGAAGGGCAGTTCATGGACGATGTCCTTGTCGACGCGGTAGCGCTCGCCGACGACGATCTCGCCGTCCGGCGGAAATAGTCTTCCCGCCGCCGACATCGGCAGCCAGTTCGCGTCCCCGAAGGTTCCGCGCCTGGCGCGCTTTACCGGTTCGGGGACCACGGTGGAAACGCGCGCGGCCACAGCCACGGCCATGAAGCCAACGACTGCGCTGACGACAGCGACCATGTCGAGATAGGACAGCGCCCGATCCCATGATAGCACGCCGCTTTCCACGGATGGGGACAGTCGGCCGAATTCACGCAGCGCGTAGAGGCTGGCGACTGTCAAAAAACAAACGAGGCTCGCCATGGCTATCGGCATTCGCCGGTGCAACGGCAAGGCCCAAACGGTCAACAGGCCTGCGAGCGGCCCGAGCAATAACGGTGGTAGCGGTGAGGCTCGTAGAAACCAGTATGCCGCCTTCCCGGACAGTCCGGCAGCGAGCACCGACCAGCGCCAGCCCACGACATAGACCGCAAAGGCGGTAACAGCGACGGGCAAGAGAATGAGCAAAAGGCTCGGATGGGGTTTTGACTTCAGTGCCATTCCGTCGTCTCCGCGATACGAGGTGATCCGCCCTCTGACGTGGGAGCCTTGAATGCTTCCTCGCCGATATCGCGCAGGCGCCGATGCTCGGCGGTGCCCGGCGCGACGCTTGCAAGTTCGATGAGACCGCCGAGTAGAAACGCCCGGTCGGCCTTCGTGAGACCCGCTCTCGCGACAATGCCACCGAGCAGGAATTTCTCGCGGGACTCGCGCTTTCGTTCACTCGTCATGAGAAACCTCCGCCGGCGTTCCAGACCCGCCACTTGCCTGTCGACGCGGTGAAGCAGTTGAGCCAAAGGCCCCTTCCTTCTCTCCTTTGCGAAATCGAGCAGCGATCTCCCCGAAGACCGCGTCAAGTTCCTCGTCAGTGATCGCCATTTCCGCCAGACCCGATTTCGTGGCGGCGCGCGCAAACCGCTCAGCGGATTTTACTATCAGTGTTCGTCTACGATCGCGGAGCTTCTCGATCTGGGCGTCGATATCGGAAATCGATGATTTTGTGGCCATACCGGTGTCCGTTCCTGTTTGAGTAATCTGACTAGCGGCGATTATACTATCTACAAAATGATCGTAAACTAGATTAATGTGCGCCATCCCGAAAACGTCGCAGCCGGAATCCGACCGTCGGCGCCTTCCGGAGAAGCGGCATCGGTCCTCCGGTCCGACCGGTTTGAGGGCGCAATATACGTCGCTGGCGCGACGTGCTCGGAGGGACGGAGACAGTCGTGGCGATCATGTTCGTCAGAGCGCAGGTGATCAGCAGGGGAGCGGGACGCAGTATCGTCTCGGCCGCCGCCTACCGCCATCGCGCCCGGATGATGGACGAGCAGGCCGGAACGTCCTTCAGCTACCGTGGCGGCGCGTCGGAGCTGGTGCATGAGGAACTGGCGCTGCCGGACGATATCCCGGGCTGGCTGCGGGCGGCGATCGCGGGCAAGACTGTCGCCGCGGCAAGCGAGGCGTTCTGGAATGCGGTGGATGCGTTTGAGACGCGGGCCGACGCACAGCTTGCGCGGGAGTTGATCATTGCTTTGCCGGAAGAGCTGACGCGAGCGGAGAATACCGCGCTCGTTCGTGAATTTGTCCGCGACAACTTCACATCGAAAGGAATGATCGCCGACTGGGTGTTTCACGACAAGGACGGCAATCCACATATCCATCTGATGATGGCGCTCAGGCCCCTTACGGAGGAGGGGTTTGGGCCGAAGAAGGTGCCGGTCCTGGGCGACGACGGGGAGCTGTTGCGTGTCGTCACGCCGAACAGGCCGAACGGCAAGATCGTCTACAAGCTCTGGGCCGGCGACAAGGAAACCATGAAGGCATGGAAGGTCGCCTGGGCCGAAACGGTCAACCGTTACCTGGCGCTGGCCGGCCATGAGATCCGTCTCGACGGCCGCTCCTATGCTGAGCAAGGCCTCGATGGGATCGCACAGAAACACCTCGGCCCGGAGAAGGCGGCGCTCGCGCGCAAGGGTGTCGAGATGTATTTCGCGCCGGCCGATCTGGCGCGGCGACAGGAGATGGCCGACCGGCTGCTTGCCGATCCGGAGCTTCTCCTCAAGCAGCTCGGCAACGAACGCTCCACCCTTGATGAACGCGATATCGCCAAGGCGCTGCACCGCTATGTCGATGATCCAATGGACTTCGCCAACATCCGCGCGCGGCTTATGGCTTCGGACGATCTGGTGCTGCTGAAGCCGCAGCAGGTCGACACCCAAACGGGCAAGGCGACAGAGCCGGCGGTGTTCACCACGCGGAAAATCCTGCGCATCGAATATGATATGGCGCAGTCTGCCGAAGTTCTGTCGGTGCGGACGGGCTTCGCCGTCTGCGCTGCCAAGGTCTCCGCCGCCGTACGAAGCATCGAAACGGCCGATCCGGAAAAGTCCTTCAGGCTCGATACGGAACAGGTCGATGCCGTTCGTCACGTGACAGGCGGCAATGCCATCGCCGCCGTCGTCGGTCTTGCGGGGGCGGGCAAGTCGACGCTGCTTGCTGCGGCACGCGTTGCCTGGGAAAGCGACGGCCGGCGGGTGATCGGCGGGGCCCTTGCCGGCAAGGCCGCCGAAGGGCTGGAGGACAGTTCCGGCATCCGGTCGCGCACGCTGGCTTCGTGGGAATTAGCTTGGGCCGCTGGGCGTGAGCAGCTCAACCGTGGCGATGTGCTGGTGATCGACGAGGCCGGCATGGTCTCCTCGCAGCAGATGGCGCGCGTCCTGAGTATTGCCGAGCAAGCAGAAGCAAAGGTCGTGCTCGTCGGTGACGCAATGCAACTTCAACCGATCCAAGCGGGTGCGGCGTTCAGGGCAATCACAGAACGGATCGGCTTTGCGGAACTTGCCGGTGTGCGCCGCCAGCGTGATGCGTGGGCGCGCGAGGCATCCCGCCTCTTCGCCCGCGGCAAGGTCGAAGAGGGCCTCGACGCCTACGCCCAGCAGGGCCGTATTGTCGAGACCGAAACCCGGGCCCAAATCATCGACCGCATCGTTGCCGATTGGGTCGATGTCCGTCATCAACTGCTGCGCAAATCGGCTGCGGGCGAACATGCGGATCGTCTTCGCGGTGACGAACTGCTTGTTCTCGCCCACACCAACGATGACGTTTGGAAGCTGAACGAGGCCTTACGCAAGGTCATGATCGACGAGCGGGCGCTGACAGGAGCGCGGCAATTCCAGACGGCACGTGGACTTCGCGAGTTTGCCGCCGGCGACCGGGTCATCTTCCTCGAAAACGCCCGCTTCCTCGAACCGCGCGCAAGGCGGCTTGGTCCCCAATATGTGAAGAACGGTATGCTTGGCACGGTCATTTCGACTGGCGACAAACGCGTAGACGCGCTGCTGACGGTGCATCTCGACAATGGCCGCGACGTCGTAATCAGCGAGGACAGCTACCGCAATGTCGATCACGGCTATGCCGCGACCATCCATAAATCTCAAGGTTCGACCATCGATCGGACCTTCGTGCTCGCCACCGGAATGATGGACCGGCATCTGACCTATGTGGCGATGACCCGGCATCGTAACCGCGCCGATCTCTACGCTGCGCGCGAGAATTTTGAACCGAAGTCGGAATGGGGGCACCGGCCGCGTGTCGATCACGCATCCGGCGTCACCGGTGAATTGGTGGACACCGGGTGGGCCAAGTTCCGGCCGCAGGATGCTGATGCAAAGGAAAGCCCGTACGCCGATGTGAGGACGGACGACGGAACCGTTCACCGACTTTGGGGCGTGAGCCTGCCGAAGGCACTGGAGCAGAGTGGAATCTCGACAGGCGATACCGTGACGCTCCGCAAGGATGGCGTCGAAACGGTCACGGTAAAGGTGTCCGTCACTGATGAAGAGACCGGCAAGAAGCGCCTCGAGGAACGTCAGGTCGAGCGAAACGTCTGGACTGGAACCCAAGTCGAAACTGCCGATGCGCGCAAGGCTAGGATCGAGCGGGAAAGCCATCGGCCGGATGTGTTCAAGCGGCTTGTTGAGCGACTTGGGCGATCTGGCGCCAAGACAACGACGCTCGATTTCGAAAGCGAGGAAGGCTATCGGGAGCATGTCCGTGATTTTGCCCGCCGGCGCGGCATCGAGACGCTCGCCCGGGTCACTTTGGAATTAGAGGAGGGCGCGGCGCGACGGTCGGCGTGGCTTGCGGAGAAGCGGTCGCAGCTGGCGAAGCTCTGGGAGCGGGCAAGCATTGCGCTCGATTTCGCGATCGAACGGGAACGGAGCGTCTCGTACAGGGAGGAACGCAGAGAAGCCTTCGCTGCCAGTATTCCGTTGGGTGGGAACTATTTGATTCCACCCGCCACCGAATTCCCCCGCAGCGTTGAAGAGTATGCGCGTCTCGCGCAGCTCTCCTCGGAACGGTGGAAGGAGCGGGAGGAAATACTTCGGCCAGTGCTGCAGAAAATCTATCGCGACCCCGATGGCGCGCTGTCGGCGCTCAACGCTCTGGCGTCGGGTGCAGGCGTCGAGCCGCGCAAGATTGCAGAAGATCTTGCCCTGGCGCCCGACCGCCTTGGCCGCCTGTGCGGATCCAATCTGATGATCGATGGCCGCGCCGCCCGCGACGAGCGCAACGCTGCCATGGCCGCCTTATCGGAGCTGCTGCCGTTGGCGCGCGCGCATGCAACCGAGTCACGCAGGCAGGCTGAGCGCTTCGCCATCCGCGAGCGACAGCGGCGCGCTTATATGTCGTTGTCCATCCCCGCGCTTTCGAAACAGGCGATGGCGCGTCTCGTCGAAGTCGAGGCGGTCCGGGAGCGCGGCGGGGCCGATGCCTACAAGACTGCCTTCGCCTATGCCGCTGAGGACCATTTGCTTGTTCAGGAGGTCAAGGCCGTCAACGAGGCGTTGACCACACGCTTTGGCTGGAATGCCTTCACCGCGAAGGCCGATCCGATCGCCGAGCGAAATGTTGCCGAGCGCATGCCGGCAAATCTCACCACTGACCACCGTGAAACGCTAGTGCGCCTGTTCGAGGTGATCAGGCGTTTCAGCGACGAGCAGCATTTCGCAGAAAAGCAGGATCGCTCGAAAATCGTCGCCGGCGCAAGCATCGAGTTCGGAAAGGAGACAGTGCCCGTGTTGCCCATGCTTGCCGCCGTCACGGAGTTCAAGACATCGATTGCCGATGAAGCGCGGGAAAGGGCGCTTGCCGTTCCCCATTACAATCATCATCGCGCCGTCCTCGCCGAGGCGGCAATGCGCATCTGGCGCGATCCGGCCGGCGCGGTCGCCAAGATCGAGGAGCTTGTCGTGAAGGGCTTTGCCGGCGAGCGGGTTGCCGCAGCCGTCAGCAACGATCCGGCGGCCTATGGCGCGCTGCGTGGCTCCGATCGCATCATTGACAAGTTGCTTGCTGTCGGCCGCGAGCGGAAGGTCGCGCTTCAGGTTCTGCCCGAAGCGACAAGCCGTGTCCGTTCCCTCGGAGCGTCTTATGCCGCTGCGCTTGAGGCTGAAACCCAGGCTATTGCCGACGAGCGCCGGCGTATGGCGGTCGCTATTCCCGGTCTGTCGCAGCAGGCTGAGGGCGCGCTGCGGCAGTTGACGACCGAGATGAAGAAGAGGGAGGGCAAGATCGAGATTGCCGCGGGTTTTCTCGATCCGCGCGTCGCCCAAGAATTCGTCTCCGTCAGCCGGGCGCTCGACGAGCGCTTCGGCAGAAACGCCATCCTGCGTGGCGAGAAGGACGTCATCAATCGCGTGTCGCTGGTGCAGCGCCGCGCGTTGGAGGCGATGCGGGATCGGCTGCAGGTCTTGCAGCAGACGGTTCGCGTGCAGAGCAGTCAGGAGATCATTTCGGAGCGTGAGCGGCGCGTCATCGACCGCGCCCGTTGAATTACCGGAGCGCATTGAAGAAGGCAGGAGGAGAAGCGCAAGCTGAACATGAACCCTTTACGATCGATCGGCCGTACTGAGATCGCCACCGGGCGGTCATCGAGAATCAGATTGCGTTAGCCAACCTCACCGTAACGCTGAAGAGATGACCAAGCCCGGCATGCGCGACGTTGGTGGCCTGGTTTGCAGATTGCGTCAAAGGGAGTTTCCTGCGGTATTTGCGTCAGCGCTCATGCTGAAGCGGGCATTTCGCGCGGCGGCCGCCATCTTACGATCCTCGCGCACCTCGGCGCCATTGTGCACCGGAACACGATCTATCTCGGCCGCACCGCCGCCCGAGCACAGGGAAGGATGTTCCGAATTGCTGAACATTCCTTGCCACTGAGTTGGGAGCATCAATCTCGCCGACATCTATTCCCAGGAAAAGCGGCAAGGTTTCAGGCCTTAGTACCTCTGCACAGAGGATTTGACGGGTTGGTTGGGTTGCAGCGTGGGTAGGCTGTTGTGATTGACGAGCAGTTCGATGCTTCGGGCGACGCCGACATAGCGTTGCAGGTCACGCTCGGCCGGCGCCCGTTCGTTGATCTGGCTATAGGCCGAGGCGAGATACTGGCCCTGCTTTTCGGTGAAGCGGGGGGGCGCTGCCAGTTGCTCGTCAAGTAATTGATTCGATCATGTTTGGAGGCGTGCCATCGGACCAGAGACGTCTGGGGCAGAAGTCACCACAATCGGCTAATATCCGGGAGCGTGTCGAAAACTTCGTCCGCTGAAATCAGCGGGATTCCAAGAGCGAGCGTGGTCGCCGCCAGCAAGCGGTCGAATGGGTCGCGATGCTCCCAGGCGAGGGTCGCCCCTTTCAAACACACTTCCGGCGCCAGTGCGGCAACTCTGCCACCCTGTTCAGCCAGCAAGCTCGGCAAGTCATTGATGAATGGTTCCATCTCCGGCCACTTGCCGATACGGACTTTCTGCCCAATCTCGAAGAAACTGATGGGACTGACAAAAACGCTGTCAGCCTCCGTGATGAGAGCGGTTGCCTTGGTGGACAGGCGCATATCGCCCGTTAGTGACCATGCCCAAGCATGGGTGTCGAGAAGCACAGCTGTCACACCGCGCCTTCCCAAAGAGCGAGTTCATCTTCACTCATCGGCTTAAAGAAATCCGGTCCCTCCCCTGTGACCTTGCCCTTCAGCAGCCCGACGGTGAACTTGCTTTGTGGAATAGCAACGATCCGGGCAACAGGGGTCTTGCCCTTCGCGATGACAACTTCTTCGCCAGCCCTTGCCGCCTCGATGAGTTTGGACAGATTCGTTTTGGCGTTATGGATTGTAACTTGCATGGGAGTCCCGTTTAGCTAACTTGGCTATACTTAGTGCTTTTGCCTCTGAGAATCCAGTCTCATCGCGTGGAGCGCGAGCGAGGGCTACGAATTCAATAGAACCCGATGCCGTGCGCGCTATCTGTCGCAAAGCCCTTTCTCATCAATTGCCGTGTTCACGTTACATCAGCGTGAGGCGGGAATGTATGATTTAAACCCACTTTCTGATTTCGAAGATTTGCCGCAGAGACGTCTGATGGTGGCGAGGATATTGTCTGCCGTCGGGGACCGAAAATGGGGCTATGCGGGAAAGGGCGCTTTGCCAGTACTGCGAACCCGTGCGGACAACCATGCTGAGCGACTGAAGGGTACCCGCAAAGGTCCAGGGCGGGCCACCGCTTCCGCGGCATCCTTACATCGTGCCGAAAGGCACGCTGCCGGCCGAGTGCCACTCAACGTGTTCACCTGAAAACTTCGCGATGGCGCACAGGCTTCCCAGCAGAAGTGTCCTGATGCCATAGAAGGTGATGGTGTCCTGCGCGTCGACTTGGAGGTGCAGACCTTCATCCGTCAGCCTCAGGATCGCACGCGCGTCGCCGAAGTAGAGCAACCTATCGGCGCCCATATCGTCGATCGAGTGGCAATAGTCGCGATAACGCGCGCAGACCTTTTCCGCGACCCGTTCCGGATGCGGGACCGGTACGTAGGCTTCGGCGGTATACTTGTACATCGAAATTCGTTGCCTCTAATCCGCGCCACTTAACGCCTCGAATTCGGCCCTAGCGTACCGGCCCCGCATTGTAGGCGGCGACAGCCTTGCCAAGCGGGCAGATCGCGGCCGAGCGGTCGCGATCGAGCGCGGCGCCGATGGCCCCATCGACGATGATTTGGTGACTTTCGCAGGGCGGCGATGTGCTTGATCAACGGCACGCCGCGCGGCACATATCCACAGTCGGAGAGCAGGGTCACAAGCGGTTCGGGTACCGAGACAACGACCAGGTGGGTCACTTCGAGCCGCTCAGGAGCCTCGATCGCATAGAGGCCGATCGGCGCGCTGGCCCACGTGTTCCAGACAAGCTTCACGGGGATTGGCAACGCCGCCGAGATGAAAATCGCGGCCGAAGCGAGAAGCATCATGATGACACAGCCGAAGCGGGTCATTGCGTCGCTTTCCGGCGCAGGAGATAGGCCTGATGCTGCTCGTGCGTGTAAGCGCGAGGCTCATGACCGGCCGCGAGCCGGTTATGTATGTGACGCCAATGATCCGGAAAGACATCGGGACAGGCGATGTCGAGCGCCTCTATGGCATCGATCGTGCGCAGCACCTGGTCCATTTTCTGCAAGCCCTCCACCTTGAGGAGAATCTCGCCGCCGGGCCGCACGAAGGGTAGCGTCTGGTAGGCCTCGCCTGATGAGACGGCGCGCACGATGTCGATCCGCGAGATGATGGTCCCGAAGTCGTTCGAGGCCCATCGAACGAAGGCGAAGATCGTCTCCGGACGGAAGGACAGGACGCGCCGGCTACGGCTCAGAATCTCTTCGTGTGCGGGCTCTCCGAAGCGGATCCAGCTCTCGATCTTCTTCTCGATCCAGGTGAGCTCAACACGGGTCAGGTTGTCGGATGGGCGGGCGGATGGCGTCGAGATGCCACGCCCGCGATGATTCGCGGTGCCGGTCATGAGTCGTCTCCGATTGATCTTGGGATTTCACGGGGCTGAACGTCGCGTGGGTCGCCCCGACGGCCCGGGTCCGGCTTTCGGGACGTCTTTTCCACATCGCCGCTGCCAGAAAGAAAGTTAGATTCTCTGTTAGATTCTAGGTTAAGCCCGGGAAGGGTCGTTTCACGCCAAAGGGTTGGTTGCGATCCATGCGCCCGAAATCCCGATGCCGATGCGCCTGAAGTCCCGACAGTCGTTGCGCCCGAAGTCCCGGGTGTTTCCACAGCGTCGTCCACAGGGCCCGTGGGCAGGGTGGCGGGGAGCATGCGCAGCAACTCGCGCCTGCCATGCCGCTCGATCCGAAGCCGGTAGCCCGGAAGCGACTGTCGCTGGACTATGCGCCGGAGATCGAAGGCGAAATCGGACATGCGAGCGAGGCTGCCGGACTTCGCATGAAGGTGGGCGATCTCGAAGATCCAGCCACTGCTCTGTCGGCCGGCATGCTTGCGGGCGACGCGGTAGAGCCAGCGCTCGATGCCGCCGGTCAGGCGGAAATAGGCCGGGTCGATCGCGAGCACGAGTGACCGGTCGACGACGCCCCGATAGAACCAGTCGGGCAGGACGAATTCCATGCCCTCCGTCCGACCGTCACGTTTGGTGCATTCCTCCCATTCGTTGATCCAGGAGAACTGGTGGCGTCGCCAATGCTCGCCCTGCCGTATGGTCGTGCGGATCGCGGTCGATTGAAGTCGCGTCAAAGCGCCCTTGAGGAGCTTGTATTCCCGAGCCCCGGTATCGCGGCCGATGGCAGTCAGGAGCTGATACGGCGTAAAGCGTAGAAAGCGGGACGTTCTAAGATCCAAATTTTCGGCCTCGACGATCTGGCTCGCGGCCCAGATGAGAACGTCGGCGTCCCAGATCGTGGCCATGCCGTGCTCGGCTATGGCAAAGACTTCCACTTGCACGTCACCGGATTTGTAGAGGATTGGTGCAACCCGCTTGGCCTTGGCCAACGAAAAGAAGGGGCGCTCCATGAGGTCGCGCTGATCGCGCGGACCGGCGGCACCAGTGGCGACGATGAAGGGGTCGAGCTTCGCTCGTTCGCTAAGGGCAATGATACGCGGTCGCTTCATGACACGGCGACCTCAGCGCTGTTGGCGGCCGGTGTGTGCTTGCCCGACGGCGCTATGGCGCTTTGCCGGAAGGACGCTGCCTCTTGGGTCGGAGGTCGAGGTCAACATCCCGCGATCGGCCCAGGCTTGCAGATCCTCGATCGAATAGACCACCCGCCCGCCGAGCTTCCTGTAGGCTGGTCCTGTCCCATAGGTTCGGTGTTTTTCGAGTGTGCGGCCGGATAGGCTCAGAAAACGCGCAGCTTCGGGCGTGCGCAGGTAGCGAGGGGGTAAGCCGGCGGTATTCGATGCCATATGGAGCCTCCGTGGCTGTCGGTGGGGCGCGCCGGACGTGAGCGGCGGACGAAGGGCAGGGTGGCGAAGAAGAGCCGGAAGGGGGGAGTGCGAAGATAGACGAGCCAAAAATCCCACCCCTTCGGGGGGCTGGCACTACCGGCGGCGGTGACGCAGAAGGTTGCGATAGCCACCGGCGATCATGGCCAGGCCGTCCTTGACCAGATCCATGGTCGCGTCACGCAGAGCGGAGGTTTTCCAGGGCTCGGAGGCCACGCGTTCTCGTCCGTAGATGACGCCGCCGATTTCGCGGTAACTGGCGCCGTTTGCGCGCCCGTCTACGGCTTGCAGCATGTGTCGCGCGCGTCGACGTTTCTGGCGCGTGAGACGCGTGTCCTCGGCGACGCGCCGGCCCATTAGACTCTGCACCAATCGAAGCAGTGCCTCGACACGATCGAGCGCGTCTGGATCGATGGGAATGAGCGCGGCGAGCGGCTCATCGGCGCCGACGCCGGCGAGACGCAGGAGTTGCACCGCGTCGCCGTCAGGCAAGACGTGGCGGAAGAAGGAGCCGAATTCGTCTGTCTGCGCCTGGGTCTGGTCGAGCAGATGGGAGAGATTCCGCTCCGTTGGCGCGATTGTGGCGGTGGATGTCAGCAGAACTGCGCCGGTATCCAGCTCCGGTGACCACGTCACGATGGTTTGTGTCGCATTGAGTGACGGCGCAACCGGGAAATCGCAACCCCCATCGCCGACGGAGCGCTAGCAAGAGCGCTTGGCGGTCAGTGGTGGTTCGTTGAAGTGCCGGGAAGTCCTGTTGGTAATCGGTGTTGCGGCGTAGCCATTCCCAAGCGAGGTCGGGGCCGGAAAGGTCGTCGACATAGTCGTATGCCGATGAGGATCGCCATTGTGAGGTATCGGGGCGCATCCGTTTTCTCCGAGCGCATGCAACCATTTCGCTGGCGCTGCGAGAATGATTCCCGGACTGATTGCTTTGCGGAAGTCCCCGCGAGGGGACCACGTGTTGCGTTTCGTGCAACAGGATGCTTCAGCGGTTGCGTTCCCCAGCAAGCTGACGGTAGCCGCTTTCGCTGATCCAGCGGGCGCGAACCAGGTGCCGTTCATGGACTTGGCGCGCGCGCTCCGGCTCGTTGACGGGATCTATCCCGAACAGGACTGCGACGGCTTCCTGCCAGGTGGCGCCGTCCGCTGCTGCGTCGAGGAGGCGCATATAGAGCTTCATGTGCTCGCGATCGTAGGTCGTCAGCATTGGACCTTCCGGTGGCTCGTCCAGAAAAGCTGGCTCGGTCACTTCAATCCTCCTGGTCGCCGCACTCGGCGCGCTCGCGTTTACATACTATAGTTGATAAACTTAAAGTGTGTAAATCACGATCCTCCGGCGCATGGACATGCGCAAACTGGTCGGCCGCAACTTTGCCCGCCTGCGTCGGGAGAAGGGCCTGACTCAGGAAGAGGTCGAAGCGCGCTCCGGCTTCAGCCAGCAATACATTAGCAGCCTGGAACGCGGCCGGAGAAATCCGACCGTGATCACCCTCTACGAGTTGGCTCAGGTTCTCGATGTCAGTCACGTCGAACTGGTCAAGCCTGACAACGACGTCTGATCGAGACTTCTGCGAGATCATGTCGGCAACCCGATAACTAACCCCTTCAACCAAGTAAGTCCGCACCTCAGAATTGCGGTTGTAGAGAATACTCCGTGGCGGAATACTCATCAAGCCGCTGCTCTCTCGACCATGGAAATTCGAGAGGTGTTCGCGCGTAATTTAAGAGCCTTGCGACAGGCCAAGGGACTGTCGCAAGAGGAGCTTGCGCATCAAGCCGGTCTGGATCGCACGTACATCAGCTCACTTGAGCGGAGCGTTTACAATGCCAGCATCGATGTTGTGGAGCGGCTGGCCAACGTGCTCGGCGTGGAAGCAGCGGATCTGCTGAGGCGGTTGCCGGCCGATCATTCCGGAACGAAACGCGAGCTGGACGTATAAAGCACCGGGACTCAGAGGCACTTCAGGCGATGCGATCGGCTACGGCCACCGGTGTTCTCGCCCCGCCCGGTCGGTTCCGGGCGAGGCGAGGGTGGTGTGGCTCAGTTGCGATTTCGGCGGCTGGGGCGAGACCAGATGAGAGAGAAGCCTTCACCGTCCTCGTCGTCGACGAGATTGGCGTAGATCGGAGCGGTGAAGCTCGGATCGTCGAGCTTGAGGCCGAGATAGTCGCGGCCTTCGTTGGAGCGCTTGGCCCAGGCGGCGCCGATTTCGGCGCGGTGGCTGGGGGCTTGTCGCCAGGATTGTTGGCTTCAGGGACGACGCCCACGTCCTTCGCCTGGACCGAGAGAGTGGCGATTTCGCCGAATTCGTTGCCGGACATCTTGAAGGTGCCGATAGTCGCCTGGCAGTTCTCCTTGCGCGGGTGTTTCGAACCCGCGCCCATCTCGGCCTTGATGGCGATCTTCCGGCGCGAGCGCCGTGCTCATGCTCGCGATGTGCTATTGCGGAGATCTCGAAGCGGGCGAGAAGGCGACAGCCGGACTGCGATCGGCAGGCCGATCACCGTCGTCGTCGCGCCGCATCCCTTCGTCCGCTGGCAGTAGGCCTTCGATCCATTGCTGGCGCCCTGCTCGTGGAACTACTGGAAGAGTCATTCTTTCATGGAGCTTTCCGATCAGACGACGGGCTTTCTGCTCGATGCCATCCGTCAACTGCCGGGGCCGGAATGCGAGATATTCATCGGGTCGCATCGCGTTCGAGGAGACTGCCCTCCCGCAGGGCGGCTCGCATTTCGTCATGATTGTGCACGCCCGCTGGCGCGGGCGCGGCAGCTCTTCGAGGCCGCGAAGTCCTATGCCGCTGGGACGGCCCACGTCAATTTCATGCCGGAAGACGAGGTCGACCGGGTCGAGGCGGCCTATGGCAGCAACTACCACCGACTTGTGGAGGTCAAGCGGCGTTACGACCCACAGAACCTCTTCCGGGTGAACCAGAATGTTCGGCCGATCGAGGAACGCGGGGCGGCCTGAACCGCGATGCACAGGAGGAAATGGGTGTTGTCACGTTGATTCTGGGCCTAAGCTTTCGATCGAAAGCCCTGCCGCATTCGTTCCCGTTTTCGAAACGGCGGTGAGAATTCTGGGCGCGGTTGTTCAAGCCTTGTGCGAGGGATGCTCGACGTTAGGCATAACCTGACGCTTTGCGGCTGAATATGATTTCAGCTTGTCGGTGACGATGCGGGGCGAACAGCCCTGCTTCCTCAAAAGCCGCATCAGCAATCGCTTGGCGGCCTTGGTGTCGCGGCGGGTCTGGACGATCTCGTCGAGAACATATCCATCTTGATCGACAGTCCGCCACAGCCAGCATCTGCGACCATTGATGCGGACGACAACTTCGTCGAGATGCCAGACATATTATAATCGGGGTATTTCGCGCTTATCACGGCCGAGCGGTCGCCTCCTATTAAGGTCTAGCCGTAGTCGCGGCGTCCGGCCTCCTTCAGATGTTGCTGGCGACGTGACTGTGTCGACGGCACTAAATCCGAAGGAAATTACCAGAAATGCCAACTTCGGGAAAGCTGAGCGATTGGCGCATGGTGATGGCTCCGCTCGGCGGGATCATCTCGAGCTTCTGGAAGGCCTCGCGAGATACGATAGTGCTCGTTGCTGCCGTCGTGGTCGGCTCTTCATTGGCCTCGGTCTTCGCGCCCTACCTTTTCTCGCGGCTTGTCGATCGCCTGACCGATGATCGCTGGCTGGAGACGATTTCTGCGGGTTTTTTGATCTACGCCGTTGTCATTGGGCTCTCTATCGCGCTGCAAAGCATGGTGAAGTACCTCGCCGCGATCAGCGCCGAGGACCTAAATTTCATCGCCGCCACTCGCTTTTTCGAGCGCTTGGTCAACAAATCGCCTCGGTTCTTCGTTGAGCACAATCCAGCGGAGATTCAGTCTGCGCAGATGCAGGGAACACAAGCTCTCATAGTCGTAGTGCAACTTGCCTTGATGGTCCTCATACCCGGCTTTGCGCAGCTTGCTTTGACCCTGGCCGTCCTGGGTGCCGCCATTGATGCAAGGGTGGTCCTTGTCGTCCTTGGATATGGGGCAGTGTTCATCTCGTTGACCTATTTCTCGAACAAATGGACGCGGCCACACCTCGAAAAAGCGACGACGGCCGGGCAAGCCAATGCGCAGTTGGTGGGTAACGCGATTTCCTCGATGGAGACGTTGCGCTACTTCGGGAGCTGCGGATGGATGAGTGACCGCTACAGACGCGGCGCTGAAGAGGTCCTTCACAACTGGCGAAGCTATTGTCTGAAACGGATCGCCTATGCTGGCGTCTACGGTCTCGCTCTTGCGATTCAGTTCGCGATCGCTTTCACCATCTTCCTGCCCCGCTACCGAGAAGGGACCGTCTCTGTCGGCGACATCGTGCTGTTCAATGCACTCCTTCTTCAACTCAACCAGCCTTTCGAGATGGTTGGTCTCGCGATCGAGAGCCTGGTGAGATCCTATGCGCAATTCAGGCCCTTCGCCCAGATGTGGGCGTCTCCGGAGGAGAGTGACCGGACTGCAGCGCGAGGCGAACTCGCAGCCGTCAGCGGACGGCTCGAATTCAAGAACGTCGGTTTTTCCTATGACGACGGGCGTGGAATAGCGGACGTAAGCTTTATCGCCCAGCGAGGAGCCATCACCTTCATTATCGGCGAGACCGGTTCGGGAAAATCGACGGTTCTCCGGCTGGCGTTGAAAACTGTCGATCCTTCCAAGGGGCAAATTCGTGTCGACGGCGTTGACCTGTTCGAGGTCAGCCGACGGGATTGGTATGCATCGGTCGGCGTCGTTCCGCAGGAAGTGATGCTGCTCAACGATACGCTAGCGGCCAACATCGCTCTGGGCCGACCGATCGATCAGCAGCGACTGCGCGTGGCCGCTGCGAAGGCGGCGATCCTCAATCGGATCGAAGAATTTCCCGACGGGTTCTCAACGATCGTCGGAGAGCGTGGCCTGAAACTGTCCGGTGGCGAACGTCAGCGAATTGCAATTGCCAGGGCGCTCTACGGCGAACCGAAGTTTCTGTTCCTGGACGAAGCGAGCTCCGCCCTCGATGAGGCGACGGAAGCAGCTATCATGGACCATATTCGGAGGGTCGCAGGCGAAGTCACCGTCTTGGCGATCACCCACCGCAAGAGCACAATCCGTCAGACAGACAACGTTGTCGATCTGCGCGATCGGTCGTGCGTAACTGAATGCGTGTAGAGCCGCAGCGATTGGCGATCACATGTAAGGCGAAGGGCGCTGGTTGGCGCCGGCCTGTGCCGTGACGATTCCGGCGAGGCGTGCGTATCGTCTGAAAACCTCATCGACAAAGCTCGCTACCTCGTTCCGGTGGTTGGGTTGTCTGGTCAAATTGGGCACTGGGGCGGAGTAGAGGTCAAAGTTGCTGTAGATATAGTATCGATAGTGAATCGTTTTGCCCCAGATATAGCGCATGATCGTCCAATCGACCTCCGCCATGCACTTCGACGCTACCGCAAGGAATTTCCTGTCGAAATCAGTGTATTGCCGCCTCTCGATAGAACGGAAGCCTGAAGGTGTGGCAACCCATTCAAAAACCTCCCAATGCCAGGACAGTAGCACGTTCTGCACGATGGCATCCTTCAGTTCGGCCCTGCCATCGTCCGAAGTGGGGCTGTGCTGCTTGGCAACGAGTTGGCGCGCAATATTGAAGGCCTCCTCGATGTAATGCGCCTTGAGAGGCGGAATAAAGAATCCCTTCGACGGGATACTGTCGAGCGCGTCTTGCTGGGCGAGGCGGATAAGGGCCTCGCGAACCGGCATGACGCTTGTTCCGATATCGTGCGCTAACGGTTTGGCAGCAACGCCGCCAACAATGAAGTGAGGGCGCGCAAAGATTTGTTCGCACACCTGCTCGTAGATTAAATGGTTGATGAGAAACCCCACCATTCCCCCTTTCTCTGTTCAAAGGGCTGTGCTGTCTCCTGATCTATTGAGGGAGGCGAATGCCACCTAAGGTCCCGATGGCCACTACGGGAGGCAAAACGTCAGCGCAAAGCGATTGCGCAAGAAGGCAAGAAAATTCTTCAACGCTGGATTCGAGTTGTCTTCGTGCCAATACCCAGAATATGCGATCAAGCAGGGGCCGTGAGAGGCACGCACCTCCCGTAAGACAATGTTTGGATACTGCAATCCCGCCGCACCTTCGCAGGTGATGGTTACGCCGATCCCAGCGCCCAGTATGTTCATGATCGACTCGCGGCTGACCGGCTGCATCTTGATTTTCGGGCGGGTCCCGAATGCCGATAGATGACCCAATAGCATGTCGTGAATCTCGGGCCCCGGATCATTGGCCGTGAGCCAGAAAGTCTCATCGCGCAGGTCGGACCACTGCACGGACGGATATGCAGCGAGCGGGTGGTCCGCCGCCATCGCGACGAGCAACCGTTCACTCCAGAAGGTGGCCCGTTTGATTTCAGAATAGCTTGCCTCGCCGGGCAATATGGCGATATCGACCGCGCGCTCCTTCAGACCGTTCACTAGATCCAAGCGCTGAGCTTCAACGGCATCGATCTCCACGTTGGGATTGCTTTCGCGCCAACTGAGCAGTGTCGTGTGGAGGTTGCCAGCGGAAACCGGGACATTATAGCCGATAGACAGATCCCCGACGCGTCCTTGTCCGGCAGCACGCATGCTCGCAGCTAGCTGATCGACTTTGCTGACGATGTGGCGCGCCTCGCGAACGAACTCCCTGCCAACCCGAGTAGTTAAAACCCCTGAAGTCGTCCGAATGAACAACGTCGCGCCTAGACGCTCTTCCAAGCGGAAGATGCTCCGGCTAAGCGTCGATCGTTTGATGTTGAGTGCCTCCGAAGCGCGATGGAAGCTGCGACAGTCCGCAGCTGCGATTGCATGACGAAGCTGGCGAATATCGAATGGCATGTTTCTTCTCCCGTCGGCGCAGAGCAACTTTCGCCCCATAGCGCCGAGCGGCGCGCGCGCGCGCACGAGGTTGGCCGCGTGACAAGTTTTTTGGGGCGCCATTGCCAGAGTCGAGCGATCTGAATGACACGCAGCCGCGCCTTCGTTACACAGTGTCCGCCGAACGACGGACGGGCACTGGGAAGGTCCGATCGTAGGCAAGGTTAAAGCCGAAAGCGTAGACCATGTAGAAAACTGCGATCGACACATCCATCACGAATGTGTCCCAGAGCGACATGCCGAGATACCACGAGACCGGGGGGATGAGCATGATCAGAAAGCCGATCTCGAACAGGGCCGTGTGCAGGAGGCGCAGCGCGTAGGTCTTCGTCGTATTCCCGACGAGGCGCAGCATCGTGTGATCAAAGCCGAGATTGAATCCGAAATTCCAGATGGTCGCCAAGGTCGATGCGAAAATGCCGACGACGCCCATGTGACTTGCGGGCTGGTCGAACACGTAAGCCCCGGCCGGCGTGACGATAGCCAATCCGAGCGCCTCAAACAGGACCGCGTGCCGCATTCGATCAGGGAAAGTGCGCATAGTAGACACGACGAAATCATCCTTCTCTGTTGCGTGACCGCGACCTTTCTATCTGTGTGATGAGGTGCATCAAGTTAGGTATTATCTGGAATATAGATAGGTTTCGGTTTGCAGGGGTCAGCTTGACGCTTATCTGGCACCCGGCGCACACGGGTCGTTTTCCGCTGTTGCCAGCGGTCTGCGAAAGGCGCCGGCGCCCGACAGTACTCAGCTCGGAAATCTTGAGCAGAATCTTGATGCCGGGCGGTACAACCGATGGGGACGCACCCCGCACTTACATCGGCCGAGGATCGGCTCCTACCAGGAGCCAAGGTAAATCGATCATCGCGACCGCCCGACCGGTCACCCGAGCAAAGATTTGGCGGCTATGGAGTGCTCTGGCAGCACACCTGGAATGTCGGAAGTGTTTGCAAATACAATAGCTTATATCGACACACTTACAGCTATAAATGGAAACATTTGGACATAATCGCGTGGGCAGCGGAACGTTCTGGCGTTAGCAACGTCATCGAAAGGAAAGGACAATGAACACCTTCAAATCGATCGCACCCCTGAAGCGTAGCAAGCGGATGGCCCGTGCCACCAAATTTGTGATGCAGGGCGACAGCAACCGCTTCCGTTACTGACACTCGGGCGCGTGGAGGCCGCTATGATCGCATTCGAGCTGCAGCTGAATGAGTGCCCCCGCGCGCCGCTTCTGAAGGGCAAGACGTGTCGTCTGGGCGATCGGTCATTTGTTAAAGCCTTCTCGCATCCAGCGATATCGATGGAGCTCATGTTGGCTGAAGGACGTTGGCTGATCGTCGTTCATGAACGCGGTCGGCAGGAAGGCCCCGTCACACTCCGTCCTTCCGGGGAGATGCTATCGGAATCGGCCTACGATAAGGCCTTTCGCGAAATCGTCGGTTTTCCGAATGAGCTCTTTGCGATCGAATGCGCCTACGGCGCCGGCGCGACCCGCATAAGGCTCCTGTCGGGATCGAATGGAACCTGTCCGATCTACGTCTCCGGAGAGGGGCCGAAGTTAACGGGCAGCTGGGATATCCTGACGCTTGCTCGTGGTCGGTCGAGCGAGTGCCTCGACCAACAGTTTCTTATTCACGCCGCTTATCGGGCAGTATATTCGACCCGTACCCCATACCACGGCGTGGCCATGATGCCGCCCTGGTCAGTCATCAACTGGGACGGCGGCACGCCGAGCCTGACAGGGCCGGAACCAGACCTCGACGTCGATGGGCCAATCGATGTCCACAAGGCGCGTGCCTTATCCGACTTCAGCTCGTTACTGGATGACGTCTGGAAGACACGAGCGCTTGTTCCAGCCGCGACGGCGATTGAACTGAGCGGGGGCTACGACTCGGCGACCGTTGCGTTGTCGTTTGCTAGGAGCGTCGGGCACGGTGCGCGTCATCTGTCGATCCTGGTGCCCAATGCGAGCCTTTCTGCAAGCCAGGAGAAGCGCATCTCCACCGTAGTTTCGGCCGGCCGCGCGAATTCGCGGATTCTATCCATGCGGGATTACCTACCCAGCTACGCGAACATGGCGCGATTTCAGAGCCTCTATTACCAGAGCGAATCCTACTATGCGGCATTCCACAAACTGTGGGCCGGTGCCCGGCCGGCAGGCGCAGACACGGTCATAAGCGGCCATGGCGGCGACGAACTGTTCCCGACATTTCAGGGCGAAAAGTTTGAAACCGATCGTCTGCGGGATGCGGTCGGGCCGGATCCGAGCTTCGTCGAATGTCAGTTCCTGAATTGCCTGACGAAATCAGCGAGGGAACTGGCTGAGGCACCGCTCTGGAGCGCGGCCGCGGTGGCACCGAGCAGGACATCGGCGCTCTCAGCGATGGCGCGTCACACGCCGCTGGTCATGCAACAGGGCCTGTGGCCGCTCTATCCGCTGTGCAACGTCCCGTTGGTGCGCTTTTGTCACGCGTTGCCGTTCGAGCTTCGCTTTGAAAAGGCGCTTCTCTTATCCTACATCGAGCATTCGATCCCAAGCACATCGATCTTCCGCAACTACCAGAAGGAAAATTTCCTTGATGGTGACATTTCCGGATTGTTGAAGGAAGAAAATAAAATCAGATCGTTGGTGCGCGACATGGCGGTGTATGACTTCGACCTCGTACTGCCACGACAATTTCGAGCGGATGTCGAGCGGTTCTACGATTCGAAATCGTTTGAGCTACTGCACCACATTTGCTCGATCTTGCATCTGGAGGCCTTCTTTCGGGAGAGTGCATATGCGTGACGTTGAGAACCTCAAGAATGCCGAGCGCACCCTGTCCAGGGTTCTGGATCAGGGCAACCTTCATCTGGAGCTTGTGCTCAACGGGGTGAATAAGACTTTCGCCGGGCGCTGCGAGCAAGGCGATTTCTATCTTCGACTGTCCCCGGAACGTCTCCACTCGTCCGTCGAGTTAAAGCGCGAGGCGAAGATCCTGACCTGCATCACGGACCACGAACCGTCAATCGCAGCAAAGCCATTCATGGATCCGCAACATGCGGGAACCGCCTTCGTGTGGGATGGCGCGCCCTATTTTGGAATTGCCACCACCGTCGCGCCCGGAGATCCGTACGATGATTCAGTCGGTCAGTTGAGACAGTTCGGGCGGGCGCTTGGGAAACTGCACGCCATTCCCATAGCCGGAAAGGTCGAGCGAGTGGACAGCGCACCCCATCTGGCCGCATCGGGAAAATTGGTCGAAGAGATCTCCCTGGTCCAAGGTGCGATCGTCCAATGGTCAAATCGCGGAGAATCGACCAGCTCAGGCAAGACTTCCATCCGGCACGGCGATGCCTGGCCGGGGAACGGACGCTTTGGCAAATCCAGGGTAACCCTTTTCGATTTCGAGCACACCTCCATTGGAGATCCGGTAGCAGATGTCGCCAACGTCGCTTGGTGGCTGACCGGTCTTCAACAGCCAGCTGAGATCAAATCCCATTTGTGGAACGCCTTTCTGGAAAGCTATGACGAAACACAGGATGGGGAGAGGGCGGATATGTCCAGTCTTCCATACCATGTTCTCTCGGTCGAACTCCGATCGCTATTATTTCTGCGGGACTTTATCAAGGTCTCGCTGGAAGTGGAGAAAAGCGTCATCGCCGGGACGCAACATCTCGTTGGCGTGTGGCGAAACCGTGCTGTCCCCGAAAGCGGATTTCTGAAGGATGGCTGGTAAACCGCGGATCGATTTTTTTGCGAAGTCTGCACAGTCATGGAAACACGCCTATGGAGATCGATCTAGCTCAGCGGTTACGTTCAGGCGTTCACGCCGGCGCCCGTCGTCATAGCGCCGTGGCTCCGGTTGAGGGAGGAGAGGGGGCGAATGGAAGGTTTTGCAAAGCTGTGCCTTCTCAGCTCTCCTTGAACAGCCGTTCGGCCGCATTCTGAGTGTGGGCAAGCGATATTATCCGCTCTACCGTGGAAGACATCCGATGGACCTGATTTGAGATGTCCTCAATATCGCCAGCACTGACGATAAGCTCAATTATCCTGCGGGCGGTCGCCTTCAAATCTGTGAATTCCGCGTCACACTCGTTGGGCGGGGTGAGCAAAAGATTATCCAGTGCGATCGAGAACAGAAGATACTCGATGTCCGAAAGGCTGAACTTCCCGATGGCGTCTGCGATACGGAAGCAAAATATGGAAGGATGCAGTTCGTCCTTTCCCGCCGCAGCCATCTGAATACTCGCGATGAGGAATTCTCGGTCCTCGCGCAGCAGGAATTTCTCTACCGCCTTCTGAAAGAGCGACCGAGCCCACATGAGGGCATCGAGTTGTTCGCGCTGCAAGGGCTTATGAACGTGATAGGTTTGCCTCGCGCCGCCGCGAATGAATCGTCGCTCCGCCAACCGGATTAGCGCCTCCCTCACGGGGACCGCACTGATATTTAGGGCCCGGGCAATCTCCGTTACGTCAATTCCCGACCCGGCAGCAAGTCCGCCGGTTAACACCAGTTGTCTGATATACGCTCTTGCGACTACGGACTTCGCGTCCATGTTCCATCTCCCACTGATTGGCAGGACCAAGATAAGAACAAACGATCCTTGATTCGTCTGATCCGGCGAGCGACAGCCCCGGCACGGCGCGGACCTGTATGCTTCCTCATCGGTGCCCGTTCGCGCACTCCGCGACCACGACTCAAGCGCCACGAAAAGTCCGGCCAGCGTGACGTACGCTAGTCGAAGCCTTCCCTCTTGGTGCGGCGTTGACCGCGCCATTTCTATCTGCATCATGCAGTGGATCAAGTTAGGTTATATCTGGATTGTAGATAGATGCCCGTTTCCCTGGAACAATTGCAAGCATTCGTTGCGGCCGCAGAGCATGGTTCCTTCTCTGCCGCAGGCCGCGCTTTGCGAAAAGCGCAGTCGGCCGTGAGCACCCAAGTCGCAAATCTTGAGGAGGATCTTGGTCTCGACCTGTTCGACCGGTCGGGACGGAATCCCTCACTTACAACGGCGGGGGAACGGCTCCTTCTTGAAGCCAAGGTGATCCTGGATCGTCGGGAACACCTGATCGGCGTCGCTAGCAGCTTCGAGGCTCATGTCGAGACGCGCCTGGTCGCCGCCATCGACGAACTCTACCCCGACCGGGAATTGGGCGCGCTTTTCTCGGAGTTTGCAGCTTGTTTCCCGCATGTTGAACTCGAGCTCCTATTTCCGATGATGAAGGACGTGAGCCGCCTCGTATTGGACGGAAAAGCCGACATTGGCATCTTGTGGCGCCAGGAGAAACTGCCTCCAGAACTTGGGTTCCAGACTCTTGGCTGGATTCCTCTGAAAATGGTGTGCTCAAAGGATCACCCGCTGGCGAACGCCCATATCGACTGGGAAGAACTGAAGCGTCACCGGCAGATTATGGTTGCCGTGCGGAGCGAGGGACCGGAAAGACAGCGGTTGCGGACGGCCGCGGAAGTCTGGTGGGTCGAAAGCCAATGGGTCATATTGCAGTTGGTCAGGCAAGGAATCGGTTGGGCGCTTGTTCCTGACCACGTCATAGCATATTCACCGCATGCACCTTATCTTGTCACTCCGGAGCTCCAGTTCGGCGATGGCCAGTTTCCCGTCGCACTGGAAATGATCTGGCACAAACAACGAGCTTGCGGGCCGGCGGCGAAATGGCTTCGCGAACGCTTCGCTGCCACGAAGATCGCTGCCACGCTATAGCCAGCGTGTTCGTCGGCCGACTTGCGACTTCGATCGCATAGGTGCGCCGCATAATGGGCAGCACTCGATCGACTGGCTCTATTGGAGCCGTTGTTGTCGTTAGCGGGCGGGCGACACAGAGAGATGCTTGCGTTGTGGTAACTGGCGCGTAGTTCCTAGAAATCGCAACGAATATCCGCGTGAGATTGCGCGCTATGGGACGCCTTCATATGGTCGATCGACAGAAAAAATCCGCTAGTCGACGTGCCGGGTCGGCATCCTTTGTCAGGCGTGCCAGACGCCGCAGAAGTTTCCCATCAAAATCTCCTCGTAACGAGATCGCTGAACCCATCGCGAACCTCTGGTTGGCACCATCGATTCATATTCATCACATTTTGGGAGCTCGTGAGCCGGATTAGTGTCACAAATAATCTATTATGCTCCGCGCGCCCGCTGCTCCGGGCTCAACCTTAGGAGATCGAAAACTTCCGGACAGAACTCAAACTGTCGGGCAGTTCCGCGCCCCATTGAATTCTTTACGATCGTTTCGGTCAATATGCCGCGTTCAACGAGTGGATCGATCGATTCCGCCACGGCATTGCGCGTCAATCCGGTGATTTTGACAATATTTGAAAGCGTTAGCTTTTCGTGGCTCTGATGCATCATGTAGAGCACCGTCATCATTCCGACCTGCTTTAAACGCGATTGTGGCGTTTCTCCCTCAACCGGTTTGTCGAAAACTTCTTGCAAAGCGTAAGCCGAAAACAGCTGGCTTTGCCAATGAGCATTGAGTGGGCTTGCCATCTTTTATACTATCAGATATATGAGTGTAAAACGCGTCGCGGATTTGCTTGCTTGTTAGGATTGCACACAATCGCGTCAGTGAAGGGTGGTGGTCATGAATAAGTCTCTCGCATGGGCATTTGTCGCTGCAGCCAGTCTAGCGCCATTCTATCTTGTTTTCGACAGTAAAGCGCGAGCGGCTGAATGGGGTTGCCAGGTTATCCTGTGCCTTTCCAATCCGAGTGGTCCGACGCAATATGCGGAGTGCCGGGCGCCAATCCACAAGCTCTGGCGCGCACTTGCAAAAGGGCGCTCCTTTCCCACCTGCAGCGGCGTTGGGTTTCAGACCTCGCGTCCCCGATTCGAGCCCTATTACTGCAATAACGGTTATCGCCTGACGACGCGGTATGGAGACCGCGGGCTCGAAGCGAGTTGTATCTCGACCACGCCACAGACCCTCTCGAACGCTGAATGCTCCTCCACCGATGATTGGATGACCTCGTCGGCAGCGTGGCGGCGGAGAGACGGCCGTAGGCCATGCCACTACGTGACGACGCGACCGAATGTCCGCCCGCAACCCCATTACATCGACGTGACCATCGACGGTGTTGGCAAGCAACGAGTGTGGTACTGAGCATGCCTGTTGCTTTCCTCGATTTGGCGCAAACGTGCGCGCCCATAGTTGCAGCGGAGACACTCGCCGCCATCGTCAGCCTTGAAAGCCGGTTCGAACCCTTCGCCATCCGGGTCAACAGCGGCGCACCACTCTCGAAGCAGCCCACGACCAAGGTGGAGGCGATCGTAATCGCCACGTCATTGGCAGCCGGCCGGCAGGACATCCAGCTCGGTCTCGGCGGCATCGGCATCGAAGAACTCCGCAAGCTCAACCTTTCGATTTCAGATGCCTTCGACCCGTGCCTCAACCTTCGGGCCACGGCGACGCTGCTCGACAGATACTACCGCCTGGCGGTGAAAGCCGGCGCGGACCCGAACCGAGCCGAACAGTTGATGCTGCACTCCTACTACGGACGGGACGATCCCTCTATCGGCGCGATGGTCAGGTACGATGTGCAGGTCCGCCGGGAAAAAAGCCGGCTCGCCACAACCATCACGACTCTCATGATCGAAGATGGTTGGCGGGGGAGGGAGCTCAACGAAGCTCCTCTTGTCGAGGCGATCGACGATGCTGGGAAGGACGAGGCCCAGGCGGATCAAACGGTGTCGGTGCCGTCCTGGGACGTTTTCAGTTCGAGACGGAGGTCCTCCGTCCTCGTGTTTCAGAATAGTCAAATGGAGGAGAGTGAATGATTTTCAGCGCCCGTATCCGCCCGATCGCCGCATCCGCCGTGATGGCAGCGGCCATCGTGGCATCCATGGTCGAACCTGCTTTCGCGCAGGCCGCCGGCATCGAGACCGTGCTGCAGAACATCGTCGATATGCTGACCGGCAACATCGCCAAGCTTCTGGCCGTCATCGCGGTGATCGTGATCTGCATTGCCTGGATGTTCGGCTACATGGATCTGAGGCGCGCAGGGTTCTGGATCATCGGCATTGGCGGCATCTTCGGCGCTACTGAACTCGTGAACACCATCGTCGGAAGCTGACGCCATGGCGAGTTCGCGGCCAATCCTTGAGGAAGACACGCTGTTCATCGCCTGCACCCGGCCGGCGATGATCGCCGGCGTGACGATGGAAGCCATGGGCATGAATATCATGCTGACGACCATCCTCTATATCGTCGCAGGCTCGGTCGCCTATGCGCTCGTTGGCGTCGTCTTCCATCTGCTGTTTCGCGCACTCGTCAAACACGACCACAACATGTTCCGCATCTTGCTGGCCTGGGTAGAGACACGCGGTCGGTCCCGCAACAGCGGCTATTGGGGCGGAGCGACGCTTAGCCCCCTAAAGCTCGCGCGAAATTACGACGAAAGGGACTTCGGACTTGCCTAACCTCGCCACACTCAGATCTCGCGAACTCGGTCCTGAGACCTTCATTCCCTACGTCCGCCACGTCGACGAGTCGACAATCGCGCTCGATTCCCGGGCACTGATGGTGATGATCGCATTAGAGGGCGTCTCTTTCGAGACCGCGGACGCCCTCGATCTGAACGCTCTCCATCGCGACCTCAATACGCTCTATCGGAACATCGCCGACGAGCGGCTCGCCCTGTGGACCCATCTCGTTCGCCGCCGGGACGGCGATTATCCCGTGGGCATTTTCGCGACCGCATTTTCGGCCGCGCTCAACGACAAATACCGCGAGCGCATGGTGGGCGAAGAGCTGTTCCGGAATGATCTTTATCTTACGATCCACTGGTCTCCTGCACGCGACCCGGCCGACAAGCCAGCGACGTTCTTGTCGCGTCTGTTGCAGTCCCGTCGGGCGGCTGCCGAATTGGATGAGGAGGCTCTCAAGCAGCTTCGAGACAAGGTCGTCGACGTTACGGCCGCGTTGAAACGTTTCGATCCCCGCGTGCTGTCGCTTTACGAGCACAGGGGCCTGATCTTCTCGGAGCCGAGCGAGATGCTGCACCAGCTCGTCGGCGGCCGGCGGGAGCCGGTTCCACTGACGGAGGGTCGCATCGCCTCAGTGATCTACTCCGATCGGGTCATCTTCGGCCGCGAGACGATCGAGATTCGCCACGAGACCGAAAGTCGCTTTGCCGGCATGCTGAGTTTAAAGGAATATCCGGCCAGAACTCGGACCGGCATGCTCGACAGTGTGCTCACCAGTCCTTTCGAAGTAATTCTGGCGCAATCCTTCTCCTTCGTATCGAAGGCGGACGCCCGCGTCATCATGGGCCGCAAGCAGAACCAGATGGTCAGCAGCGGCGACAAGGCGGCCTCGCAGATCGTGGAGCTCGACGAGGCGATGGACGATCTGGAGTCCAACCGGTTCGTGCTCGGCGAGCACCACCTGACGCTTTCCGTCTTTGCTCCCTCAGTGAAGGAGTTGACCGACAATCTCGCCAAGGCACGCGCCAGCCTGACCAGTGGCGGCGCAGTCGTCGCGCGCGAGGATCTTGGCCTTGAGGCGGCCTGGTGGGCGCAGTTACCGGGCAATTTCCGCTATCGTGCCCGGTCCGGCGCGATCACGTCACGGAACTTCGCCGCATTGTCGCCCTTCCACTCCCATCCGATCGGCCAGAAGGATGGCAACGAGTGGGGGCCTGCCGTCGCCCTGCTCAAGACGGCGTCCGGGTCGCCATACTACTTCAACTTCCATTACGGTGATCTCGGCAACACCTTCGTCTGCGGGCCGTCCGGCGCCGGCAAGACCGTGCTCCTCAACTTCATGCTGTCGCAACTAGAAAAGCATGATCCGCATGTGGTGTTCTTCGACAAGGACAGGGGGGCCGATCTCTACGTACGCGCCGCCGGCGGCACCTATCTACCGCTTAAGAACGGCATCCCGACCGGCTGCGCTCCCCTGAATGCGCTTGAACTGACGCCGGAGAACAAGGTGTTCCTGACGCGCTGGATCGGCAAGCTTGTCGGCTCGGCAACGCGGGAATTGACCGTGACAGAACTGCGCGACATTGCCGCCGCCATTGACGGCCTCGCCGACCTGCCGGTCGGGCGTCGGACGATCGGCGCGCTCAGGACCTTCCTCAATAACACCGATCCCGAAGGGATTGCCGCAAGGCTGCGGCGGTGGGAGAGCGGAGGTCCGCTCGGTTGGGTCTTCGACAATGTCATCGAGGATATCGGTTTGGGCGAATTCGGCAGCGGCGGCAAGTTCGTGGGCTACGACATGACCGACTTTCTCGACAACGAGGAAATCCGGCCCCCGCTGATGGCCTACCTTTTCCATCGCGTCGAGCAATTGATCGATGGCCGGCGGATCATCATCGTCATCGATGAGTTCTGGAAGGCACTCCAGGACGAAGGGTTCCGGGCTCTCGCCCAGAACAAGCTGAAGACGATCCGCAAGCAGAACGGACTCATGCTCTTTGCGACGCAGAGTCCACGGGATGCGATCGTTTCGCCGATCGCTCACACCATCATCGAGCAATGCCCAACGCAGATCTTCCTGCCGAACTCCCGCGGCAATCATGCCGACTATGTCCATGGCTTCAAGCTGACGGAGCGCGAGTTCGAGCTGGTCGCGCGCGAGCTCTCCGTCGAGAGCCGGCGGTTCGTGTTGAAGCAGGGACATAACAGCGTCGTCGCCGAGCTGAACCTCAAGGGCTTCGACGACGAACTCGCCATCCTCTCCGGACGAACCGCCAATGTCGAATTTGCCGACGCGATCCGTACCGAGGTAGGCAACGATGCCAAGGATTGGCTTCCCGTTTTCCAGCAAAGAAGGAGTGCGAGCTGATGGCTTCCTTTCGAATTAATGGTGCGGTGATTGCCTCTGCGCTCATCCTTTCCGCCAGCGGTGCGGCAGGGCAGGGGATTCCGGTGATCGACCAGACGGCGATCGCCAAGCACATCGAGACGATCGCTGAGCTCAAGTCGCAACTCGATGCGCTCAATCAGCAGATCGAGCAGGCACAGCAGCTCTACGGTTCGCTCAACAAGCTAACCGATATGGCAGATGTTGCCAGCGTCTTGAACGATCCGGCCATTCGTAAAGCGCTACCGGAGGACTTCAGTGCCATCGAGGGCCTGTTCAAGGGCAACGGCACGGGCGTCTTCGGTGACTCGGCCTCAAAATTCCTTGAGGGTAATACGACCTATCGGAGCAACGCCGACGACTTCTACGCGCAGGAGCTTTCGCGCATCCAGAACAAGAACGCCGGTCAGATGAGCCTCGGTCAGCAGATTTATGACGCCGCGACCAACCGTATCGACGGCATCGACCAGCTGCGTGAGAAGATATCGACGGCAAGTGACGCCAAGGATATCGCTGACCTGCAGGCGCGACTTCAAGCCGAGCAGGCCTTCCTTCAGACCGATTTGCTGCGAATGGAAGGCTTGCGCATGGTGCAGCAGGCGCAGGCCCAGGTGGATGAACAGCGCAAGGCCGAGGACTGGCGCCAGCGCATGGATGCGATCAAGGCGGCCCTGCAATGAGAAGATCGCTCCTTCTTCTGACGATGCTTGGCCTGGCCGCGTGCTCGGAGCAGGAGAGAACCTACACGATTGAAGAACTAGTGGCGGACGAAGCGCTGCTTTCCGGAATCGTCACGAAGTGCCGCAACAATCCAGGCGAGTTCCGCGACACCGCAAACTGCAGGAACGCGGAAAGCGCCGACGGCAAGCTCCGGCTCCAGCGCATGCGACAGTCGTTGGGAGCGTGATGTCATGTATGAGGTGTTCAGCTTCGTCGACGAGCAGTTCAAGACACCGCTGGAGACCTTCATCTCCACCGGAACGTCGAACATCTCCGAGTGGGTCGCGGGCCCTCTGACGGCAGCGGTTACCCTCTATATCGTGCTCTACGGCTATCTCGTTCTTCGCGGCTCGGTCCAGGAACCGATCCTCGACTTCGCGTTTCGGGCGATCAAGCTCGCCATCATGGTGATGCTGGTGAAGAACGCCGGCGAGTACCAGACCTATGTCACGAGCATCTTCTTCGACACGCTCCCGAAGGAAATCTCGCGAGCCCTTAACACCGGCACGGCGCCGAGCGCATCGACCTTCGACAGCCTGCTCGACAAGGGGCAGGCCGCAGCCACCGATATTTGGTCACGTGCCTCCTGGCCGGTCGATATCGTCACCGGCGTCGGGGGCATGATGGTGATCGGCGCGAGCTTCATCGTCGCGGCGATCGGCTACATCGTCTCGCTCTATGCGCGGCTGGCGCTTGCCATCGTGCTCGCGATCGGCCCGATCTTCGTGGCGCTCGCCATGTTCCAGGCGACGCGTCGCTTCACCGAGGCCTGGATCGGACAGCTTGCGAACTTCGTGATCCTCCAGGTCCTCGTTGTCGCCGTAGGCTCTCTGCTGATCACGTGCATAGACACCACCTTCACGGCGATCGAAGGATACAGCGACGTGCTGATGCGTCCAACCGCGCTGTGCGCCATCTGCCTCGCTGCTCTCTATGTCTTCTATCAGCTTCCGAACATCGCTTCAGCGCTTGCCGCCGGCGGCGCGTCGTTGACCTACGGCTACGGCGCTGCACGCGACGCCCACGAAAGCACGCTTGCCTGGGCGGCGTCCCATACCGCCCGTGCGACCGGACGGGGTGTCCGCGCCATTGGTCGAACCTTCAGCTCGAAAGGCTCCGGATCGTGACGCTTTTCGCACAAACAAGAAAAAGGCTCTTCAGGAATGATCAGAACCTTTCCGCTGCTCTGCATAGCGGTCGCCTTAAGCGGCTGCGCATCGCTGACGTATCCGCTCCCGAAATGCGATGGCTACTCCCGCCGCCCCCTCAATCGCTCGATGTGGCAGTGGGAAGACAATAGCAGCCTCAAACAGAAACAGTCCGATGCGGGACCGGCGACCTCTCAGTCCGTCGCGACAGCTTATGTCGAAGAGGGCAGGGAACCTCCCGCCTTCGCCCATCTCGACATCGACGCTTCTTATCGTTCGTGCAAAGGGTGACGCTATGGTCTCCGGGGACGAACTCAAGTCATATTTCGAGAGGGCGCGGCGTTTCGACCAGGACCGCATGATCCAGGTCGAGCGCTCGGCACGCATCGCCTGGTCCGTGGCCATCGTGGCCGGCATCCTTGCGGGTGCTTCGATATTTGCCGTCGCCGGCCTCACGCCGCTGAAAACGATTGAGCCGTTTGTCGTGCGGGTCGACAATTCGACGGGAATCGTCGATGTCGTCTCGGCATTGACGTCTACGGCCGGTACGTATGATGAGGCCGTAACCAAGTACTTTGCCGCGAAGTACGTGCGCGCTCGCGAAGGCTATATCTGGAGCGAGGCGGAGGAGAACTTCCGCACCGTCGCCTTGCTGTCTACGCAGCCGGAGCAGGCTCGGTTTTCGGCGCATTATCGCGGCAGCAATCCGGAGTCGCCACAGAACACCTACGGGCGCGGCGCCACTGCACGCATCAGCATCGCCTCGATCTCGCTGATCAACCCGCATGTCGTATCCGTCCGCTACATGCGCACGATCACCCGCGGGGAAGAAGTCCGGACAACCCATTGGGTTGCGACGCTCACCTTCTCCTATGCAAACGCGCCGATGTCGTCGACGGATCGGCTGGTGAATCCTCTCGGTTTTGCGGTCGGCGAATACCGAGCCGATCCGGAGGCCATCAACTGATGCGGACTATCTTTATCGCCACCCTCCTCCTTACGACCTCCGCCTCCACGGTGCTCGCCCTCGAAATCCCGCGCGGCGCATCGCACGACAGCCGTGTTCGTTTTGTCGATTACCAGCCCTACAACATCACTCGCATCATCGGCTCATTGCGTTCTTCGGTGCAGGTGGAGTTCGCGGCCGACGAGGAGATCGCGCATGTTGCGCTTGGCAACAGTGTCGCCTGGGAGGTCGCGCCGGCAGGCAACATCCTGTTTCTCAAACCCCGGGAAAATCAGCCAGTCACCAATCTCTCTGTCGTCACCACCCGGCGCGACAGCTCGACTCGAAGCTACCAAATGGAACTGACAGTGCGAGATGGCGCGGTGGAGGTGGGGCAAAACACTTACTTTTACGTCAAATACCGCTATCCGGCCGACGAAGTTGAACGGCAGCGTCAGGCCGCGGCGGCGCGAGCGATCGCTTCGCAGGCAAAGGAGGCCGACAAGGTGCTGGCCATTCATGAGGCCTATGGTCCGCGAAATTGGCGCTACTCGGCGCAAGGCTCCCGGGCGCTGGAGCCGCACTCGGTCTACGACAATGGCAAGGTCACGACGTTTGCCTTCGTCGGCAATCAGGAAATGCCCGCGATCTACATCGAGAACTCAGACGGCAGTGAAAGCCTGGTGCCGAAATCGGTAGATGGCAATCTTGTCCTGGTCCATGCGATCGGCCGGAAGTTCATCCTGCGCAGGGGACGGGACGTGCTCTGCGTCTTCAATGAGGCCTACGATCGGGCAGGTATCAACCCGGACACCCACACGACCTCGCCGTCGGTCGAGCGCATCGTTCGAACCGACGCCGGGGTGACGCGATAGGAAGCTGTCATGGTTCAGGAAGATGAAAGCCGGATACCGGGGGAACGTGCCGAAACCGTTTCCGGGGGGAAGATCGACAGCAATCCCGTCTTGAGGCGCGGCGCGGTTGCGCTGGCCATCGTTACCTTTATCGCCTTTGCCCTGTGGTCGATGAGCGGCGAGAAGACTCCGACGGACACAACGAGGGCCGAGCGGGTTGTCATCCGGCAAACGGCAAACTTCGAGCCGGTTAAGGAAAAGGTGGAGCCGGCCCAAGCCGTGCCGGAAGTGAAGCTGCCAACCCCTCTCGCGCCTGAGGAGGTGGAGGACGAAGATCCGCTGCTCGACTCGGCGCGCCGGGCTCCGGTCATGGCCTTCAGCGGTGGACCGAAGAACACGACATCGCACCATGAGACCGCAGATCGACTTATGTCCGAGGACACCAATTTCCTGCCGCTCGATGGAAACATGATGAACCCGAACGCGGCCAATGCCGATGAACAACGGTTCACTGGGTTGCTACGGCCGACCAAGCTCGAGGGCTCGCGCGCCGGCACGCTCGGCAATCGAAACTTCATCGTTGCGATGGGAACCTCGATACCCTGTGTCCTGGAGACAGCACTAGCATCTGATCAGCCTGGCTTCACAAGCTGCGTGATCAACCGGGATGTCCTTTCGGACAATGGCCGGGTCGTGCTGATGGAGAAAGGCACCCAAGTTCTTGGCGAGTATCGCGGCGGCCTACAGCGAGGACAGAAGCGCCTCTTCGTGCTCTGGAACCGTGCGAAAACCCCGACCGGCGTCATCGTCACATTGGCCTCGCCGGCGACGGATGCCCTCGGCCGGGCCGGCGTCGACGGCTATATCAACACCCACTGGTGGGAGCGGTTCGGAAGTGCGCTTCTCCTTTCGATCGTGGGCGACGCTACGAGCTATGCCAGCAGCCGTCTGCAGGACAGCGACGTCAACGCTCAGAACACGACCAGCGCCGGCCAACAGGCCGCCGCGATTGCCGTCGAGCAGTCGATCAATATTCCGCCGACGCTTAACAAACACCAAGGCGAGCTCGTCTCGATCTTCGTGGCCCGCGATCTCGACTTTTCCGGTGTCTATGGATTGCGGGTGACCGAGCCGAGGAACAAAATTCTGGACCGGGCAGTGCTGGGGGACCTCAGCCCGCGGTCGGCGCTCGTGACGAAGTAGGGTAGGGCGATGACCGAAGGGCCTGACGCGGCGGTCGTTCGTGAACTGCTCTCTCCGTTCGCGCCGTTCCTGAATGACAAGTCGCTCTACGAAGTGATCGTCAATCGGCCCGGGCAGGTGCTGACGGAAGGATCCGGTGGTTGGCGGATCCATGATCTGCCGGAGCTAACCTTCGAAAAGTTGCTGCGCCTTGCCCGGGCCGTGGCGAGTTTCTCCCATCAATCCATCGATGAAACGCGACCGATCCTATCGGCAACGCTGCCGGGGGACGAACGGATCCAGGTCGTCATTCCGCCCGCGACCACCAGGAACACCGTCAGCATCACCATCCGAAAGCCATCCTCGGTCACGTTCACGCTCGACGACCTGGAGGAGAGAGACTTTTTCTCCGAGACGCGAGCGGCCAGCGACGGCGCCGCGACGCAGGACCAGGATTTACTGGCGCTATACCGTGCCGGCCGCTTCAAGGAGTTTCTGCGGCAAGCCGTCATTGCAAGGAAAAACATCATCATCTCGGGTGCAACCGGATCGGCCAAGACGACGCTCTCGAAGGCGCTGATCAAGCACATCCCGGAGCATGAGCGGATAATTTCGATCGAGGACACCCCCGAACTCATTATTCCGCAGCCCAATCACGTACGCCTGTTCTATTCGAAAGGTGCGCAGGGACTTTCGGCCGCCGGCCCGAAAGAACTATTGGAGTCATGCCTCCGGATGCGACCGGACCGCATTTTGCTGCAGGAGCTGCGTGACGGTACCGCATACTACTACATCCGCAACGTCAACTCCGGTCACCCCGGTTCGATAACGACCGTGCATGCCGATTCCGCCGAGCTCGCCTTCGGACAATTGGCGCTGCTTGTGAAGGAGTCCGAAGGGGGACGTAATTTGGATCGCGAAGGCATCGACCAACTGCTGAAGGTCTCGATCGATGTCATTGTTCAATGCAAGCGAATGGATGGTCGATTTCGCGCAACAGAAATCTACATCACGCCTTACGGATGACCGTTGCCATGGGAGCGTGGGGGTGGCGCGACGGCACTCACCGATATCCCTCAAAGAGTGCGTTCGTGCCTTCGAAGGCGAACCACCTGCCGGGCACGGTGCCGAGACGATCGAAAGTGCGGCCACGCCGCACGCTTGCGACCAAATTCATCTGCTGACGTTGGAGTTCGCCGTGCGCGCTATCGTTATCGAGGGGCTCCGACAGGGGCCTGTCCCAAACTCGTTGCCAGGGTTGTCCCCTTGAAGCGCGTCCCCGCGAGACGAGGCCTCGAGACAGACGCCGAGGCGCTTCACTTCCGCGAGTGAAATGTATCTGGGTGTGCTCTCCATCGCCGCTCTCCGTGGAATTGTCGACGTCATGCGACGGGAAGCAATTTCGCATCCCGAACGGAGGGATTAAAGGAAAGGTTCGGATACATTTTTGTCGTTTCTGAATGAACGACTTTGTCGCTAGCCGTGACCTAAGTCACTTCGTCCGGAACGTGCCCCAGTTGCTTTGCACATATCGCTCGTCGATCTGCGCCGAAGACGCTAGACCCGCTCAAGCTCGGCGGGGGCGCCACCCGCGACCGACGGCAATCTGCGGTCGCTCGACTAAGTGCGCCACTTCCTGGTCATTGAGATGATCCGGGCCGACGTCCTTGGCGCTGCCACCTTGATGGGCATCTCATCAGATTGACAAATGTACTACTGAGTAGCAAGTTAGGTCCAAAGGAGTTAAGCCGATGAGTGTGAAATCGTCGATCTCGCTGACCGAGCAGCAGGATTCGTTTGCCCGTTCGCTGGTGGAGAGCGGCCGGTATTCCAGCATGAGTTCCGTTCTTCAACAGGGCCTGGAACTGCTTCGCCAAAAGACCGAAACTGAGGCCGTCGAAACGGCAGCGCTTCGCGAATTGGTCCAGCGGCGATTGAACGGACCAGTGATTTCTGCAACGGAAATGGAAAGCCGCGTCGCAGCAATGATTGAGCGGAAGCGACGGGTTGTTCGTGTGGACTCTTGAATATTCTGAGGATGCCGAACGCGATTTCGAGTTGATCTTCGATCATCTGTTCGACGCCTATGTCGAACTCGGGGACGCGCCTGACGAGGCGGTGGAGCGTACCGCTGAACGGATCCGCAAATTGCGTGTCGAAATCGATTGTCTCGTCGATACGCCATATATCGGGACTCTGCGCCCCGATATTCATCCCGGGATCCGGTTTCTTCGGCGGGACAAGGCAGCTATTTGGTTTCTTCCGGTGGAGCATAGCCGCGCAATCGTTGTCGCAGCAATTTTCTACGGCGCGCAGGACCACATCAGAAATATGCTCGCACGTATGCTGGCGGGGTAAGATTCCTACAGCCCGAGGCCTTCGTCAGATTGACCCAAATCGGTCGCGTCGGCGCCGGTATCTGCGGTTCATTTCCGCACTCGCATGGCCAAGCTTGCTTTTGCACGTGGCGCTCGTCGGCTTCGGCCGAGGAGGCCAAGCCGGCGCGCAGCCGACAGATGTTCAGGAACGGCGCTGGAAACCTCGACCTATCTCGTTGGGTCGTCGTGCCGCGCATTGCCAAACTGCGCGCCGCGCCGGATAAACATTCAATGCTGGCCAGTGATTTAAGGAATGTGCTTGAGGAGCTTTACAGGGCTGGTGCCTATCGGGTGCCGGCCGACGAAGTCCATTGGCCACGAGAACTGCATGCGGCGGTCTTTCGCGCCCTCAACATGCAATACATTTCCCGAAGAGAAGGAGACGGCGGCCGTGTCGAGTTCTCGCTGACGCAAGCCGGCTACGAGGCGATCGATGCCGAGGTGCCCTGGTCCTACATCCTGCGCCGGCGACTGCGGGATTTCTTCCTCTTCGGCAAAGGGCGCTAAGAGGCTTCGCCAAAATGCAAAACTGCTTCGCGATCTCGCGAGCGCGGGCTGCTTTATCCAGGATGGCAAGGCACCCCTCAGGGCGTAGTCGGCGTCTCCGTGCTGAAGTCCGGAACGTTGATCGGGATCAAGGAATAAGCCGCTGATGGCGGTAGGCTTGAATGAAACTTGGAGAAGGAGGATCCCATGTTTCGCAATATTCTTATACCCACCGACGGTTCGCCGTTGGCAACAATCGCGGTCGATGCAGGCATAGCCTTCGCGAAGGAGGCCAGCGCAAAAGTGACCATGCTTGCCGTTACCGAACCATTCCATCTTTTTTCGGTGGATCCCGAGCAGGTGTCGGGCACGCGCGACGAATACGAGACGCTGGCCAGCAAGCATGCCGCGGAAATGCTCGCGGCTTTGGCGCGCAAGGCAGAGGCGGAAGGCGTGGCGTGCCAGACGGAGCAGGTCAGCAGCCACGAGGTCTACCGCGCAATCATCGACCAGGCGATACACAAAGATGCCGATCTCATCATCATGGCGTCGCATGGTCGCGGTGGTGTCGGAAGCCTGATGCTCGGCAGCGTAGCTGCCAAGGTGCTGGCTCATTCGACGATACCAGTATTGATCTATCGCGCGAAGAAATGAGGCGACGTTGCGCGACGCGTCGTTATGTCCTGCGTACGCTGCCAGCGGGTTGAAGGCGTTCGCTAAGCCGATGAGGTAGGGACGCGCTTTTCCAACATAGCAACGGCCCGGTGATCCTTGGGATCCCGAGCCGTTTTTCATCCTTGGGAGGATAAGGCGTCCGTTAGGCGCCGGAATTCATTAGCCGCGGCGCGTGTCCGGGAAGTTTGCCGGGTCGATGCCGAGGGTGCGCAGGTCGCTTGCCTTCGGGCGGCGGTGACCTTCGACAGCGGCGGCGGCAGCGCTGGCAGCGCCGAGAACTGCGAACGCACGGCCGATGAAACCCTTGTGGTAAGTTGTGGTAGCCATCGTCTTGCTCGCTTTCGTTTTCTCTCTGATGAGCAAAAGATGGGGTCCGGCCGGTATTGTTGCAATGCACAATTGGACACTCCAGCTATGCAAAGGAAGCAGTCCGATTTTGCGCGTCGAGGCTCTACCCCATAAACGCCAAACGGCCCGGTGATCTTCCGATCCCGAGCCGTTTTTCATCCTTGGGAGGATAAGGCGCCTATTAGGCGCCGGAATTCGTTAGCCGCGGCGCGTGTCCGGGAAGTTTGCCGGGTCGATGCCGAGGGTGCGCAGGTCGCTTGCCTTGGGGCGGCGGTGACCTTCGACAGCGGCGGCGGCAGCGCTAGCAGCGCCGAGAACTGCGAACGCACGGCCGATGAAACCCTTGTGGTAAGTTGTAGTAGCCATCGTCTTGCTCGCTTTCGTTTTCTAATCGATGAGCAAAAGATGGGGGTTGGTCGGTCATATTGCAATGCACAATCCGGCACGCCAGCCATGCAAAGGAAGCAGGCCCGGGCGGTAGTCAAACCGACCGGGCCTGCGGATAGGCCTTGGGAGGAGGCGCTATTAGTCTTCGTTCGCCGCAAGCTGCGAAAGGACTTCACCACGACCACGTGCCCGCAGGATCAGGGGTACGATCAGGGCTGCTGCCGCAATGATTAGGAGCACGGCCGCGATCGGCGAGGTGAACAGCACGCTGTAGTCACCCTGGCTGATGGCGAGCGCCCGGCGAAGCTGCTGTTCGGCCAGCGGACCGAGGATCAGGCCAACGACGACGGGGGCGATCGGATAACCGAAGACACGCATGGCGTAGCCGAGCAGGCCGAAAGCGAGCAGCATGCCGAGTTCGTAGACCGACGGGTTGGCACCGATGGTGCCGAGGGTCGCAAACAACAGGATGCCGGCATAGAGCCACGGCTTCGGGATCGTCAACAGCTTCACCCAGAGACCGATCAGCGGCAGGTTCAGGACCAGCAACATGAAGTTGGCGATGAGCAGGCTGGCGATCAGACCCCAGACGAGCTGCGGATTGGTCGCAAACAGCAGGGGGCCCGGCTGCAAACCATATTGCTGGAAGCCGGCGAGCATGATTGCAGCGGTTGCTGTTGTCGGCAGGCCGAGCGTCAACAGCGGAACGAGCGTACCGGCGGCCGACGCGTTATTGGCGGCCTCGGGACCGGCAACACCTTCGATTGCGCCATTGCCGAACTCTTCCGGATGCTTCGTCAGACGCTTTTCTGCTGCATAGGACAGGAAGGTGCCGATCTCGGCGCCGCCAGCCGGCATGGCGCCGATCGGGAAGCCGATGAAGGTGCCACGCAGCCAGGGTTTCCAGGAGCGTGCCCAGTCGGTGGCACTCATCCAGACCGAGCCGCGCACGGCCTCGACCTTGTCCGGCCCCTTGTCGCCCTGGGCGGCGATGAACAGCGTTTCGCCGATGGCGAACATGGCAACGGCGAGCGTCGTCACTTCGATGCCGTCAAGCAGTTCGGGGACGCCGAAGGAGAGGCGTGTCTGGCCGCTCAGCTGGTCGATGCCAACGACGGCGAGGGCGAGGCCGACAAACAGCGACGTCAGGCCGCGAAGGGTGGAATCGCCGAAGGCCGAAGAGACGGTGACGAACGCCAGCACCATCAGCGCGAAGTACTCACGCGGACCAAAGACCAGGGCCAACTTGACGATATAGGGCGCGATGAAAGCGAGGCCGAGTGTGGCGATGAGGCCGGCGACGAATGAGCCGATCGCAGCTGTCGCCAGCGCCGGGCCGCCGCGTCCGGCGCGGGCCATCTTGTTGCCCTCGAGCGCGGTCACGATCGACGCGCTTTCGCCGGGCGTGTTCAAGAGGATCGACGTGGTCGAGCCGCCATACATGCCGCCATAGTAGATGCCGGCGAACATGATCAGCGAACCGCCGGGATCGAGCCGATAAGTGACGGGCAGGAGGAGAGCCACGGTCAGCGCGGGCCCGATGCCGGGCAGAACGCCGACGGCCGTTCCGAGCGTGACGCCGATCAGCGCATAGAGCAGGTTCATCGGCTGGGCAGCAACCAGCAATCCCTGCAGCAGGAAATCAAAAGTAGCCATGGTCGTCGGCCCTCTTAAAAGAACAGGCGTTCAAGCGGCCCCGCGGGCAGCGACAGTTGCAGGAGCTTGGCGAAAATCACCCAGACGACGAAACAGAGCACGATGCCGACGGGGAGAGAAAACCAAAGCTTGCGTTTGCCGAAACCGCGTGCGGTCAGCGCGAACAGAATGCCGGTGGCGATCGAAAAGCCCGCGACGTTCAGCAGGAGCATCTGGGCAGCAAGGCCGCCAACGATCCAGATGACCGGAGCAACCTCCTGGCGTTCACGCTCCGGAAAATCGCCGCGAAACGCTTCGAAGCCCGTCCAGATAGCGAGAGCCAGAAGACAGCAGGCGATCGCATAGGGGACCGTCGTCGGTCCGACCTGGGAGTAGCCGGCAGCGCCTGCCAGGCGCGACACATCCCAAAAAATGAGGCCAGCGATAGTGGCGAGAACCACCGCGATGAAGAGCGCCGCCCGATCCGGGCGACGCGTTGCGGTTGAAGGGTGATGCCCCTTGGTCATTTCACCAGTCCAATGTCCTTGAGAACACCTTCGGTTGCCGCAACGTCCTTGTCGAGCTGGGCGTTGAAGGCATCACCGGCGAGATAGCTGTCCTGCCAACCCTTGGTCTTCAGAACTTCCTGCCAGCCTGCGGACTTCGCAAGCTTTTCGATATCGGCCGAGACGGCAGCCTTCTGCTCGTCCGAAAGGCCCGGGGCAGCTGCGACCATGCGCCAGTTTTCGACGACGACGTCGAGACCCGATTCCTTGAGTGTCGGAGCGTCCACGCCCGCAATGCGCTCGGCGCTCGATACGGCGAGCAGGCGAAGCGTGCCGGCCTTGACCTGCGACTCGAACTCGCCATAGCCGGAAATACCGGCCGTTACCTGGCTGCCGAGAATGGCTGCGAGGGCCTCGCCACCGCCCGAGTAAGCAATGTAGTTGATCTTGGTCGGGTCGACGCCCGCAGCCTTGGCAATCAGGCCAACAGCGATGTGGTCGGTACCACCGGCCGAGCCGCCAGCCCAGGACACCGCACCCGGGTCCTTCTTCAGGGCTGCGACAAGGTCAGCCATCGTCTTGATCTCCGAAGCAGCCGGAACGACGATCGCTTCATACTCGCCGGTGAGGCGTGCAATCGGCGTGACGTCCTTGAGCGTGACCGGGGACTTGTTGGTTAGGATCGCGCCGACCATGACATAGCCGCCGACGATCAGGGCGTTCGGGTTGCCCTTCTGCTGGCTTGCGAACTGCGCGAGGCCGATGGTGCCGCCGGCACCCGGAACGTTCTGAACTTGAACGTTGCCGGAGATGCCTTCCTGCTGCATGACGGTCTGCAGCGAGCGTGCCGTCTGGTCCCAGCCACCGCCCGGGTTTGCCGGCGCGATGATGGTGTAATCAGCGGCGAAGGCCGGCAGCGACATGGCGCCGGCGAGAACCGTTGCGAGGAAAAAGTGTTTCAAGGTCAGTCCTCCGTGAGGCGCGTTTTCACCGCGCACGTTGTTGCTCAGTGCGAACGGGAAGACGGCGACGGGTTCTTTCGACCCTTGTCGCTTGACCGGATTGGTGGCTTTCTCCCAGTGCGCAACCGGCGACCCGCCTCCACGGGTGCCAGTGACCCTAAGGCAACATAGAAAGCTGACATTTAGCTGACATCAAGCCCCGAATGCGCTTTTCGGTGCGTGACGTTTACGAAATCTTAGATTCTTGGCCGCGCCAACGAGGGAGATAGGCTCTGTCAGCCTCGGTGGCCGAGTTCGGCGAGGTTGATCCACCGGGAAATGGGCGAATCGAAACCTCGGAGCCGAGGTGCCGGTTCCACGTATGATGGCAGCGATATCGCGAGGACGGCAAGCTGTGGTAGTGTCGCGCCGGCCACCCCGAAGACCTGTTCGCCCCGAGACCTGTTCGAAAGGACGGAGCAATGACCAAGACAGCCAACTCCAAGATCGCCAATGTGACATCGAAGCGACCAACAAAGTATGACGCCACGCGGACGCGAGTGTCAGCCAAAATGGAAGGCGAAAAAGAGGTGAAGGGACAGGCGGTTGCAGATCAGCCGAAATTGCTTTCAGGCGGTAATCCCCAGATCGCTAAGGGCTATGGCGATGCGCCGGTGCAGGCCTATATCGCCGCCATGCCGGGCTGGAAGAGCGCCGTTGGGCGCCATTTCGACAACCTCATCATGCGCGCCGTCCCGAACGCACAAAAGGCCGTGAAGTGGAATTCGCCGCTTTATGGCATCGAGGGCGACGGATGGTTCCTCGGCGTTCACTGCTTTGCGAAATACATCAAGGTCGCGTTCTTCAATGGCGCGGCCCTCAGCCCGCCGCCACCTGTCGAATCCAAGATGGCAAATGCGCGCTATTTCCATATCCACGAAAAAGACGAGATAGATGAGGCACAATTCAGCGATTGGGTAAAACAAGCGAGCCAATTGCCCGGCGAACGTATGTGAGCGGAATGTCAGTGACGTCGTGCAGAGCGCACCCCGCGTGATGTGTGATACCTGCGTGGAGATGATCGGATGAAGAAAGCAACCGGAAAGATGACGAAGACTGATGCGGTGGAGGGAGAAGCGCCTGCCTCCGAACGGATCGATGCCAGGATAGCTGAACTGGGCGACTGGCGGGGAGAAATGCTTGGGCGGGTTAGGAAGCTCATCAAGGAGGTCGATCCCGAGGTCGTCGAGGAATGGAAATGGAGAGGCGTTCCGGTTTGGGAACATGCGGGGATCATCTGTACCGGCGAGACCTACAAGGCGGTGGTGAAGATGACCTTCGCCAAGGGCGCATCACTGGAAGATCCCTCGGGTCTCTTCAATTCAAGCCTCGACGGCAATACCCGGCGGGCGATCGATATCCACGAGGGCCAAGAGATCGACGAGGACGCTTTGAAGGCCCTCATTCGCGCTGCCGTGGATCTGAACCTGTCGGTACAAGCCGAACGTAGCGGCCGCTCCAGGAAGAAAGCCTGACGTTCCCATTCAGGGCGCCGCCGAATTGGCGCGCGCCTTGATTTCAGTGGAGCCGCAGGACTTCGTTCCATTTGGCGATCAGACGCGAGCGCTTTACCTGGTCGAGATAGACCATCAGTCCGGGGCTAACGGGAACCGGGCGCAATTGAGCGCCGAGCATTTCCTGCATGGTGTTTGCGGTATTTTCTCCGGCGACCTCTGGGCTGACGGCGGCGATCTGCAGTTCGCGCGCCATGATCGTCTGTCCTTCCTTGGACATGAAGAATTCGAGATAGCGGCGTCCGAGGTCCGGAGAGGCCGAGGCCTGGGGAACGAGGCCAATTCGCGACATCACCACAGTGTAGTCCTTCGGCAGCACGATCCCGACATCCGGATGCCGCGCTGCCCAGTCCGCCGCGTAGGAGCCAAGGATATTATAGCCGAGCACGAACCGCCCGTCGGCAACACGCTCGAGGATGGCCTCGCTGGTGGAATAGAGCTTGACGCCAGCGGCACCCATGGCCTGGATCACATCCCAGATATCGCCGAACTGCTCCTGGTCACGTGCCATGAAGAGGAAGCCGACGCCGGAGCGCTCGATGTCGTAGGTTCCGATGCGGCCGAAGACGTTGGCGCCCTGGCGCTTGAGGTAGTCGACGAATTCGGCACGTGTGGACGGCGGCTTTTCCGTCGTAAAACTCGGTTTGTGATACACAAAGACGGCCGGCTCGAAGGTGAGCGCATAGGCCGTGTTGCGCCAGTTTGCCCAGGCGGGCCAGCGGTCGCTCATCGGCAGGTCACTGCGCTGGGCATACCCATCGTTGCTGAGCTTGACTTGCAGGTCCATGGCGGAAGAAAAGGCGAAGTCCGCCGTCTTCATGCCGGCATCCGTCTCCTTGATGATACGGTCGTAGATCTCGCCGGTCAGCATGTCTTCGTAGCGCACAGTGACATCCGGATTGGCCCTCTGGAAGCCGATGATCATCGGCCTGGCGAGAGGCTCATCAAGCGAGGAATAAACCACCAGCGTGCGCGCATCGGCGTTGCCGGAAAGGGCTGGAAATATGATCGGCGCCGCAAGGAGCAGTCGGGGGCAAAGGGCAAAAAAAAGAAGAGAAATCAAGAACCGCATGAATCCACAATGCCTCACTGTGTGACCGTTCACAAGCAAGGCGTCGGCGGATAAGGTGGTTCGGGGAGTGACGATAATTGCGCATCTTGCTTGTTGAGGACAACCAGGACCTGGCCGAGGGCCTGTCTGCCATTTTGCGTGGCAGTGGCTATGCCGTCGACGTTGTCAGTGATGGTGCCTCGGCGCATGCGGTTGCGGCAACTGAAACCTTCGATCTGGTCATCCTCGATCTCAACCTGCCGGAGATGGACGGGCTCGACGTTTTGCGGGCGATGCGCGCCCGGCAGAACCGCGCGGCGGTGCTGATCCTCACGGCGCGAGGCGCGCCCGAGGAGCGGATCAAGGGTCTCGATCTCGGCGCTGACGATTACATGATCAAGCCGTTCGACGTTGGCGAACTCGAAGCGCGGGTGCGCGTGTTGCTGCGCCGGCAGGCGGGGCTCAGGGCCTCAACCGTGAGCTATGGCAATGTTTCGCTCGATCTCAATACGCGCAGCTTCTCCTCAGGCGGTGTGCCGATCGAGATCCCCGCGCGCGAACTCGGGCTTCTCGAACTCCTGTTCATGCGCGCCGGCAAGGTGGTTGCCAAGGACGCGATCATGCAGTCGCTGACCGGCTTCGACGATGATTTGAGCTCCAACGCGATCGAGCAATATGTCAGTCGGTTGCGCAAGCGGCTGGCGCCGCATGGCCTCACAGTTCGCACGGCCCGCGGCATCGGCTACTACCTCGACAAGATGGCCGGGCCGGAATGAAGGCGACAGTCTACTCCCTCCGCCGGCGCCTGCTTGGCTGGCTGCTGATCTCGACGGTCGTCATCGGCGTCATTGCGCTCATGGACACCTACCGTGAGGCTGTGACGACCGCCAACGTTGTCTCCGACCGCGTGCTCGCGGGCTCGGCGTTGGCGATCGCGGAACGCGTGGTCGTCGCGGAGGATGGCTCGCTCGAGGTCGATATTCCCTATGTTGCCCTGGAGATGTTGACCTCTGCGGCGCAGGACCGCGTTTTCTACAGGGTCGACGGGCCGCCGGGCCAGTTCATCACGGGTTACCAGACGCTGCCGTCGCTTGCGGAGGAGCCGGGGACATCCACGACCTTTGCGGATTCGACTTTCCGCGGCGAGCCGATCCGCATAGCAGCCCTTCGCCGTTCTGCCTCGACGGGGATCAATTCGGTACCCTTTGTCGTGACCGTTGCCGAAACGACGATCGCGCGGCGGCAACTTGCGCAGACCATCCTCTTCCGCTCGGCTTTGCGTCTCAGCATGATGATCGCCGGCGCCGCAGTTATCGTCTGGATCGCCGTCACGTTTTCACTGCGCCCGCTCTACCGGCTCGGAGATGCGATTTCGGAGCGCAATCCGGATGACCTGCACCCGATCGGCGAACGGGTACCAAACGAAGTCCAGGGGCTCGTCGACACCGTCAATTCCTTCATGGGACGCCTGCAGTCGGCACTCGATGCTCTGCGCAATTTCACCGGCAACGCCAGCCATCAGCTCCGTACACCGCTCGCCATCATCCGGACACAGCTCGCGCTGGCGCAGCGCGCAGGGTCGATCGAGGAAACGCATGGCGCAGTGAAAAAGGCCGACGAGGCGGTCGCCAATGCCGAACGCATTCTAGGGCAATTGCTGCTGATGGCGAAAATCGACGCGGCCGGGAAGAACGAGGCGCGGATGCTGGGGCGCGTCGATCTCGTCGATCTCGTGCGCGAGATCACGGCAGAACATGTACCCGCGGCAGGAGAGGCCGATATTGATCTTGGTTTCGACGGCGACGGCGAAGCCTTCATTCGCGCCGAACCGCTGCTTGTGGCTGAGATGCTGAAGAACCTGATCGGCAACGCGCTGCTTTATGCCGGCCGGGGTGCAGAGGTGACAACGCGCGTGCTCGCCGAAGGCGGTTCGGTGTCGCTCGAGGTGGAGGATAACGGGCCGGGAATTCGGCCCGAACTGCGCGAATCCGTGCTCCGCCGCTTCGAGCGCGGAGGCAGCGAAGCGCCGGGCTCGGGGCTTGGTCTGCCGATCGTCGAGGAGATTGCCGAACTCTACGGCGCGACGACCCGTCTCAGCGAGGGGGCCGATGGCCGGGGCCTCAAGGTGACCATCCTCTTTCCAGCGGGCTAGTCACAGATCGGCTCTGTCGGGCCGGCTCTGTCCGGCGCCGCGATTGCGGGCCGGATGAGCAAAAACCATCTGCAGGCCGTCAGGTCGACACGCCCAAAATGGTTGCGGCATTTTCGATTGTTTGCTTAGCGGCCGCGGTGGCCGAAGAGGGAAGCTGTCTCGCGGGTCTGTACCCGCAGCATCGCGTTCCAAAGCTGTAGAACGAAACGCGGCTGAAACTGGCTCGCAAGCTTGCGCTGCGACAACATGATAAGTCTCCGATAGTTTTGGACGCCTGCCGTATAGTGCATTGGCGGGGATTTTGCCAGAGCGCTCGCGCCGGGGCAGCTGTGCGCGCCAAGCATATGTGGAAAACGGCATAAGGCGGACGAAATACCTGTCGGCGAAAAAGAAAATGCCGGGATGATTTTCATCATCCCGGCCAGTTGGCTTCACTGGGAGGAGAAGTCTTCTTTGGAGGATTAGGCTTTCTTGCGGTTCTTCTGTCGGTAGACGTCGATCACCACGGCCGCGACGATAATCAGGCCCTTGACGATTTCCTGGTAGTAAGCGTCGACGCGAAGGAAGGTGAAGCCCGAGGTCATCACGCCAAGGATGATCGTGCCGATCACCGTGCCGGTGATGCGGCCGACGCCGCCGGTGAGCGAGGTGCCGCCGATGACGGTCGCGGCGATCGCATCCAGTTCGTACATGACACCCATGCCGGCCTGTGCGGTCTGGGCGCGGGCAGCGGTGACGACGCCGGCGAGGCCCGCCAGCATGCCGGCAATGGCATAGACCTTGATGAGGTGCGCTTCGACATTGATACCCGAGACGCGTGCTGCCTGGACGTTGGCGCCGATCGCATAGGTGAACTTGCCATAGCGGGTGTAGCGCAGCGCAATGTGGAAGATGATCGCGACGACGAGGAAGACGATCACGGGCCAGATGCCGGTGCCGATGAAGTTGAACTGTTCGGTGAGGCCGGAGACCGGCTGGCCCTTGGTGTACCACTTGGAGATACCGCGTGCCGACACCATCATGCCGAGCGTGGCGATGAACGGCGGGATCTTCGTGCGGGCGATGAGCTGGCCGTTGATGAAGCCGGCAAGAAGGCCGATACCAATGCCAAGTCCGATCGGAACGATCGCCGGCATGTCGGTCAGCGATGGATAGAGCGCGCGGGGCCAGGTGGAGGCCTGGGCAACGCTTGCGGAGATCATCGCCGTCATGCCGACGACGGAGCCGGAGGAAAGATCGATACCGCCGGTGATGATGACCTGGGTCACTCCGACGGCGATGATGCCGATCACCGAAACCTGCAGGATCATGATCGTCAGGCGCTGCGGGTTCATCAGGAAGCTCTGGCCGACGAAGATCCAGCCCAGCACCTCATAAACCAGCGCAATGCCGATCAATACGAGGAAGATGTTGAATTCGGGGGGCAGGCGGCGCTTTGCGCCGGTAAGCGGTGTGCTCGCGCCCTGTGCGGCGACATTGGTATCCATATTCATTCCTCCCTTTCGTCGGGTCGCTTCCCGCTCAGCTCGCGGCGAGCTCCATGACCTTGATCTGGGTTGCTTCCGCCCTGTCGAGGAAGCCGGTAACACGGCCCTCGTGCATGACCATGATGCGGTCGCTCATGCCGAGCACCTCTGGCATTTCCGAAGAAATCATGATGACGGCGACACCATTGCGTGCGAGTTCGGTGACGAGGCGGTGGATTTCCGCCTTGGCGCCAACATCGATGCCGCGCGTCGGCTCGTCGAGGATCAGGATGCGCGGATTGGTGAGCAGCCAGCGGCCGATCAGCACTTTCTGCTGGTTGCCGCCGGAGAGGTTCTCGATGCGCTCCTGCAGGTTTGGCGTCTTGACGCGCAGCTTGCGGCTCATCTCTTCGCAGGCGGCAGTAATCTGCTTTTCGGTGACGAAGCCGCCCTTGACGAAGCGATCCTGGAGCACGGCAATCTGCATGTTCTCGAGGATGTCGAGGATCAGAAGACAGCCGGTGTCCTTGCGGTCCTCGGTCAGGAACGCCATGCGGTGCCTGATTGCAGTGTTAGGGCTATTGATTGAAAGGGTTTTTCCGTCGATCGAAATCGTGCCGGAACTTGCCGGCGTCACGCCGAAGAGCGTCTCGGCGACGTTCGAGCGGCCGGAGCCGACGAGGCCGGCAATGCCGAGGATTTCGCCGGCGCGAACATCGAAGGAGACTTCGCGAAAGACGCCGTCGAGCGCGAGGTTCTTCACCGAAAGCACGACGTCGCCGATCGGCACTTCTTCCTTCGGGAACATCTGGGTGATTTCGCGGCCGACCATCATGCGGATGATGTCATCTCGGGTGACGTCGCTCGAGGCATGGGTGCCGATAAATTTGCCGTCACGAAACACCGAGAACTCATCGGCGATTTCGAAGAGCTCGTTCATCTTGTGGGTGATGTAGACGATGCCGATCCCTTGTTCGCGCAGATCGCGGATGATCTCGAACAGGTGCGCGACCTCGCGCTCGGTCAGCGCCGACGTCGGTTCGTCCATGATCAGCACGTCGGATTCATAGGAGACCGCCTTGGCGATCTCGACCATCTGCCTGTTCGCAACGGAGAGATGGCGGACCTCGATTTCCGGATCGATCTTGATCTTCAGGCGATCGAACAGCCGGGCGGTGATGCGGTTCATCTCGCCGTGGTCGACGAAGCCGAAGCGGTTCTTCGGTTCACGGCGGATCCAGATGTTTTCCGCCACCGTCATGAATGGCATCAGGTTCAGTTCCTGATGGATCATCGCGATGCCGTTTTCGAGCGCGTCGAGCGGCGATTTCAGTCTGATGTCGACGCCCTTCAACCTGACTTCGCCCTTGTCGGGTGTATAGATGCCGGCGAGGATCTTCATCAGCGTCGACTTGCCGGCGCCGTTTTCACCCATAAGCGCATGGACTGTGCCGCGCTTCAGCTTGAACTCGACGTCGTCAAGGGCGACGACGCCCGGGAATTCCTTGCGGATGCCTTCTGCCGAAAGAAGATATTCGGCCTTCGGCACGGCGCCGCTGGCGCGCACGGCTGCCATCGTTGTCGGACTGAGCGTCATTTCCTTGCCTCCCCCGTCGTTTCCGGCTGTTGCGGAAAGTCCTCGTCGCTGGCGGGTGACCAGCCCAATTAATCGCAGGTCGCATCCAAAAGGACGCAGACATCCGCAGCGGGACTTGCATATTTGAGCGGGAGCGCAGGTGATCCTGCGCTCCCGCCGCAGGCGATCAGTTCTTGGCCTGATACTTGTCGAGGTTTTCCTTGGTCACCAGCTCGAAGGGAATGTAAACCTTCTTGTCGACGGCTTCGCCCTTGGCGAGCTTCAGTGCGGCATCGACCGAGCCCTGGCCCTGGCCGGCTGCGTTCTGGAACACGGTTACGTCGAGGTCGCCCGCAGCCATTGCGGCGAGCGCGTCCTGCGTCGCGTCGATGCCGCCGACGACGACCGAGTCCATCGAGCGGCCGGCGGCCTTCAGCGCCTGGATGGCGCCGATCGCCATTTCGTCGTTGTTCGAAATGACGGCATCGAATTCAACGCCGGCCGAGAGCCAGTTCGTCAGAAGGTCCGACCCTTGCGTACGCGACCAGTTGGCCGTCTGCTCCTCGACGATCTCGATACCCTTGCACTGGTCGGTCGCGAGCACGTCGTGAATGTCCTTCGTGCGCATACGGGCGGCCTGGTTGGACAGTTCGCCCATCATGACGACGGCCTTGCCCTTGCCGCCAAGCATCTTGCAGATTTCCTGCGTCTGCAGCGTGCCGGATTCCTGCTCGTTTGATGCGACGAAAGCCTGCTTTTCCGGCAGGGTGTCGACGTTGACCGGCTCGCGGTTGACGTAGACGAGCGCAACGCCGGCGTCTGCTGCAATCTTCGACATGGCTGCCGTCGCATCGGTATCGACCGGGTTGACGATGATGGCGGTCACGCCGGCTGCGATGAAGTTCTGGATCTGGCTCTGCTGCTTCGAGACGTCGTTCTGCGCGTCTTCGATCTGCAGTTCGACGCCGTCGAGCGTCTTGGCGTAATCGGACATGCCGTTGCGCAAGACCGTTAGGAAGTTGTCATCGAAAAGGGCCATCGACACGCCGATGGTCTCGGCATGCGCAGCCGTCGACATCATCACGGCCAGCGCTGTACCCAGCACGAATTTCTTCATTGTCTCTCTCCTCCACAATGGTGCCCGGCGACACCTTCTCCTGCCGGGAGCGCAATCCTTGCCGGATTGCGCTCATTCACATTGAAAGCGCCACTCCCGTTACGCCTTCAGATAAAACGGAATAAACGAACCAGTAAATCGTGATTACGGAATATGTATTCCATTTTATGGGAGCGCCGTCAAGACCTGTTGCGGCGCCCCGCATCGTTTTCCCTGAGCCAGGCCGCGGCGGATCAGATCCGGGTTTGAATGTGGTCCACACTCTGCCTGATCGCAGCCGCCGGATCTGCGACCGCGTGAACTTCGGCGGCAAAGGGTTCGAAGGAAAGCGGCCCTGCATAGCCCTCGGCACGCAGGCGCCGGATCTGGCCGACATTGTCGAGAAGGTCGTCCTGATCGACCAAAACGCGATGCGAGTCGCGCAGATCGGAAACGGCGACCCGACGGTCGGTTACGCCGGAAATATGCACGAGCCCGGTCATCTCAGGATAGGTTGCGGGTTCGCCGGCGAGGTGGTGATGGAACGTATCGTGCACCAGTCGGAAGGTACTTTCTCCTCCGACCGCCTTGATCCCCTCGACAGCCTCCGTCTTCGAGCGCAGAGAGCAGATTTCGAAGCCCAGCGGCTCGACAAAGCCGACAATTCCGGCCGATTCGAGCATCGGTTTCAGCGCGGCAAGCGCTTCACGAAGGTTTGCCTGGCGCTCGCCGTCCGCCTGGCCGGAGCCGTCGTTGACGGGCACGAGCACGAGGGCCTTGGCACCGCAATCGCGGGCATAGGCTATCAGCTCTCCGGCTTCTTTCTGACGATCCGAATTCCACTCGTTGAAGCGCTGCAACGCGTTGATCGAGGTAATCGTAATGCCATTGCGACTGGCGAGCGCTGCTACGTCCTTTGCGGGCGTGCCGTCGATGATGGCATTGCCGGAAAGGTCGTTGCGGATCTCGACGGAGAAGATCCCGAGGGATTTGGCAAGTTCGAAGAAGGCGCCGAGCGGAAGGTCGGGCGTCGTCATATGATTGAGGGCGAAGGGCAGGGTTGTCACGGGAATGTCTCCTCCAGTGGGACGGGGCACGCGTTGCAAATAGAACGTTCATTCCATTTACAGTGTCGCAGACATTTCACCAACTGCTGGAGGACAGTCAAAGAGCGAGTGACGCAAAGGACTTGCATTGCTGCAATATTGCCTTTCGTCAATGATTGGATTCTATCATCCTTCGCTAGATATTTTCCGGCGTGAAGAGATCAAAGGGAAGGAAGGTTTGCCCCGGGGCGCCCGTCGGGCCTTTATCGACCGCTTGGATCATCAAATTGATCGTTTCGCGGGCAAGCGTCGCTGTTGGAGTTGAGATCGCCAGCGTGACGATATCATCTCCGAGGGCGGCCCGGGACTCCGGCGTCAATTCGTTGACGACGGCAATAAGCTTGCCTTCCAGCTTTTCTTCGCGGATCGCCGAGATGGCACCTTCCATGCCCCCGCCGCAGACGTAAAAGCCGATCAGATCCGGATGGCGTTGCAAAAGGTTCAGTGTTGCTTCGTGCGTGATCTCGGCCGTATCGAGATTGACCATGGTATCAAGTACTTCGAAGTCCGGTGCATGTTCACGGAAATAGGAGCGGAACCCGATCTCTCGAAGTTCGTGGCCGAGGAAGCGATGGCTGCCGACGAAGGCCGCGACCTTGCCGGGGCGTTTGGCTGCCTTGGCGATCATCCATGCCGCGGTACGGCCGACCTTGTGGTTATTGAGCCCGACATAACCTTCACGCACGCCGGCCGCGAAGTCCGAAAGCAGCGAGAAGACGGGGATCCCGCGCTCCTTCAACTCCTCGATCGCGGCCGTCACCGCCGGATAATCAGGAGCAACGAGCGCAACCGCCTGGTTTCGCGCCGCAGCCGCACGAAGCTTTTCCGTAATCGCCGTCGGTGTCGAATTTGCCACGAAGTCGACCTGGGCGAAGACGCGTGCGTTTGACAGCGAAAGCGCTGCGCTTTCGATCTCCTTTGCAACCGCCTTGTAGAACGACTGCTCCGGCTTCTGCAGCACAAAGCCAAGTCTGTACTGTGGCAGGTCTTCGAAGACGCGCTGCCGGATGAGGCCAACCGCGTGGTAGCCGATAGACTTGGCTGCCTCGTAGACACGGCGCGCAGTCTCCTCTCGCACCGGATGCCGTCCGTTCAGGACGCGATCGACAGTCGCGACGCTGACGCCGGCGGTCCGTGCGAGGTCGGCAATGGTCGGACGGTTGCTCATTGCTTCTCCTGATAGGTTTGCATCACGAATGATATGCGGTAAATGACATCATTTGAGAGAATATATCATTGCTGCATTGAGACCTAGCAAAAGTCAACCTATCGTCATTGCACGACATCGGACGCTCCTGGCCAAACTGGCCGGATCGCAGGGAGGAGAGCAAATGGCGATGGTTCCAACGAAGCGAGATTACAGTCTCCTCGGGCGCGATGCCCAGGCGGCTGTCGCCAATGGCCTCTCGGCCGCGGAGTGGTATCACACGGAGATCCCGCGCAAGCAGATGAAGGAACTGATGAAGCGTGAGGACGGACCCGCCATCCGCGATAGCGCGATCTGGCTCGGTTGCCTCGTTCTTTTCGGCGGGCTCGGCATCACCTTCTGGGGCACCTGGTGGGCCGCTCCGTTCTTCCTCGCCTATGGCGTTCTCTACGGCTCGGCCTCTGATAGTCGCTGGCACGAATGCGGGCATGGCACCGCGTTCAAGACGATGTGGATGAACAACGCCGTCTACCAGATCGCCTGCTTCATGATCATGCGCAATCCCGTCACCTGGCGTTGGAGCCACACGCGCCACCACACAGATACGGTCATCGTCGGCCGCGATCCCGAGATTGCCGTCATGCGGCCGCCGGATCTCCTGCGCCTCGTCTTGAACTTCTTCGGCATTCTCGATGTCTGGCATGCGATCGTCGACATGGTCCGCAACACGCTTGGCATCATCAGTGCCGAGGAAGCGACATTCATCCCGGAAATGGAACAGCCAAAGGCGATCCTCGTTGCCCGCATCTGGTTCGCCATCTACGCCGCAACGATCGCGCTCTCGCTCTACCTCGGTTCGATCCTGCCGCTGATGTTGATCGGTCTGCCGCGGCTCTACGGTGCCTGGCACCATGTGCTGACCGGGCTGCTGCAACATGGCGGTCTTGCCGACAACGTCACGGATCATCGCCTGAACAGCCGCACTGTCTACATGAACCCTGTCAGCCGCTTCGTCTATTGGAACATGAACTACCATGTGGAGCACCACATGTTCCCGATGGTGCCCTATCACGCCCTTCCGAAGCTTCACGCCATGATCAAGCACGACCTGCCGGAGCCGAACCCCTCGATACTGCATGGCTATCGCGAGATGATCCCGGCCTTCCTGCGGCAGTTGCGCAACGAGGACTATTTCTTGAAACGCGAACTGCCGGCGACGGCGAAGCCCTACCGGGAAGAGTTTCACAGCAACGCGATCGTGCACGCAGCCGAATAACCAACGAACTTAGCAAACGGGAGGAAGTTATGAGCGGAAACTGGCTTGAAGTCTGCGCGGCCGACGAAATCGACGAGGAAGACGTCATCCGATTTGATCACGAAGGGCGCACCTTCGCGGTCTACCGGAGCCCGGATGACGAATATTTCGCGACCGACGGGCTTTGCACGCACGAGCACATCCATCTGGCGGATGGCCTGGTGATGGACGACATCATCGAATGTCCGAAGCACAACGGTCGCTTCAACTACAAGACCGGCCAGGCCAAGGGCGCTCCAGTCTGCGTCAACCTGAGGACCTATCCGGTGAAGGTCGAGGCAGGAAGCGTGTTCATCGCGATCGCTTGATCGCGGCTTCAACGCGAAGAACTCAGCGAGAGCGGGCAGGGAGGTTGAAATGGGTGGAATCGTCATTGTTGGTGCCGGTGAATGTGGCGCAAGAGCCGCCTTTGCCCTGAGGGAGCGGGGCTACGACGGCTCAATCACGTTGATCGGCGCCGAGCCGCATCTTCCCTACGAAAGGCCGCCGCTTTCGAAGGATGGCCTGAAGGAACAGGTTCAGCCAAAATATGTCGCCGATGCCGAGCGCTATGCGAGCGCAAGAATCGACGTACTGACCGACACCCCCGTCAAGGCCATTGATCGCGTCGCCAAGCGCGTGGAACTCGTCGATGGCGGCAGCATCGCCTATGATCGGCTCTTGCTGACGACCGGCGCCCGAGCGCGAACGATACCCGGAACCGATGATGCGTCTCGGCGCGTACGTACCCTCAGAACGCATGCCGACGCCGAGGAAATCCGCCGCGAACTTTTGCCCGGGCGGAAGCTTGCCATCATCGGTGGCGGATTTATCGGCTTGGAGCTCGCGGCAACGGCGCGCAGCCTCGGTGCAGACGTCGTCCTGATCGAAGGGCTGCCACGCATCCTTTCACGCGGCGTGCCAGCTGAGATCGCGACCGTCATCGCAGAGCGGCACCGCACGGAAGGCGTCGACATACGTTGCGACACGAAAATCGATCGCATCGATACTGATGAGAACGGTGTGCAGATCCTGCTTGCGAACGGACAATCGGTCGATGCAGATTTCCTGGTCGTTGGCATCGGCGCATCGCCGAACACGGAACTGGCAGAAGCCGCTGGCCTCATGGTCGACAATGGCATTGCCGTCGACGCGACGCTCAGGACTTCGGCTCCCGACATTTTCGCGGCCGGCGACTGCTGCTCCTATCCGCTCCGTCACTATGGCGACCGCCGGGTTCGTCTCGAGGCTTGGCGCAATGCGCAGGACCAAGGAACGCTCGTCGCCGGCAATCTGTTGGGCGCGAACGAATCGGTCACCAGCGTGCCGTGGTTCTGGTCCGACCAATATGACCTGACGCTGCAGATTGCCGGACTTGCAGACGGCGCGACTGTGACCGTGCGGCGCGATCTCGCAGACGGGGCCTTCATTCTTTTCCATCTCGACGACACGGGGCGGTTGCTTGCCGCTTCCGGCATCGGCCAGGGCAATTCCGTCGCGCGCGATATTCGGCTGGCGGAAATGCTGATCGCGGCCGGAAAGCGGCCCGACCCTCAGGCGCTCACCTCGCCGGAAACCAAACTCAAGGCCCTACTTGCCTCCTAGTGCGAAAGCCTTTCGCTACCCCGCTACTTGCTCACTGATATCGGAGACTTCTCATGAAAAGCCGCCGCCCGACCGTTGCCGACCTCCTTTCGATGAAGGGCAAGCGCCAGCTCACCATGTTGCGTGTGGAAACGCTTGACGAAGCCGAAGCAGCGGAAGCTGCCGGCATCGACCTCGTCTCCGTACCGCCGGCACTTCTGGGGCCGCAGTTTCGGGAAGTGGCGCCGACCTGCTTTGCCTTTCCCGGACTTGAGTATGGCGACTACGTTTCGGCCGAAGAATACATCCGCGCGGCGTTCAAGGCGCTGAAAGCCGGCGGCGATGCCGTCTATTGCGCCGCCGGTCTTTCGACCGTCAGGCGTATGCGGGAAGAGGGCATTCCTGTCTGCGGCCATGTCGGGCTCATCCCCTCCAAGGCCACCTGGACCGGTGGTTTCCGAGCCGTCGGCAAGACCGCGGCAAGCGCGCTCGAGATCTGGCGGCAGGTGAAGGCGCTGGAGGAAGCTGGAGCCTTTGCTGCCGAAATCGAGGTCGTCCCTGGCGACGTCGCATCCGCGATCAGCGCGCGAACCTCGATGTTGATGCTGTCGATGGGGGCGGGCTCGGGCTGCGATGCCCAATATCTGTTTTCCGATGACGTGCTCGGCAGCAACCGCGGCCACGTGCCGCGCCATGCCAAGACCTATCGCAACTTCGCTGCCGAATATGACCGCCTTCAGCGGGAACGGATTGGGGCGTTTACAGAGTTCGCCGAGGATGTCCGATCTGGTGCCTATCCGGAACAGCGGCATCTCGTCGGCATTGATCAAAGCGAGCTCAAGGCGTTCCTGACGGAACTGGAACGCAATTAGCGCCGGACGGCTTGCGTCGGGAAGGGCGGTTGATATAGTCCACCGGATATCTCAACTTCCCTCTTCATAGCGGATTCCCATTTGAGCGCCTTTCTCGAGGATAGCCTCACCTTTGTTGCCTTGCTGGCCGTAATCTATGCGGCGACCGTACTGGTCTATTTTATCCTGGGCTATGGCATCACCTGGCTGAACGACCGCAATCCCGAACGCCGCATCCAGAAGGGGCGACGCGGCGAGAAGCGCAAGGCCATCGAGATCCGCCAGAGCATGGCCTCGATCCTTGTCACCTGCACGTCCGTCGCAATCGGTCTCTTCGCACAACACCAGGGCTGGACTTTCTTCTCGCCCTGGGACTTCAGCTGGTGGACGGCCGTGCCGCTGTTCCTGCTCTGCATGGTGCTCTTTGACGCCTGGTTCTATTTCGCCCATCGGCTGCTGCATACCAAGGCTTTCTACAAATATCACCTGCTGCATCACCGCAGCGTCGCGCCGACCGTTTGGAGTAACGACTCGATCGGGCTTGTGGATACGGCGTTGTCGCAGGGCTACTACGCCGTCATCACCTTCCTCGTGCCGTTCCCGCCGATCATTCTTCTTGCGCATAGGCTCTTCGATCAGATCAACGGCACCTTTGGGCACGCGGGCTTTGAATATTTCGCCTCGCGCACCGCGCGCTATCCCTGGCCGATGCTTTGCACGACCTACCACGATCAGCACCACGCCGAGTTCAAATACAACTACGCTAACTACTTTTCGTTTTGGGATCGCGTGATGGGAACGGTCGCACCGAATTATGATCGGCGGGTGGAAGAATTCGAAGGCGAAGCGCCGGCGCTCAAATTGCGACAATCGTTCGTCGAAAAGAAGGTCGTGGAACGGCCTGCTGTCGACTAATTCCAGGCGAATGCCCGACCATGCTGTGGATAACGGATCAGCCATTCCCTCAGAGGTCCGCTGGTATGCCTCTGCTTGGACCGTGGACCCAACGGTTGTAGTTGGGATTCCGGCAGGTTCGTGACAGCCCGCGAACGGCGTTATCCAATGAGGCCAGTCACCACCGAATCGAGAGCCTCTCTCACATTGATTCGAGCTTCTTTCGAATCCGAGCTTGGACATGTGGTCAAGATCGACGTGTACTTGGCAAATGGAGTTACTGACACGACATGATCGGGATTCACGTACACCGGAGCGTTATTATCTCCAACCAAGGTAAACTTCACCAATCGCATCGTGCTATCCCTGTCTGTCGCATGGTTTTCCCCGTGAAACACAGCATAAATCCTCATTCATCTCACTAACCACCACTCCGTGGTGATTGCTACGCGACCCACTGCAAGCGGCCTTGCCCGATCCGCGATGCGGGATCCAAGAGCCCGGATAGGGCTGTCCGGCGGGAGATGTGTCTCGCCTACAACGTGTCGAAAAGCATAGGAGATTCCTTGCTTGCGCATCTAGTTACTTCTCGTCGACTTTCTTGTAATGGCTTTGCCCGAAAAACTCGATACCGTTTTTGATTGGAAGATGATGAGAGAGGTTGATCGAGTCGTGTTTAGTGTTGCACTTGCGGGTGCCGCGAACCGTTACGCTGATCGGCCAATCATCGTTTCGGTCCACGATCCCGATCATCGACTTGGACGGCGCCCACAACTTCTCTTTAAGCGACGTGATCGGACGCCTGCCACGGTCTTTCGCTCCTTCCTCCTCGATCGGACGGGGCGCGGACGTTTCTACGGCTGGACCCCGGTGCAACTGGACGCCATTGCCTTGGCCGCCGATCCTGAAACCGCGAATGATGCGGCTAGGATCCAGCCACAAGTCAGGCTTCGGCGCTTGTCCCTTATCGAGGTCGCCGTTCTGATCGCCTGTCGACGGACCCTGGCCTTCCTCCAAATAATTCGCCTTTTTCTCGCAGGTAATAAGAAGGGCGCAGCGTTTCGTTTCGTTAGGCAATGCGATGCACTTTCCGCGCCGTACTACACCGACTGGGTAGAAGCGCAAGCACATGCTGAAGAGGGGGAGGCTCGGAACGATGTGCAGTCCTCCCAAAGTAGACTGCGTGTGCTCGTTTCGATTGAAGGCGGTGACCCAATCGCCGCCGCAGAAACCAGAGAATCGTTGAATGCTCAGTCTTGGCGATGTTTTCAGGAGGCCACTGAGGCAGACGTCGCGAGACTGCTCGAATGCAACAAGGCGGACAATGACGCACTTTGGATGCGGCTTCCGGCAGGTATGCGTCTCGCCGAGCGCGCACTGGAAAGACTCTTGGAGCCATTCGCAGTTTCTGAAGATGTCGCTCTCTGTTATTCTGACGAAGACCGTATAAACGTTCGAGGCGAGCGCTTTGCCCCTTTCTTTAAGCCCGCTTGGAACGCGCCACTCGCTCGCTCGGGCTGGCTACCATTAGAAGGAGCGGTATTTCGCCTGTCCCGCATTCCCACAAGCGTTGCTGTGGAAAGTGCCTCGACTGCGGAGATTGCGCTGGCAGTCGCGCAGGCGCGGACAGGTGAGCTGCTGCATTTGCCACGGGTTCTATTGCACCGCGGGCCATCATGCCATTTACCCCCGACCCATGCCAAAGTTGCTCAACCCAAACACTTACGCCCGGCGGTCAGCGTCATCATTCCGACCCGCGACAGAGCCGACCTGCTTGGGGCCTGCCTGAAAGGCTTGTTTGAAAACACCGCCCCAGCAGATCTTGACATCATCGTCATTGACAATGAAAGCTCCGAACCAGCGACGCTCGCTTTGTTCTCGCTGTATCAGCAGTCTGGGAATATCCGCCGAATACCTCTTCCGGGAGGTTTCAATTTCGCCCGCGCCTGCAACATTGGTGTCGATGCAGCCCAGCACGACCTCATACTCTTGCTGAACAATGACGTGGAACCTATTGATTGCCATTGGCTCGAGTGTCTGGCAGGTGAGCTCGATGATCCCACCGTCGGCGCCGCCGGCAATTTGCTCTTATTTCCCGATGGCTTCGTTCAGCATGGGGGCGTGACGCTCGGTGCGGGGACAGTCGCGCGGCACAGCTTTCATTTTCTTGATCCGAAGAACGGCGGCGACAGGGGGCTTTTAAACCAACGACGCGATTTGTCGGCCGTAACCGCCGCCTGTTTGCTGACACGCAAGGACCTATGGCGCCGCCTGGGCGGCATGGAGGAGCAAAAACTGACGGTCGCGTTCAATGATGTGGACTACTGCTTGAAGCTACGTGAAGCGGGCTTCCGTATTGTCTGGACGCCGGAGGCGGCGATGTTGCATAGAGAGAGCGTCTCGCGTGGCGCCGACGATACGCCGCAAAAGCTTCAGCGCTTTGCGCGGGAAGAACGAGCCATGCATGAGCGCTGGAGCGATAAGTTGAAAGCCGATCCTTACTACAATCCGAACCTTTCACTTATCGCCGAAGAATTCGTTCTCGAAGCCCATCCGAGAAATCTTGCTGCGAGGTCGAGCGCTTGAGTAGCGCGGGCGAACGGCTGGCCCGCTGGATCGAGCGACGGCTGCCTCGACCGCGGCTGCGCGAGGGAGCCTCCGGCCGTCCGCGGCTGCCGGTGACTCGGATCATTGTTTTCGGCCGGATACCGAACCCGACTTTCGATTACTACCTCGCAGCCCGCCTTCAGGCGCCCGACATGCCGCCGTATGAGGTGGCGGATATCCGGGGTCGTGAAACGCCGACTCTGAATGCAGACGGAGCCTTCGTCATCATATGCCGCTACGCATCTGGGCCCGTGCTACGCTGGATCGAGAGGAATTCGGAGCGTCTCTCCGGCGTGGGTTTGTTTCTCGACGACGACATCCCAGCCGTTGTGACGGGGAGGGACGCAGATTTTCGCTATCGGCTGTTTCTCTGGTTCCGCGCTCTTTCGCCACTGCGCCGCCTGAACCGGCATCTGGATATCGTCTGGGCTTCAACGCCGCACCTCGCATCCAGATTGTCGGGGGCGAAGGCGGTGGTCTTGCCGCCGGCGCCGCCAAAAGCCCTTTGGTCGCACGTGCGAGACGATATCAATGTACCTGATCCGGCCGAAGGTGACGTCCTGATCGGATATCACGCGACAGGCGTCCATCTCGAGGAGCATCGATTCCTTCGGCCGATTATTGCAGAGGTTCTACGAGAGCGTCCGCAAGCTCGGTTCGAGGTATTTGCAGATCGACGTGCGAGAGCGGTCTGGCAAGGACTCGATCGTGTGCAAATCCGAGAGCCGATGCCGTGGATGGAGTATCTAGCCGACGCGAACGCGCGGCGCATTGACATCATGCTCGTTCCGTTGGCGCCGTCGCGTGTGAACGACAGCCGCGCACCGACAAAACGCATCGACGTCGTTCGCTATAGGGCGGCGGGGGTGTTCTCGGAGGGCGTCGCATATGGTTCTTCTCGTGGCACCGAGGAACTGCGCATAGCCTACGCGAATGATGTTTGGCGTCGTGTCATATTGCAACTTGTTGACGATGTGGAAATGCGTATGAGGGTTGTGGTTGTGACGTGCCAATCGGTATTGCAAATGACGGCCGCAGCGGATACGGGTCTTGAGGTTCTAAAAGCGAGGCAAGCCTAGGTGCATTGTCGTGTGTAATGCTTTGGGTTTCGGTAGCCTAGGCCTTTTTCACGTAAGGTATTTGTAATGACTTCCAAGGTTCTGTTGCTTCGCCCCAGACGATTTGGCGATGATCGGGGATGGTTTACTGAAGTCTACAACGAGAAAGCTTTCGCCGTTTACGGTATTGGAGATCGGTTCGTTCAAGACAATCACTCCCTCTCGGTTCCCGTTGGTACATTGAGGGGGCTGCACTTCCAGACGCCGCCATTCGAACAAGCCAAACTTGTTCGCTGCGTCCGCGGCCGAATATTCGATGTTGCCGTGGATATTCGCCGGGGTTCGCCGACCTTTGGGCGGTGGGTTGGTGCCGAGCTGTCCGCAGAGAATGGCCACCAGCTTTATGTTCCCATCGGTTTTGCCCATGGCTTCATAACGCTGGAACCGACGACAGAGGTGACTTACAAGGTGTCCAATCTTTACTCGCCGGACAATGATGGTGGCATTCTGTGGAGTGATCCGGAGATCGGTATTAACTGGCCGGTGCCTCAGGGTGTTAATCCAATCCTGAGTTCTAAGGACGAACGGCAGCCGGTGTTGCGCGAGTTTGATAGCCCGTTTGATTACGACGGAACTCCACTCGAGCTGGTTGAAGTGTAAGTATCGGAAGGACTGTTCATGCGCATTTTTGTCACCGGTGGAGCTGGCTTCATTGGATCGGCACTCGTTCGGCATCTCATCGAGAATACCGAACATGAAGTGCTGAATTTTGATAAGCTCACCTATGCGGGCACGTTAACGTCTTTAGCGGCCGTCAGCTCGTCACCGCGATATCGCTTCAAGCAGGGTGATATTTGCGATGAAGAAGCGGTGGCCACAGCGATTGAAGGCTTCCAGCCTGACGTGATAACCCATCTTGCAGCGGAGTCACACGTCGATCGCTCGATTGACGGACCTGGCGCTTTCATCCATACGAATGTTGTCGGCACCTACACGATGTTGGCAGTGGCGTTCGATTATTGGCGCCGGCTTGAGGGTGATCGCGCACAGCAATTCCGCTTCCATCATATTTCGACCGATGAGGTTTTTGGCTCGCTTGGTGCAACGGGCTTTTTTACCGAAACAACACCTTACGATCCCCGTTCGCCCTACTCTGCTTCCAAAGCTGGCTCTGATCACCTCGTATCTGCCTGGGGGCACACATTTGGCCTGCCGGTTTTGATCACAAATTGCTCGAATAATTATGGCCCGTATCATTTTCCGGAAAAGCTCATTCCTCTTATGATCGTGAAGGCCCTAGCAGGCGAACAACTGCCCATCTACGGAAATGGTACGAATGTCCGCGACTGGCTTTATGTGGAGGACCATGTTCGTGCGCTGCAGTGCGTTTTCGAGAACGGCATCCCGGGGCAAACATACAATGTGGGCGGAAGCTCCGAGCGCCGGAACATCGATGTCGTGAACACAGTTTGCGCAATACTGGATCGAATGCGACCCCGGGACGATGGGAAATCTTATCGGGGGCAGATAGTGTACGTCGCTGATCGGCCAGGGCATGATCAGAGATATGCAATCGATGCAGGGAAGATTTCTAGCGAGCTCGGCTGGAAGCCAACGGAGAGCTTCGAAAGCGGAATTGAGAAGACCGTTGCCTGGTATCTGAACAACCGCGATTGGTGGACAGAAATCTTAGACCGTACTCAAGCGGCGAAACGGCGGGGTTTAGGAGCATGAGTGAGCGACGAATCCTGGTCACTGGCGGCTCGGGGCAGGTAGGCAAAGAATTGCTAAGAACTAGCTGGCCCCAGGGGACACTCCTTGTTGCTCCCACTCGCGCCGAATTGGATTTGGCTGACTACGACTGGGTATCGCAATATGTCGCTAGGGGCGGCTTTGATGCGATTGTTAATTCCGGGGCCTATACTGCGGTTGACAGCGCCGAAACCGAAGTGCTTCAGGCTTGGAAAGTGAACGCCTTGGCACCCGCGGCTATTGCGTCGGCAGCAGCAAATCTAAATATTCCGATTATCCAAGTATCCACCGACTACGTCTTCAACGGCCTTAAAGACCAACCATACAATGAAGATGACGCGGTCGGGCCACTAGGTGTCTATGGGGCGAGCAAGGAGGCGGGCGAGCAGGCCATCAGAACGTTGAACCACCGGCACATTATCCTGCGAACGGCATGGGTCTTTAGCGCAAACGGCTCAAACTTCGTTGATACAATGCTGCGGCTTGCAGCTGACCGCGATGTATTGAACGTGGTGAGCGACCAAAATGGCTCCCCGACTTCCGCGGTCGATATTGCTGCAGCGATTGCCGCCATCGTGGCCCGCCTATTTGTCGACCCTGCAGCGCCGCTCGGCACCTATAATTTTGTAAATGACGGTCAATCAACTTGGTACGGGTTCGCGCAGGAAATATTCTCTTTGCGCGCTCAATCCGGTTACACCGTCCCAATCGTGAATCCGATCCTTTCGAGCCAGTATGCCACTAAGGCAAAACGTCCTCATAATTCAAGACTCTCTACGGCCAAACTAGCGCGGGACTATGGGATCTATCCTCGTCCATGGACTGATGCACTGGCTGATGTAATGGACGCCATCCAATGTAAAATAGTATCAGAGGCGTCAGCACATTGATCTAATCGACGGACTCTAGGCAGACAGGTTACTCGTGGAAGAATTAACTGAATGGGGAATGGAATTGCTATGAAGGGAATTATTCTTGCTGGAGGGTCTGGGACACGGCTTTATCCGGCAACGCTCGCCGTCAATAAACAACTTATCCCCGTTTACGACAAGCCAATGATCTACTACCCGCTTTCGGTTCTTATGATTGCCGGAATACGGGAGATCTTGATCATTTCCTCGCCGGAGCATGTGGAGAGTTACCGGCATTTGTTGAAAGACGGATCGCAGCTAGGCATTACCATTGAGTATGCAATTCAACCGAAACCCGAAGGCCTTGCTCAAGCATTTACAATTGGAGAGGAGTTTATTGGCGCTAGTCATGTGGCTCTCGTATTGGGGGATAACATCTTCTTTGGAGCAGGCCTTCCAGAAATCCTCCAGCAAGCTTCGGTCCGAAAATCTGGGGCGACTGTGTTTGCGTATGAGGTGGAAGATCCCGAACGGTATGGTGTAGTGGAGTTAGCCACGGACGGGCACGCCATTAGTCTGGAAGAAAAACCTCAGCATCCGCGGTCTCGGTTCGCGGTAACTGGGCTGTATTTCTACGATAACAAGGTTGTAAAGTACGCAAAACAATTGAAGCCCTCTGATCGGGGAGAGTATGAGATCACGGACATCAACCGAATTTATATGCAGGAGGGTGCACTTTTCGTCGAAAAGATGGGGCGCGGCTATGCTTGGCTGGATACCGGAACACACGACAGTCTCTTAGAGGCGTCGGAATTTGTACGCGTCATTCAGCACCGGCAAGGTACGAATATCGCATGCATCGAAGAAATAGCGTTCAAGAATGGGTTCATTGGCAGAGACCAGTTAGTTGAGTTCGGAGATCTTTACTCGAAGACTGCGTACGGGCGCTACCTGCTGAGAGTCGCGAGCGAAACATAACTAGGAAGTTTTACATCAAAACTTCTGCCGCCGAATAGCCCGGTTGAAAAATTATTCCCAATCAATGTTGCGGGGTGGCAAGTTGCCTGCACTCATCAATTCAATTTCGAAAACGTATCTCAAATTAGTTGAGTTGCTGCCAAGGCAAAAGACTGTACGTTCTAATTACGAACAGCTCAGGGCGGCCTTCGATAGTCGACCTAACGCAAATACTGCGAATGCTTTACAATTGCTCATCGGAACCATTTCCCCCATTGAAGACGTTTTTGCAGCGATGGAGGTGGAGTTTGATGCCGACTACTATCTCTCGCTTTACTCCGATGTGCGCGATAGTGGTCTCGACCCTTACTTTCACTATATCGCGTGGGGCTGGAAAGAAAACCGCAAGCCTTCGAAATTCTTCGAACCAGAATACTACGCGAAAATAAATAGAAATTTGGATCCAAGAATATTTCCGATTGCCCACTACCTAAGAAACGGTCGGGCGACGGGCATAGCCGCCAATCCGATAAGTAGCAAAATTTGGTTTGAGCCGTTCGTTCCTGATGAGGCTGCTTGGCTTGGGGTTCCTGCAGCTTTGAGGCAACTCACCACCAGAGCCGTCGTTGTTATTCCAGTTTACAAGGGCTACGAGGAAACTTTAACGTCGGTATATCAGGCACTCTACTCTCGGGAGGACGCCGAATATAGCGTTCTAGTTGTGAATGACAACAGTCCCGATGAAAAGCTAGTTGAGAAACTGGCTGAGCTTGCCCGAAGGCAGCTCTTTGAATACCATGATAGTCACGTAAATCGAGGGTTCGTCCAGACGATAAACTTTGCCCTCGAACACTTAACAGCCGATAAAGACGTTGTTTTGCTTAACTCGGACGCTTACGTATTTCCCGGCTGGTTTCAACGACTGATTCAACACGCGGACCGCGACGAAAACGTCGCTACAGTGACGCCTTTGTCAAATAACGCAACAATCTGTAGTTACCCGACCTACGACCACGACAACTGTCTTGCTCTAGAAGTAGATCCCGGTTTACTCGATCAACTCGCGAGCGCGGCGAACCGAGGTCTATCTGCGGAAACTCCGACTGGAGTTGGATTCTGTTTCTACATTCGTCGCGCGGCTATCGACAAAATCGGTGCCCTGGACTCAGACGCGTTTGCGCTTGGCTACGGCGAGGAGAATGATTTCTGCATGCGGGCAATACATGCGGGATTTAAGAATGTTATTGCGGGCGATGTGTTTGTCTATCATACAGGCTCGGTCTCTTTTTCTTCAGCAAAACAAGAGAACTACACGCGGGGCCAACATCACCTAGAGAGGAAGCATCCGAATTACAGTAGTCTAGTCAGGCGGCACCTGCAGGCGGATCCCGAACGTATACTCCGCCGCAATCTGGATGCGGAGCGACTAGCGGTGCATTTCAGAGGCGCTGTACTCGTCGTTACCCATAATTGGTCAGGCGGGATCGAAACGTACATACGTCATTACAGCGGAAAGTTGGCGCACGAGGGAAAACAATGCATTATCCTGCGTGTACACGACAGATGGCGGGCAACGCTTGAAGTCCCGAGTGATATTGGAGTTTACGTCCCAAACCTTGGTGGGTTGGATTTAAGAAAGGAGACGAAATTTTTGTCCGATCTTATCGAGCGCTTGGATCCATCGCTCGTCCACGTTAACAGTTTCGCCGGCCTCGATTGGTCCTCACACCGACGGCTCCTAAAACTCATCAGTGGGCTTCGATATCCGGTGACTTTTGTCGGTCATGACTTTTCGCCAGTGAGCCACAATTATCAGTTGATGCGGCCGGATCATTTAATCACACGGGCCCCCGAGTTGGCGGATGTTGTTTCTTGGGACATCATGCACAACGGCCTTGAGAACGAAGATGTTTGCGAATTGGCTGAGAGGATAGCTTCATACGCAGAGTTCTTTGAAAGTGGTGTTTGTGTAGAAGTGCCTAGCCAATGCGCATTCGAGATCTACAAGGGCGTATTTCCTAAGGCGCGTATTTCAATAGTTCCCCATGACGACCACCTGCCGGAAACGCAGAGGGCTATTCGGAGAGGGGGCGATAAGCTTCGGGTTGTAGTTGTTGGCGCGATCGGTCCTCATAAAGGTAGCGATGTTGTCGCGGCGCTTGCCGCGGACGCCCAAAACCGTGCACTCCCGATAGAGTATCACCTATTGGGCTACAGCGACGATGATAGCCGGCTGAAATCTTCTGGGGTGGTGATATGGGGACGGTATGGCGCGGAAGGTGAAGCGCTCGAAATGTTGGATGAAATCGGACCTGATCTTTTTTTCGTCCCGAGTGTGTGGCCCGAAACCTATTGCTACACACTTTCAATTGCGATTAAAAAATTGATTCCGACAGTAGTTTTTGATCTCGGCGCGCAAGCGGAACGGGTTCGGGGCCTTACGTGGGGAACGTGTATACCGCTTGAGCTTGCCGCGAATCCAACCCGGCTATCTGATCAGTTGTTGTCTCTAGCTGTTGATGAAATGTGGGAAAATGTGGCGCAAGTTTCAGGACGAACTGCATACAAGTTATGAGTGCGGTCATTGGCTGGCCCGATGGCAGTATACCTGGCTTTTCGAACGGATGGTTCGCGCTCTATGTCCGCGGGTCGGCTCTGAGCGAACTTGAACGAGGTCTTTAAGTTCAATGTCGTGTCCGCTCGAGGTATAGACCGTAGGGCCCCAATTCTACGGTACGCTGCGGCACTCGTTCGTTCTTGGGTACAGCTGATTACAACGTCTTCGCTTGCCCCATACTCGAACCTTGAAAATTTGGAATAATCGGAACTTTTCAAGCAACGGCAGAGCCGCGAAACCCTAACAACATCTCTTCAGTGTTCAGCGGCTCCAGTGCGAGATCGAGCAAACGATCTGTCTCACGTTGATTGTCTCAATATCTTTGAAAGTACCGCATTGCGTCGAAGCCCCGCCGGCGAAATTTGACAACTCCGTGGCAGTTGAAAATCCTCTACCAAATACGAAATGACCTTGTCAGAGATGTCCCTTCGTGCCGGTGCAATTGTTAGCTTTCCCGTGTTTGGAGGAAAGACTGTATTGTCATTCGGTGTGAAGTATAATGTGGCGCCGTAGTGGGCGGGAAAGAAGTGGTTACCACAGGCGTAAACGACCTTTTCATAAAGCAGCGCCTCGATAAGCGAGGTAGAGTTTATGCCCACCACATAGTTGCTTGCTGATATCCAGCTGTCTATAGTACCGTCGCGGCGCACAATTACATCCGGAAGATCGGGGAGGGATACGTCAGGCTGTCCAGGGTGCGGCCGTACGACCAACGTTCCGCCTACCGCATCTCTTACGTAAGACACAAACTCTGCCATCGTCTTGAACGGTGAGTAAGAAATAATGTTTTCGTCGTTCTCCATCTGAAGCGGAACAAACACGAAGTTCTCTACATTAACTGGCTCCACGACACGCTCTTCCAGGAATGACTTTCGCCAACGATCAAACGTGTTGGACACTACCCGATCAAGTAGAGGTAAATGGGCTAGGCTGCTCTGGGCGTTAACGCCATTGAAATCGATGAAGAATGTTTCCTTTTGCGGGAGCCAACCCAGCTCGCAGAAGGCGACTTGAACGCCTCGAGAACGAGAAATCTTAACAAGCTGGCGTTCAACGTGCCCATTCCAAACAATATGAAATTCCGGGTCAAATACGTCCAAGAATTCATTGAAATGGCTTTGGCCTTGAAACCTCTCGAGCGATATAAGACCGCCCATCTCTTCGTGTGTGCGCTTAGAAAACTCGATCAGTGTCGGGTGGACAACAATCTTGCATTCGATCCCATGACCCTCGAAGAGGCTGGCCAAATTCTTGAATGTGACAAGGTGGTATGCTTGAAACTTCAGGTACTCCCCGTAGGGATTGTCCGTTAGCGTGACCCCGAGAGTGAAGAGCACCCGCGTCTTGCGGTCGTTGAATCTTGGCGTTGCCGCATCCCGGAAAGTCAAGTCAGTGGTCGGTCGTTCGGCGTTAACAAGCCTCTCGTATTCACGGCATTGCGCTCGTAAGTGATCGAGCTCGAGATTGCGCTCTGACATCACTTTTTCCCACGAATGAATAACTTCGGAATCATTGATGGGTTGCTCAAGCAGAACTCCATCGAATTCGGGCAAGCGCCCATCCGAAGCCAGCGCGATGTTGTAGTATGGACGCAACAGGCCAGAGGATTCCCTCACATTGCCCTTCTCATAGGAAAAACTTCTGGTGTGGCAAGCTTGGAGAATTGGAAAAATAGCTGAGCCAAATACAATTCTTTGCGAAAAGAAAGCTGAATTCGCAAAATACCTACTAACCAGTGTGTGGAATTCGGATTCGTACAATTCTTTTACATGGAAAGTGTTATGAAAATCGCGTTCTTCCGAATAATATTTCTTGTCTGGACTCGACATCAGGAGAGAACCGTTCGTCCTTAACACTCGCTTTATTTCTGCAAAGAACGCATCGTGCTTGTCGTGATGCTCAAGGGTCTCGAAACTAACCACTAAATCAATACTCTGGTCGTCCACTGGAATGGCGGAACAGTCGCCACACAAGAATTCCAAATTCTCCTGTTGGTACTTTGCTTTAGCGTGATGCACGGCGTCGGCAGCAACATCAACGCCGAAAACGCGATCAGCCACCCCCGCCAGCAGGGCGCTGCCGTATCCCTCGCCACAAGCGATGTCCAAGACAGTTTTTCCTCTCGCGAGACGCGAAGCTGCGAGGTAGCGGTGGATGTGTTCGATCGCTATGTTTCCCTCCTCTTCAGGCACGAACCGCTCGCCCGTGAACGGCATGGCTGGAACTTCGCTTGGCATATGAACCATCCTAGATGTTAAGCTCTGTGTTGATTGACACCGATCGGAGAATTTGTTGTAGAAGTCAATGTTGCGAGTTTCAAACAACTCCTAATTGATGTTTTACCCAACGAATTTGATTCCGTTGCAGTAAGCGAGGTAAGGGCTATTATGGTGCGCGTAGCAATAGGTGTTGTCCTATATAAGACCAGCAAGGGCGATCTTTTTGCGCTTCTGAACTCCGTACGCAACCAATACGGTTACGGGGACGCGGAGTTGGTTGTGCTGGTCAAATCAAACGACGGCACAACCTATGATCGCGAATTGGATGAGTTCAATGCCGATTCCTCGGGGCGGCAGCCGGTCAGGATTCTCGGTAGCGTCGACAATTGCGGGTTCGGGGCAGGGCATAATCGATTGATTGAACACGCTGAAGAGATGGGCGCAACATATTATATCGGCTGCAATCCTGACGGTCGTCTCCATCATTCCGCAATCGGGCGCTTCCTGGACGCGACGGAGCAGAACTCAAAAGATACGCTGTTCGAGTTCCTCCAGTTCCCAGAGGAACATCCCAAAGGCTACGACCATTTCGACGGCAAAACCAGGTGGGTCGCAGGTGCTTGCTTTGCGGCGCGAGTTGATTTTCTTACGCGCGTTGGTGGTTTCGATGAGAACATACGAATGTATTGCGAGGATGTCGATCTGTCATGGCGAGTCCTGGCAGAAGGTGGCGAATGCGTCGTGTTGTCGAGATGCCTATTCTATCATGACATGACGGACCGGAGGGATCGACAGTCGGTACGGATAGAAATGCTCAAGTCGGGCCGGTACCTTGGGTGGAAGTGGAGAAATGAAGGGTTCCAGAAAATAATGGAAGACGAATTGGTACGAATTGGTGTGGCTGATGAAGCAAGAACTTTGCCAACCTTAAGCGGGCTGCAAGTCAACTACCCAATTGAGAGGATCGAGGCCATCACTGAATTCCGTCGCGCCTTCTCGTTTTCTCCAACGCGGTGGTAGGATAAAGCACATGAAGCACTCAAGGGCGGAAGCTAACACTGTTTCTGTAATTATAAGATTCCACGACTTTAATCGTCTCGATTATCTTGATGAATGTTTGTTTTCATTGGCCGGCCAAAGGTACGCGGACATCGAAGCCGTCGTGGTAGCTCAGAACTTTAGCGAGCTAGCATTCACCGCAACAAAAGAGCTTGGAAAATTTTATCATTGGCAGATCAAACGCTTGGTCTTCATCAATGCGCAGACCGAGCCAGGCGTGGATGCACGAAGCTTGCTAATAAATACAGGCATTCGGGAGAGCCAAGGCCGATACCTGACTTTTCTAGATTTCGATGACACTGTATATGGCAACATATATACGTTGCTTGTCGCACGTCTTAAGGAAACGGGTACCGCAATTTGTTTTGCAGGCACCAATAGGGTTGATTTCTTCAACTCCGCCGGTGCGCGGCATAAGCAAAGAAGGAGTAAGCTATTCGGTAGCGCGCCCAAACTCGCATTTTTTCTTGAGAACCAATATCCTATACATTCATATGTGATCGATACTTGGCAGGTAGAGGATAGTCACCTTCATTTCGACGAAAATCAATCGAGAAATGAGGATTATGCGTTCCTTCTTGTTCTTCTCTCGAACTATAGTTCTGATGATTATCTTGTGTCGACAGAGGTGTGCGACTACTATATCAATATGGATGGCGGAAATACGATTGTCGCGTATGGGGCGTCGCCTGCAGATTTGGCAAAATGGGCGAAAGCCGAAGAGTATGTTGAGAATGTCAAGAAGAACCTGACCATAAGAACTAGATACGCGGATTTGAAAAAATTCCACGACTGGTCGATCCGTCAGAATACCGTTTCGCACCTAAATGAAAAAATCGAAGAATTAGAGCGGCGCCTGACTTCGGCGGGCGCCGAAATTAGCGAACTTCAGCGCTACCTTAAAGAAACATTGTGGAGCGCCGTGAACTGCCAGCCAGCACCCTATTACTATATCGATTCAATCGAGCGCTGCGACGCTCAGTGCTATCGCGTTCAGGGTTGGTGCGCCGGCGCGTCAGCTGCCACTCCACTGGTCTTGTCGATTGGGTTCAATGGCACGCCTTCGGCAGACGTGGAGGTTTCGCAGATAAGAAGGCCCGATGTGGGCGAGCATCTTGCAACGCCCGGCGACCTTTTTGGATTCGAAATTGTGGTCACGAACCGTGGGCTCTACATATTAAAATTTCTCGCTTCGGATAGTGAATTTTACGAACTGAGTTTTACGGTTTAACGAACTCACCCGTCATGTCGCGAGCCGGTACGAAAACCGCGTGGAACAACAAAAACTTTGTAGTTTCAGAGTTTGGCGGTCCAGGTCACGCGATAGAAATATTACGACTCAGCATAGTACAAGAGTAACAAAGTGTGACCGTGGCGCGGGTTGGAACCGAAGCTTCGTTCGGAAATCTGGGTAGACGAGAAAGAGCGCCGGTGATTGACACAGTTGATATTAGATCTATTCACCATCTGAACGTTGGGATTATTGATTCTCCGCCATTCGACGCACCGTTGCCGCAAATTGTCGGGAAGGAACTTATTCCGCTGCCCAGTTTCGAAGCCATGAATGTATCGTGGAGCCGCGGGCATTTTGGAGGGTCCCATATCTCGGTCGATAAAGTGTTCGATGTCTTTGTTACTTCGGAAGGGTTGGTTTTCACCAAGGACAAACAGTTGATCCGAGAGACCATCACGCAACACTCGCCATTAGAGCAAGCAGAGGCTCTCGCCCGACTTTCTCGTTGTCAGGAAGTTGCGGAGATCCAAACGTCTTGCCTTTTGCTGCGAAAGCGTGGCGATGATAACTATGGGCACTGGTTGATTGAACTTGTTCCAAAGTTGGAGATCGCAAAGTCAATCTGTCGCATCGATGGCGTGGCTATTCCCATGCTTGAGGGGCCGATGCACGCAGTCATGCGAGATTCACTGAGGTTGGCTAACCGCGAGCAACATATACCGGTGTTTCAGTTGCATAGGCAGCAGGTTGGATTCTTTAAAGAGCTGATTCTCGTTTCCGGCCTTACTAATCATGGAGTGTTTATGTCGCCTCTTGCAGTTGAGGCGATAGAGCGAATTTCGACTCAGGTGCCTGGGCGTGGCTCACGCCGGGTCTACGTCTCTCGGCAAGGAACCCCAAGGAACCTAGTAGGCGCTGACGCAATCGAGGGTGAATTAGAAAGACGAGGATTTGCGATTGTGAATCCGGGTTTGATGACATTTGAGCAGCAGATTGCTGCATTCAAAGATGCAGAAATAGTTGCAGGTGTGATGGGTGCAGGAATGACGAACATTGTGTTCGCTAGGAGGGGCGCTAAGATACTGAACATAACGCCGGCAGCAATGCCAGACACCTTCTTCTATTTTCTCAGTGTACATAAGAAACACGAGTATTGTGAATTGCGCGGTCCGAATGTTCAGAGTCATGGGTCGTGGGACGTTCCGTTCTCTGTTTCCTTGGAACGGCTGCTGTCAGCTGCAAACTAGGACATGAAAGTGTCATTTCAGAGTTTTTGGCATCTAGAGGCGAGTTGTCTAGGGATCATCACGGGACAGTAGCGCATGGTGATCTCGGAGCCGGGGGCAGGCCCAAACCCGCTGCATTGAGCGCGCGCAACTGTCTGCGTGCTTCAATCTCAGGACCCTTATGAGCTACACTTTCCCGGTTCAAATCCAGGATCATGATCGTCTCCCTCAGTTTGATCACCGCAATCCCCCTTCCGACCATCGGACGGAGTATCGGTGACGACGCGCCGCCGGTCTTCCGGGGCGCGCCCCGAAAGACCGGCTACAGCGCGCAAACTGGGGAAGATTCAAACGGCACTTCTGGGGAGTATTGATCCGGCATCGACACCTGTCAATGCCGACTGAAATTTCCCCAAAAGTGCCGAAGTAAAATTCCCCAATTATGCCGACGTGGACGGCATGGAGAATTGGGTATTTTTCGGCGGCCGACCTCTTGGACGTGGCGGCGGCGCGAAGGAGGGTGGCGTAATCAAAGCTTTGGAACGGACGTGTTCAGGCATCAGTTCGGCATGTTGGCGCAGCCTGTAACTTGATCCTTCGATTTGGACGACTACGGCGTGATGCAGAAGCCTGTCGAGCAAGGCGGTTGCGACGACGGCATCACCAAAAACATCACCCCATTCTGCAAAGCCGCGATTGGACGTCAGGATCATTGCTCCTCTCTCGTAGCGGGCGTTGACGAGTTGGAAGAACAGATTGCCGCCGCCGGCGATGACCGGGAGATAGCCGATCTCATCGACGATCAGCAGACTTGGCCTGCAGAAGAAGCGGATGCGCTCTTGCAGCCGGCCCTCGCGTTCGGCCCTGGACAGCGCTGCAATGAGATCGGCCAGCGTGCAGAAGTAGACGCTCTTGCCAGCTTTGACGGCTTCGACGCCGAGCGCCACGGCGAGATGGCTTTTGCCGGTTCCCGGTGGCCCGAGAAAATGCACCGCTTCATGCCGGTCGATGAAACGTAAGCGGTGCATAGACCCCGTCTGGCGATAGCAAGGCATCGGGCTTATTCGTGTGCGCTCAGGGAATGAGCGTTGG
>NZ_JBBBBO010000018.1:0-92592 GCF_037120565.1 Ensifer sp. CCNWLY38
TCACACCCCTTGGCTCAGCGTTAAGGGCTGATACAAGCCGACTGGCGTCTCTTTCCTCCACTGAAGGATCCTACTCTTATTTTCACAGCCTCGGGTACCACTCTCGGGACTGGTCGCGACGACATTTGCGAACCCAATAAGAGCTGCGTGACGTCAGCAGGTTCGTACGCCTCCCAAACCCGCGTCCATGGCCCATGCCTAGCCGGCTACCGGCGCTGGAAACGTATGCCGAGCCAGCCAACACTCGTCGCGAAGCGACGACCGAACGCGCCTCATGCGATTTAGGGCACCGAACTACCGCACGAGGGGGCCATGGAAGGCTGCGACAGTACTTTGTGCACTTGGAGCATATGTGCAAACGGCCGCCGAAATCACGATCAAGGCCTCTGTTTCAGATCGTATCCCCCGCAGTGCCACCAACAACTTCTTTGAGCGAAAGACACGACAAAGCTTGGAGAGGTATTGCAAGAAACCTTCATATTGGCCGTAGGGCCATATCACCGCGAGAAAGACATCGACTGGCTCGTCGTCGGGTGCGTTGAACTCAATCGGTTCGCGCAGGGTAACAAGGACTTTAGCCGGAGCTACCAAACCCTGAATAAGCGCGTGCGGCAGGGCAAAGCCTTCCCCGAAACCCGTCGAACCAAGAGCCTCCCGGTCAAGCAGGCCGTCTAGAATGACACTGGCTGGGACGAGAGTGCGCTGCGCCAGGTGCGATGAAATGGCCTGGAGAACCGCCCGCCCGCCACCCGCCGGCACGCCGAGCATCAAGTCATCTTTAAAGCAGAGTTTTTCATCATTCATGTTCTCCTCGCCCCCGCTTCTCTCTGGCCGGCAAAGATCGCGCTGGTTTCACTCCATATTGCCGAATTTTGAACTGGTGCCTTGTGCCGCCACTTTCAAGCAACGTCGCATGCAGCTCACGCTCAATTGTCGGCCAGACACGTGGAAGCAGGTCAAGTACCAGTCGATACATTATGCGACCTTTTTAGCACAGAACAGGAACATCCGGCTGGTTCTCGCCACCTAGAGCCGGCTCGTCCTAGACGCGCTACGCGCGATGAGGAAGGTGAAGAATCGACCCAATCCTGACCTCCCACTTCGCCAAGGAAAATCAGGAAAGGGTGTGGAAACTTGCCATATGGCGCGCCCGTCGGACCGGCGTGACTGCGGCAAGGAGGGGACGTCGCCCCGCCCGTGCGCGAGGCCTGCTCACTCTAGCGTCTGGTCGCTCCGCGGCCGTTGAATGGAAATCGCTACGAGGCCCACGGGCAGACTTTAACCCTCTGCGAGCATCATCTAAATTTACAGAATCACCACCGGACGGTGGTCGTCGAGCGATTTTTCAGCAGCCTATTTCCGCCGCCTATTAATGTGTAACTTGGGAAGCTGCCGACATCAATTCCTCAGGATTCGGTGCCCTGAACGTATTGAGGCCAGCCTCCAGAACTTCAGTGAAGCTCCAGCGTACGATGCCCCGTCGGTCGATCAGGAACTGACCGACAAGCTGCCCCTGGCTGGAAGCCATCGCCTGCTGATCGGCTTCCGTAATCTCATATCCTTCCTTCTTGTTGAGAAACTCGTCCATTGCCATGACATCCATAGGCTCGGGCAACTCGCCCGGGAGATGGACCCGTATCGCCATGACCGTGCCCATCCCGACCTCGCGCAAGCCGAAAGCACGGTGCGAGGCCCGCTCCGGGTCGGATGCGGTGAGAAGATCGGGCGCCGGGTGGTAACGGAAATAGAGCCGCGCCCGCTCGACCGGCGTAATGACGACTGCTAGGCATTCGACGCCTTTCTCACGCAGAGCCGGCTTAAGTTGCGCCATCGCCGCGACATGGCGCCGGCAGAACGGACAATGCAGGCCGCGAAACATACCGATCAACAACGGGTTACGGCCTCGAAAATCATCGAGCGCGATCTTGCCGTCGCGCGATATCGCATCGAGTTCTATATTCGGGGCCTGGTCGCCCGGCTGCAGCGGGCGGTCGACACTGCTCGTGGACATGGACTACCTCCTCGCCCTGGATCAGTCAGGAAAAGGCAGCACATCCAGCTTCGGCGTTGGACCTATGCTGGGGACGTAAAACTTCCTGCGCCAGAGCAAAAATAGCGTTCGGCCTCTGCCATATTGTCGAAGGTCGTGATTACGCGCTGCAAACCCATCATAACACGAAAAGAGCATCCGCGGGTCGCCCGCTAGCCGTCTCGCGCGCCGCGGTAAACTGTGGGTCGTCTCATCCGTGCCATGGGACGATACAGCGGCGAGACCGATTTGGATCTTCCACATACGCACGTCCTAGCGGCGTTCAACGTCTTGAAACTTGGGCGGCCCCGATGTGACCGGACACGAAATGTGGTGAATAAACCCAGACGAGCGCACGCCCGAATGCTCTTAAGCTGAAGGTCAGGTTTCGACCTCGTTTATGACGTTCAGTCTGCAACGACCAAGGTTGTCAACGGGGTCGGATCACCACACTCGCAATGTCAGACGATGGCGCTGCCTGCACGTTCCGATCGGAAGGCAGAAAACCACCCCGACTGAGACGATCGGAAGCCGGCAACGTGCCGCCCAGTCGGGGATGTCGACTCTTATCCCTCGCCTTGAAGGGATCCGAACCGTCGGCACGGGAAAAACGCGTTTCTCCGCACCTGTGCCAGTAGCGCCCGGTGTTGCGTACGAAGTTATGCCAATGGCGAGAATCGCTGAGAATACGGGTCTTTGTCACCGTTCATAGGTATCTGAGGCCACCTGATGGCCCTATGTTTTTTTGCTTTGATGCAATGGTTGCATAATGGATCCATTGCGCAACGGCACTGGGGGAGATCAAAGACCGAAACGACATGAAGTCGGCTGCCTATAAGGCGGCGAACGAAAAGCAGTATGACGTCAAAGCTATGCAGGCCACGATCACGATAAGGCGCAAGAGCCGGGAAGACGATGGCGCGCGCAAGCTTGAGGAACATGAACGCAAGGTCGAAGAATATCTCGACAGCTTGATTGAAGGCGGCCAAAGCTAAAGAGCGGGTTTTCCGCAGGCTCCGGCAAACCCTTCGGCGCAATCGGATAGCGCGGGTTGCCTCCGCCCGCTCCGCTCGCCAGACGGCTCGCTCCGGACGCTGACGCCCCGTATCACGGGGCTGTGGCTGGAAAACCTTGCATCTCCTCCCATCCGGCAAAAATTGGGCCCCGTGGTCGACGGGGCCCAAGCATGCATTGCAACGGGCTCCACTCCAATGGGGACAGAACAATGGAGCCCCGCCTTGATCCGCAGGGGTGTGGATCGTTGGCGGTATCAAAACCGCTATCGATGCGGAATGTTCCCCGTTGCGGTGGTGTGGCGTTTATGCGTCTGGGCGGTATCGGGCGGCGTCGGTATTCTTCTCCAGCCACATGGCGTTCTCGAAAAGCGCTGCCTCGTCGCTCAATCCCTTGCGGAATTGATCGGTGATATGCCGGGCTAGCCGATCGGCGCGCTTGCCGTAGCGCGGGATACTGCACCAGATGCATACTCGATCGAAGGTCCGTTGAAGCATGTCGAGCTCATCCGGGCTGATCTGAGCGCCCTTCTCTCGTGAAATATGCAGCATTGAGACCTCCTCGACGAGTGGGCGCGCGTTCTGCCAGGGGCGACTTGCTACCGGCTCGTCGAGATAGGCCAGGTACCTGAGAGCAACGCTCTCGCGGACGCCGCTTAGGTAAAGATCCATAAGTCGTTTTGCGATGGCTTCGGCCGACTTGCACTGCCGAGTCAATCCGCGTTCGCGCAGGACTTCTCCGAAGATCTGTTCGATTTGATTCATTTCGTGAGGGAGGAGTACCGTTGGGTTCGTCGCGAGGTACATCGCGCGACCTCCGGAGTTGGGGCGAAAGCGCGATGATCTTCCAGCCGCCGGGGCCCGTAGCAACCGCCCAGCGATGGCGCAGTATGCGCCAATCCATGGACAAAACAAGGCACGCGCGAGGTAGGCTGCAGCGGGTCCGCGGTTACTGGCGTCGTGTTAGTGCCGTGTGATCGGCCAGTTGATGTCGACGAACCTGCCGATCGACCGGAGGTAGTCGATGAACTCCAATTTCAGAGGATCGCGGTCGCCGTGCTTCCCTCCTGGGGTCAGGAAAAGAAATGGCCCTCCGGGAGGGGGGCCGGAGGGCGGCGTTGCGTGAAAGACTCCAATCGGCGGGACCTATCGATGGAGCTAAGCCGCGATCCGCGGGGGCATGCGTCGGCGATCAAAAACGCGTTCTGACCGCAAAAGTTCCCGGAACTAAGCGTCACCACGGCGGTTGGAGTGCGGGCTCTAAAGAGAGCCGCTAGGCCCTCTTTGAAAAGTTAGAGGAGACTTACAATGGACTGGGAACGTGTTGAAGGCAACTGGAAGCAGGTAAGGGTATGATCAAGGAACAATGGGGGCGTCTGACGGACGACGATTTGGATGAAATTGCTGGGAGGCGCGACCAACTCGAAGGCAAGATCCAAGAGCGGTATGGGATTGAGAAGGATCGCGTGCGCCAGGATATCGACGATTGGTATTCGCAACAGACGTGGTAGCCCACACCGCACTCCACATGTCCTCCTTAGCTGCCGCTACGTGGGGCGGCACTGGAAACCGCACGACAACCCGGTCGCCGCCCCGCAAGGCGGAACCCGGAGACAATACCCTTAAGGGCGATGTGGCGAACGATGCGACGAACCAAGGGCGGAGCGATTCCTGGCCATCGCGGTCGGGTGAACAAATAGGACAGCAGGAGATCTGATCATGGTCGGCAGGAAGACGCACGAACAGCAGCAGCGCATAATTCAGGGCCGCGAGAAGACTTCGAACGCGGGCAAGGATTTCAATGCCGAGGCGGACCTCAAGCGCTCCGACGCGCTGCGTAAGGCCCAGGGCGATGGACAGGACCTGGACACGGCGCATGCAGATGCGCGTGAAGACAATGAACGCAAAATCGTGAGAGGCGAAAATCAGGAAAGCAGACACCACAGGAAGAGCGGTAATAGTCCAGGGTGAACACGTCGCCTGCAGCATTTCACGGAAAGGAATGATTGATCAAGAACGCGACGGCCGTCGCTAACCAGGAGAGCCTTAAGAGCACGATGACTGACCACGAGAACATTGTGACGGTGTTCGGCGGAACGGGGTTCCTTGGACGGCGGATCGTGAGCAGGCTTCTCGACAAAGCTGTCGATGTTCGTGCCGCCTCGCGTCATCCGCACAAGATTTCGGGCGGCGCATCCGGCAAGTGGCCATCTCAGCAGATCGAGGCGGACATACTAGATCCATCCTCGATCGCCGCTGCCGTGGTTGGATCTCGCGCGGTGGTGAATGCGGTCAGCCTCTATGTTGAGCGCGGTGAGCAGACCTTCGAGCGCGTCCATGTCAAAGCTGCGACCGATCTGGCGACCGCATCGCGCGATGCCGGCGCCGAGAGGTTCGTCCAGATTTCGGGCATCGGCTCGGATCCGCAGTCCCGTTCTAACTACATCCGCGCCCGGGGCCGCGGCGAGGAGGTTGTGAAGGCGGCATTTCCAGGCGCGATTATCGTCCGTCCCGCTGTCATGGCCGGCCCCGGTGACACATTCATCACAACGATCGCGAGGCTGGTACGCCTCCTCCCGATTTATCCGCTGTTCGGCGACGGCCGCACTCGCTTGCAACCGGTTCATGTCGAGGACGTGGCGGAGGCCGTGAGCCGCTTGGCCGCGGGGCAGAATGCCACGAGTGCTTCGATCTTCGAGTGCGCCGGTCCGCGCATTTATGCCTATCGGGAACTCGTCCAGGAGATCGCCACTCAGCTCGAGACGCGGATCAGGCTGGTGCCGGTGCCTTTCGCGATGTGGAGCATGTTGGCGACTGCTGCGGAGTTTCTTCCGGCCGTGTCTCTGACGCGCAACCAAGTCGACCTCATGCGTCGTGACAATGTCGCGGCAGTTGATCTGCCGGGCCTGGAAGAACTGGGCATCCAATCGCGCGGCATCGAGGACGTCATCCGAATGCACGAGACTTGAGCCGGAACCGATCGCCGCTCGCGCGGTTCGTCGGACTGAACACGAGGACTACAGCCATGGCCAGATGCTACCTGTGCGGAGTTTCGAATGCGCCATCCAGAAACTCGCTCCGACTTTCCACATTGCGGCGTTAGGATTATCGGGCATGGTGTCGAGCAGGAGGGAGCCGACGCTCTCACCGATCGCGCGCCTTGAGGCCGTCACCGTGCAGCCCTAACGGACCAAGAATTCATCAAAAAAGCCCAGCGTTACCTTTAGGAAGGTGACGGCTCCCCCAGCCCGGGCTGGGCTGTCCCGGCGCGACTTAGTTCAGCGCCCTCGCACGACCCTTGAAGAGTTCGACGAGAGCATCCGCCACGGCGCGGACACGCTGGGAGCGGCGAACGTCGGCGTGCAGGAGGAGAAAAATTGGACGATCGGGGGGCTTCACTCCCCCGGTTGCCTCCACCAGCTCGGGTGCGGTTTGAGCAAGAAAGCGGGGAAGGAGCGCAATGCCCCAGCCGCTCTTCGCCGCCTGCATCATCGTCATCATGTCGTTGGAGCGGAGGCAGTAGCCGCGCTCACCCACATAGTCGTCGAGCCAGAGTTTTTGCGGCAGATCGGGCATGCTGTTATCGAAGCCGATAAATGTCTGCGCGCTTTCGGCCCGATCGACCATCTCGGGCGCGCCGTAAAGTCCGTAGGAGACGTTCCCCAGTGCGCGTACGACAAGCTCTGAGTCCTCCGGTCGTCCCAGTCGAATTGCGATGTCGGCTTCACCACGTACCAGATTGGCCTCACGGCGCTCGCCGACGAGTTCCAGCACAATGCCGGGGTAGCGCGTGCGGATTGCATCCGCTCCGGCCAGGATGAAGTGGCTGATGAGGATGGGAGGCGCTGATATGCGCACAGTTCCGGACAAGGCGCTGGTTCCGAGGGCCACCCGCTGGAAGGCGAGGGCCTCGTCCTCGATCAGACGCGCGCGCTGGTGGAGCTCCCGGCCTTCCGGTGTGAGAGTCCAGCCGCGTGGCAGCCGGTCGAACAATTTCACCTGGAGCTCGCTTTCCAGATTGCCAACCCGACGCGAGACCGTTGAGTGCTCGACGTCCAGAGCGCGCGACGTCGCCGAAAGAGAGCCATGGCGCGCGAGTGCCAGGAAGTAGCGAACATCATCCCACTGCATTGCGTGATCTTCATCCGGTTATTTTTGCACAGATCATGCCATAATATTCCGAATTCCGGTCGTCGATAGCCAAACGTATCTTCCCGCGCAAATCCGCTGTGGGAGCCTTAATTCTTGAAAGCCATCGGACACTTCAAAGCTCTGCCAAACGACCATGTTGAGGCATTGATCGATCTCGAACTACCGCGACCCGTGCCGGGGACGCGCGACCTCTTGATTGCCGTGGAGGCGGTATCGGTGAACCCCGCCGATTATCGCGTTCGGGCCCGGAAGGTTGATGATGGGCAGATCGCGGTTCTCGGCTGGGATGCGGCGGGCACGGTTGTCGACGTCGGCGGCGACGTGGAAGGATTCGCGATCGGAGATGCAGTCTATTATGCCGGCGATCTGACGCGTCCGGGAACAAACTGCGAGTTTCAAGCCGTCGACCACCGCATCGTCGGACATCGTCCGAAGAGCTTGTCCGCCGCCGCGGCTGCCGCCTTGCCGCTGACGGCCCTGACCGCATGGGAGGCGTTGTTCGAGCGCCTGGGCCTGTCGCCCGAAAAAGCGACCAAGCCGAAGACGCTGCTCATCGTCGGGGGCGCCGGCGGAACAGGATCGATGGCAATCCAATTGGCCCGGCTCGTCCCGGGCCTAACCGTGATCGCCACGGCCTCGCGGCCAGAGTCGCGCGCATGGTGTGAGAAGCTCGGCGCCGACGCCGTCATCGATCATTTTGGCGACATGCAGACGCAGCTTGCGACCCTCGGTCAGCCAGGGGTCGATTTCATCCTGATCCTCAACGACCCGGACCGGCACTACCCCGTACTCGTTGAGATCCTCGCGCCCCAAGGCAAGATCTGCTCGATCGTGCCTTTCACCGCCTCGCCGGACATGAACCTCATCATGCGCAAGAGCGCTAGCTTCGCCTGGGAGTTCATGTTCACGCGTTCGATGTTCGCAACGGCAGACATGGCCGAGCAACGCATTATCCTGAACAGCACAGCAAAGCTGATCGACGAGGGAAGGCTTATCTCACCCTTCTCCGAGAACCTCGGGTCCATCAACGCCGCCAACTTGCGGACGGCCCATGCGCGCCTGGAGGCGGGCCGGACAATCGGCAAGCTCGTGCTGTCGGGCTTCTAAACCAGCCACAGAAAGGAATCATCATGACAAATGGCACCGCAACAGTGGAGGCTTTCCTCGGCCACATTTTCTCCGGCGCGATGGACAAGGCTCTTGAGCTCGTTCACCCGCAGGCGAAGTTCATTTCGACCCGACCGACGCCGAACCCGAACAATCCGCTGCACGGCACCTTCGTTGGCCCGGAGGGAGCCAAGGCGTTCTTCGGCGGGTTCGCCGACCTTTTGGAGCCGGGGGAGTTCAATGTCGACGCTCGATTTGCGGAAGGCGAGCATGTCGCCCTCTACGGCACGCTCCAGCACAAGAGCAGGGCGACGGGTAGGGACTTCGCCAGTGATTGGGCGCTGATCTGCAAGGTCGAAGCCGACAAGATCGTGCTCTATCATTTCTATGAGGATACGGCAGCTCTTGCCATTGCTATCGCGTGAGGTCGTAGACGCGCACAAACACCTCTCGCGCGACGACCGCGGCGAAATCCCTTGGCGCGGTATTACCGAGTCTCGTTCATAACAAGATCGAATACTTCGCTGCGAGAGGTGCTTAAACAAAACTTCCCCGACGACAAGGCCGAACGCAGCGACCGTGACGTATGCCGTCGCTTCCTCGATTGTCGGATGATCGTGCTGGTTCTGGCGTGACATGCCCCACCACCATCTTCCCATGTGCCGCCCGAGAAACGGCCGTCGGTGATCAGGCCGACGCTATCACCAAGGCCGCGGCCGATGATGGCGGCGCATCTCCGGCATGCCCGGACCGCCCTTCGGGCCGAGATAGCGCAGCACCAGGATAGCGCCCGGCCGGATTCTGTCCGAGAGGATCGCCTCCATTGCCGACTGCTCGTCATCGAAGACGCGCGCTGGCCCGGAGATGACCGGGCGCTTGAGACCGGTGATCTTGGCTACCGCACCGCCTTCGGCGAGGTTGCCCTTGAGATGGCGAGGTGCCTCCGCGATGGGGCGGATGACGTCCTGATCGGAACGCGGTTTGTCGGGAAACTCGGCCAGTTCCTCGGCGAGGCTGCGCCCCGGTGATGGTCAGGCAGTCCCCATTGAGAAGACCGGCATTGAGCAGGATCTTCAGAACTTGCGGGATACCGCCCGCCTGATGCAGGTAGACAGCCATTTCAGATGGATGCGAACTCGTTAAGCTCGCCTACCGTGCGCGCCGGATAGCCCTCTTCAAACGAAAGCCGACTTCCACTCGATACATTATGCGATCTCCTTGGCCCAGAACGTGAACATCTGTTGAACGACAGAAGCTCGGCCGCGAGGCGGTGCAGTCTCTTACGACCCGACGGGGCTCTTGCCACCGTGCGCGTCCCTATGCGCCCCGCAGCAACATCGCGGCTTTGGTTCGGCGAGGTCCCTGAAAATTGACGCAGTCGCAGCTAGGCCCGCCGGCACATGCGCCGTTCGATCGGTCGACTAACGCTCCCAGGCGTTTCTCCAGCCGCCTGCAACTCTTCGAGCTTCTGCCGCACTTCCGCCAAATGCGCCGGGGTTCGGCATGGGGTGCGTCCGGATGCCGATCATGCTCGTCGGCCCCTCGCGCTCCATTCCGGACGGTCATTCGACGTCATCACGCTTAGCGCCCGATAACTCTTACCGCCTACACCGGCCACGCTTCGAACGTCCCCTTATGTAGTCATGATCAGGCACATCCAGAGACGTCGGCAAGCCACGCCTGCGGATCGATATCGTTCCGGAGATTGTCCAACAATCGAAATCCTACCGGCGAGCGGACGTAGTCGCTTACTGCTCCATTTCGCCCTCAGCCGGAGCCCCTTTGGCGGAGTGCCTGCTAGACCAACAACAAGACCATTCAAGTCGTGGAGCGGTAGAACAGAACCCGCCCAGTCGGTATAAGTTGCAGCAGGTAATCAAAGTCGCTGACGTTGGCTGTAAGAACGGCAAGACCCAGTTTTTGCGCCTGGAGAAACAGGACACAATCGTGAAGAGCTCTAAGCCGAGCATCGCGTTGATAGCCCTGAAGCCGACACAGCATGCCTGACAAGAAGGCGGCGCGGCCCAAAACGTCCGCATCAGGCGTGAAAACGCGATGGGCCGGCATTGCTTTAACCGTGGCTCTGATCTGTTGAATAGCTGTTTTCGTGCTTTTGTGGGCCGGGTCAAGCACACCGACCGTGTGCATCAACTCCTGGATGGCGATGGTAGAATGATTGCTGTGGCGGATATCAAGCAAGTCCCCCACAAGTTCCGGGGCTCGCCCTTGCAAACCATCGATGTAGACGCAGGTATCGAGTAGCAGTTCCAGCCCGGCTTCAGCGGGCTCGTCGAGGAAAGGTAGCTCTCTGTCGCTGCGCCTTGGAAGGGTCCGTCCGGGGTCGAACCTTCCCCAAAGAACCGCGGCATCGAAATCAAAATCCGACAAGTCAGAATCCAAGTTTCAGGTCAGGGTCGACCGTGCCGCGGATCTTGCGAAAGGCAGATCCGAAATCGTCATCAAGGGCGACGGTCGCCAAAGCGAACTCGATCAAATCAGTATCGGTTTCAATGCCCGTGTGCTTCTTGGCTTGTTCGATAAGAGCGGGGCTGATCCTACCGCCGATCCTTTTACTCTTTTCGCCCAGCAGGCCCGAATGCTCAGCCGCTTTCATGACCGCATCAATCCGCGCCTTGCTGCTAGAAGTAAATTTGCCGACCTTCGCATTGCGCACGGCCTTTGCAAGCAGCGGTTCTTTTGCCGCTAGCCGTTCTCCCGTTCCACTTTGCTTTCCCATGACGGCCTCGTGTCAGACAAATCTAATTTTCGTCCAACATAGTGCCGATCCTCTTGGATATCAAGCTGGAGCTATGCGATCGAGATCGTGACAACGCTGTTCGGTGAAGTCTGCCTCACGCGCCGTTGGGAACGGATCGGAACCCTCGGGCTGCAAGTGGATTTCCGGGCAAAAACTGGATCGGGCGACGAGGAGCACGTCAGCACGTCAAAAAACCGCAGGAGCGACCTCAAAACCGGATAAAACTTGGGGTCAAGAACGCCTCAATTCATCGGAGGGCGGACAAGACTCATGGCGGGGCGATGATCCGAGAGCGCGGAGCGAAAGTCATCCATCATGTTGCCTTGCGCGGCGAGGGCGACTTCGGTGCGGTTTGTCGCATTCAACTTGCGCATGATGTTCGAGATGTGAACCTTTATTGTGTTCTCCGACAAGTTCAGCTTTTTGGCGATGACTTTGTTCGGTAGGCCGCGCTGCAAGCTTGCCAGCACCTGTCGCTCGCGTTCCGTAAATGCAACACGTGATCGGTCGCTACAGGAGGCCGTCTCACCAGCCTCGTCGCCCGCCGGCAATTGCAGTGCACCGCTATTGTCAGGCAAGACGGAGGCTGTGGTCATGCAGCCTTCCCCGCCTCCAGTCGTCGATTGCGGAAAGTGGACACCGCCGCCCATGACAAGCCGAAGGCACGACAGGACGAGTTCAATAGGCGCATTGCCCGTAACGTAGCCCCTCACTCCAGATCGGGCGACCTCGGAAACCATTGAATCCGATATCGTCGATGCATCCCATTGGGTAATTAGGACGATCGGGACGTCGGCCAGCGATCGCCGAAGAGAGGCCAGCTTTTCCCGCACAAGATCTACCGTCAAGCCGTCGCCCTCGATATTGAGAACAACCAGACCGATCGGCCCAATTATGTACTCCAACTCGTGCGTTGTAGCTATGTCCAGGACGCCGAAACCTTGGAATTCGTGTCGAAGGACACGAGAAAGGCAACTTCGCAATAGTAAAAAGCGGTCAACGATAACAATGGATGAACGCTCACGATTGAATCCATACTGCTGGTCTGCTGTCGAAAGAGGCATGTCTACCCCCTCTCCAGTCGTTACTCAAACACGCCCGCAGCCAAACCCTGTCCCGAATGTACTATACCAAATAAAAACACCAAGGCTATCCTAGTATTTCGTTATATTCGGAAATTCTTATGGTAAACAACATCAATCGTGGAAAGGCGTGCCTGCGACTGCAGGCTACTCCGTGCTCTAATATTATGCTACGGCGAAATCCACTAGCGCGATAGTTTGCTGATCGACGACCGCAGCCTGCACAGCGTCAACGGCCACGTCAATTTCGTCATTTGAAAATGCAATGTCGATGCTGGCTTGCTGAGCGACGGCGACTTCCTGAGCAACGCCGATTTCCACTTTGACGACGTAGCGCTCTTCGAGTCCGTCCTCGATGTCGACATCGATGTCGATATCTTGTTCAAGCTCGATGTCCTGATCCACCTCGACGGAGCCACCAGGTGGCCCGTTGCCGAGTTGCAGGTCTATTGAGGTATCCTGCTCGATCTCGATCGAGTCATGCAGGAAAAGATCGATGTAGAGGACCCCGTCCGCGTCGAAGATTTCGAGATCAATTTCGATCTCTTGGCCGATGTACATGTCCTGATCGACCAGAATGGCAAAGTGCCCGCCGCCGTCGGTAGTCAGGGCTATGTCCACGTCTTGGTCCAGCACGAGGTTCTGCTCAATATGCAGGCGTGCAACCACCTCACCCGGATAGCCGTTGACGATGATCCGCGCGTCCTGTTCCGCAATGGCGGTCTGCAGCACGCTGACATCATGCCCGTGTTCCACATCGTTACCGGCATCCGGTAGGTCGGCGTGGCCCTCCGTTTGGCTCGCATCGCCGCCCCTCCCGGGCTGTCCCGTGGAGCCGCCTTCGCGGTGCCCGTCGCTTTCTCCTCCACGAGTGCCCCCATTGGATTTCGGTTCCAAGGACGTTGGAGCAACCGAAATCGAAAGGTAATGAGGAGTGTTCGCCTCACCCACGGGCGCTTCCGGAGCACGGACCATGTCGCTCGGCGTCACCGATCCCTTGACCGCAATCATCTCCGCGTCCGCAAAGGAATCCTGGGTGGGCCGCAGGTCGCCGCCGGCAGGCGTCTGCGGTGAGGTGCCTGGAAAGGCAGCCCCGCTCGCCGGATCAGCGCCGCCGGTAGGCGTGAACGCTTGCCCGAGCATTTCTTCCGCATTGTCTTCGATGGGCAGCAGCAGGTCACGCGTACCCCCATCTGCAAGAATATCCGGCCCCTCAGTTTTCAGATGCAAGTCCGCTCCCATGAAACGTCTCCCACAGGCCCTCTATGCGTTGCTCAGTCCTCTCGGAATGCGCGGTTGAAGCTCTCCAGAAGAGGGCGCAAGATGTAGTGGGCCACGGTGAACTGCCCGGTCTTGATCATCACCTCAGCCGGCATACCAGCCATGATCTCCACGTCCGGTAGCGCGCGCAGGGACGCGTCATCGATCCGGACACGGGCAACGTAATAGGCTCGTTCCGTCTGCCTATCGACCAGGCGGTCGGCGGAGATATAGGTGAGGACACCTTCGACCGGCGGAACCCGGCGATGCTTGTACGCAAGAAGACGCACGCGGGCCTCTAGGCCGGGACGAACCAGGTCGATGTCTTCTGGCTTGACCTGAGCCCGCACGATCAGCCGATCCTGGCGTGGAACGAGATCCATCAAGGCTTCGCCGGCCGTCACCACGCCTCCGAGCGTGTGGATTCTCAAATCTGTGATTGTACCGGCCTGGGGCGCACGAACCACCGTGCGTGCGAGGACGTCGCTCGCAGCCTCAAGGCGCTCCAGAAGCTCAAAGATCCGTGACTGGGTGTCGCGCAGACTTTGGGCGATCTCGGTTTGCTGGTCGCTTTCGAGCTTGAGGATCATCGCCTGCGATTCGCCGATTGCTTGCTCGGCACGCGAAACTTGAGCAAGCGCGTCACCAAGCCGTCCGTCGATCTCCGCCTGCTCGCGCTCGAGCTGCAGGAGGCGAACGCGCGTCTGCAGCCCCTTGGCAACCATCGGAACAACGGTCGCCAGCTCCTTCCGTATAATCGCCGCCCGTTTGGTTGCTGCATCCACCTGAAAACGTAGCGCGGCGATTTCCTGTTGTGTCTGCGCTTTGCGCTGTTGAATGACCTCGATTCGCAATGATTGAAGCTCGCGGCGTGTATCGAAGATCTTCACCTGTCCCGCGAGAATCTCCGCCAAGGCAGGGTCGCCCCGCGCGGCCGACCTGAGGAGGGCCCCTGGAAACTCGATCCTCTCGCCTTTGTTACGCTCGGATAGCAGGCGCGCCTCCATGGCTTGGGCGTCTCGAAGCTGCGCCTGAAGCACCTGGACGGTCGCGCGGGCCCTGGTATCGTCCAGCCGGAGAAGGGGTTGTCCCGCAGCAACTTCGTCACCGTCGTGCACAAGGATCTGCCTGATAATTCCGCCCTCCAGATGCTGAACGGTCTTACGGCTCGATTCTGCCTCGATGGCGCCGGCGGCAATAGCGGCGCTTTCGAGCGGAGCGATGCTTGCCCAGGTGCCGAAACCGATCACGAACACACCAACGAGCCCGAACGCTCCCGCCGCGAGCAGGCGCAGGGATTGGAACGGCGTGCCCGACGGCATTGGAATAGTCGCAAGATCCGGCATGGCAATGCGTCTTGCCCCTCTCACGGCACCGGCCTCCCGGATCCTTCCCCGGCTATGAAGCCTTCCTGCGTCCAAAGCGGGGACGGTTTCGAGGCGCCACGGCCGCCCGGCCGGTCTTGACCCCGGTCAGCAACGACGATCTGCTGGGGTTTGACAGGAAGGCTGGTGCGCCCGGCCCTGATCTTGCCGGCGACGTCCTTGCGGCTCCCGAACGCATCCATTGCGCCGTTGTCGAGCACAAGTATCTTGTCGGCCATGTTCAGGATGCCTAGGCGCTGGGCGATGATGACGATCGTCGCACCCCGATGGCGCATCTCCTGGATCGCTTGCCGCAAGGCCGCTTCACCTTCGGTGTCGAGACTGGCATTCGGCTCGTCCAGGACGATGAGACGCGGATGGCCGAACAGGGCCCGCGCCAACCCCAGCCGTTGCCGCTGTCCGCCGGAGAGCCGCATGCCCCCCTCGCCGATGTCGGTCTCGTATCCCATGGGTAGCCGCATGATCATTTCATGCAGCCCGACCATCGCGGCCGCGCCGATCACATCGTCCGGCTCAGCCTCCTGCAGACGGGCGATGTTGTCCCGAACCGTTCCGCCGAAGAGTTCGATGTCCTGTGGAAGGTAACCGAAGTGCCGGTGGCCACCGGAGGCAAGCCATATTCCGATGTCGGCGGCGTCGAGGCGCACATGGCCGGCTGTCGGGGCGATGGTGCCGGCGATGAGACGACCGAGCGTCGACTTGCCGGCCCCCGACGGCCCTATCACGCCGAGGACTTCCCCTGGGTTGATGACGAAGGACAGTCGGCGGAGGGTCGCCGTGTCGGCGCCGGGCGGCATGAACGTTACCTGTTCGACGGAGAGCTGGCCATTTGGGCGCGGCAGTTTCATGACTTTTCGAGGTTGAGGCGCCGCCGCCATGATCTTGCGGAGGCGGCCATAGCCCAGGCGCGCACCGCTGACTGCCCTCCAAGTGCCGATTGCGCTCTCGACCGGGCCGAGGGAGCGCCCGAGCAGGATGGTGGCGGCGAAGATCGCCGCCGGGCTGATGTCGTGCAGGATCACGAGCCAGGCCGCGCAAGCCATGACGATCACCTGAGCGAGAAGACGGATGAAACGCGCTAGCGCCTGGATTGCGGACGCTCGCGCGGCGGCGGAGAGTTGAGCCTCCTTCGCGACCACCTGGTCATCGTTCACCAAGCGAGCCACACCCGGCAGCATGCCCATCGCGCTGATGGCCTCGACGTTGCGCAGGAGCGATTCAAACCGGTGCTGACTTGCGACCCAAGCGGCGCTGGCGCGAGCAAACGGCCTGCGTGTCACGATCTCGTTGAGCATAGCCAACCCAAACAGGACTACCGACGCCAAAAGGCTTATCGCGCCGAGCAGCGGATGCACGAGGATCATCGCGAGAATGAATATCGGCGTCCAGGGGAGGTCGAACAGTGCCGTGCAGGCGCTACCACCGAAGAAGGAGCGAAGGCCGCTGAGATCACGCCAGGCCTGCGCGGCCGCCGCCGCATCGCTGCGCAGGGCCGACTGGACCGCTGAAATCAGAACAGAAGCTTGAAGGCGATCGTCGAGCCAGACACCAATGCGGGCAAGCATAGCCCGCCGCAAGGCTTCGAGCGTGGCATGGACGGCCAGCGCCGCGACCACGATCAAGGTCAGCATCACAAGCGTGTCGATGCTGCGGCTCGCAAGTACATGGTCGTAGACATGCAGAAGATAGAGCGGGACCGTCAGGGCCAAGAGATTTACGAAGAAACTGAGCACGAAGACGACGGCGAGAGACGCCCGGCAAAGCATGAATGCCTGCTCGACTTCCGTTCCTGCGCGGGAGTTGGTTCGGGAGGAGGCCATGGGGCGACCACCGCGCGAGCGAGCCGCGGCGGACGAACGCCCCACAGCGATTAGAAGGTAAAGGCGGCGCAATGCCTGCTCGAGTTCCGCTCCTGCGCGAGACCTCATTCGGAAGAGCATGAGGCGACCGCTTCGCGAGCCAGCCGCGGCGGACCGACGTCCCGCTGCTATCAAGAGGGAAATACGGCGCAATGCCTGCTCGATTTCCGTTCCTGCGCGAGACCTCATTCGGGAGAGCATGAGGCGACTGCTTCGCGAGCCAGCCGCGGCGGACCGACGTCCCGCTGCTATCAAGAGGGAAATACGGCGCAATGCCTGCTCGATTTCCGTTTCAGTGCGGGAGCTAATTCGGGAGAGCATGAGGAGACAGCTTCGCGAGCAAGCCACGGTGGACCGACGTCCCACCGCGACCGCGAGGCAAAGGCGGCGCCACGCTCGCTCTATTTCCGTTTCTACGCGGGACATAATTCGGGAAAAAGCCATGGGGCGACAGCCTCGCGAGCGAGCCACGGCGGACCAACCTTCCGCCGCGATTGGCAAAGGCGGCGCTCGGACTTATCCGGGCGCCTACTTTCGGGGAGATCGTTCAGGCCACATCGAAATCGAAGTCGATATCGATGTCCGCGTGCTGCTCGGCGTACTGATCTTGGTCGACATCCACGTCGACATCCTGATCCTGATCGACGGTCACGTCGTTGTCATTGTCCTGATCGGTGTCATTGTCATTCCGGGCGTCGCCGTCGGCATCTGCGTCGGCATCCGCGTCGCTACGATCGTCGGCGTCGGCATCGGCGTCGGCGTCATTGTCGGTGTCAGCGTCCTGATCAGTGTCGTTGTCATTGTTGTTGTCGATATCGACATCGGAGTCCTGGTCGGTATCGGTGTCTACGTCTTGATCCTGATCCTGATCGAGGTCCTGATCGATGTCGGCATCAATGTCTATGTCGAAATCATTGTCTTTAACGTCGGGCATTTCGTGCACTCCTCCGGTTGCTTTCTCAACGCATCGATGGCTGTTTGGATTATCGATCATGACGATCAACTATCCTCACGGATCCTTCGTCCAGCGATCGATTGCAATAAAGCATCACTGTTTCCGGCGCCGGAAAACAGTTGCCAATTCGGATTGACTAAAGGGATAGTTGCGGGAGGGATATTCTTCTTAATTTGGAACGAACTATATCTGATAGGTTAATTCGTTCGTTCATTTGTCTAGTTGCAAAACATGCAACCAGCCCAACCTAGATGAGCCTCATTATTAAATGGCGTTACTATCTCTTCTAGGAATGCCCTCCAGCGTTGCATTGACGAGCACCATCTCTGCCGGGAGCTTCTTAAGGCGGGCGTTCGCATTTTGCTGCGCCTGAACACGATGGCCGCCGCTAACGTCGATGCTGCCAAATCTGGCCTTCCACATGTAGATACTCGATCTGCTCACGCCATGCTTTTGGCCTGTTTCGGCAACAGGAACGCCCTCCTGGGGTTCTCTCAAAATACCGTCTCTGTTCTTCGGTGAAGCTGTTGCGTCTCATTTGCGGGTCCGCAACTGGACCAGATCGTGTATCTGCCGAACCTCATCCGGCGAGGCAGTCTCACGCATCGTTTACTTCGACGTCCACGCCGATATCGCCGTCGGCGACGGCTTCCTCATACAGGGCGACAGCGATATCGCCGTGATCATCCTGCTCGTACGCCCCCCTTGCCAGGGCCTCCAGTAGGGATGTGACGTCCACGTCGACTTCGGCGTCGAGGTCATCACGGACTTCCACGTCGATATCGATGTTTCCGTCGTTTTCAGTGTCCTGATCGAATTCGACGTCAAGACTATCTTCGTCGTCGGCGTCGATGTCAGCATCGACATCGCTCTCGATCTCGACATCGTCTTCCACGTCCATATCGATTTCGACGACGACAATACCGTCGTCCTCGCTTACTTCGACATCCACTTCGATCCGCTGATCGACCTCCGGCCGTTGATCAGCAGTCACGTCAATGTCCCTGGTGCCCAACTCCTCTAGGTCGCTGCCGATGTCTGTCTCCTGGTCAATTTCGCCATTCTGGTCGACCTCGGCGTCGAGCTCGACGACGGCAGCGGACGGCGAACCAACGTCCACCTCGATATCGGCATCGTCTCTGAGTTCCGAGTCCTGACCCAGGTCGATCTCATCCGTGCCCATGATGCATCTCCTTGTGAACAGCGCCAGCTTGCTCCTGCGATCGAGAATCCCACCTTTCGAACGACAGGGATAGACGCCAACTCGGGCGAAGGACGGCAACGAAGAACCAAAATGACAGACGTCAGTGCTAGCCAAGGCGAGTCCGAGATCAGGCTTCTCACGCCGCCGCCACCAGAAATGATTAACATCAATGTATGTGGGAGCGTTTGATCGTCATGGGCGAGGGAAGGCACAAGAAGCCCTCATCACCGAAAGCATCGACAAGAGAAATTCCGGCAGGCTGCCGTCTTGCCCCTGTTCGGTGCGGAGGCACAGTTTGAACGCGATCTGATCCGGGGAAGAACCCAGGCAGGATCGGCAGAGGAGCGCGGGCGATGTGGGGGCCGGAAAGCCGCTGCTATCCCCTCCGAAAAGGCTCGCCAAAACCCAGCGCAGCCGGCGGCCGGCTCGAACGTTCCAGGGGATACATTATGCGATCTTAGCGATACAAATCAGGAACTCATTTGGACTTGTTGGGATCATCCGACGAAGATTGCGGTCCACTTCACAGGATGGCAACGGTCCGTCCTTCGCACGCGACGAAGTTCCCCCGTTTACGCCTGTGGGCGCTAGTTTGCTTCTCCGGCCGGGCCACGCCTGAGGCTGCTATCTCGACGGCGGTTGGAAGGTCACGCCCTGGCTCTTGAAGATCGTCGCGATCCTGCCGTCTGCCAGCGCCGCGGCGATGGCATCATCGACGGCATAAGCGAGATCCTTGTGTTGAAAGTTGACGCCGACTCCGAGCACCCATTTGCTCCGTTCGAAACCGACAAGCGCCGGCTCATGCACCGCAAGGCCGGCACTGGGGTGTGCTTTGATGCTTGCCTGAAGTTGGGCGCGCGCGCCCATGGCGGCCATGGTCTCTCCGGAGGCGAGCCCCTGCATGGCAAGCGCGGTGCTACGGTAGCGGCGGATCTTGTCCACGGGGCCTAGGAGAGAGGTCAGATAGAAGTCGGAAATGGAGTCATTCTCCACGGCAACCGCATCATACCGGAAGAACGTTGGCGTTGGGCCTTTTTCGGGATAGGTCTTCTTGTCGTAGGCGATCGCAATGGTTTCGGTCGCGTACTGGCCGGTAAAGCTTACCTGCTCGATCCGGCAGGCATAGTCTCGGTCATAGGGCACGTGCAACATCACATCGCTGACGTGGCCGCCGATCGCCGCGCCTTTCCAGACATAGTTGAGGAGGTCGGCGTCGAGCGTTTCTCCGGCCTGGACCCGCCGGAAGCGAGCCTGGACGCCAAGGGCCGCGGCGATCATTCGCCCGATATCCACATCGATCCCGCGTGTCTTGCCGTTTACCTCATAGGACCACGGCGGGAAATCCTCATAGACCGCGAACTCGATCCATCCTTCTTCGAGCACTCTGTCTAAAGAGCGCCCTACATCCTGGGGAAAGGTGTTCTGCGGTTTGGGCTGCGGCCCGTAGCCCTCGCAGCGAGCGAAGGCTACGGCCGGTAGGACGGCGCAAGTCACTGTTGCGAGCGCGATCGCCCTGGAAGGATGCATGGCTCACTCCGTCGCCGAAAGCCCGACGGTCAGGATTTCACTTGCCTTCTTCCAGCTAGCGGGTTTGTCACTCAGGATCCGGGCTGCCTCATAGGCGACGCTGTCGGCGACCGGCGCACCGGAGGCCGTCTTCACTTCGGCGGCGATTTTCTCAAGCTCGGCCTTTAGCGCATCGGGGTCGGAAACCTTTGCCGCCGAAAGTTCGTTGCGCACATCGTGCAGTCGATCCGAATGGGCATCGAGCGCCCCATCTTCCGGCCGTGTCTCGACGTAAGTGCGGATCGCCCAAGCGGCCTTCTGCCCGAGAACATCGCCAAAGGCCGGCATCTTGGTCGTGCCGTCCTGGGTGTAGCCGTGGCGGAATCGCTCGATGAACCACTCGTCACCATATTCCGCCGCTTCCAGGAAGCGAAGGTCGGGGGCAAGGCCACCGGATACGGCGCCGAGCCCGTGACAGCGGGCACAGTTCTGGTTGAAGCCGGATGCCCCGATATCGACGGCCTTCAGCCAGACGTCGCGCCCGGCCTTCGCCTCCCGGTAGGGATTCTCCGTCAGCCATTCCTCACCTATGTCCGGCAATGCGTCGGTGTTGACCGGCTGGGGTGAGACGTCGCCATGCGCGACGACTATCGTCGCTGTTGCCAGCAGTGCGAGGCCCGCAAGCCCGGCGCGGATACGGTTTCTGGACATCTTTCCTCCTCCACGATCTCGCTGCGGTTTTTCTAACGCCAATCGCAGTGGCGGCGGAATACGACCTAGGTCGCGGCCCGGCATGGTACCTAGGTCGTATTCCCCCCTCCGTGACCCCGCCTTAACGTCTTCGGTGGGAGGAGTGTCTAATGCCGAATATCCGCATCAGACGGGCAATGTCCGGATGCCTCCTGGTCGCGCTTCTTGGCGCTGCCGGGCCGGCTGAGGCAGAGATCAGCGTCGCTTTGACCTACCTGCGCCAGGAGGAGAAGGCGCCGCCAGTGCTTTCCAATCTCGATCCGATCCCCGCCGACCTCGGGATCGCCGGAGCAAGGGTCGCTCTCGCTGATACCGAGACGACCGGCAGTTTCCTCGGTCATCACTACACGCTGAACCTCATTTCCGTTGACCCAGGAGGCGATCTTACGGCGGCGGCGAAAGCGGCTTTCGCCGCCTCACCCATTCTTCTCCTCGATGCTCCCGCCGAGAGTATCCTGGCCGTCGCGGACCTAGCCGAGGCCAAGGGCGCACTGATCTTCAACATCGCATCCGGCGAGCGGCGCCTACGCGATGGCGACTGCCGGGCCAATCTGCTGCACACGATCGCAGAGGATGCGATGCGCGCCGATGCGTTGATGCAGATGCTGAAGGCGCGCCGCTGGACCCGCACGGCGCTGGTCGTTGGCCCGCGACCGCGCGACGAGGGCTTCGCTGCGATCTTGCGAGCCGCAGCGGCAAAGTTTGGCGTCGAAATCGTCGCCGAAAAGACCTGGACCTTCGACACTGATCTGAGGAGAGCAGCGGGCAGGGAGGTGCCACTATTCACGCAGGACCTCCCCGACCACGACGTGCTGTTGATTGCCGACGAAGCCGACGATTTCGCTCGTTATGTCGCCGACAACACCTGGCTGCCACGCCCGGTCGCCGGCTCCGACGGGCTCCGCGGCGAAGGGTGGGCGCCGGTTCTGGAACAATGGGGGGCCGTGCAGCTGCAAAACCGCTTCGAAACCACTGCAAAGCGGGAGATGCGGCCGCGCGACTACGCCGCCTGGGCAGCGCTGCGCACGGTCGGCGAGGCGGTGACGCGGACAAACTCGGCCGACCCGGTGAGGCTCCGGACTTACATTCTGTCGGATGCCTTTGCTCTCGACGGCTTCAAAGGCCGCTCGCTCAGCTACCGAGATTGGAACGGGCAATTGCGTCAGCCGATGCCGGTGGTGAATGCCCGCGCACTCGTCGAGCTCGCGCCGCTCGATGGTTATTTACACCGGGAGAACGACATGGACACGCTCGGCCTCGACCGTGCGGAAAGCGCCTGCGAGGCTTTCGGAGGGGTGAAATGAGACGGCTCTTCCCTTTCCTAACAGCGCTTACCGTGGCCGCGCTCCCGATCGCCGCGTCTGCCGGTGAAATCTGGATCACCAACGAGAAGGACGACAACATTTCGGTGATAGACACCGCGACGCTTGAAGTCGTGCGTACGATTGCGACGGGCGAGCGCCCGCGCGGCATCACGTTCAGTTCCGACCATTCGCGCGCCTATATCTGCGCATCCGACAGTGACGCTGTGCAGGTCATGGACGCTGCGACCGGCGAAATCCTTCATGAACTCCCTTCGGGCGAAGATCCGGAGCAGTTCGTGCTCGCACCCGACGACAAGCATTTGTGGATCGCGAACGAAGACGACGCAGTGACGACGGTGGTCGATGTCGATAGCCGGGAAGTCGTGGCGCAGATCGATGTCGGCATAGAGCCCGAAGGCATGGCCGTTTCACCTGACGGCAAGATCGTGGTGACCACGTCCGAGACGACCAACATGGCGCATTGGATCGATACCGCGACGATGAGGATTTTCGCCAATACGTTGGTCGACAGCCGGCCCCGCCATGCGCAGTTCACTGCGGACGGCCGCGAGCTTTGGGTATCCTCCGAGATCGGCGGCACGGTGACCGTCTTCGACGCGGCAACGCAGGCGGAGAAGGGCAGGATCGCCTTCGGCATCACCGGGGTCAATGCCGACCTCATCCAGCCCGTCGGCTTGGAGTTCGCGCCAGACGGCAAGACTGCTTTCGTCGCGCTCGGCCCGTCCAATCATGTCGCCGTCATCGACATGAAGACATTTGCGGTCGAGCAATACATTCTCGTCGGTCGACGCGTCTGGCACGTGGCCTTCTCCCCGGACAACAAGCAGCTTTTCACGACGAATGGTGTTTCCGGCGACGTCACCGTGATTGATGTGGCATCCCGCACGCCGGTCAGGTCGATCAAGGTCGGCCGCTTTCCATGGGGGGCCGCGGCCCGTCCGTGAGAAGCAAGCGATGGTCGAACAGCGGACGGGCGTGAGCGGACTGGCAGTCGAGTCGATAGCACACATGTGGGGGGCGAAGCAGGCACTCGAAGATGTAAGCTTTACGGTCGGGCGCGGTCAGTTCTGCGCGCTGCTCGGGCCGAACGGCGCAGGCAAATCGACTCTGTTCGGCCTGCTGACGCGGCTGTTCACCCCGCGGGCCGGGGCCATTTCAGTCGCCGGTTACAATCTTCAACGCAGTCCGCGCAACGCCCTTCGGCACATCGGCGTCGTCTTCCAGCAACAGACCATCGATCTCGATCTCACGGTCCGGCACAATCTCCTGTACTTCGCTGCACTCCACGGGCTTTCCGGCCGGGAGGCGGAGATACGTGCGACGGCCGTACTCGAGCGGCTCGGCATGGCGGAGCGCGCCGGCGAAAGGGCGGCGACGCTGAATGGTGGCCACCGCCGACGAATGGAGATTGCTCGCGCCCTCATCCACAAGCCTTCGGTCCTGCTCCTCGATGAGCCCACTGTCGGGCTCGACGCGGCGACGCGTTCCGCCATCGTGAAGCATGTGCACGGGCTTGCTACGGACGAAGGCCTTGCCGTCCTTTGGGCGACGCACCTGGTCGACGAGGTCTGGCCCGAGGACCGCCTCGTGGTGCTTCACCGTGGTCGCGTGATTGCCTCCGGCGAGGCCGGCGTGATCGGCGGCGCCGACCTTGCCGGCCGGTTCATCGCCTTGACAGGAGGGGCGTCATGAAGGATGCAGCGATCGCACTGCGCGCCATCCTTCGACGGGAGGCGCTGCGCTTCCTGGGTCAAAGGGGCCGCCTGCTTGCCGCGCTTGTGCGACCGCTCGTCTGGCTGATCGTGTTTGCCGCCGGTTTCCGCGCCGCGCTCGGCCTCTCGATCACGCCGCCCTACCAGACCTACATCCCCTACGAAGTCTACATCACGCCCGGCCTGGTCGGCATGATCGTTCTGTTCAACGGAATGCAGTCCTCCTTGAGCCTCGTCTACGACCGAGAGATGGGCTCGATGCGCCTGCTCTTGACAGCTCCTTTGCCGCGCTGGTGGCTGCTCACATGCAAGCTGGCTGCCGGCAGCCTGATTTCCATGCTGCAAGCCTATCTATTTCTTGCAGTCGCGGCGGCCTGGGGGATCCGTTTCACGGTTGCCGGTTATCTGTTCGCCCTGCCCGCCATCATGCTTGCAGCGCTCATGCTCGGAGCACTCGGGCTCGTTCTTTCCTCCCTCATCCGCCAGCTCGAGAATTTCGCCGGCGTCATGAACTTCGTCATCTTCCCGGTCTTTTTCCTCTCTTCGGCGCTCTATCCGCTGTGGAGGATGGCGGATGCCTCGCCGCGCCTGCGTGACATCTGCGCGGTCAATCCGTTCACCCATGCCGTTGAGCTGATCCGCTTTGCTCTCTATGGACAGCTCGATCCGCTCGGCCTCGCCGTCACGCTCGCCGCACTTGCCGTCTTCGGCGCCGGGGCGATCTGGGGCTATGATCCGGCGCGCGGGCTGGCAAGCCGGAAGCTCTGAATCGAAGACGGTCGCTGTTGAAACGCGTTCCAGAACCCCTTTAAAGCGCAGGCGCCGCGCATCCGATCAGATACGCGGCGCCTCAGCCTTCCCCAAGTTGTTGTTCAAGGGGCAAGAGCGGCGGCCAGAGCCGCCTTCATCCGTTCGTCAGCCTTCGCCGGCAGCTTCGTGACCTTTACCAGTTCGACATTGGCCGGCACCTCGCCCACTTGGATCAGCGCCACCATGCCCATTGAAAAATGCGGCGAGCACTTCACACCGTATAGGCCCGGCACGCTCACCGTCATCACAAATTCCTCGTTGACCTTGCTCTTGAAGCGCTCGACGCCGTCGGGAAGCATGCCCTTGATCGACTCGACATTGTGGCCCTTGTCCACGGGCAGGAAGCGGATCGTATCGCCAGGCGCGGCTTTCACAAAAGCCGGCTCGAAAACCATGGCCCCGCTCTCGCCCTTGTTCAACATCTTCACTTCATGCTCCCCGGCGAAGGCCCCGCTGGCCATAAGCACGATCGCCGTCATGATACCCGTTCTTCTCAGCATTGCTCTCTCCCTGCTGTGGCAAACTAGAAAAAGCTAACATTGAAAGTGCAGGGCGACGCAATGCGACCTTGGTGCCGGGCGATATGGTCTGGAGCATGAAGATGATTGATTCCAACAAGTTGAAGGGCGAGACGTGGACAATGCCCATCCACAACGGTGCCGGTGGGCGCGGGGCGGCCGAACCCCCAGTACCGGGCGTTTGCGCCCATCTACCGCACAGTCTCATCCCGCTCTGGTTACGAAGGCTTCAAGCACTGCCAGGTCAATGGGTTTGTAGATGATCTCGATCGCCACGGCGGCGCAGGCCTCGCGCAAACTCGGTGATCGGTCGGCGGTGATGATCCTTGCCGGCCGGTCCCCGTGACGCATCTTGAGCTCGGTCAGGGTCTCGATGCCGCTCAGTCCGTCGCCGAGCTGCTGGTCGACGAGATAGAGATCGGGCACGATGCCCATTTCCTCGACCAGCTCCAGCGCCTCCTCGCCGCTTGCCACTTCCAGCACCGTGATGCCGCGCCGTTCCAGGCGCAGGCTCATCGCGTGGCGCAGTTCCTCGTCGTTCTCGATGAGAAGCGCAATCCGGTCGCCGCAGGCGCTCGTTGAGCCGTCGTCCGAAGAAACCGTACCAGGGTAACTCGCCGAGGCGCGAGAAGGTGCCTGCTCCAGCTCGATCGCAAAGTATGTGCCATGTCCGAGCTTCGAGCGCAGCGTAAGTCGGTGATTGAGCAACGCACAGGCGCGCTCGACGATGGCGAGGCCGAGTCCCAAGCCTTCCGAAGCGGATGTGCTTGCATTGAGCCGATGGAACTCGCGAAAGATTGCCGCCTGCTCCTCTGCGGGAATACCAGGACCGGTATCATGCACCTCAATGCGCACGCCGCCGGGGATGCGCCGCGGCCCGACGAGCACGCGGCCTGTGCGGGTATAGCGAATTGCATTGCCAATGAGGTTTTGCAGGATGCGTCTCAAATAGGCCGGGTCGCTGTAGACCGTCAGCGTGCACGGTAGAATGGCAAGTTTTAGTCCCTTGCGTTCGGCGATCGGCGCAAACTCGTCGGTGAGCTGTGCGATCAGAGGCGCGAGACGGACCGGTGAGATCTCGACAACAGCCTCGTCCAGCCGCGAGATATCGAGCAGAGCACCGAGGATCGCTTCGACGCTTGTCAGCGCCTTGTGAGCCTTGTCGAGGGTACCGCCAGCGTGCTCATCTTCCGTTTCGTCACGGGCGGAAGCAACGAAGAGCTTGGCGGCAGAAAGCGGTTGCAAGAGGTCGTGACTGGCCGCAGCGACAAAACGGGTGCGGGTGGAATTGGCGCGCTCGGCCTCGGCCAGTGCGGCGCGCAGATCTTCGGTGCGGGCCGCCACACGCGCTTCCAGTGAGGCGTTGGCGCGCTGCATCGCCTGGATCGCCTGCCGTTCGCGCGTCACGTCACTGAACGACATCACAAAGCCTCGATCCGGTGTCTCCTCAGCGAAGACGACGAGGATCACGCCCGAAGCGCGGCGGATCTCCAGATAGAGGGGGGCCCGTGGCGTTTTCTGGAGAGCCCAGGTGGAAAGTGCCGCAGGAGATATGGAACTGACCAGCTCGCCATCGCGGTGGACCCAGCGCTGCAGCGTGTCGAACCCGGTACCCGTGCGCAGGACAGTCACGGGAATATCGAGCAGCCGGCGGAGCCGCTCGTTCCAGCCGACCAGCCGACCTGCCGCGTCGAAGATGCATATTCCCTGGTTGATGTGCTCCAGCGTCGCGCGGATCAGCTGAGCCTGATCGTCCAGCATCCTGCCACGCTCGGTTCGCTCCATGCGAATAATCTCGGTCACATCTGTCTGAAGGACGACCGTACCGCCATCAGACGTGGGCTGCTCGCTCACCTGCAGCCAGCGGTCGCCGGCAAGCGCCACCTGGAAGACGCTGCGCACATGATGGCGCTGCATCCTCGTTGCCATCCAGTCGGCCGGCGCCTCGCCCTTTGGCAAATCGAGAAAGCGGGATCGGCTACAGGCTTCGATGTAATCCGTAAACGACAGGCCTGGATGAAGGATGGCGCGCACGTCCTGGAGCTCGCGGCAAAATCGTGAATTGTACATGACCAGGATTTCGCCGGCGTCGAAGAGGGCAAAGCCCTCTTCGACCGCCTCGATAGCATCGGCCAGGTTGCGGCGGGCGCGCTCGGCCGCGCGGTTGGCCTCGGCCAGGCGCGCATTCGTGTCGTTCAGTACCTTAAGCGTCGCTTCGAGATCGGACGTGCGCTGCCGCACCCGCTCCTCCAAGAGCGCCGCGCGCTGGAACTGCTCATAGGCGATCCCGCGCTCCCCCGATGCCTGCTCGACCTGGCGCATCAGCACCTCGGCGATTGCCAGAAGCTTCTCGGTATTGCGCTCTGGGTTGTCGGCGGGATCGATCAGGCAGTCGGAGATGCGGGACATCATGGGACCTTTTCGGGAAGCACGGTGCCTGGCGGATAGATCGCGACGCCCGTCATCGTCTGATTCACGTGCATCGGGCCGAACTGCTCGCCATAGGTGGAAAAGCCGACGACGCTATAGCGGCGGAGCAACTCGGAGAGGGGGCCGACGATCTGTTTTTCCTCGGCCTCCAAACGGCGCAAGATGCAATCGAAGGCTAGGATCGCCGTCGGGCGTTCCGGCATGCACAGGCGCGCGAGCTCACGGTCAAGCTGGCCGACCAAGTCTCCAGGCTCGGTAATCGTCAGCACGACACCCTCGTCGATGGCCGAGAAAAAGATGAGATCGCCGTTATCCATCACTTGACGGATGGCGCGCACGTGGTGCCGCGCGCCCATCCGCACTGCAACAGGATGCGCGGCGAAGGTGAAAGGGCTGAGCTGCTGCGGATCCTTGCCGGCGAGACGAGCATATTCTCGAGCGGCAGGTTCGGCGTTGATCTGGCGCACGATCCGGCGGCGCGGATCGGCCTCGGTGACGACCATCCGTATGTCGGTGGGAACGAGGTGATCGAAGTTGAAGATACGGACCGGACATTCCGTGCGCACCAACGCCAGCACGGCCGCATTGCTTGAGAGTCGATGACCGTCGAGCACGAAAGTCCGGCCGAAGTGCACTCCGTCGCCGGCCGAGCCTCCGAGCATCGGCATTGCTCCAAGGCCCGCCGCAAGTGCCGAGGTCAGTTCGTCCTCTTTCTGTGAAAGCCCATCAACCAGCAGCATTGCGAACTCATGCGCGAGCTCGGGGTAACGCTGGGCCATCGCAGAGCGCGTTCGAACGAGATCGGCGGCGAGAGCAGGCGGATCCAGCCCATTGAGATCGGATATCGTCAGCGTGTCGACGCGGAAGAGCTCAACCGGAAGAGCGAGTGCGACGATGGTGCCCTCGTCATAACCCGCGTCGGAAATCTCGCCCGCTGTGGTGCAGCCAATGACCGGGGTTTCCCCGAAGACGCGCGCGACCTCCTTCGGCAGACCTTCAAGGTCGGCCGTCGGCGAAGCGAACAGCATAATCAGCGAAAAAGGTCCTGCCCCCAGTTGCTGCGCCAGGGCTTCCATGGCGTTTGAGTCGCTCGCGTGTGCGCAGGCGCGCGGAACGATCAGGTCGGGCGCAATGTCTCCTCCTGCGAATACCTTCATTGCGTCCTCCTCCGCGCACTACAGTAAAACTGTAATCGGTCCGGAATCCAGGGCTATAGCTTGAGGCGGCGGACCGGAGATCTCATTCCTCCGGCGTCAGTGCCGTGAAGCGTGCCTCCTGTGCGAACAAAACGGCTTGCATCCGCGTCTGCACGCCGAGTTTGCGCATGATCGCAGTGACATGCGCCTTCACCGTCGTCTCGGCGATTGATAGCTCATAGGCGATCTGCTTGTTCATCAGACCGGCGCAGACGAGCTGCAAAATCTTGGCTTGCTGACGCGTCAACAGTCCTAGACGGGCAATTGCCTCGTCGGACAAAGAAACGCTGCCCGGCTCAAGCGCCATCTGGGGGGCGTAGATTTCGCCTCGCGCGATCGCTGCGAAGGCAGCGCGAAATTCGTCCCGAACCGCATGTTTCGGCACGAAGCCGTTGATTCCCACCTTGAGCAAGGCTCGGATGATCCTCAATTCGTCGAGCGACGAAACAACCACGATCGGGATCCCGGGAACCGCCTGTCTAAGTCGCACGACACCGTCGAGTCCATTGACGTCCGGCAGATTGAGATCGAGCACCACGACGTCCGGCGGCGTATCTCCGTCCAACCGTATAAGGGCGGCTTCCAGCGTCCCTACGGATTCAATGGCTTCGATGCCGACAAGGCCGGTCAAGGTCATCGCCAACGCATCGCAAAATAAGGGGTGATCGTCCACGATCAGCGCCGATCGCAACTCGACGGGTTTGAGCAGGGGCTGCACCGGTAGGTTCGGACGCGGTGCCTGGAAGGAATTGCGGATGATGATCATGCAAGAGCGCTCCGCATTGTTCTGCCGTTGCCACGACGGTCGAGGGCCGGGCTACCAACGCCCGGCCCGTTCTTCCTATTGTGCCGAAGCCAATTGTTTTGGCAAACGAAAGGTCCACACCATTCCACCCTGGTTGAGGTAATTGACCTTCTTGGCGACTTCGCCGCCCCAGAGCGGAACAGCACCGCCCCATCCGGAGATGACTGACACATATTGCTCGCCATCCTGTTCCCAGGTGATTGGCTGCCCGACGACCCCGGATCCGGTCTGGAAGGTCCAGAGGACCTCCCCGGTCTGGTCATCGAGCGCCTTGAATTCCCCCTCGGGCGTCCCGACGAAGACGAGGCCGCCCGCCGTTGCCATCACCCCACCCCAGAGCGGCGCGGCATTCTTGTATTCCCACTTGATCTCGCCGCTGTTCGGGTCGATCGCCTTCAGCGAGCCGATGTGATCCTCAAACAGCGGCTTGATGGTGAAGCCGGCGCCGAGATAGGCCGCGCCCTTCTTAAAAGAGATCGGTTCATTCCAGATGTCCATGCCCCATTCGTTCGAAGGTATGTAGAAGAGCTCGGTTTTCTGGCTGTAGGCCATCGGCATCCAGTTCTTGCCGCCGAGGAACGACGGCACCGCGAAAACCTGCTGTCCCTTGCCGCCGTCGGCCGTCGCGGTAGGATCTCCGGGACGGTTTTCCTCCACATAGATCGGACGGCCGTTCTTATCGATGCCCTTGGCCCAGGTTATGTTCTTGACGAAGGGATAGGCGGCAACAAACTTCCCGTCTTCACGATTGAGAATGTAGAAGAAGCCGTTTCGGTCGGCGGTCGCGAACAGCTTCCTGCCATCCTTGGAGACGAAGGGAACAACCTCGTTGACACCGTCGAAGTCCCAACCTTCTCTCGGCGTCGTCTGGAAATGCCATTTGATCTCGCCATCCTCGGGATCAATTCCGAGGCGGCTTGCCGCATAGAGATTGTCGCCTTTGTTGCCCGCAATCGGCTTGCCGGCATCACGCAGATGGCTGTTCCAGGGAGCGGGGTTGCCGGCGCCGAAGACGAGCGTATTCGTGTCAGCATCATAAGATCCGCCGAGCCAGGTGGCGCCGCCGCCGGTCTTCCACAGATCGCCGGGCCATGTCGCATTCAGCGTCCCGGTCATGGTACTTTCCTTGCCCTTGTAGGTGCCCATGTGCCCTTCAATGACCGGGCGCGTCCAGACAAGCTCGCCAGTCTTGGCGTCACGCGCCTGCACCTCGCCGACAACGCCGAACTCGCCGCCGGAGTTGCCGGTGATGACGAGGCCGTTCACGATCAGCGGCGCGGCGGTGTAGCTGTAGCCCTCCTTGTAGTTGGCGATCTTCTTGTTCCAGACCACATCGCCCGTCTTGCGGTTCAGCGCGACCAGACGGGCATCAAGCGTTCCGAAGTAGATGTTGTCGCCATAAATCGCCGCACCGCGGTTCACCACGTCGCAGCAGGGCAGGATACCTTCGGGCAGGCGAGCGTCGAACTGCCAGAGCTCCTTTCCGGTCTTGATGTCGATGGCGAAGAGCCTGCTGTAAGAGGCCGTGATATACATTATCCCGTCATGGACGATCGGCTGGCTTTCCTGCCCCCGCTGCTTTTCACCACCGAGGCTGAATGCCCAGGCAGGCACTAGGTTCTTGACGTTCTTCTTGTTGAGCGTCTCGAGTGGGGAGAAGCGCTGCAGCCCTCTCCCCATGCCGTTCGTCAGCACATCGCCGACCGTAGTGGCGTCCTTGGCGAGGTCTTCCTCCGTCACCCCCGCCTGGGCTAGTCCCGCCAGTGACAGGACCGTCACGGCAGTCAGCATCAATCTGTTCATATTGATCTCCTTCCCTCGCAATCCGTCGCGTGAGCCGCAACCGTCTGGCGGCTTCGATCATCCTCCCGAGACAAAGGCGCGGATATTGCACCTTGGTCGTAATGCTCACGGACGCCCCGGCGCGGTCTCCATGCGAACCGAAAACCGGATGTCGATTGTCCCTAGGTCGTATTGCCGGCGCCCGCATGGTTGCTACCCTTCGTGCAAGGAAAGGGAGGTTCCGCGATGTTTGTCAGGCAGATTTCCGGAAGTCGCCAGCCTGCCCGCGGCAGCACCCTTACTCATACGCCGTCAAAGAGGCGTCTGAAGTGAACCCGATTTGCGAAAAACCCGGCGACAGCGCCACCGCCGGGTCTTGCCGGTACGGCACAGACCGTCCCGGCTCTTCAACCGAGCAACGCTCCTTGGGAGCAAAGCTTGTTTCGTGTCCGCCTCGGCTCAGAGGCGCCCTGGAAATGCTGGAGCGGGCACACCCATCTCGAACGCGACTGGAGAAAACATGTCCTGGCATAAACCGAAATTCATTGAAGTTAGCTGCGCCATGGAAATCACCCGCTACGTGCCTGCGGACGGGGATGAGCCGATCCTCTTCTGACGCTCCGCCCACGATGGTCGGCACATAATTCGGAGGTGTTCCGGTGGAAAAAACGTCCGATCTTCGTATCATCGTTCTGGGGGCCGCCGCGGGCGGCGGTCTCCCGCAATGGAATTGCGGCTGCGTGAACTGCACGACGGCGCGCGATCCAGGCTCCGCACTCGGGCCGCAAACCCAATCATCGCTTGCGGTCAGTCTCGATGGCGAAGCCTGGGCCGTTTTCAATGCCTCTCCGGATATTCGCCAGCAGATTGAGGGCAATCGGCACCTGCAGCCGCGCCGCCTGCGCCATAGCCCGATCAAAAGCGTGGTGCTGACCAATGGTGACATCGATCATCTGGCGGGACTGCTCGTCCTGCGGGAAAAGCAGGCGTTCACGGTCTTCGCAACCAAAGCCGTCAGCAAGATCATCGACGAGAACTCGATCTTCGGCGTCCTCGCTCCGGACGTCGTTTCAAGGAGGAGCGTCGCGATCGAGGAAGCTTTCTCGCCGCTTCCCGGCCTCGCGGCGCGGCTCGTTGCCGTACCCGGCAAGGTTCCGCTCTTTTTCGAGGACGGCGAACCGGATCTGAACGTCGAGGGCGAGGATACGGTCGGAATAGAGTTGCGAGCCGGCGGCAAGCGCGTTTACTACATTCCGGGTTGCGGCATGATCAACGCTCCCCTTGCTGCGCGCCTCCTAGATGCCGATGCGTTGTTCTTCGACGGCACGCTCTTTCACGACGACGAGATGATCGCAACCGGTACGGGTCACAAGACGGGCCGCCGCATGGGCCACATGCCGATCGCCGGCGAAGGCGGCAGCCTCGACGCACTCGGCGGCCTGAACATTCGAAAAAAGATCTACGTCCACATCAACAACACGAACCCGATCTGGCGGTCCGGCCCCGAACGCGAGCGCGTTGAGGGGAGCGGCTTCGAAGTCGGCTTCGACGGCATGGAGGTCCGCCTGTGACGACGCCCGTTGACAAGCAAGCTTTTCACGCCCGCCTTTTGCGGATCGGAGAGGAACGCTATCACGACAAGCATCCCTTTCACGCGATGCTCCACGGCGGCCGTTGCACGATGACCCAGGTGCGCGCCTGGGTCATCAATCGCTACTACTACCAGAGCCGGATCCCGATGAAGGATGCGGCCTTCCTGTCGCGCTGCGACGACCCCGACCTGCGCCGGGCCTGGCGGTCCCGCATCGAGGACCACGATGGCGGTATCGCTGAGGGTGGCGGTATCCGCCGGTGGCTGCGTCTTGCCGCGGCAGTCGGCCTCGATCCCGCCTATGTCGCCTCGACCAAGGGCGTCCTGCCTGCGACCCGATTTGCCGTCGACGCCTATGTGTCGTTCGTCCGGGAAAAACCTCTCCTCGAGGCGGTGGCATCCTCGCTTACCGAGCTTTTCGCGCCCAAGATCCACTCGGAGCGCATTGCCGGACTTCTGGAGCACTATGCGTTCGCAGATCACGACGCGCTCGCTTACTTCCGCGAAAGACTGACGGAGGCGCCCCGCGATGTCGAATTCGGCCTTGCCTATGTGCTCGATCACGCAGACACGGCCGAGAAGCAGGAGGCCGCCGCCGCGGCACTCACCTTCAAGACGGATGTGCTGTGGTCCCAGCTTGATGCGCTTTATTCGGCCTATGTCGCACCCAGGCGGATTCCGCCGGGCGGATGGGACGGCCTTGAAGGTATCGTCGGAGAGACGATCGCGACGGAGGCAGCGGAATGACCATCGATGCACCCATGATTTCAGGAGCCAGCGTCGTCAAGCTGGCGCGCGGCGTGTGGCTACGCGAGGATCCGGTTCGCGGTCATACGGTGCTGTTGGCACCGGAACGGGCGATGGCCCTTGACGATATCGCCGTCTCCATCGTGCACGCGCTTGACGGCAAGCGGACCCTCGATCGGATCGCAGACGATTTTGCCGCTCAGTTCGATGCCCCCGCCGCCCAGATCGCAAGCGACGTCGGGGCTTTCATCCACGAGCTTGCCATCCGCCGCATGCTGGAGGTCGTCGAATGAGCAACGGCCTCGCCTCCGCAACCCCTGCCCCAACCCCTGCCGCAGCCCATGTTGCGCGCGCGCCGGCGCCGATAGCGATGCTGGCAGAGCTCACGCATCGCTGTCCGCTGGCTTGCCCCTATTGCTCCAATCCAATCGCATTGACGCCGGCGGGCGAGGAGCTTTCGACCGAGGAATGGATCGGCGTCTTCAGGCAGGCCGCCGATCTCGGCGTGCTGCATCTGCATTTTTCCGGCGGGGAGCCGGCGGCGCGAAGGGATCTCGTCGAGCTGACGCGGGCGGCCGTTTCACTGGGACTTTACACCAATCTGATCACATCAGGCGTGGGGTTGACCGAGGCCAGAATTAACGACCTGGCCGAGGCCGGTCTCGATCACATTCAGCTCTCCATCCAGGGCACTTCTCCGGAAACCGCCGACCGGATCAGCGGCTACGCGGGCGGCTATGAGCGAAAAATGGCCGTCGCCAACTGGGTGGCGGATGTCGGCATTCCCTTGACCATCAATGCTGTCTGCCACAGGCAGAACATGGGCGAGATCGACGCTATGATCGAACTGGCGATACGGCTCAAGGCGCGGCGCATCGAGATCGCAACGGTACAGTTTCACGGTTGGGCCGAGTGCAACAAGGCGGCTCTCCTGCCCACGCGCGAGCAAGCCGAGCGCGCCACGCGAACCGTCGCTGAGGCGCGGGATAGATATCAGGGTATCCTGGTAATCGACTATGTGCCGGCCGACTACCATTCCAAATACCCGAAGGCCTGCATGGGCGGCTGGGGTCGGGTGGGCCTGAATGTAACGCCCTCCGGCCGTGTGCTTCCGTGCCACGCCGCGGAAACCATTCCGGACCTGTCCTTCGAGAATATACGGGAAGGCTCGCTCTCCGAGATCTGGTACGACAGCGATGCGTTCAACGCCTATCGCGGAGAGGACTGGATGCCGGAGCTCTGCCGGAGTTGCGAGCGCAAGAAGGTGGACTTCGGCGGCTGCCGGTGCCAGGCGATGGCGCTTGCCGGCGATGCCAGCGCAACGGATCCGGTTTGCGTACGATCGCCGCTTCGCGGCCGGCTGTCGCGCGAATCAGATCAGCTTTGGGAGCCATCTTCGGCTCCCATAAGCTACCGTGGCCGGTAAACGGGGTTCACAAATCGGATCGCGAGCGCGTCGACGCTGCTCAAGGGGGCCGCTGGCTGGGATCGACGTCGAATTCATATCCACCGGTGACAAGGGACACCAGCGGTAAGCATCCGCGCGTTGTGGCGAAGATCGTGGCATAACCGTCCCACCATCATTCGACCAGGTCGATGTCAAACAGGCTTCTAGGTTTGTCTTTCTTTCCCGCCGACACACTGGTGGCGCTGACGCCGAAAGGGATCTCATTGATCGACGCGATGCTCGCCAAGCATGTGGAAAACGAACGCTTCGCTTTGGCAGGACTAACGATGACAGAGCAACAGCAGCTCAATGCGCTGTCCATCACCAACAACTTGAGTGTCAGGCAAATAATTGCGACAGGCTCAACGGCCGTGGATTGCCAACAGATCGGCAAAGGCCGTCGGATTGCTGGCCAGCACTGGGTGGGCCTCCAACAGAGCCTCGCCCTCGGCCGGGAAGGACAGATAGTCGCCGCCGGCTTCCTTCACCAGGCAGTAACCAGCCATGCAGTCCCAGGCGTGCATATGTGGCTCGTAATAACCGACCAGACGACCCGCCGCGACATAGGCGAGCATCAGTGCGCCGGAGCCGTTGCGGATGAAGTTGCCGCCCATGCGGAGCAGCGCGGCGATGATCTGGCCAACCCGCTCCGGTTCTACATAGGTATTGCAGCCAATGCCCGTGATGGCGTTCTGGATGGTACGAGACGGATCGAGGTTCAATTTCTTTCCGTTGAGGCTCGCGCCTTTGCCAGCGGCCGAAGCATAGAGTTCGCCGTCGCACGGCGCATGGATCATGCCGATCACCGGCACGCCGCCATGCAGAACCGCGATCGAAACACACCACGTCGACATACCGTTGACGAATGGCGCGGTACCGTCAATCGGGTCCACAACCCAGATATAGCCTGAAGCACCCTCCATGTGGCCGAATTCCTCGCCGAGGAACCCATCCTCCGGAAGCTCCGCGGCGACGCGCTCCCGGATCAGTCTCTCGACGTTTCGGTCGGCAATCGAGACGACATCCTGCGGGTCGCGCTTGGTCTCGATCACCAGGGTATCGCGCTTGTTGAAGTAGTCGAGCGCGAGCGCGCCCGCCTCCTCGGCAATTGATTTCGCAAGTGCAAATCGCCGGTCGAGACCCGCTTCATGCATGCTCATAGGTCTTTCCTTTTCGTAATGAGAGAAGTGTACTTCGTGATCAATGCAATGCCCACGATTCTTCAAGCCCGGTATGACATCAGCGTTGGCCAAAAACGTCGGTCTATATTGAAAGCGTGCCGACTTCGGTCTCCACCCCATGTTCGACATGGTCGCCGAGATCGGCCTTCCGACGAGACGACCTCCGCACTCGACCTACTTTATGGGGGAGGTGCTGGCCCTGATCCGGGCAGTTGGCCGAAACAGACCGTGACCATGAGTAGCTCAACGCGTTCCAAGTTGAATCGGATTGGGCGAACGGCAGTTCTGACAAGCGCCTTACGTTACTGAGCTTCGATCCCAATACGTGCGAAAGCTTCGCGTGGAGCATCACTGGCGCGCATGAGATCCCGCATGAGACGCGTCATTGCCTCCTCGATCTCGGGGGAACAAAGGGGCGTATTCTGCCCTGGATCATCAGCGAGGTCGTAGAGTCGGGTTTCACTCTCAAGGAGCGCGCCGGGACCGTAGTTGTCGAACATGGGCGACCTCTCGATCACCGGGATCTTGAGGACCGGCGCTCCCTTCGTGAAGGACATCGGCTGTGCCAGCGAGGCTCCCGCGAGTTCCTCCGGCGTGAACGGCTCCCAGATGTGAGTCGGCATCAGCGTGTATTGATAAAGCTCCTGGGAGCGAGGATCGGGCGGGAAGCGATGATAGGTATAGCGTCCATCTGTCACGTTGATCGCACCGCCGAAATAGCCGAACAGTGCGCCGCGCCGCAGCGAACGATCGGCGCCGAGCAGCGGCAGGAGGGAGTGCCCCTGCATCTCGGCAACGGTCTCCACGCCGAACAGATCGAGGAATGTCGGAGCGAGATCGATGGTCTGGGTCAGAGCGGACCGGCGGGTGCCGGCTCTTCCCGGCCGGCGCGGATCGTGCAGGAAGAGCGGGATGTGCACGATCTCCTCATACATATTCATCCGGTTCTTCGCCCAGAAATCGTGCTCGCCTAGAAGAAAGCCGTGATCGGTGGTGACAACGAGCGCGGTGTCGCGCCAAAGATCGTGCGCATCGAAATAGTCGAGAAGCTGTCCGATGAGGAAATCGCAAAGCGCGATGACGGCGTAGTAGTTGGCGCGGAGTTCTTCGCATTCCTCCGGCAGCTCGTCGACCCGGCCGTAGCGCGGCCAGTCGCGAACCGGACCGTTCCAGCCCGTCCTGAATGCCTCGCGAAACCGCTCGGGCGCGGTAAAGGGTTCATGCGGGTCGAACGTCTCGATCTGCAGGAGCCAGTGGTCGGCGGTTCGGTTCCGCTCGAGGAACTCCAACCCGGCGGCGAAGCAGCGCACCGATGGGAACTCGTTCTCGTCCTTGATGAACTCGCGGTTCACGATGTTGCGCCGAAACTTGTCGCGGGCCGACGGGCTGAATTGGCGCTCATGATACATCTGGCGCAAGCGCTCCCATGGTGGCTGCACCATTGCCTTCCACGGGTCGCCCTCCTGACCGCGGATGAAGTCGTAGCTGTCATATCGGGTGTGATAGGTGGCACCGCCGTCCTCGAAATAATGGAAGTGGTCGGTGACGAGGTGGCTGTAGGAGCCGGCCCGGTGCAGCAGTTCGGGAAAGGAATTGTCGAACGGCTCGAGCGGCCCCCAACTCCTGTGGAGAAAGCCGAGCCGTCCGGTCTGCAGGTCGCGGCGCGCCGGCATGCAGGGCAGGCTGCCGACATAATGGCGGTCGAACATCGCGGTGCGCTCGGCCAAGCGGGTGAAATTGGGCGTCGGCACCCGCTTTCCGCCGTACGGGGCGAGCACGTGTCGGTTGAGCGAATCAAACAGTACGAAGACGGCCTTCATCGACTCTCGGCCCTCATTCAGAGCTGCCCATGCAGCTTGTGTGAGCGTTTCGAACGGTCCCCGCATTCATCGGCTGGCCGTTCAGAAGGGCACCGGCACCTATTTTCGCCGAAAAGAGCGCGGCCGCAACTGGATTGTACCCAGTTCCGAACACCAGCCTGCCCGCCCCCACGAGACTTCGAATCTGTGGTCTGCCTCGCTCACTATATCCCATGCACGCCTTCGACCATCGCCGAGAGCTGCTGTGTCGTCTCACCTTGGGGAGGCTGAGCCGGTGCGACCGGCGCGGCTGACGAGCATGGCGATGAAGGGCACGTCATCACCCGAGATCGTGTCGATGAGCCCGTCGGCGATCCATTGCATGAGCTCCGGCAACGGATCGCGTCCGCCGCGCCAATACTCGGCGAGAACATCTGGGCGAGGCACGTGTACGCGGTTGCTGAAGCCTGCTGCATGCAGCGCCTTCGCACCGTCGGGGCGGAACATGTCGAGCTCGATCGAGACCGAACTCGCGCTGCACGCCTTCAACACCCCGACTAGGTCGGCGTGGCGAGCATGCGTAATGGCTTCGGTCCGCAGGCCCGGATGACGCTCGACCGCGCGCTTCAGCACCACATGGTCGAAGCTGATGACAATGACCCGATCGACAGTTCCCGTCGATCTCAGCAAGGCTGCCACGCAATCAACAGCGATGTCCGGCCGCTCTGCCTCCTTGATTTCGAGCACAAGCCCCATGTCGTCCGCCTTCGCCCAATCGAGCGCCTCCGCCAAGGTCGGTATCTTCGCTCCGGCGAAAGCGGGATGAAACCGAACCCCCGCATCCAATTTGCGGATCTGCTCGAGGCGGAGGTCTGCCGCAAAGCCGTGTCCATCTGTCGTCCTGTCGACGGTCAGGTCGTGCAGAATGATCGGCTCACCGTCTGCGGTCAGCACGACGTCGATCTCGACCGTGGTCGCCCCTGCAGCCTTTGCTGCTTCGAATGCTGGCAGTGTGTTCTCCGGATAATGAAGGCTGTAGCCGCGGTGGCCGCAGACATGAGTACGTCCCGCGTCGCGGGCAAGGAAGCTGAAGGCCATTCGATATGCTCCTCCATCGTAAGGCGCGACTTCTCTACAAGCGCGCTCTCACTGTTTCGCGAACGACGAGTTCGACCGGGAAGTAGACGGAAATCGGCGGTAAATCGGGATCGGCGAGGCGCCGGTCGAGAATTGATACGACCTCCCGGGCAATCCGCCGGGGATCTTGCCGCAGGGTGGTCAGACGGTAGGAGGACCACGCTGCGACCGGCACATCGTCGAAGCCGATAACGGAAACGTCGTCTGGTACACGCAGGCCCGCGCCGCGAATGTGATCGAGTGTTCCGAACGCCATGAGATCATTAACGCAGAAAACCGCGTCGGGCGCCGGGCCGCTCGCCAGCAGCTGTCGCGCCGCCTCTTTTCCGCCACCATAGTCGGCGCGGCCGACCCGAACGATCTTCGTCTCGAATCTGGAAGCGGCGGCAGATTCAACAAAGGCGTGCTCGCGGGCGGAGAGGCTCGGGCTTGGATTCGCCCTGTTGATTACGGCGAAACGGGAGGCTCCAGCCATGCGCAGGGCCTCAAAGGCCTGCTGCGCGCCGTCCCTGTCATCGCAATGGACGCTGTCGAGGCCAGTCTCGGCTCGATTCACCAATATCAGCGGCTGTCCGTTTCGTCGCGTGACCTCGACAAGGCTTGCCGGCGGCGAGCCAGAGAGGAAGATGGTCGCCTCCGCCCGATAGCGCAGCAACTGCCGGCTGGCATTCGCAACGTCCTCCGATGTTGGCCCGATGTTGATGATCGCCGGCACGTTGGAGCGCTCGATCAAGGCGTACGAGAGGGCCGAAATCATCTGGGCCCGGAACGGTGTATCGGCGTCGGAGGTCACGAGTCCCACCAGCCGGCTCCGATTGGCGAGAAGCCCGCGGGCGAGATCGTTGACCTGGTATCCGAGCGCCGCAGCTGCCTCTCGCACCCGCGCCCGCGTTGCAGGTGCGATGCTTGCGCCAGGGGTGAATGCCCGCGAGACCGCCGATCGGGACACACCCGCAAGCTCGGCGACTGCCTGGGCGCTCACGAAGCGGCCCTGGTTGCTGTCTCTGGTATCCGACACTTGCTTTGACCCCGCTGGACATTCTCCGAAGCGCATTCATAATCGTGTTGCACAGCATTGCAACAACAATGACGACACGATGAAAAGCGTGCCGCGGAACGGGAGGAAATCAGGATGAATCACTGGAAAATCGGAACTGCTGCGCTTCTCTGCGCGGCATTAGCGGGCGGCAGTGCGGCGTTCCTTTCCGCGACGCCACTCTTCGCGCAAGAAACCGTGAAGCTCGAGCTCTGGTCGCGTCAGGATCCTTCGGGGCCACTGCGCCCTGGCAATGTGGTCAAGGCTGCCGAGCGGCTGAACAAGGAACTCGAGGCCGAAGGCTCCCCCAAGCGCGTTGAAGTTGCTGTGCGCGAGAGCCCCGCCAAGGGCTTCGACGACGACGCACTGCAGCTTCTTAAGGTATTCGGCATCGGTGAAGGCCCCGATATATTCATCGCCGCACACGAATGGATCTGCGCCTTCCAGGAAGATGGCTTCGTTCTCAAGCTCGACGACTATATCTCCAAATACCCTCAACACTTCGGCACGATCTTTCCGTCGCTCTGGTCATCGGCGAAGTGTCCCGACGGCACCTACGCAATTCCGCAGGACGCCGAGGCGAGAATGTTCTTCTACAACAAGAAGCTCCTGCGCGAGGCCGGCTACGACTCTGCCTTTGTCGACGCCATGCCGGAGCGTGCGTTGTCGGGCGACCTGACGATGGACGAGGTACTGGAGATCGCCAAGCAGGTCGTCGACAAGACAAAAGCGCAATACGGTGTGCTTCACCGGCCGAACAAGGGTCCGGACTACATCATGGTCTTCCAGGCCTACGGCAGCGGCTTCGTCGATCCCGAAACCGGCAAACTGCTCCTGGAGCGCGACAAGCTCGCTGCCGCCTTCGGCTGGTTCGAACGCGGGGTGAAGGAAGGGGTCATCCCGGCCAATAACACGGCGATGGAATTCGATGCGCTGCGCAAGGAATTCTACACCGGCAACGCCGCATTCTGGATGTACGGCATCTGGGATCTCGGCAGCGTCGGGTTCCCGACCTACGGGCTGCCTCAGGACGAAAAGGCCTTCTTCGCGGATTGGGGCTGGATCGCTGGGCCTGCACCCCAGAAGGGCGGTTCACCGGTCAGTCTGACGCATCCGATCGTCTATGCGATCGCTGCCGACACGAAGGAGCCTGAACTCGCCGCCCGCCTGCTTGGCCACGCTTCGGCGGCCGACCTCAACACCGATCACGCGGTCACAACGACGCATCTCGGCATCAAACCCGAACAACTCGAAGACCCGCGTTATGCCAAGGCCTGGCCGCTCGCCAGGGCAACCGACCTGCTCAAGATCACCAAGTTCCTGCCGAACAACTCGCAGTTCGGCGAACTCAACGGCATCATCTATGCCGGAATTCAAGGCATAGAATCGGGGCGGTTGTCAGCTGAGAAAGCAGCCGATTTCGTCATCGAGGAGGCTTCGTCCACCCTCGAGGACGTGATCGTCAAATAAGTCCGATCGGACTCGAGTCGTCGACCGGGCGCGCCCGGGTCGGCGGCTGCGAGGTCCGCCGTAAGAGCCAAACGATGACCACGATAGCAGATGAACTCACGATCGAGCGGCGCGGCCATGCGGGGTCGGCGGCGCGCAGACGCACGAACTTCGTGATCTTTCTCGGCCCGGCGATCGTCCTGACGGTCCTCTTCTTCGGCGTCCCCGTGATCATCGATATAGTAGTGTCGTTTACCGACCTCAGCCGCTCGCTCCGCATCAGCGAGTTCACTACCGAGCAGTACGAGAAGGTCCTTCGAACTGATCGCCGGTTGTCGCAGGTCATTGGGCTGACCTTCATCTACGTCTTCGGCACCCTCGCGATCTTCAACGTGACCTTTGGCCTGATCCTCGCTATCACCACCACGGCGATTAGGAATGTATCCGGCAGCTTCTTCCGGGGCGTGTGGCTGCTGCCGCGGATGAGCCCGTCAGTCCTCTACATCCTGCTCTGGCTCTGGGCGGTGAGCCCCACCGAAGCTGGCCTCGTAAACCAGGTCCTGATGCAGGCGTTCGGGCTCGACGCGCCGCTTGATCTTTTGACCTCGGCGCCGATCGCGCTCATCATCATCTCGAACGGGTTCATCGGCGCTTCGATGGGCATGATCATCTTCACCGCCGCGATCCGCGGGATCCCGGAGCACCTGTTCCACGCCGCGGCAGTGGACGGCGCCGGGACCTTCGCAAAGATCCGCTTCATCACCCTGCCGGCGTTGCGCTGGCCGATTAGCTTTGTGACGATCTACCAGACACTTTCGCTGCTGGTCAGCTTCGAATACATCCTGCTCCTGACCAAGGGCGGTCCGTTCTACGACACGACTGTCTATGCACTTTACGTGTACCGCCGCGCCTTCGAAAGCGGCCAATATGGCTACGGAGCCGCGCTGGCACTTTTTCTCATCGTTATCGGCGTCGTCGTCGCGCTCATCGGCTGGCGCTTCTTTGATATGGAGCGCCTGCTGCAGCGCCCGCGCATCGAGGTGCATTGAGATGGCCGCGCAAGCGATCCCCGAGGTGTCCACGGCGGCATCCGAACCGCCAGTCGATTGGGATGCAGTGGCAGCGCGGGCGCGTGGCGTTCGGCGCGCCAAGGCGGTCGTCCTCTACGCGTTCCTGATCGCCGTGTCGCTGCCAATCATCCTCCCCTATTTCTGGCTCGTCACGATCGCCTTCTCGGCCAGGACCGGCGTTGCCGAGACGGCGGTTCTGTGGCGCTCGATGGCCGTGGTCGTTCCGTCCGTCGTCGCTTTCTGGCTCACTGCCGCGCTCGCGCAGAGCCGGCGCCAGTTATGGATCGGCCTTACCGCAGTCGCCGCGATCGCTATCTTCGCCTTTGCCGTGCTGGTCGGCCCCGACCTGCACCTCGGCAATTTCATCTTCCTGTGGGAGCCGGACTTCGCCTCGGTGGTGAGGTCGCGGATCGGCGAAGTCAAAGGCGCGGTCCAGTTTCCCAACGTCTGGCATGCCTTCGGCAACTCGATCCTGATCGCCGGCGCACAGACTGCCATCGTCGTCACCGTCGCCTCATTGGCAGCCTACTACCTGTCGCGCTTCCAGTTCCCCGGCCGCTCCTCGATGCTGCGCTCGCTTCTGGTGCTCCATGCTTTCCCGGTGCTGACGCTGATCGTGCCCATGTTCCTGATGCTCTACTGGATCGGGCTGCTCGATACGCTTTCCGGCGTGATACTTGTGCTTGTCGCCTTCGAACTGCCATTTGCGATTTTCATCATGAAGGGCTTCTTTGACGCAGTCCCATGGGACATCGAGATGAGCGCGCTGACCGACGGCGCGTCGCGACGGCAGGCATTCGTGAGCGTGGTGCTGCCTCAGGTCAGGAACGGCATCCTCGCCATCGCAGTGTTCACCTTCATCCGCGGCTGGGAAGAGTACATCTTCGTGTTCACGTTCCTGATCAGGAACAGCAATTGGACAATGAGCCTCTACATGTACTGGGTGCGCGATGATGTCATGGGAGTGGACTACGGCGTCGTCTCTGCGGTCGGAGTCTTCTACCTTGTCCCGAGTCTCATCCTCTACATGGCCGCGCAGCGGTATCTCATGCAGATGTCGATCGGCGGCGTGAAAGGCTGAGGAGATGGCGAAGATCGAGTTCCGTAACGTGGTGAAGCGCTTCGGCGCCGTCGAGGTGATCCCCGATATGAACCTCGTCATTGAGGACGGCGAGTTCGTCGCGCTTCTCGGCCCCTCCGGCTGCGGCAAGTCGACGAGCCTGTTCATGCTCGCCGGTATCTATCTTCCGAGCGGCGGCGATCTCCTCTTTGACGGCCACATCGTCAACGAAGTAGAGGCACGCGACCGGAATGTCGGCATCGTCTTTCAATCCTACGCGCTCTACCCGCACATGAGCGTGCGCGACAACATCCTGTTTCCATTGCGCTTCAAGAAAACGCCACGCGACGAAGCTCTCGCGAAGGTGAAGACCGCCGCGGACCTTGTCCGTGTTGCGGAACTGCTGGACCGTCGTCCCAGCGAGCTTTCCGGTGGCCAGCAGCAGCGCGTCGCCCTTGCACGCGCCCTCGTGAAGGAGCCGCAGTTGTTGCTCCTCGACGAGCCGCTCTCCAATCTAGACGCTTCGCTTCGCCTTTCGATGCGCACCGAGATCAAGTCGCTGCACGCGCAACTCGGCGTGACGACCGTCCTCGTCACGCATGATCAGATCGAGGCGACGACAATGGCCGACCGTATCATCTGCATGCGCGCCGGCCGGATCGAGCAGGTCGGGACGCCGGACGACCTCTATCTCAGGCCATCGAGCCTGTTCGTTGCCGGCTTCATCGGCTCACCGCCCATCAACCTCATTGCCGGAGAAGCCGAGGCCGGCACGATCACCGTGAATGGCGCCAGATTTCCGGTCGAGGGCGCGTCCGGAGCGCTGACAGTCGGGCTGAGGGCGGAGCACCTCAGAATCGGTGATACCGGCTTCGCCGGCCGTATCGTGCAGATCGAGCCGATGGGCCGCGAGATCCTCTATGTCGTCGAAACCGGCATGGGCGCCGTGCGCGTGCTTGAACAGGGTTCGTCCGCCGGGCACTCGACTGGCGAGCAGGTAAAGATCGGTTTCCTGCCCGAGAACTCGCTTGTGTTCGAGACGGCGCGACAGAAGCTCATTGGGGGTGCGCATGTTCGCGCACCGGCGTGACACGATCGAGCGACAGCCGCCCCATTTCTCGGTGGGGAGAGGAGAAGGGCGTGCCAGTGGCAGCGTTTGAGACGAGCAACCAGACGTCGAACGCGCCGGTGGCCGTCGAGGGCCCATATGGCCCTGTCCGGCTCAAGTGGCACAAACTGCGCACGCACCTCGCCGAGGCGCCCTTCAAGCGGTCGAACCTCGTCCTCGGCTGGCAGCTCGGCGCGAGCCTCGAGGTCGACATACTCGGAACCGCCGATGGCCGCTTCGCCGTTCTCCACGATGCGACGCTCGGTCCATCGACGACCGGCCGCGGCCGCGTTCCGCGCACGCCGATCGCATCGATGGCGGGGCTTTTTCACCGGGACGCAGCAGGCGCCCCCGATCCCGATGCGCCGGTCCTGTCGCTCGCCGAACTCGTGGCCCCGCTTCAAAGACTACCGAGAGCGCCATCGGCCAACCTTCAGCTCGATCTCAAGCTGCTCGAAGGACACACGCTTCCGGATTCGGCGGTCGCCGATGCCGCAGCGGCCGTCACCGGGCTAGCGGACGCCATCGTCGTCGGTTCGCATCATCTGGATGAGGCACGCCGTCTCGCCGCGGCCATTCCCAGAGCCCGGCTCGGCTACGATCCGATGCTGGCGGTTTCCCGCCAGCGAGACCTGCGCGATCCAGAGCGGTTGCTGCGCCACATCGAGCGGCGCAGCACCGGCGTAAGTCTCGCCTACCTCCGGTTCGACGCCATTGTTGCCGCAGAAAACCAGGGCTTTCCCCTCGTTGCGCGCCTGCTCGACCTCGGCATTGAAACGGACGCCTGGACGGTCAATCCCGGCCGGGACATCAATGACCCCATCCTGCGTACGCTCGTGGGGGCGAAAGTGCGCCAGATCACGACCGATGTTCCGAGTGAGATCTTCCGCCTGATCCGTTCGCTTTGAGCACGGCTCATCCCGGGCGTTCCGTGCGAACCACCGGAGCGGGGTTGGGTGCTCCATGGGTTCTACCAACCTGAAAAGAGCCGGCGCAGTCACCGCGTGCTAATGATCAGATGTCTTCCGCCGAGAGCGTCACCAGCGGCAAGTCAGACACCATGTATCGAACTGAAACGCTGCCGCCCGGCTCATTAAGTCAAGTCGGTAACGCCCATCACAGTCAGGCCGCACATTCTTGCCATTGTCTGATCCGCCCCTAGATGGCCAGAGCATGGATACACAACGAGCATCAGGCGTTTCACGCGCGAGTGAGGTTTCAGCGCCACCAGCCGCCCAACGATTGCCCCCGACGGTCGCCAGCGAAGTCGATCGTCTTCTTGCGGGACGCACACGCGATATTCGCCTTAATGCGGAACTTGCCCGGCTCTTCCACGCGCGGTCGTGGCCACAGGCGTCGAAGATTATCCGTGCCTGGATGGTGTGGGTGGTGGTCCTCGACATCCTGACGCTAGCAGTCAATGCCTACCTGCTTCCGTCTGAAATCGTCATGAAGATGCTTCTGCCGGCGTCGATTCTGCCCCCGGCAGCAATCCTCACTGCGATCGTATTTCAGAAACCGCGCGGGACGTGGATCGAGGGCGTAGCGCTCCACATAGGTGTGTTTTTGATCCTGCTTTCGGTCGCGCTGGTCGGCGTCAATTCGGGAGGCGAATATTACGAGCGACACCTTACGATCATGCTTTTTGTCGCCGTGACCGCGATCATCATATTTCCCGTCCCGCTCGAATGGTCGATTGCAATCGCCGTCTTAGCGCTCGGTCAATATCTTGTCTTCCAGATGCAAAACCCGGAAATTACCGCCGAGAATGCTCTGGCCGGTGCGCTCTTCTTCGCAAGCGGGGTAGTCGCGACCGTTGTTGCGCACAGGACTGCAGGCATCCTGGCGCACAAGACCTTTCTGCTCGAACTACGCGACCGGTCTCGTCTTGGCGAACTGACGGACGCAAATTCGCGGCTCGAGCTGCTCGCCCGAACGGACCCACTCACCGGTATCGCAAATCGACGCTGGATAATGGAAACGCTCAGTCGCGTGTGGAGCGACGAGATCGCGCAAACCCAGGGCGCAGCAATTCTGATGTGCGATATCGACCACTTCAAGCAGCTTAACGACAGTCTCGGCCACGCCGAGGGTGATCGGTGTCTGGTAAAGGTCGCCGGCATTATTCAGAGCTGCTTGCGTGACGATCGCGACCAGGTCGCGCGTTATGGCGGCGAGGAATTTCTCATCCTTCTTCGGGATGCCAATCAGGAGGATGGCGTGTCGCTGGCGGAGCGAATTCGACGCCGCGTCGAAGCTGCGTCATTGCCAAACCCAAGATCAACCGTTGGCGCTTATGTCACAGTCAGCATCGGACTGGCAGTGCTGAACCACGGCGATGCAACCGTATCTTCAGAGGGGTTGCAGCGAAAGCGGACGAAGCACTGTACGAGGCAAAGAAGAATGGACGCAACCAGGTGATCATCTATCAGCCGGCCCTCACAGCACTTTCAACATGAGCGCGCTTGAGTAGCCTCGCGCGTGTCGGCATGCCATCGGGCTTTCGCAATCGTCAGGGCCGAGTTTGACGGCGGCGCGACGCGTTCGGCCGGCGCTCACAGATGTGGTCCGCCATAGTGTCCACTTAACGATTGGTGGACACTGTCCCACCCCAGGGCGGCGCCGGTAGGCGGCCATCAGGTGCGCGCATGATGCTTGCAGCCATGGAAGCGATTGTCCTAAGCGCATGACGGTCGGGGCGAGATCAGTGACCCGAGTGATGGTGAGGCAGCCGGGCCGCGCCTCCATTCACCGCGCAGCCCTTTCTGACTGAGCAAAAGCGCGCGAACAGCGGCCTCGCACCGCCAGAACGCTGGGGTCCCAACATTTCAGCCGGGACGAACGAGGCAGCCTAGTCTTGGGGTAAACAGTAACTCCCGACGCGTTGCAACCATCATCGCGCCGCCTGTTGAGCATCCGACGTTCGCCAGAATGGGCGCTTGATTTCCACGAGCTGGCGTCGGGGGTCACCGGCCTTGGCTCTGTCGCGGATCAGCGCAACCAGGTCTGTCTTGATCGTAGCGTCGGACAAGAAGTAGCTGTGGCCGATAAAGCCGCTGCCGCCGGAATACTCAACGAAATCGACCAGCCCTCCCATGTGCGATCCTGCCCATTTGGACGCCGCCTCGCTCCTGTCACTGGGAAGGTTGCCGACGGCGAGCTGACCAAGCCGCAACGCGCTGCCGGAGATCAGCGTCGAGGCTTTCAACGCCTCATCCCTTGGAGACGAATAGATCGTAAGGTGCATGGAGCCTTGCGAGGGCAATGCGCTTGGGATCGATTTGCTTCCGAAGGCAAGGTCCGGGTCAGAGACCCAGGCAAACAACTTGGAAGACGCGACATCGAGATCGATATCGGGAGCGAAAAACACGGCATTCGCGATCTTGTACCGCTGCCAAAGCGAGGATCGGCTGACATACGCTTCGATGGCAAGCTGCTGGACGACACTCGCCAGCACGTCGGTTCCACGGCTATGGGCCAGGAGGTGAAGCCTCTCGACACCCTTCGTTCCGGCGATGATGCGAACGGCCTTCTTGAAGTCCGCAACCGCAAACTCGCTCGACTCGCGGTCAATGTTGTAGCCAAAGAACGAACCGCCGGCGCCTCCGGCGGGCCATGTCAGGACAATGCAGACAAACTGGTTTTGCAGCGATCGGCAAATCTCGTCGGTGGCGAGTGCCGCATCTTCGAAGCTGTTGTTGTATCCGTGAACGAAGACGACGACTTCCTTGCGTTCGGCCGTTGCGAGACGCCGGCCAATTTCGGCTTGCAGCGACGCGACGGCCTGTTCATGCGCCGCGACCGCCTGCGGAGTGCGGCGTAGTCCGTTCGCCGTCGCGACGACGCCGTAGGGCGTTGACGGAAACCGGCCGGCCTCGGAAACGGCGTCGACCCGGAATTCTTTCCTGCCGGCAGAAGCGTTGCGTCTTGGGGCGATCGATACCGATCCGAAGCTCAAGTAGATCGCCCGCTTTGCACCGTAGGACAGCCGGTTGCCGGAACCGGCGGTCGGCTCTCTGTCGGTGATGTACAGGAGGTCTTGTGCCCCGGACCCTTGTTGCGTTCGAACAGGCTGGCCGCCTTGCAACGCTGGTGATGTGGCAACGGGCTGCGCTGTGACCTCGGCCCGCTGCGCGGCACAGCCGACAAAGCAGGCAAGCATAAAGAGGCCCGCCATTGCCCGACAGATATCCATCTAGAGACCGGCCTTGTCCAACCCGTAAGCCTTGTCGGCGGAACCAGGAACGGCGCGGGCCGCGACACTGATGCGGTTCCAGGCATTGATCGCCATGATCCGGAACGTGAGATCGGAAATCTCCTGCTCGGACAGTTCACCCCTCACTCCGTCGTAAACTTCATCGGGAACGCCACCGTCGGCGAGCTTCGTCAGCGCCTCCGTCCAGGCAAGCACGGCCCGCTCTCGCGGCGAGAACAAGGTGGACTCACGCCAGGCCGAGATATGGAACAGGCGCAGCGGCCGCTCGCCATGGATGATCGCTTCTTTGGCATGCATATCGATGCAGAACGCACATCCGTTCATCTGAATGTCGACGAGGATGAGTATCGTCTCTTCGATCGAGCCATTCCTGATCTCGTTGCCGAGCGCCATCATGGCTTTGACCATGCCGGGCGAAAGCTTGGAATAATTGAACCGCTGGGTCATGTTGCTTCGTCCTCCGCCTGACATAACCGACCGTTATGGTCGCTTGCTATCGTGCCGGAAGCGCGCCGCGTGCGGCAGCTATACATCCGTTTATGCGCCGCACGATCGCGGGCCGCCCGCCTCCAGCAGGTCAGATTGAAAACGAGGGCCTTCGGGATATAATGCGGCCATCCATTCACCAAGGCTGCCGGTCCGCCGCCGAGCTTCGGCGTGAAGTCCTTTTGTTGACCGTCGTCTTCTGCGGAGCGACAGATGTCCAACGACGACGGACTAAGGAAAGACGCCGCCTTTCGCGAACATACTCGCAACAGCGCCGAGTTCGCGCTTGACCTTCTCGACAACGTCCCCGGCCACATGTGGTCGATGGATCCGGCCGGCCGGTTCATCTATCGCAACCGAAGCATGGACGCATATTTCGGCAATGGCCTGCAAGACCACGGTGCGTGGCTTGAACGCATCCACAAGGACGATCAGCGATTTGTGGCGACGACCTGGCGGCGGAGCATGGACGCCGGCGAGCCGTTTGACAGCGCGCACCGTCTGCGTGGCGCGGACGGCGCGTTTCGCTGGTTTCGCGCGTCGGGCAGACCGTCAAAGGACGCACACGGTCGCGTTACGGTCTGGCATGGGCAGACCATCGACATCGAGCACCAGAAGAAGGCCGAGGAGAGCCTGCGTGCTCGCTCGGTCGAGCTATCCTTGCTGGTCGACATGGTTCCGAGCAATCTTTGGCGCCTGACACCCGACGGCACCACTACGCTCGTCAACCGGCGCATGGCGGACTATCTGGGTCTTGATCTCTCAAACGTGAGTGACGTTGCATCCGTCATGGATACGATTTTCCATCCGGACGACGCGGACGCTGTTTATGCCGAGCTCACCCGCTGCCTTGCGAACGGGGAGCGATTTTCGATGCGGTACCGGTTGCTTCGGGCAGACGGCGTCTATCGCTGGATGTCCGGCCGTGCGGAGCCCATGCGGGATCAGGACGGCAACATCGTCCAGTGGTTCGGCCTTTGCCACGATATCGAGGATCAGGTGCAAACAACGGCTGCCTTGCGCCGTTCGGCCGAGAAGCTTGCGCGGGCGACCCAGGCGGCCAATCTGTCGCAGCTTTCCGCTTCAATCGCACACGAGGTCAACCAGCCGCTGGCGGCGATCGCCGCCGACGCTGACGCATGCCTGCGCTGGCTTTCGGCCGAGCCTGCGAACATCGAGCGCGGCAAGCGCGCAGCAGAGCGCATCACCCTGGACGTTGCGGCGGCCGTCGAGGTTGTCAGCCGCATCCGAGCGCTTTTCAAACACCAGCCGCAGTCACGGGCGGTCGAAGACGTGAACCGCCTCGTTTACGAGGTGCTTGATCTGATGTCAGATGAGATCGCGGCAACGACGACCCGCATCGACCTGGTTTTGGACCAGCATCTTCCCAAAGTGGCGCTCGATCGGGTTCAGGTTCAGCAGGTCCTGGTAAACCTCATCCGCAACGGCATCCAGGCCATGGACACGACGAACCCCCTGCGTTCACTGAAGATCATGTCCAGCCACGATCACCCCGACACCATCAGGATCTCGGTCGAGGACACCGGAAGCGGATTCAAGGATCCGGAGCGCGTGTTCGAACCGTTCTTTACGACGAAGGGCAACGGCATGGGCATGGGACTGCCGATTTGCCGATCGATCGTGGAAGCCCATGGCGGGAAGCTATGGGTGGCCAACAACGAGACATTGGGCGCGACGGTCACCTTCGCTCTGCCCGTCGCCTCGGCGACCTAGGATATCAACCTAAGCCGCCGAATTGGGGAGGCGGCCGACCAGGCGACGTCCGTTGAAGGCGCGGGCGACGACGGACACGGCAAGGGCCCAGGCAGCAATCGTCATGCTGACGCAGACCGCCGCGAGGCTTGCATACCCCGACGCTGCAATCACGGCCCCTGTAAAGACTGGCCCGGCGGCAAATCCGAGCAGATACGCCGACCCGGCTGCGGCCGCCCAGCGCCCGCTTTGGTCCAGCGCTGCGGCCAGGCCGAAAAGATACGGCAGTGAAAAGTAGTAAAGAACGGCGGAGACGATGACCGCAACACTGTAAGCAACCGCGTTCTCCCAGAGACAAAGGACGAGCGTCACCACCACGTAGCCAAGGCAGAATGCGGAGATCGGGATCATTCGTCCCCAGCGAACGTTCAGTGCCGTCGCCGCGCCCGCCCCGGCAAGGCCAACTATGGTCGACACGGTGAGGATGTATCCGACCGCGGCCGTGTCCAGACCGATGCGCTCGCCCATCGGTCCGCTGAAGGCAAAGAGACCGGCGGAGACCGCGACGTAAAGAACAATCGCAGCAAACAGCAGGCTTCCGAAAAGCAGCACAGACGGTGGCGTCCGGGTGACCGGATGCTTCAGGGTCTTGAGATCCGGCATGAGAAGAAGAAGCGGAGAAAGGGCCAGCGTCAAACCCGCCAACAGCGCAAAAATCCCTCGGTGGCCATAGGCTGCTGTCACCTCGCCGCCGATGCCAAACAGCGCCACGCTGCCGATTGCCCAGACGAGCTGGAACAGACCGAAGATCCTTTCGGGATTGCGGCAATGCGACGCGACAAGGCTGAGCGACATGGCATAGAGCGCTCCCTCACCGATGCCCGCAATGCCGCGCAACAAGACCAGCGAAGTCCATCCGTCCGGTACGACAGAGGCGGCCTGGGCCGCCAGGGTCACGACAAGCGCAGACATCCCGGCGCGCCGGCAGGATAGTCGCGGCAGCACTGGCGCGACGAGGATAGCGGTGACGGCCAGCGCCAGGAGTTCGACCGACGCGATAATACCGGCGTCGCGCTCGGACAGCGCAAGACCGTCAATCAGTCCCGCGACCACAAAAGGCGACATTTGCGGAACGAGGCCACCGATCACCTGGCAGGCTGTTGCACCGACCACAAGTGAAAGCGGGTCGCGAGACGCGGCGGGTTCGATTGAAAGATTGGCCATGGCCCGGTCTCCCGACCGTTTCCTGTTCGTCGAAATAACCTTGGCATTTCATATCATGTGCGCCGGCGATTTGCCGGCACGGGTCCGGTACGGGCCGGGTTTCTGTCGAACATCAAGTCTGCGCGAACCAGCCTCTGCGAGCTTCGAGACGGTCGCCGGCTGCCATTTCCATCATGACCGATGAAGACGTGGATCGTAAACCTTGGATTCTCTCTTTGCTTCGAGCGCGTGGCCGCACCGGAGACAAAGGCGTCGGGGCCGGTGCGCGTCTCGTCGCCGCATCGACCCCGACGGAAAGATCTCAGGCTGCCGCCTGAGGTTGTTGGGCATTCCATGTCCTGAAGTCGAGTTGACCCAGCTTGGCGGATCCGAGAGGAACCAGTGACTGATCGTCGACGCGCGTGCCGAAGTACTTGGCGTCCGGGTCGGCAACAACCTTTCGGCCATCGCCGACAGCTGCCAGATACTCGGAAATGAATTCGCTCATGGGCTTCTTTTCGGGCCCGGCGATTTCGATCGTCTGGTTTTCAGGCTTGCCGATCGTCGCTTCTGCGACGAAAGTCGCGACGTCGTCTGCGGCGATCGGCTGGAACGCGCCGGACGAGACCCTGGCGGTCCTGTCCACCGTTGCCTCATCGGCAATGCCGCCGAGGAATTCCAGGAACTGCGTCGACCTTACGATGGTGTACGGAACGCCGCCCTTCTTGATCAGGGTCTCCTGTGCGACCTTGGCGCGGAAATAGCCATTGTCGGGCGACCGTTCGATACCGACGATGGAGAGCGCGACGTGGTGTCCGACACCGGCCGCCCGCTCCGCCGCAAGCAGGTTCGAGGTCGACCGTTCGAAGAACGAAAGCACGGCGCTCGGTTCGAAGGATGGCGAGTTGCTGACGTCGAGCACCACCTGAGCGCCGGCGAGCACCTCGGCCAACCCTTCACCAGTCAGTGTATCGACGCCCGTGGACGGCGCCGATTGCACGACGTCGTGGCCCTTGCTTCTGAGGCGCTCTGCGACTTTTGACCCGATGCGGCCGGTCCCGCCGATAATGACGATTTTCATGGTTCTGCTCCTTGCAAGCTCGTCTATGGATCACCGTGTTTGAATGGGAAGAAGGGCTTTACTTTGCGGGCAGCACCATCTTCGTTTCGGTCGTATCGAGAACGAAAACAGCCAGGATCTTCGCCGGCTCGCTATCGCTGGCGTTCGCGCTTACGCGGTGATGATCGCCTGGGACTTCGATCCAGTTCTCGCCGGTCTTGTAGACTTTCACCGCACCGTCGTTGATCTGGCTCTTGATGCTGCCCTCGATCACCGTCGCATAGATAAAAGCGCTCTTGGGGTGGGTATGTGACGGGTTATGGCCCCCCGGGCCGTACTCGACCAGAACGCCGCGCATGCTCTTGCCCGGCACATTAGGAAGGGCGTGGTCGAACACCACTGTGACCTTGGCATTATAGGGCTCGTCGGAGGCCGCTACCGGTCCGGTGATCAGCGTCGCAAACAGCAAGCCAATCGCTAGTTTTCGCATGGATTTCTCCTCCATTCACGTTGTTGGCAATGCGTGGGATCGTATGGTCGGCCTCCGGAGAGAAACAGATATACGTAGGTTTGCCGCAGCGGCGATTTTGTCTCGGCAGAAGTTGTGCCCGCGTGCGAACTGCCGCGTCTCCGCTTCAACCGTTCGCGCTTTCACGCTGGCTTCGAAAGATGGATCGGATCGCATGAAGCAGGTCCAGCTTGCGTCGCTCGCGCTGGTTCGCTGGCAATTCCGAACTTGCTCCGATCGCCTCCCGTTGCGCCAGGTGGATTGCCAGATCCTCCGCAATTTCCGGGCGCTTCGACAAAAGCGGCGCGAATGCTGCCTGATCTACTTCATAGACCGTAAGGCGGGTGACGGCATGGAGGTCGTGTTTCTCCTTCACTCCGGCCAACAGGCCGTCCTCGCCGAAGAAATCACCGGGGGCCAGGCGCGCGATTTCCACATCGCCGCTCTTCATCGACACCACGCCGTTCTTGATCATCATCAGGCTTTCGAGCGACCGGCCTTCTCTGACAATTTCGGCCCCGGCGGCAAAGCTGCGTTGCGTCGCCGCGGCCGCAAGCGTATCGCGTTCTTCCTGGCTGAGATTGGAGAAGATCGGGATCGCGTCGATCAGGTCCTGTGCCGGCGCGACGGCGTGCTGCGGGTCGGATATGCGAAGGTCCTGCATCAGCGGGCTCTCGGCAGGCAGGGCCAGTTGCACACCATGCGCCCTGCAATGCCGATAGACCAGGTCGATGATTTCGTTGCGCGCTGGGCCGCGCTGCGCCGGGCTGGTGACCCGAAACTGGAGCTCCACCGTGATCGCGCTGGCATCGATCCCCACAAGCCCGACGGTTGGAGCCGGCTGCTTCACGATCGCGTTGCAACTGTCGAGGACAGCATGCATCACGTCGACGATCATGTGCGGCATGCGGGTTGGAGCGACGCGAACCGACACGACGATCTGGTGGTTCTCGTCGGGCTGGCTGATGTTGGTCAGCCCCACCTTTGCCAGGACACTGTTGGGCAGGACCACGAGATTGTGGGCCGCGGTCAGCAGATGCGTCGACCGCCAGTTGCTTGAGACCACCCGGCCTTCCGTTCCGTCACTAAGACAGATCCAATCACCAAGGACATAAGGGCGACCGAGGGTCAGCGCTATGCCCGAGAAGACGTCACCCAAAGTGCTCTGCAACGCGAGGCCGAGAATGATCGCAATGACGCCCGACGTCGCCAGCAGGCCCCCTATTGGCACACCGAAGACGAATGCCAGGATAGAGAGCAGCACGCCGAGATAGACGACGGCGACCACCAGATCCTGGATCAGTCGCGCTTCCCGCGGCCGTCCGTCGAGGACAAGGTAAAGCCGGACGAACCCGATCACCGCCCAGGAGAGATGAACCCACCAGAGCGTCTTTGCCGTCACGAGCAGTGTCTGCGCGCCATCGAGATCGGTCCGGTCGTAGCGAAACGGATTGAGGCCGCCGCAGGCGAGCGCTGCCGTCATCGATGCGAAGAAGGCGATCTGCACGACCAGCCGCGCCGTTGGGCGCGCCCTGCCCTGCAGATGCCAGACGACAATTCCGGCGATGCCCAGAACACAGACGAGGACGGGAAACAATTGCGTTTGCTGGTCCATTTCCACTCCCGTGGCGAGGCAGCGTTTCTCCCTCCGCTACGGCCGGCTAGCGGCACCTTGCTCTGAAAAGGACAAGGGCGAACCCGCCCTTGTCGCCATGCACGCGAACCGATGGTTCTTGCGCCACTCGCTCAATTGGAGACGTCAGTAGTCCCAGAATACCGGAACCCACCGGAAGCGATCGCCATCGATCGCCACATGTCCGACGGACGGGAAAGGCAGGTGCGTGGCCACCAGCGACGATCCTGTCTCGGCCAGTTCCTTCATGAGACGCACCCGAACGCGAGCAGCCTCCTCGGGGTCGTGCTCAAAGCCGTTGTACCAGTCGGGATGGTCGAAGGCGACGGCGAACAGGGCATCGCCGGCAAACATCAGCCGGTCGCCTCCCGAGGCCACGCGGACCACGCAGTGCCCGGGCGTATGGCCGCCCGTGCGCTGCGCAACCACGCCCGGCGCGACCTCGCACTCGTCCTCGAACGGTCGAAGATGGTTGCGGTACTCGTTCGCGAAGCGCTTAGCAGTTGCCCGGAGCGCGTCCGGGAAACCCTGCGGCATGACCGCGTGCGAGAAATCCGGCGATTCCCAGAATTTGATCTCGGCGGCCGCCACGTGGATCCGCAAGTCCGGGCGCAGTTGCTCCTTCACGCCATCGACGAGCAGTCCGCCAATGTGGTCCATGTGCATGTGGCTAAGAACCACGTCGGTCACTGCTGCGAGATCGATACCCGCAGCCTCCAGGCGCCTGATCAACTGACCCGCCCGAGGCAGGTTCAAGTCCGGATCCATGCCGAGCCCGGCGTCGATGAGAATGGTTTGGGCACCGCTTCGCACCACGACCACGTTCAGCGACCAGTCGAAAGCATCCTGCGGCAAGAACATGTCTCCAAGCCAGGCTGCCCGATCGGCCGGGTCGGCATTGTGTCCCAACATCGTGGTTGGCAATGGCAGCACCCCATCACTGACTACCAGCACCTCTATGTCACCGACCCGCACCGCGTAGCGCGATGGAACCAGCTCTTCTGGAGCCGACCGACCGGGCGGCGCGGGCTCCAAAGTCGTGTTCGTATGGGATCTTGCTTCTAGCGGCGACATGACGCCCTCCTGTTTGCCTGATCGAAGAGTACTGTTCACAGTTCACGGCTTGGACTCTAGGTTCGAGCGATGTTGACGGTCGAGCTATACCTGGGTTTAGGGCGGCCCGTTCGGTCAACGGTCGGGGTGCGTGTGGCGTGCTTTGGCTCGCCTGGCGAATCCGACCTTGATTGCCACGAGTATGGGGGCTGCGACGACAAACAGAAGTGCCACGGCGTTGAATGCGGTGTCGAAAGCGATCACGACGGACTGCCCCGTCACGGCGCGGCCCAGGAGTGCGATCGCGGCCCGGCTCGCCGGAACGGCGTCCATTCCCCTTGCCGCGAGCATGGCTGTGGTGCTGGTCAGACGTTCGATGACGGCCTGACCTCCGGCATTGATGCTGGAGCCGAGGACAACAACATTGGCGGCAACGTTGTGGTCGATGAGGGTCTGCAGACCGGCGACGCCGATCAGACCGCCGAGCTGGCGGCCGGTGTTGAAAAGCCCGATGCCGGAGGCGAGGTTTCGACTGTTGAGATCGCTGAAAGCGATCAGCGTGATCGACAGAAACAGGAAGCCAAGGCCAAGGCCACGCAGAAGGATCGCAGCCATCATGTCGCCCGTACCGCTTTCGCTGGTCGACCCGGACAGCATCCACATCGCAATCATGATCAAGAGGATACCGAAGGGCACGGTTGCGAATGGAGCAATACGACGGACCTGCATGAGAAAGGCGGCAAAGAGCAGCGCCCCGACAAAGAGCGCACCACTCGGCAGAAGCAGCAGGCCGGCTTCGGTTGGCGTGAAGGCCAGAACGGATACGGCAAAGGACGGGATGAGAAACGCGCTCCCGAACAGTGCGGCACCAGCGACAAAACTGACGATGAAGGCGAAGGCGAAATCCTCTGATCTGAACAGAGAAAAATCGAGCAGGCCACTACCGTTGCCGAGCGCCTGCTGCCCCAGAAACATGAGCAGTGAAGCAACGCCCAACACGGAGAGCCAGAGAATGCGCGGTTCTTCAAACCAGTCCCAGCGACTTCCCTGGCTGAAGACATAGGTGAAGCTGAAAAGCGCCACCGAGATCAATATCAAGCCGGTCCAATCAAACGGACGTGGCCGCACTATGGTGGACGCCCGATCATCGGCCATCACCAGAAGCCCGGCGGCGGCCAGGGAGAGGATGACATTGCAGTAGAAGATCCACATCCACGACTGGTTGTCCAGGAGCCACCCTTGCAGCGCCGGAGCGATCGTCGCGGGAGCAACGACGGCACCCATTGCAAACAGCGCCTGGAGGATCGGCTGATGCGCTCTTGGAAAGGCGCAAAAGATGATCGTCTGCCCTGCAACGAGGAGCATGCCGCCAGCGAGCCCTTGCATGACCCTGAGGGCGATCAAAAGATCCAGCGATGTCGTCGCCGAGGCCATGCCGGACGTTAGACCCATGATGAGCGTCGAGCCGATAATAAGGCTGAGTGGCCGGATCCGGCCCAGCATCGAAGCAGCAACCATGAAGCCGATGAGCTTGAAGGCGGTATAACCGACGTCGAGCCAGGCGAACTCGTCCGGAGTGGCGTAGATATCACCGATGATATCGCCGCGTCCGAGCGAAAGAACGGTGCTCGCAATCGCCTCTGTCAGTGCCGCCAGCACGATACCTATGACGAGCAACACTCCGGACGCAGACGTGTCGCGGTTCCTGGTTATGGCTACGTGCGTGGTCATGACCCGCTCCTGAGATCAACGTCCACCCTTGCGGACAGACCTGGCACCAGCCGCCCAGTCAAAGGGTTGTTGGCAAACCGGATCTTGACCGGGACCCGCTGGACGACGCGCACGAAGTTGCCGGTTGCATTGTCTGACGGCAGCAGGCTGAAGGCTGAGCCGCTGCCCGGCGCGAAGCTGTCGACTGTGCCGTCAAGCGTCTGACCCGGATAGCTGTCTATAGTGATGCGAACGCTCTGCCCCGGCTGGATGTGTTCAAGCTGCGTTTCCTTGAAATTGGCAACAACCCACACATCGTCGACCGGAACGATATCGAGCAGGGTGGTGCCAGGCGCGACGAACCGGCCGACGCGAACCTGGCGGTTGCCGATAACCCCACCGACCGGGGCGCGGACGGTCGTGCTCTCCAGATCGATCTGAGAAAGGTCGCGCGCCGCTTCTGCCTGTGCCACGGCCGCGACGGCGGCTTCACGCTGCGCCGCGAGCACGGTGATGCGTTGCTTCTGCGCCTCGATCGTCGCAGAGGCCGCAGATACGCCTGCCTCCGTTTTCGATCGCGCCGCTTCGCTTTCGTCGACATGCGCCTGACTGATGGTGTTGCTGCGGATCAGTTCGCGCCGGCGTTCATATGCCTTGGCGGCAAGATTCATCTCTGCGATGGCCGATAGCTTCTGGGCTTCGGCCTGACGAATAAGGGCGTGCTGGAGCTCAGTCTCCGCATCGACGTTGACAAGCCGAGCCTTGGCAGCTTCGACATTGGCCGCCGCTTGCGCAAGGCGAGCGCGATAGTCCCTGTCATCGATCCGGAAAAGCACTTCGCCCGCCCGAACGCTCTGGTTGTCCTGGACCTCGACGGCCACGACATAGCCGGCAACCTTTGGTGCAAGCGAGGTGACATCGCCACGAACATAGGCGTTATCCGTCGACGCCTCACTGCCCGGACGGGCCCAGGCCCAGCCGCCTGCGACGGCCACCACGGCGCCGAGGCAAAGCAACACGCCGAGTTTCTTCTTCTTGCTGGATCGCTTCGGAGCGACGCCGACTGAGGCGGTGCCGGTGGCGGCGGCAATCTTGTCTTCGAGCGTATCCATTGTCCCAGTCCCTGTTGGATTTCGTGGCGTCGTCACGGCAAATGGGATTTCGGACCCCCATGTCGAAGCACGAGCATGGCCCCATTCCCGGTACTTGCGATTTCAGTGTCCGACCTGTTGGCCGACCCAATCGTCGAACCGAGTTGCACCGAGCCGCGGGTTTTTGCCGGGGGTCAGCGACTGGTCGTCCAGGAGTGCGCCGAAATAGCGTGCGTGAACGTCCGGGACGACCTTCCGATCATCCTTGGTCGCCCGCAGGAAATGCCGGACCACCTCGTCGAGCGGTATGGCCTCCGGTCCGGCGACTTCGATCGTTCCGTTGACGGGCGGCGCGAGTGCAATATCGGCAAGCGCCGCCACGACATCGTCGGAGGCGATGGGCTGGAACAACGCGGGTGAAAGGCGAACCTCTCCGTCGACTGTTGCCGATTGCGCGATGCCGCCGACGAACTCAAAAAACTGCGTGGCGCGCAGGATGGTGTAGGGGATACCGGCTGCCTTGATGAGGTTTTCCTGCGCGACCTTTGCCCGGAAGTAGCCGTTATCAGGCAACCGCTCGCTGCCGACGATCGACAGCGCGATGTGATGACGCACGCCGGCGGCAGCTTCGGCGGCCAACAGGTTGCGCCCCGACGTCTCGAAGAATTCGAGGACGGCCTTGTCGTCCCAAACCGGCGCGTTGGCGACGTCGACGACCACATCGGTCCGATCCATCGCTGCGGCCAAGCCTTCACGCGTGATCGTGTTGACGCCGGTATTTGGCGCGGCTGCAAGCACATCGTGTCCGCGCTCGCGCAGGCTCTTCACAAGTTTCGATCCGATAAGGCCGGTGCCTCCGATGACGACGATCTTCATGGGTTCACTCTGCTTCTTCTCGACTGCACCATTGCCGCCGATCTGCGCTGAGACTGCTCCTATGCACCAGGGAAGTCCTTGCGCCTGTCTTGAATTTCCCTTGTGGATAGCTTGATTGTCCGTCCAAGCGGTTGTGTGATCGTGGGGGGATGCTCTAACGACGCGATGGCGTGGCAATTGTCCGCGGATGGCAATCGCCGGCCAGGGAAAGTCGACCAGGAGGGCTGAGGTGCAATTCAAGTTCGCAGGCTATCTGCTCGATCCGGAACGCCGGGAACTGACGCTCAGCGGGCAGGTTGTCGCCGTCGGTCCGCAGGTCTTCGACCTGTTGGTGCATCTCATCGAGAATCGCGACAGAGTCGTTGGAAAGGATGATCTGCTGCTCGCCATCTGGGGCGGCAGGATCGTCTCGGAATCGACGATCACCAGCCACATAAACGCCGTTCGCAAGGCCATCGGTGACAGCGGCGAAGAACAGCAACTGGTGCGCACCATCCCCCGCAAGGGCTTCCGCTTCGTCGGCGAGGTCCGTCTTGTCGATGTTGGAAACGATATCCTTTCGCAAGGTTCGGGCCGCGTCGATGGCAGCTCTGGAGATGCACCCGTGGTGGCGCCGGAACTCCCTCTGCCCGACAAGCCCTCCATAACCGTCTTGCCCTTCCAGAACCTGAGCGGCGATCCGGAGCAGGAGTATTTTACGGACGGGGTGGTGGAGGACATCATCACCGCACTGTCACGGTTCCGCTGGCTCTTTGTCATCGCGCGCAATTCGAGCTTCACCTACAAGGACCGCGCCGTGGAAGCGACCGAAGCGGGGCGTGAGCTCGGCGTGCGCTATGTTCTGGAAGGGAGCGTGCGCAAATCCGGAAAGAAGGTCCGCATCACCGGCCAGCTCGTCGATGCCACGACCGGTGCGCATCTCTGGGCCGAGCGCTTCGAAGGCACGTTCGACAACATTTTCGAGCTGCAGGATGAGATAGCCGAAAGCGTCGTCGGCGCGATTTCGCCGCAACTCGAACGGATCGAGATGGAGCGCGCCAAACGCAAGCCGACCGAAAGTCTCGACGCCTACGACTACTATCTTCGTGGCATGGCAAAACTGCACAGCGGCACCCGCGAGGCGCTCGAGGCTGCGCTGCCGCTGTTCTACAAGGCGATCGAGCTCGACAATGAATTTGCCTCCGCCTATGCCGGCGCCGCCTGGTGCTTCTTCTGGCGAAAGCTCAACGGCTGGATGCTCGATCGCACGGCAGAGATCGCCGAAGGCGCGCGACTGGCGCGGCTTGCGGTTGAGCTTGGCCGGGACGATGCCGTGGCGCTGACGAGAGGCGGCCACGCGCTCGGTCATCTCGCCGACGACCTCGATGCCGGCATTGCGTTGGTCGACAGGGCCCGACTGCTCAATCCGAACTTCGCACTCGCTTGGTTTCTGGGTGGCGTACTGCGCGTCTTTCGGGGTGAAACGGAGAGCGCCATCAAGGATCTCGCCCATGCCGTTCGCCTGAGCCCGCTCGACCCGGAGATGTTCCGCATGCAGACAGGAACGGCAATCGCGCATTTCTTTTCCGGTAACTATGACGATGCGCTGGTCTGGGCCGAGAAGGCACTCGCCAACCTGCCGAGCTTGCTCGTGGCAGTCGCGCTTGCCTCGGCAAGCCATGCGCTTGCCAACCGTCCCGACGAGGCAAGTCGGTATATGCAGCGCCTGAGGCAGCTTGATCCGGCGTTGCGCGTTTCCAATCTGCACGATTGGTTGCCGATCCATCGACCGGACGATTTCAAGCGGTTTGCCGACGGATTGCGGCTCGCAGGATTGCCGGAGTGACCATGGCCGCTTGCGGCGCGTAATGAACAGAGCGCGCGCTGTGCAATTGTCCGGCACCTCGACCACGACAGGTTTGCGAGCGTGCGTTCGGTAAGGCGACCTTGACTGTTCGCTAACGTGCACGCATTCGGCGCTGTACGATGTTCATCTGGAGTTCGTGGCAGGACGCCTGTCGCCCAAGAAGCAACAGCAGTCTCCGCTCCTCGGCTTCGCAGATGCCCGCGCGCCGGGAGTACTCCGATACGTCCAGCAGCGGCTGCGCACCGGAAAGGGCGATCAATTTAACCTCTGTGGGTGTCATGGAGTTCAGTCCGCCTGCGGTTGTGCCAATCATCACGTTCGTGATGTCACGGACCGAGCAACGGCCGCCTGCGCATACTGCACCCAGGCTAGGCGATTGAATTGACCGCCGAAACTATACGCATGTTTGGCGACATTCGCTCGATCCACCGTTGACAAGCATGGAAGCAAAGCGTGCGCGTGGCGCGCCGATCGAAGCGCACGAACTCGCTTCACGGGGGCCGAGCACGAGCAGCCCCATACTCAGGTGTAGCTCGACCGCCAAAAGACCCGAACCTAGACTCCGCGATGTAACCCTGACCGGCACATCTCAACCGCGAAAACAGGAGCGCATCATGTCGAATGCACAAACAATTCCCCGAAAGATCGTCACGCAAGAAAGACCCGCGCCGGATGAACTGGTTCCTTCACGCTACGCGGTACGGGTCGGTGACATCGACGTACTGGTCATCAGCGATGGCATCTTGACCCCACCGGCCGAGTCGATGGCCACCAACGCCGACGCCGAGGTGCGGGGCGCGTGGCTCGATGACAGGTTTCTGTCAAAGGTTGCCTTCGATTGGGCGCTGAACGCCGTTGTCGTGCGCAGCGGCGACCAGACGATCCTCATCGACAGCGGTCTCGGCGAAGAGTATCCCGATTTCCCGCGGGCCGGACAGTTCGTCCATCGATTGGAAGCCGCCGGCGTCGATCTTGCCGCCGTGACCGACGTGGTGCTGACGCACATGCACTTCGACCATGTCGGCGGGCTCCTCGTAGAAGGCGTGAAGGAGCGCATGCGCCCGGATCTTCGCGTCCACGTGTGCGCCGCCGAGACCAAGTTCTGGCAGGCGCCCGATTTCTCGCTTACCGCCATGCCACCGGCGCTCGCAGATCTGGCGCGCAAGGCGTCCCTCGATTTTCTGAAAGCGTATCGCAGCAATCTGCGGACTTTTGACGAAGAGGCCCAAGTGGCACCGGGCGTGGTGGTCACTCGTACCGGCGGTCACACCCCCGGGCACAGCGTGGTCCGCATTTCGTCCGGTGGCGAGCGGCTGATGTTCGGCGGCGATGCCCTGTTCCCCGTCTCCTTCGACCACCCCGAGTGGCACAACGGCTTCGAACACGACCCTGAAGAGGCGACCCGAGTCCGGCTGCGGCTTATGCGTGAGCTTGCGGAGACTGGCTCCTGGCTGGTTTCAACGCACATGCCGTTCCCATCGGTCGGCCGTGTCGCAACCGCCGGCGACCTTTACCGCTGGGTTCCGGCCTGGTGGGACTATTGACCGAGAGCTTCTGTCAGGAATGAACCAGGCGACTGCCTTGGCCTGAGCAACGGTCGATTGTTGCCCCGTACGGCGCTTTTTCGCCGCGAGGCATCGATCGGCCGTTGACCCTGGTTAGCAGCGAGGAGGCTAAACTTGCCGCACCGTGTTCTAGACAACCCTGAGAGCCGCCGCTTCGAACTCCCTATCAAAGCGGACGCGATCGCAGCCGCATATTATCGGTGAACAGCTTCTTCGACGCCGTCGGAGAACCGATTGAAAAGCATGGCGGAGAAATCCTGAAATTTATCGGAGACGGTCTGCTTGCCATTTTTCCGATGGACCGTAAGGAAGCCTGCATGGACCTGATCGCGGCGGTCCGGGAGGGGTATCAGGCTGCGTCTCGCCTTTGGCTGCAAGACGACCACGTGCGTTTCGGCTTGGGCATCCACCTCGGCGCGGTCAATTACGGCAACATCGGTTCAAGACACCGTCTCGACTTCACTGTGATCGGTTCTGCCGTCAACAGGGCCTTCAAGCTCGAGGCACTCACCAAACGCCTGCGCCGTCCCGCACTTCTCTCGCAAGAGTTCGTGGACACAGCAGGGTGCCATGCGCAAACCGAACGTCTCGGGTCTCATATGGTGGACGGCATCGCAACCTCGATCGAGGTGTATGCCTTGCGCCTTGAAAGTCCGGGCAGCGGCGTGACGTTTGGTTAGGCTGCCGCAACGCCATTTTTCGTGACCACGCCATCAGGGTCCAGGCGGACTGCGAGAGATCGTCGAAACCAAGGTATACCTTTCCCGCCATGCGCCAGGTGCTAGCGTCTTCACGCCGCCTGCCAGCCGCTACACCCGCCGAAATACGGTTCCTGCCAGGGGGTCAAAACGGTCTTGCGTTAACGAAGGGGCCTACGTCAGGGCCGTGTTTCGTGGGCTGAGCATCGCGGCTTGAAAGCATCATTTGATGCGGCAAAACCAGCACGGAAAGGAATGGCCATGACAGCCGAGCAACCCGGTCACGGATACGTAACGACAGAAGATTGGACCAGGATTTTCTACAAGGATTGGGGGCCACGCGACGCGCAGCCGATCGTGTTCCATCACGGGTGGCCGTTGAGCGGAGATGACTGGGACAACCAGATGCTTTTCTTCCTCACAAAAGGCTATCGCGTCATTGCCCATGACCGCCGTGGCCACGGGCGATCCGAGCAGGTGAGCGGTGGCCATGACATGGACCATTACGCTTCCGACGTAGCCTCCCTCGTGCGGCAATTGGATTTGCGCAACGCGATCCATATCGGGCATTCGACGGGTGGTGGCGAAGCGACCCGGTACGTCGCCCGTCACGGCGAGGGCCGCGTGGCCAAGCTCGTCCTGATCGGCGCGGTACCACCGCTTATGCTCAGGACACCGACCAACCCCGAGGGGCTCCCGATCGAAGCGCTTGACGGCTACCGCGAGGCGCTCGCAACCAACAGGGCGCAGCTCTATCACGACATCGCAAACGGACCCTTCTACGGCTTCAACCGCCCTGGCGCCACGCCATCTGCAGCCGTAAGCCACAATTGGTGGCGACAGGGGATGATGGGAGCCGCCAATGCCCACTATCTTGGCGTCAAGGCCTTCTCGGAAACCGACTTTACCGAAGACCTCAAGATGATCGACGTGCCGACCCTGGTACTGCATGGCGATGACGACCAGGTCGTTCCGCTGGCAATTTCCGCCCCCCGTTCAGCTCAACTTCTGAAGAACTCCACCCTCAAGATCTACGAGGGCTTCCCTCACGGCATGGCGACCACGCACGCGGCCGTCATCAACCAGGACATTCTCAGCTTTATCACCAAGTAGAGAGTGGAAGGGCGCCTCGGCGCCCTTCTTCGCCACACGCGACCTGAAACAGAACTGAGCTTCGAGCGGTTGCGAATTGCGGCCGCCGCCTACCCGGAAGGAATGGAGGATTTCATGTGTTCCCCGAAAAAACGGACCGCAAACTTCGGTGTGCCGTGGGAAAAAGCCTACGGCTACTCTCAGGCCGTGCAGGTTAAAGGCATCATCTATGTCTCCGGCCAGCTAAGCCACGACTGGGCCGGCAACCTCGTCGCACCGGCAAAACTGGATCCATCCGGAAGACCGGTCGATTTTTCAACCATGGAAGAGCAGATGCGGCAGACCTACGCCAATGCCGTCGCCGTGCTTGCCGAATTCGGCGCTTCACTCGACGATGTGGTCGAAGAGACACTCTATGTGCTCGATGTCGATGCCGCATTTGCGGCTGCTGGCAAGGTCCGCAAGGAGATGTATGGAGCCGAGGTGCCTGAATGTGCGAGCAACCTCATTGGGGTTTCCCGCCTGGCATTTCCCGAACAACTGATCGAGGTCACCTTTCGGGCGATCGCACCGTGCGTTTCGATTTGCGGCGCCTGACAGCAAGCCAGCGGCTGGTCAACCGGGCGGACAGTCGAGGTTGAGCAAACCTTCGTTTTATAGCCAGCAGAACCACGTCGGATAAAATGGGTGGATCTTGGTACCTGACGATCAAGGGAGCTAATCAATGCCCGAACGTTCAAACCCCATCGAAGCAGCCACCGACGTCAACATAGTCCACATCATCGACGACGATGAAAGGATTCGCTCGGCGCTGCTGGAACTCTTCTGTTCTTCAGGAATACAGGCCGAAGCCTTCGTCGACACCGCGGATTTCGACGAAAGGGGCGACCCGGAGGCCGCAGGGTGCCTGTTGCTCGATGTGAAACTGCCCGGCATGAGCGGTATCGAGTATCAAAGGAAACTGTCGGATGCGGGCTTCGACCTTCCGATCGTTTTCATGACCGGCGATGGAGACGTCCCGACGAGCGTCACTGCCATGAAGGCGGGAGCCGTCGATTTCCTGTTGAAACCCTTCGAGGTGGATGACCTGCTTTGTGCGGTGGCCGCAGCTATGGAGGAAGGAAAAAAGCAGCGGGAAGTGGCTGCAAGGCGAAAACACGCCCGCCAGTGCGCGGCCAGCCTCACCCCCCGCGAGAGGCAGGTAATGAAGCTTGTCACCCAAGGTCTCATGAACAAGCAGGCCGCATACGAACTGGGGATCAGCGAAATCATGGTCAAGCTTCATCGCGCAAGCGCGATGAAGAAGATGCAGGCCCGTACATTCAGCGACCTAGTAAGGAAGTCAGAACTGCTTCAGTGAGGTCGCTGCCTGAGCTTGCGAGCGCAAGAGTCGGTCGCGCCTCTTTTCCGGCCGTCCTGGCCCCATTGCGGTCCGCAGCGTGATGTGTCCAACAAACAACCGGCTTCGCGTCGCGATCGGCTTCGCTAAACGAACGTATAGATGCAGGTGCTTGAAAGACGGTAGGCTTCCAGCACCATCCTTGGCCGGCACCTTCGTCAGGAGGTGATTATCTGAGTGCCGCAGTCCCCTCCCCGCGGCACGGCCGCCCAAGGCCGGCACACCTAGGGGCGGTTTGACCAAGGGCAGGCGGCCTCCTTTTCTTGACGAGGGTCGAATCCTGCGGGTCCGCGCGTCGCTCAATTGCGTCGTAGCTGTTCGGTTTTCCGAACGAGATCTGCCAGCGAACGGCTCTGCATCTTGCGCATAAGGCTCATCCGATGGAGCTTAACGGTCATTTCGCTAATGCCGAGTTGGTAGGCCACCTGCTTGTTCATAAGGCCACTGACCACCGCAAACATCACTTCCTGCTCGCGAGGAGAAAGGGTATCCACCAGCGCCTGGATCCGGTCGCGTTCCGCCTCGACTTTGCGGCGCTCGGCGTCGAGTTTTATGGCACGATCTACGGCCTCGAGGAGATCCTGGTCGGAGAAAGGCTTTGTGAGGAAATCCATGGCGCCAGCCTTCATCGCCTTTACGCTTGTTGGAATGTCTGCGTGACCCGTCAGAAAGATGACAGGCAGCCGGCTCCCGGCAAGCAGGAGATGTTCCTGTAGGTCCAGGCCGGTGCCGCCCGGCATACGCAGATCCAGGACAAGGCAACCGGGCGCCTGAATGTCGGCAGTCTCCAAGAACTCTGGACCGTTCGAGAAGGCAGTCGCCCGCTTTTGGGTCACCGTGAACAAATCGAGCAACGCTTCCCGCATCGCCTCGTCGTCGTCAACGACGTAGACGATAGGTTCCGCAAGCTTTTCCGCCTTGGTTTGAGCGTGTTGCATCAGATTGGCCTCTGTTTCATCCCGCGCGCATCATCGACGATCACGACGAGCGGGCGTTCGCTTTGACGGTGCGCGTGCGAAACGACCGTCGGTTTGAGCAGTAGTTCAGGCTTCATCGCTCCCCTCCATGTCTCGGTCGGACAATGCAGCGGCAAGCGTGGCAAGCAGAACCTGCGCATCGAAGGGTTTTCTGAAGCAGCAAGTCCGGTCGTGCACACTCAGCTGATCGGCGATCTCGTGCCGTCCAGTCATCAGGAAAACAGGCAGACTCGGCTCTTTCCTCTTTACCAAGTCTCTAAGTTCGAACCCGTCCATTCCCGGCATACCGATATCCGTGATGAGCGCATCCAAACCCGGTAGCCCAGCGGAAAGAAGCGATCGGCCCGACGAAAAGCTGCGAGCTGAGTAGCCGGCCGACTCCAAGAGGTCCTCCAGCGACTCCAGCAATCTCGGATCGTCGTCAACAATCGCGACGACCTGCCGATGCGGCAAAGCCATCGATTTCACGCCGGTCTTGCGGGCATGCGTGATGGGGATCTTCAAACGTTCCGCGATCCGGACCAAGTCGGCAAAAGAACCCGCCTTCATCTTCTGCATCACATTTCGCCGGTGGATCTGCAGGGTCACCTCACTGATGCCGAGTTCTGCGGCCGCCTGCTTGTTGAGTAGCCCGCTTATGACCAGCGGCAGCACCTCGCGTTCGCGCGGTGTCAGGTCGAGATAGCGCCGCCTCAGCTTTGCGAACTCTGCGCGCTCGGCTCGTCTTTCCTCGTCTTGGGCAATGGCCGTGTGAATGGCGGCCATCAAGTCCGCGTCGGTAAACGGTTTGGTCAAAAAGTCCACCGCGCCGTCCTTTATGGCGCGCACCGACGAACGGATATCTCCGTGACCGGTTATGAATACGATCGGTGGATGTTCCCCTGTCGCTATTTCACTTTGAAGATCCAGACCGTTGATGTCCGGCAACTCGATATCCAACAGCAGGCAGGCTGGCGTGTCTGGTTTCTCTGAATTGACATAGTCTCCGGCCGAACCGAAGGCGATCGACTGGATACCGTGTGAGGCCAAAAGATCGCACAGAGCCTCGCGGATCCGATTGTCGTCATCGACGATGAAAACTGTGTATTCGTCGTTCGTCATGCCACCGCTTCCACTTCAATCGGCAACGTAAACGTGAAGATTGCGCCACTCGGTTCATTGTTTTGCACCCACAGTCGCCCCCCGTGCGACTCAATGATCGAACGACAAATTGCCAGGCCCATCCCCATTCCATTCACTTTCGTCGTAAAGAAGGCTTCGAAAATTCGTTCAGGAAACGCGACACCCGTGCCACGGTCACTGACCTCGGTCGCAACAAAATCACCAACGCGATGGACCCTGACGCTAACGACGCGGTCGCGAACAGCGGCGTCCATCGCGTCCATACCGTTACGAATGAGGTTCACCAGAACCTGCTGGATCTGCACCTGGTCGACGACAACGTTCGGGAGGGCTTGCTCGATATCGACCTCGACCCGGACGCGACGGCGCATGGCCTCCTCTGTGATGAGATGAACTGCTTCGGCAATCACGTTCACAAGATCGGTATTGCTCTGCGGCTCGACGCGCTGTCTGAACAGGGCGCGGATGCGGCTGACGACCTCCGCCGCAGAGTTGGCGTCACGGATGATGCGTTCGGCTGTGATCTTTGCCCGATCGAGATTGGGTGGTTCGGCCAGCAGCCAACGGTGACAGGCGTTGGAGTTGGCCACGATCGCTGCCAATGGTTGGTTCACCTCATGGGCGATTGATGCGGAAAGCTCAGCCAGGCTCGCCGACTGACTGGCTCTGGAAAGCCTCTCTTGCGCAAGACGCAATTCGTCCTGCGCCTGAACCTCGCCATCGATATCAAGGCAAATCACGTTCCACTGGATGATTGCGCCCTCCAGATTGCGCATGGCAGCCGCTCTGGTCTCGACCCACCGATACTCGCCGTCAAACCGCCGCAGACGGTGTTTGCGCGCATAAGGTTCGCCAGTGGCCAGGGAATGCGCATACTTCTCCTTGACCCCTGCAACATCGTCGGGATGCACCCCTGCATCAAGCGTTGCGTCCAGCCGAGACTTCCCGGTTCGGTCCAGATCTTCAAGGTTATACCCGAGAAACTCCCGCAACTGCTGGCTGCGATAGACCGGCTCGCCGTTTGGCGCGGCGCAGTCGATCATCGCCGGCAATGTCTCCACCAGTTGCCAAAGCGATCGCTCGCGTTCGCGCAGCGCTTCCTCGACGCGCAATTGATCGTCGATATCATGTGACAGCCCGTACCATTGCACGATCTGTCCACTGTCGTCGCGCAGGGGTTCCGCACTGCTTTCAACCCAGCGATAGACACCATCCGATCGGCGGAGGCGAAACCTTTTTGAGAAGTTTTCGCCGGTAGCGATAGATTGCTTCAGGGCGTCCTCAAGGCCGGATGCGTCGTCCGGGTGGACGGACGTTCTGAAGGCGGCCGCCAGGCGGCTCGGGTCTGGCTGATCGGAACTCGCTGCATCCAGACCGAGAAAGCACATCAGTCGCCTGTTGAAAAATGTTGGCTCGCCCTGACGGTTCAGGCGCCAAAGCAGGCTGGGAACGATATCGACGAGCTGTAGGAGTTCTCTTTCGCGGTCGCGCAACGCGTTCTGTGCACGCATCTCATCATCGATGTCGATCGAGATCGCATACCAATTTGCGATCCCCCCCTCCGGGTCGATCAGCGGCGCCGCACGCCCGTCGACCCAACGGTAGACACCGTCCGAGCGGCGCAAGCGGTACTTCATTCCGTAAGATTCGCCTGTCGCAACGGAATGGCGGACCGCTTCCAGGAGGCGCGCGGAGTCGTCCGGATGCACGAGCATTTCCATCGCCGTCGCCAGCCGGCTGCCCGCCGGTGTTTCCAACTGTGCGAGATCTTTCCACCCATAGAAATCAAGCAGGCGCTTGTTGAAAAAGGTCGGTTCGCCGTTGGGCCCAAGTCGGCGGATGTGAACCGGGACCATGTCGACAAGCTGCGAGAGTTCGAGCTCTCGGCCACGCAACGCCTCAACGGTCTTCTTGTAAACATCGATGTCGAGCGCGATGCCGAACCAGCCCACGATGCGGCCTCGGGCGTCGCGGGCGGCCCGGGCGGCAGTCCTGGCCCAGACATAACTTCCAGATACGCGGCGGAAGCGAAACTCGACGTTGAAGTCATCCCCCGTTTCGAGGCAACGATTCCATGCCGCTGCGGTCCGCTCGTAATCGTCCGGATGCAGCAATTGCTTCCAGGCCGTGTGACCTTCGTCAACGGAAACGTTCAGTTGTTCCGCAGTGACGCCGAGCGAGTTCTGCGCAAATGGATGCAGGTAAATCCAGCGTCCGCGCGCATCGAACGCCCAGCCGTTGCCGAATATGCTCTCGACAGCTCTCGCAGACCGCAATGGTTCTGGCTCACCAGCGGTATCGGATGCCGTAACCATACGAGGCTCGCGATCCGTCACCAACTCGTCGATGTCGACGCTGACGCTGTACCCGGGCTCGGCACGGGTTTCCGTCCACCTATACTTGCCGTCGGGCTGTCGCTGTCTGTGCCTGGTGACCTGGGGAACACCCGTCCAGAACGCACGCGCGGCCGCATGAGCCGCTGCAGTTCGATCGTCGGGGTGAATTGCGCTCAATGAGCTTGGCAATTCCTGTACGGCCGCCTCCGCCGTATCGGCAAAACGAGCGGCCGCGTCAGACGTTTCGATGTCGATTATGGCGCCGTACCAGCCAAGGATACGATCATCACCATCGCGCAAGGGCTGAGCAGACGTGCGGCTCCAACCGTAAGCGCCGCTTTTGCGCAGAGTTCGATGCTCGATATTGAAGTGCTCGCCCGATTCAAGGGACCAGTGCCAGAGCGCCATTGACCGTCCGTAATCGTCCGGATGGATCATTCTCCTCCAGCCGAGAGGACCACCATCCGACTGTGAGCTGAACTCCTCAAGCGTCAGGGCCAGCCGCGACAGCACCGCAGGGCTGACGCAAACGATCTCACCGGCCGGGTTCGCAGCCCAAGCGTTGCCGACCACACTTTCGATGATCCGCACCGCCTGCATTGCTTCCAGCCCGATTTCGTCAGGTGTGTCGAACGCCTTCGTCATTGCCTTCTCCTGCAGGACGAGGAAGCCACTATCAGCGCTCTGCATAGCAGTCGTTCTCGATATCCGGACTGCGCGAACTAGCCGCCCATCCTATTCTCGCCGCGTCTCCCCTGCATCCTATGGAAATCTATGACAACTGGCAGTGTATTCTAAGCTGTACCTCCGCATAGGCGAAGAGTAACTCTCGGCCTCGTCTGGCAGCGCGACCTGGGCGGCAAGACGGTTCCCTAATGCACAGCAGCCAGGCCGATGGATGGTTGCTTCGGCACAAACGGGACTATCGTCTCGTCGCGAGACCGGCAGATGAGCCAGCCTTCGTCAAGATAGCCTTGTCACCACCCGCAAGGCATGGTTCCGAACGATCGCCCGGCGCACCTGCCGATCGCCGCGACGTCTCGAAGCGCTCGGTCGAGGTTCTGCGTGAAACCGCAGGGCAGAGCGCTGACAATCCCCGCAGGCATCATGGACTTCCATAGGCTGCGGCATGGCTGTGATTGCGATAGGATCAAGGGAAACGGGTGAATGGTTCGTCCCATCCGAATGCGTTTATACTGCCTTGGTAGGGCCTACTGCGCCCAGGCTTTCTCTGTCCGATCGGAGCAGCCGATGGAATCAGCTTCTAGAGTTGGCGACAGCCATTCAGAGACAGTCAGCCAGCCTATTCAGGGGCGCGAGCGAACGTCGCCAGGGCCCGCGGCGAGCGCGTTACCGCGCGCACCGACCTACCGACCGTCCCTCGGGCCTGCTTCACAGTGGCGGCAGTTTCGATCAAGCCGCCCGCAGCTGTTGCATCTGGTCGCGTTCTTCGCAGCCTACGTGCTGGGCTGCGGATTCGCGAATGTGCTCGCTATCGTCCCGGGCATCACCGTCTCGATCTGGCCTCCCGGCGGCGTATTTATGGCGACACTCATCCTCACCTCTGCCTACAGTTGGCCATGGTGGATCGTCAGCGGTTGCCTTGCCGAGATGTTTGCCCAGCTTGTCTGGTTTCACAGCCCACTTCCCGCAGGATTTTTGATCTTCGTCGGCAACGCGCTCTGCGCTTCCGTGGGTGCGATGCTCGTAAGCAGCGCCACAGGTCGCCCCGTCCGACTGGAAACCCTCCAGCAGGTCCTGGCTTTCGTCATATTGGGGGCGGGAGTAGCACCACTCGCAAGCGCGACCGTCGGGAGCGCAACCCTTGCCTGGTTCGGCGTGAAATCCCAGACATTCGCGTCCGTGTGGCCACTGTTCTGGATTGGAGATGCGACAGGCATCTTGCTGGTAGCACCATTGGTGCTGGTCCTCGTCCGTTCCTGGCGCGGAGAGTCAAGTCTATCTGTCGAACGCTGGACGGAGGCTGCCGTTCTCTGCCTCATCTTCCTGGGCGTTGCCGCCCTTTCCTTGAGCGCTCGCTTCTTCCCCTCTCCATATATCATTTTGCCGTTTCTGCTTTGGGCCGCCGCACGTTTCGAATTCCGAGGTGCCGCTGTCGCCTTGACGCTCCTGACGCTGATTACGATGGCGCTCACGATATCCGGAGACAGCCAGTTTATCGGTGATGCCGGATCGCAAAGGCAACAGCAGGTCATGCTGCAGCTCTTCCTCGTCATTTCCGCATTCTCGGCGCTTGTCGTCGCAGCCATTTCCAGGCAGCACCAACTGGCACTCGTCACCGCTCGTCAAAGCGAACTCCGGCTGCAACGCTTGATCGACGCCGTTCCGGCTCTCATTTGGAGCGCCACGCCTGACGGAACGCCGTGCTACCTCAACAAGTGGGCCACCGACACTACCGGGCTGGCGCTGACGGATCTGGTTGCGGCCAACGGAAGACGATCCTTGACGGACATTCACCCGGATGACCGCACTGCCACCGATGAGGCGCTGAAACGCGCGTTCGAGGCGGGCACGACCTTTGCGGGCAGATATCGTCAGCGGCGCGCAAATGGTCCCCATCGTTGGGTCGAGAGCCGGGCTGCACCCTTGCGTGACGAGGCCGGAACGATCTTGCAATGGTATGGCGTTTCCGTCGACATCGAAGACGCAGTAAGCGCGCAGGCAGCACTGCGCGAACGGGAGCAGGAGCTGCTGCACCTTGTGAACATGGTGCCAAGTCACGTTTGGCGCTTGACCCCCGATGGCGAGCCGACCTTCTTCAACAAACGCATGGTCGACTTTCTCGGCTTGGACATTTGTGACACGGACAAACCGGGAAAAACCCGGCTGGCAGCCATGGTCGAAGCCTCCGTGCATCCCGCCGAGGCAGGTGCATTCGTCGACCTGCTTCGACATTGCCTCGAAACCGGTGAAGACTTTGCTATGCGGTATCGCCTGCGCCGGGCCGATGGCGTCTTTCGCTGGATGTCGAGCCGGGCAGAGCCAATGCGGGATCAATCAGGGCGAATCGTCCAGTGGTACGGCATTTGCCATGACATCGATGATCTGACCCACGCCGAGGACGCATTGCGCCGTAGTCAGAGGCAGCTTCAAGTGATGATCGACGCAGTGCCGGTCCGCATCTGGAGCGCGACGCCATCGACCGGCTCAGTCTACTTCAACAAACAGTTCCGAGACCGTTTCCGCTCGGTTGTCGCAAGCTTCGAAGCGCACGGGGAGCAGAGTATCGAAAGTCTGCTTCAGAAGCTGATCCATCCGGACGACGCTTCGGCCGTCGGGGACACGCTGCAAAGATGTTTCGAGACCGGCAGTAGCGCGACGTTGCGCTTTCGTTGGCTTGAAATTGAAAGCGGATATCGCTGGGTGGAATGCCGGGTCGAACCTCGTCGCAATCAGGAAGGAGAGATCGAGGAGTGGTATGGCGTTTCGCTTGATATCGACGATCAGATGCGGGCTCAAAACGCATTGCACGATCGCGAGCGCGAGCTGTCCCTGCTCGTCGACATGGTGCCGGCCTTCATCGCCCGCCAGACCGCCAGCGGTGAACTGAGCTTTCTGAACAAGCGGTTGGTGGACTTCCTCGGATTCGATGCCATCGACGTGAACAAGCCGGGCATGCCCCGCGCGGGCGCGATGATGCGTTCTGTCGTCCATCCAGACGATATTGCCTCCGTGCGTGAGAACGCCACGCACGGCCTCTCCACCGGTGAACCATTCTCCAACAGATATCGCATGCTGCGCGCCGACGGCGCATACCGCTGGGTGGATGGACGCTGCGAGCCATTGCGCGATCAAAGCGGGACGATCGTGCAGTGGTATGCCGTTGCCATCGATGTCGACGACGAAGTGCGCGTCCAACAACGGCTATTCGATCGGGAACGCGAACTCTCGCAGCTGGTCGATATGGTGCCCAGCCCACTCTGGCGGTTAAACACGGATGGGGAACCGGTCTTCTTCAGCAAGAGCCTGATTGAATTCCTGGGCCACGACGTGAAGGACTATCAGGGGACCGGCAGCGTTCTCGCCGCTGCCATAACGGCCGCGCTTCACCCGGATGACGCGGCGAAGATGGATGCCACGCTTAGAGAGGCTTTCGTCACTGGCGAGAGCTTCTCGTTAAACTACCGGTTACGCCGCGCCGATGGCGTCTATCGCTGGATGTCGGGCCGCGGTGCCCCCTTGCGGGACGCCACCGGTCAGATCCTGCAATGGTTCGGCATTTGTCACGACATCGACGATCAGCTCCGAGTAGAACAGGTCTTGCGCGAGCGTGAGCGCTCGCTTCGACAGCTCATTGAAACCTTGCCTGCGATGGTCGAATGCACCGACCCGAACGGTGATCCTGTCTACCGCAGCGAACAGCTTCGCGAGTATCTGGGGTACAAGTTGGAAGCGCCGGACGCCTCGGGAGAAGCAAGGCCGTCGGGCGCGCTTGGTGCTGCCGTCCATCCCGACGATATGCCTCAGGTCCATGAGAACTGCGGCCATGCCATGTCGACCGGCACGCCCTATGCGCAGAAGCATCGACTTCGTCGGTCGGACGGAGAGTATCGCTGGGTGGAAACCCGAGCAGCGCCCATGAGGGACGCAGAGGGGCTGATCGTCCAGTGGAACGTCATTTGCATCGACATAGACAGCGAAGTTCGGGCCCAGGAAGATTTGCGGGCTGCGCGCGATGGTCTCGCGCGTGCGTCTCAAGCCGCTAGCCTTGCCGAACTTTCCGCCTCGATCGCCCATGAGGTGAACCAGCCGTTGGCAGCGATCGTGACAAATTCGCATGCGTGCCAACGCTGGCTATCTGCTGATCCGCCAAACCTTGAGCGAGCGCAAAGGACGGTGGAACGCATTACTCGCGATGCAAACGCCGCCGCAGACGTCGTGAGCCGCATCCGTGCATTGTTCACAAGGTCGGTTGAACCTGGGATGAGCACAACGGTGGACAGAGTCATTGCCGAAGTGCGCAGCCTTATGGCCGAGGAGGCCATGCGGCGCCGCGTCCGCATACAGGTCGATGTCGAAGGTGACCTGTCTCCGGTCGCCATGGATCGCGTCCAGCTTCAACAGATACTGGTCAACCTAATCCGAAACGGCATAGAGGCGATGGCATCCACTGCGGATCTGCGGATGGTCAGCCTGCATGCGACGCGTATCGATGACATGATCCGCATCGCTGTCAGCGATTGGGGCGCTGGGGTCCAAAACCCCGACAGGATTTTCGAACCGTTCTTCACCACGAAGAACGACGGCATGGGCATGGGGTTGGCGATCTGCCGTTCGATCGTCGAGTCTCACGGCGGACGTCTGTGGGCAGAAAAAAACGAACCCCATGGATCGACGTTTGTTTTCACATTGCCGATCGAAACCAACCCAACGACATGACGATTGCCTCACAGGGCTGCGTGCAAAAAAATCACGCTGTTAGTCTTCATCTCCGACTGCCGTTAGCGTCGCATGCCCTTTAGCCAGCGCAGGTCAACTTTCATCGCGTGCACTCCAAAGGCAGTCCGTCTCCTTTCGGCCCCCGCCGCTGACAGGCCTTCACTCCGGCCGGAAGGGCCGGCGGAGCCACTTGCCAAGAGCAGACGCCTCCCGAGATGAATTTCCGACCAACTTTATTCGCCTTTGCTGGAAAGCAATTCGTCGAGCTGCTCCAGCTGTTCCGGCAATGCGGCCGCCGAGCCCTGCAGTGCTTCCTCAAGCGCCTCCGCGGACGGATAGACTTCGCAAAACGTCAGCAGCGTCTTTCCGCCCTGGTCCTCGAAAGTCACGGTCGTGACCGCGCCCTCTTCGCCCTCGTCGTTGGTCCAGACGATGCGCTCGTTTTGCACCACCTCGAGATACTTGCCGTAGAAGGCCATGGTGTCCGAACCACCGACGCCGAATACCAGCCGGTATTTGCCGCCGGTACGGACATCTATATCGCACGATACGATCGACAAGCCGGGTACCGATTTTGGCACCCACCAGCGCTGAAACAGCTCGGGCTGGCTCCACGCTCTGTAAACCGTGCTCGGCGGCGCATCGAAAGTCCGCGCTACGACGAGTTCGCGATCCCCTTTGCGCTCGACTGACGTGCGGTTCTGCGCGCCACCTGCACTGTCAACTTGCTGATTCATCGCTTCCCTCCAGTTTCATTTCGCCGACAATTTCGTCCAATGCTTCGAAGCGGGCCTCGAAGAGTTTGCGATGCGCCTCGATCCACTCGGCCTCCGGTTGGAGGCCGCGTTTCCCGAGCTTGCAGGTTCTCACCCGTCCGACCTTCTGCGTGACGACGAACCCCGCCCGCTCGAGAACCTGGACGTGCTTCTTCATGCCGGTCAGCGTTATCTGGAACGTATCGGCGAGACTGGTGATCGACGCGTCCCCTTGCCTTGATGGGATCAGAACTAATGACCCAGTTATTATTCCCTCTGTTAAAGGTTCATTCCGCAAGACATGAGCTTGGCCTGTTTGGCGCTCTCCCCTCGCTATCCGGGAGTTTCAATCGCGACCTGCCCGCGATCACCTGCAAAGGGTGACAAGGAGAATGGCCGCGTCTTCGAAGGGCCACGACATAACCTCACCCCGACGAATGCCCCCCGAAGCCCAAAAGCTCGCCGAGCGCCGAACGCTTGCCCACGAGATCGGCGAGCGTGTATTTGTCGAAAACCGCCACAAAGGCGGCTGTGGCTTCCGAAAGCACGCTCGGCAAGGCGCAGGCGGGCGCGATACGACAGCCGTGGCAATCTATCAGATCCGTCAGCCCTTCAGTATGCCGAAGCAGCGCGCCGAGATTGATCTCGTTCGTCGGCCTCGCGAGGCGTATGCCGCCATTGCGACCGCGCACGGACTCCAGGAACTCAGCGTTCGCAAGGTCCTGAACGACCTTCATCATATGGTTTTGCGAGACCGAGAACGTTTCCGATATCTCCCGGATCGAGCTAAGCCCCGATGGCCGTGATCCCAAATAGATCATCAATCGCATTGCGTAGTCGGTATACTTGGTGAGCCTCATTGGGGTCTGCGTCAAATAGTCCAATCCAAAAACATGCATTTGATTAGCATCTTTGTCCTCGAATAAATAGATGCACCTGAGATACATGTTTAAGGGCGGATTTGCGATGAGCTCGCAAGCGATAACCGAAACAGACATCCGAACGATCGTTGAACGTTTCTACGCCGAAGTGCGATCCGACCAGGTCTTGAACGCTGGCTTCGCGGCCGTAACGGATTGGGACGACCATCTCGAGCGCATGATGGCATTCTGGGGGTCGATGATGATGTCGACCGGCCGTTACAAGGGTAATCCGGTGGCAATGCACTTGATCCACCTTGAACGCATCCACCCGGGCATGTTCGAGCGCTGGTTGACGCTTTGGAGGAAGGTCACTTCAGACGCTCTGTCGCCGGAGGTTGCTGCCGAGATCCAGTCAAGGGCCGTCAGAATTGCTTCGCGTTTGTCATCCGCCCTGTTTGGATCGGACCACGCAGTCCCGCCGGCCAGACCGCTTGAGCTTGCCTCACGGCCCTATAGGAGCACACCGGTTTTCGACGAAGACACGGTCCCCAAACCGCTCCTGCAGTTTCACAGGCTGCGGCCGCAGACCTGGGCGAAGCTCACCGTCCTTGAGGGAAGCCTCCACTACCACCTTCATTCTCAGCCGGCGATCGAAGCGGACGCCCGCTCGCCGGTCATCATCCCCCCGGATGTGCCCCACCACCTCCAGATCGTAGGCCCCGTGAAACTTCAATTGCACTTCTACGATCACCAACCTGCCCCCCACTAATGCACCGCATCGAAAGGAAAGTTCATGCCGAAACCACTCTCAACCGAGACTGTTCAGATCGTAAAGGCAAGCATCCCGTCGCTCGCGGCACACGGAGCGGACATCACGAAGAGCATGTATGCCCGCCTATTCCGTGACGATCATATCCGCGAGTTGTTCAACCATGCCAATCAGGGCGAAGGCGGCTCACAGGTTAACGCGCTTGCCGCCGCCATTGTGGCCTACGCGCAAAACATCGATAACCTTGCCGTGCTCGGCCCCGTGGTCGAGCGGATCGCGCACAAGCACATCGGGTATCATATTCTGCCCGAGCACTATCCCTTTGTCGCCACGGCCCTTCTCGCGGCCATCGAAGATGTGCTCGGAAGTGCAGCGACACCTGAACTCTTAAATGCATGGGGCGAGGCTTACTGGTTCCTGGCCGATATTCTCAAGGAGCGCGAAGCCGAGATACGCGGCGAACTGCTGAAGCGCTCGGGCGGCTGGGATGGCTGGAGAGACTTCGTCGTCGACGCGAAGGTTCGCGAAAGCGATGTTGTCACCTCGTTTGTCTTGAAGCCCAAGGATGGCGGTCGCGTTGCGCGCCACAAGCCCGGCCAATACCTGACGCTTCGCTTCCAACTGGAGAACGGCCAGGAGATCAAGCGCAACTACTCGATCTCCAGCGGTCCCAGCGATAGTTTCTACCGCATCTCGGTCAAGCGGGAAGCGCAGGGACAGGGTGGATCGCGATACCTCCACGATCAGGCGAGCGCAGGCATGGTGTTGAGCGCGACCCCGCCGGCCGGCGACTTCTTCCTTCCCGAAGCACCGGAGAAACCGGTCGTGTTGCTTTCGGGCGGCGTTGGCCTGACGCCGATGGTCAGTATCCTGGAGACAATCGCCGAGGAGCATCCGAACCTCGAAGCGCATTTCATCCACGGCGCGCTGAATAGCGGGACGCATGCCATGGACCGGCATGTTCGCCAGCTCGCCGACGCGCATGGCAAGATCAAGATCAGCAGCTTCTACAGCGCGCCCACAGCCGAGGACGCGGTCGGACTGTCTCACGACTTCGATGGCTTCATCACCGCAGAGTGGCTTCGCAAGAATACACCCATTGAAAATGCCGAATTCTATCTCTGTGGACCGAAGCCGTTCCTTCGCGCCCTCGTTCCTGCGCTGGCCAAAGAAGGCGTTTCAAGAGAGCGGGTTCACTTCGAGTTCTTTGGCCCGTCCGACGAACTGATTGCCGCCTGAAGGCGGCGAACAACGAAACTTGGCATCGTCACTCCGATCCTGCGGCCGGCGCTTTCAGTGCCGGCCGCAGGACAGTGCCTGCTCGTTTTTCAGACCAGGGCTCGAATATCAGGCGCCACCTCACCTTCCCGGCCGCGCCAACGACCGGGCAATATCGATGATGTCGTCGCGAGACAACGTTGGATCCTCCTTGTTCCAGGCGACACCAAGTCCGATCTTGAGATCGACGCCGCGCACGGGCCTGAGCTCGAAGTTCCGGTTCGGCAGGTCCTTCGTCCATTCCGGCGCAAAGCCGATGCCGAGGCCGGCGGAGACAAGCGACACCAGCGAGAAGGTATCGTCGCAGCTATAGGCGATGTTGCCGGTCAGACCATGGGTCTCGAACATCTCGAAGAAATAGCGCTCCGAATAGGAGAGGTTCTGACGGGAAAAGGCGATGATCTTTTCGGAGCGAAGGTCCTCGATGTCGATCTCGCTTCGAAGCGCCAGCGGGCTCGTCTTTTCGACGGCCAGCAGATAGCGCATGCGCGATCGAGAAGAAGCGCAAGGAGCCGATGTTTTCAACCGGTCGGATGAAGCCGAGATTGATCTGGCCATTTTCTAGTCCGCGGACGATGTCGCTGGTAGAGCCGCTCGCCACATGCAGCGCGACCTCCGGAACTTCCGGCCGATCCGCGCGAGAAACGCCGGCAACACGCCGGTCGTTGCCGGATAGACGGTTCCGATCTTGATCGTGCGCGCGGCCTTTCCGGCGACCGACCGCGCCATCTCGGCCGACATGCCGACATCACCGATGATGCGCACCGCCCGATCGTAGAACACCTCCCCTGCCCGCGTCAGCTCGACCCTACGCGTCGACCGGTCAAGCAGCCGGACACCAAGCTCCTTCTCCAGCGCCTGGATGTGGGAACTCAGTGCCGGCTGGGCGATGTGCATTCGCGCAGCTGCCCGATTGAAATGCAGCTCCTCTGCCACGGCAACGAAGTAGGAAAGCTGGCGTAGTTCCATGGTTGATACCACGTTTCGTTGTTATGAAATACCACGTATCGTACATAGACCCGTGTGGTTTGTCATGAACAAAATGTGGGCATGGATACGTTTGCCCTGAACCTAAAGCGCCGCGCTGAACAACTTGGAATTTCAAACGCGGAAGTGGCTCGCCGCGCCGGCTTGAGCGATCGGCGATATGGAAACTACGTCAGCGGAGTGCGCGAGCCGGACCTATCCACTTTGGTCCGTATAGCCGATGTCCTGGGCATCAGCGTCGACGAATTGCTGGGCGTGAATGCTACCGACAACAAGGTCCGCACAGTCGAAGAGCAGTTCCAAGACCGCATCGCCGTCGCGCTCAAGGCGTTGAAAAGCGAAGACCTTCGGCGACTTGTCCTGATGATCGAAGCGTTGGCAGCCGCCCCGAAGCAACCGGCATAGCCGGTTCCCGACGATACATTATGCGTTCTGTCCGGCCCGTAAGGCGCGTCCACGCTTAGGTCTGCAAACGACAGCATTGCGCCCCCTTGTCGGTCGTTAAGACACCCGGTTTCTCGTTCTGAGAGCTGCCGGTCGACCACGAAAGCGATAATGCCGCCTGTGAGCCCTTCAGGCGGCTAGCGTTCCCGCAATAGTCGAGTGCTTTCCGTCCCACTCTCAATACTTTCAGGGCGTCAGGTGAGTTGAGCGAGGATATCGTCGACGACACTTGGGACGGTACCCGTCGTGTCGATATTGATGCCGATGGGAAGATATTCCCGGGTATGATGGTAGCGGAGCACCAGCGTCCGCTCGGCCGGCTCGAAGCCCGGCTCATTTGGCCGCCCATCCAATCGTCGGTTCAAGGTCTCAACGTCTATATCGAGCACGAAAACCTTGTCGAAAAGATCCAGGAATTTGTGGAAATTGCGCGAGCCGCCACAGAAGAAGGTGGCAGGATGGGTGGTGTCGGCAGCAATAGCGCGGACCTTGTCGACGCGCCAGATCCAGTGGGCGTATCCCCAAACAATGCGGTCCGCGCCTTCGGGTGGTCCTGCGAGTGCCTGGCCTGTCTCGGAGTCGCCTACATAGGCCAAGACCCGGTCACCATGGACGACATGGTGGCCCCGCCGCTCCAGTTCGGTAGCGACAGACGTTTTCCCAGTGCCGGAACCGCCTTCGATCAGATAGTTCTTGATTCCCATAGGCGCCGCTTATCATGGCCTTCGATCTGGTGAGAAGACACTCTACCTGGGAACGCTTCGCCAACGAAATGACGGCCCCACATACGTTTTCCAAGCGGCCAACCTTTGCCCGAAGGAGAACTCAAATGGGTATTGCACAATACGATCCAACTGCACTGGGCCGTCCCGCATGGAACGCCGGCCGGAAGGTCGGCGTCAAAAAGCCGCTGAAGCAGCGCCAGATTTGGGCAATACGCTTCTTCCTTGACCGGGAGGGGCGCATGAGAGATCGCGCGCTGTTTGATCTCGCAATCGCAAGCAAACTTCGCGGCTGTGATCTCGTTAAAATCAAAATCGGCATCAGTGGCGCACCGGCCCCTGCCGCCGCGCAGAATACCGCCAAAACGCCGGTCAGCATTACGCCGCTGGCGCAGATCCGCATCGGTCGCTTCACGGTGACGGCACTGACAGACGGGTATGCCGATATGCCCTTCGACTATTTTCCGGGACGCGCCCCGGCCGAGGTGGAGCAGGCCGCAGCCGCTCAGTTCACCGCCCGGCCGAGTGGGGTGCGGTTCCTCTTCAACCAGTATCTCATCGATGATGGCGAGCGCCGCATCCTGATCGATGCCGGTGCAGCGGGCTCGATCGGGCAGACCGGCAAACTGCCGCAGGCGCTCGGTGCGCTTGGCCTGCAGCTCGACCAGATCGACGCGGTGATCGTAACGCATATGCATCAGGACCACATGGGCGGTCTGATCGCCGGAGGCAAGAACAACTACTGCGCGCCATCCAGATATTGCTCGGGCACACCAAGATCGAGAACACGGTTCGATATCTCGGTGTGGGCATCGAGGATGCGTTGCTTTTGGCTGAGCGAACCGAAATATGAACATGGAACGGTCATTCGCTCAAAACGGATGACCGCTTCGTGCGGCTGATTCTTTATTCACGAGATCCGATTTGGGGTGGGAAGCGGAACGGCGGCTACGGCCAGTCGAAGAAGGCGCATGAAGAGTTTCATGCCGTCTTGAAGGCTGGAACCGCCGCCTTGGGCGTGCTTGATCCCATCCATGGCAGCGACAATGAGATTGGCCAGCTGCGCAGGTGGCACTTCCAGAGGTTCAAGATCGATTTCGCCCTTCTGCGCAGCAGCCAATATGGTTTGCGTCAGCAGGTTCAAAAGCTTCTGGCGCGCGTCGAGCGTAATATCGGCCGCCAAGGCCACGTTGGCGGCAAATAGCTCATCTGCATCAGCACTGCCGCCAAATGGCGCAATCAACTCCCGCTGAAAAACCGCCATGGCCTTGGCAATGCGATCAAAGGCACACCCGTCGCTCGCCAGCACCGCTGCCACTTCATCCAAGGCCTTGGCGTGGGCGCGAACTGAACCGGCCCGAAACAGCTCTTCCTTGCTGCTGAAGCTCAAATAGAGCGAGGCGCGCGAGATCGACGCCGCACGGGCAATGTCCGCCATTGACGTCTTGCGAAAGCCAAAGCGCACAAACACCGGCAAGGCTGCGTCCAGGATCAGGGTTATTTTTTGGTCGGGCTGCATGATGGGCAGATTGACACCTTCAGTCCAGGCTGTCAAAAGACGATTGGACATTTATGGTTCAAGTGTCTAATCGACATGACCGACTGATGCGGTCAGAAGGACATTCGATGAAAACAGAGACGAACGCTGCAAATGCAGCGGTGCTGGTTACCGGCATTGGTGGGTTTCTCGCCGGGCACGTCGCCTTTCAGTTGCTTAAGCAAGGCTATCGTGTGCGCGGTAGTCTGCGCCACATCGAAAAAAGTGACAGCGTGCGACGTCTGCTTGGCGCTCATATTGGCAAGGATGCTCTGGAGCGGCTCAGCTTCGTGCAGGCAGATCTTGATAGCGACGATGGCTGGCCTGCAGCTGTCGAAGGTTGTCGTTATGTCATTCATACCGCGTCTCCCTTTCCTCCTGGGTTTCCGGAAAATACGGACGCTTTGATCCAGACCGCCCGTGAGGGCGCTTTGCGGGTGCTCCTTGCGGCGCACAACGCGCGCGTCGAGCGGGTGGTCCTCACATCCTCGATAGGTGCCACCAACCATGGCGACGGGCAGGCCCCCTTCACCGAAGAAAATTGGACTGACCGGAACGGTCCGCGGGCAACGCCCTATTACCAGTCAAAAACTTTGACTGAGCGTGCTGCCTGGGCCTTTGCGCGCGACGTAGGGCTCGAACTGACTGTCATTAACCCGAGCATGATCCTGGGGCCGTTGCTCGGAGCGAATTTCGGGACATCCGTGGGACTGATCCATCATCTGATGACAGGACAATTCCAAGGTATTCCACGGTTTGGTTTCTCAGTGGTGGATGTGCGCGATGTGGCGCGGGCTCACCTGCTGGCGATGACGCAACCCGAAGCCAAAGATCAAAGGTTTATCGTTGGCGGGCGCTTTTTCTGGCTCAAGGATTTGGTAGCTGTCCTGGCTGCGTCCTTCCCAGAGTACGTCTCACGGCTTCCTTCAGGTGAAGTTCCCGATGAGGTGGTTAGGGCGATGGCGGAATCCGACCCCCATGCACGAACCATCGTTCATGAACTCAATCGTGACCTGAGTGTCAGCGCAGCAAAGGCCCGGCATGTCCTGAACTGGCGGTCGCGCTCAGAGGAAGAGGCTATACGGGCTAGCGCCCAGAGCCTGATTGACTTGGGCTTGATCGCAGCCATGCCGCCGACCGCCGCAGCCTCCGTATAGTCGTCACTTATTTAGAGATCGAGCGATCTCGCCTTTTTCAATTGGAGAATACCATGACGACCCGATCCCCCGATACTGTCGAAACCTCCAGCACAATAGAGTTTTTGCGTGAAACGGAACGCGCCAGACTGCGCGCCCTCGTCGTCGCTGATCTCGACCGGGCAAGAAAGCTTCACGCACCAGACTTTCAATTGATCACGCCAATCGGCGTGGCCCTTTCCAAAGACGAGTATCTGGGGTCTATCGCATTGGGCAAAATTCGATACCTGACCTGGGAGCCTGCCGACATTGCGGTGCGCCTGTACGACACCGCTGCGGTCATCCGATATCGCGCCCAGTTGGAGGTCTTGTTCAGTGGGCACAAAGTCCCTCTCAGTGATTACTGGCACACCGACGTCTACGAACAGCGTGATGGCCAATGGATGGTCGTCTGGTCTCAGGCGACCAGCATCAGCGGATAGTCGGTGCCGCAGCCACGACAAGGGCCTGAAGTTTAGTGCAGACCGTCAAGCCGTCTACGCAGCCAAATCGGCCATTTAGGTAATTGCAAGCAGCTTTGGGGTCTACGTTTTTGGAGAGCGAATGGCCGAATTGCGGTCGCTTACTGAACGGCAGTTTTCTGCCGGACGCTGCTCCGAAGCAGACTGTCAGCAAGCGGCCCCAATTGAGACGCTCGGGTAGGCCAAGTATCCACTCCTAACGCTTCCCGCGCGTTCAGACTAAGGGCACCAACTCGTACTCTCACCCGACTGAGACGACGGAAGCCGCCATGCCGCCCAGTCCCGATATCTCCTATCCGTCGCCTTGAATAGATTCGAACTGTTGGCAACTCTGTCTTTCTCAGATGCCTCCGGCAGCGCGAAGAAGCAGGTGACGTGATACTCGTTGGGATAAAGACAAAGATGGAAGTTACAGTCTCCCGAGGGAAGTTCCTCCCATAGAGATCAGGAAAATCCTGATTCAGATGATCAACGAGTCGGTCTATGCGCTCTACGAAGGCGTCGGTTCGATTGTCGATATCAAGCAGAGCATGAAGCTCGGCGCCAATCATCCAATGGGACCGCTGGAACTCGCCGACTTCATCGGCCTCGCCGACTTCATCGGCCTCGACACCTGCCACGCCATCATGAACGTTCTCCAAGACGGGCTCGCCGATACTAAGTACCGGCCCGGCCCGCTGCTGGTGAAATATCTCGACCCGGCTGGCTGTGGCGGAAGGTCGGCAGGGGCTTTTACGACTATCGCGGCGACGCGCCCGTCCCGAGCCGCTGAACAGGGACGAGTGCCGAAGAACCGCGTCAAGATAGCGGTCCCTGCCTATTGTCCGAGGTTCGAGGTCATCTGGTCGCCATGCTTGCAACCAGATCGCTGAACCTCTCGCCCTGTATCCCGACATGCGCCCTAAGCAGGCGCCGCGCCTCCTCCCCGTCCCCGGCAAAGATGGCGTCGACAATGGCACAATGTTCCGTGAAGGATGTCGCCAGCCGATTGCGCACGCGCAGTTGAAGCCGTCGATAGGGGCGCAGGCGGCGGTGCAATTGCGTGCACTGCTCCGCGAGGAAGTCGCTCCGGCTCGCGGCGTAGATCGCCTTATGAAATGCCTCGTTGTCGTAATAATAGGCGTCGCTGTCGCCGGCTCCGGCCGAAAGCTCGCAACGCTTGTGTGCTGCCGCGATTGCTTCGCGCGCCTCATCGTCCAGCCGGCGGGCGGCGAGCGATCCGGCGAGCCCCTCCAGCTCCGCCATCACCTCGAACATTTCGTAGATGCGGTGCGGTCCCGGATCGATGACGACGGCCCCTCTGCGAGGTCGGATTTCGATCAGGCCGATGGCGTCGAGCTGCATCAGCGCCTCGCGCACCGGCGTCCGCGAGACTCCGAACCGATTGGCAAGCACCATTTCGTCCAAGCGCTCGCCAGGGGAGAACTCATTGGAAAGAATTGCGTTTTCAATCTCGTCCCGAAGCCACCGGCCGACATTTTCGGACATCTGTTCCGCTTCCTCATACATAAACATCGATCTTGTATACACGACACTTGACGTCGTGTACGTAACGTGACACCTTACATACTACCGGCGAAACCACGCGATGGGAAGCAGCCGCACTGGCGGCGCAACCAAGTCGGCGATTTAAGAAGGGGAGAATGGGCATGCCTGAGACCTCTTTTTTCACGGACATGCTGCAGAGCATCACCGATCGCGGACGCAAGCTGCTGTTTTCGGGTTCACGCGCCTCCGAGGTCGCAGCCAAGGCCGATCTCGAAACTCTCTGCGAGATGCTGCTATCGAGCCGGGGCGAAGCTTCCGGCATGGCTCTTGCCGCCGAAATACTCGCCCGCTGGGACGCACTCGACGCCGACGGGGTACAGCGGTTCTTTCACATGCTTTCCGACAAGTTCGGACCCGACACGGCAAAACTCGACCAGGCGATTGAAAATTACCGCACCGACAAGAGTTCAACCGCGATTATCGCACTCCACCAGGCGGCCGAACCGCGGCGGCAGGAACTGCTGCGCCGGTTGAACCACGCGCCGAGCGGTACGGCCAAGCTTGTCCGGATGCGTGAGCAGCTGCTTGCCTCCAAAGAGCAAGCCACCGGCTTCCAGGCGCTCGACGCCGATTTCGCCCACCTCTTCGGCTCTTGGTTCAACCGCGGCTTCCTGACGCTTCGGCCGATCGATTGGTCGACGCCGGCTCACATCCTGGAAAAGATCATCAAATACGAAGCCGTGCACGAGATTTCCGGCTGGGAAGAATTGCGCCGCCGATTGGCCCCCGCCGATCGCCGCTGCTTCGCCTTCTTCCATCCAAGGCTCACGGACGAACCGCTTGTCTTCGTCGAAGTGGCGCTCACGCGATGGATGCCGAGTGCTATTGGCGAAGTTCTCGACGAGGGCCGCGAGCAAATCAACGCCGACGAGGCGACAACCGCCGTCTTCTATTCGATCTCCAATTGCCAGGACGGTTTGCGCGGCATTTCCTTTGGCAATTTCCTGATCAAGCAAGTGGTGGAAGACCTGCGCAAAGACCTGCCATCGCTGAAGAATTTCGTCACGCTCTCGCCCGTTCCAGGCTTTGCCCGATGGCTCAAGTCCCGCGACGCCGCAAGTGAGCTGTCGGCTGCGGATTGCAGGGCTCTGACGCTGCTCGATGACCCGAAATGGGTCGATGACGAGAACATGGCGGTCGAGGTGGAGCGCGTGCTGCTGCCGCTAGCGGCGCGCTATTTCCTGATGGAACGGACACCGGAGGGTCGCCCAATTGACCCAGTGGCGCGGTTTCATCTCGGCAACGGCGCCCGACTGGAGAGGCTGAACTTTCTCGGCGACCGCTCGGCCAAGGCGATGCAGCAGGCGCATGGCCTTATGGTCAACTATCTCTACCAGCTCGAGGACATCGTCGCCAACCACGAGGCCTTGGCGCAGCGTGGCGAAGTGGTTGCCTCACCGGCGGTCAAGGGCTTGCTCAATCAGAACGGCGAAGGCCGCCGCGGCACTGTCGCCAGCAAGGCTGCCAGCCGTTCGCGCAAATGGTGAATTCAAGGATCGGAGGAGGCGAAAGTGAGCAACCATCTTTTCGACGCCATAAGGGCCGCTGCATCGGGAGACGCGCCATTCATTCGGGTGAACGGCGGCCGTACCTGGACCTATAAGGATGCGCTCGATCTGTCGGGCCGTATCGCAAACGCGATGGATACGCTCGGCATCCGCCCAGGCGACCGGGTTGCCGTGCAGGTCGACAAGAGTTCCGAGGCCTTGATCCTCTATCTCGCCTGCCTTCGTTCAGGCGCGGTTTATCTGCCGCTCAATACCGCCTATACGCTCGCCGAGCTCGACTATTTCATCGGCGATGCCGAACCGCGGCTGGTTGTCGTGTCCTCGAGTGCCCGAGAAGGCGTCTCAACGATCGCCGATCCTCACGGTGCGATTGTCGAAACCCTTGACGCCGATGGTACCGGCTCGCTTCTCGATCTCGCGAGAGACGAACAAGCCGACTTCGTCGATGCCTCGCGCACGGCCGACGATCTGGCAACGATCCTCTATACGTCGGGAACGACCGGACGTTCCAAGGGGGCGATGCTCACCCACGGCAACCTGCTCTCGAACGCCCTGACCTTGCGCGACTACTGGCGCGTCACGGCTGACGATCGGTTGATCCATGCCTTGCCGATCTTCCACACCCATGGCCTGTTCGTCGCCACCAACGTCACATTGCTTGCCGGCGCCTCGATGTTCCTGCTACCGAAATTCGACCCGGACGAGGTGATGTCGCTGATGCCGCAGGCGACTCTCCTGATGGGCGTCCCGACCTTTTACGTGCGCCTGCTGCAGAGCCCGCGGCTCGACCGGCAAGCCGTGGCGAACATGCGCCTCTTCATCTCCGGTTCGGCGCCGCTGCTTGCCGAAACGCATGTGGAGTTCAGCAAGCGCACCGGTCTTGCGATCCTGGAACGCTACGGCATGACCGAAACCAACATGAACACGTCGAACCCCTATGACGGAGATAGGATTGCCGGAACGGTTGGCTTTCCGCTGCCCGGCGTGACGGTGCGCGTCACCGATCCGGCGACCGGCAGCGAGGTTGCGCCGGGAGAAACCGGCATGATCGAAATCAAGGGACCGAACGTCTTCAAGGGCTATTGGCGCATGCCGGAGAAGACGGCCGCGGAATTCACCGCCGACGGGTTCTTCATCAGCGGCGACCTCGGTAAGATCGACGGGCAAGGCTATGTCCACATCGTCGGCCGCAGCAAGGACCTGGTGATTTCGGGCGGATACAACATCTATCCCAAGGAGGTCGAAGGCGAGATCGACCAGCTTGAGGGGGTCGCCGAGAGCGCGGTCATCGGCGTTCCGCATCCCGATTTCGGCGAGGGCGTCACCGCCATCGTCGTTTGCAAGCCCGACGCGACGCTCGATGAAAAGGCGATCCTGGGCGCGCTCCAGGACCGGCTCGCCCGCTACAAGCAACCCAAGCGCATCATCTTCACCGAGGATCTGCCGCGCAACACCATGGGCAAGGTCCAGAAGAACGTCCTGCGGCAGAAATACGCCGACCTTTACACATAACGACGTGATCCGTCCCTGCGTCCTCTGGGAGGAAGGCGCGGGGAACAATCCAATCTTGAAGAACACTAGCTGCCGGCGCTCGACGCGTCGGAGGGAGGGGAATCATGGGTATCGAAATCCTATCCATACTGCTGCTTATCGCCATGTTCGTCATCGCGACGGTCCAACCGATCAACATGGGTGCGCTGGCATTCGGCTGCACCTTCCTGCTCGGCTCGCTGATCATCGGCATGAAGGCCAATGACATTTTTGCCGGCTTCCCGAGCGACCTGTTCCTGACGCTTGTCGCCGTCACCTACCTCTTCGCCATCGCGCAGATAAACGGCACCATCGACTGGCTCGTTGAATGCGCCGTGCGGCTGGTGCGCGGACATGTCGCCTGGATCCCCTGGGTGATGTTCGTCGTGGCCGCCATCATCACCGGTTTTGGCGCACTCGGCCCGGCGGCTGTGGCGATCCTCGCCCCTGTGGCGCTCAGCTTTGCCGTGCAATACCGCATCCATCCGGTGATGATGGGACTGATGGTCATCCACGGCGCACAGGCCGGCGGCTTCTCGCCGATCAGTGTCTATGGCGGCATCACCAACCAGATTGTCGTCAAGGCCGGCCTGCCCTTCGCGCCGACATCGCTGTTCCTCTCCAGCTTCTTCTTCAACCTGGCGATCGCCGTGCTGGTGTTCTTCGTCTTCGGCGGCGCGCGCGTCATGAAGCAGAAACCAGCAGTCTCCGGTCCTCTGCCCGAATTGCATCCCGAGGGTGTATCGGCGTCGATCCGGGGCCATGGCGGCACGCCTGCCAAGCCGATCAGGGAGCACGCCTACGGTACGGCGGCGGACACTCTACAGACATTGCGCCTGAGCCCGGAAAAGGTCTTCACTTTGATCGGTTTGACGGCGCTCGGCATTGGCGCGCTCGTCTTCAAGTTCAATGTCGGTCTGGTCGCGATCACCGTAGCCGTCGCCCTCGCCCTCATCTCGCCGAAGACGCAGAAAGCGGCGATCGACAAGGTCAGCTGGTCGACCGTGCTTCTGATCGCCGGCATCATCACCTATGTCGGCGTCATGGAGAAGGCCGGCACGGTCAATTATGTGGCCAGCGGCATATCGAGCCTTGGCATGCCGCTGCTGGTGGCGCTGCTGCTTTGCTTCACCGGCGCCATCGTTTCGGCCTTTGCCTCATCGACCGCGCTGCTCGGCGCCATCATCCCGCTCGCCGTTCCGTTCCTGTTGCAAGGGCATATCAGCGCCATCGGCGTCGTGGCAGCAATCGCCATATCGACGACGATCGTCGACACCAGCCCGTTCTCCACCAATGGCGCGCTCGTCGTCGCCAACGCGCCGGACGATGAGCGCGAACAGGTGCTGCGGCAACTGCTGGTCTACAGTGCACTGATCGCGATCATCGGGCCGATCGTTGCCTGGTCGGTGTTCGTCGTACCGGGCCTCATATAATGGCAGGACCGCGTCCCCGAAAGCACAAGCCATCCGGGGTCTGTCTGGCCGCTGCGGCAGAAGCGTGCCCCCGAGAACCGGTCAGAAGGGAGAGCGGAAAGACGGCTTCGCGTACAGCCTCCGGGCGACGAAAGAAAAGGCCCCAGATCCGAAACGGGTAGAATCCAGGGCCCTCCATCTGAGTGTTCGACTTCACAGACGGCGCCATCTACGGCTGGACCGTCGCCGGTTTCAAGTTCTAACACGTCAGAATTTTGCCGCTGCGAGCCACGGGCCCTTGCCCTCGATCCGAGTCCGATCTCGGATCTTTGGGC
>NZ_JBBBBO010000019.1:0-85400 GCF_037120565.1 Ensifer sp. CCNWLY38
TCCGGCGCCTACGGCATGGGCATCGATTACGCCGTCACCATGGTTCACAAGGGTGACGAACGCGTCCGCCACGGCAAGACGATCGGCCCCAACCCGGCGAAATAGAGGAGCGATTTGCCCACCGCGCAACACCCCAGACCCACGATACGACCGGCTTTGCACGAAGCCGGTCGATATTTTGAATGTTTCGGATCACGTCCACATTGACCTCGCCGGGTCGCTTGCGAAGGAAACATGCATGCACACTTTGTCCAACCAGCTGGCCCCTTATCTGCTCAGCCTTTTGCGCATCGTCTCCGCCCTCGTCCTCTTTAGCTACGGAACGCAGAAGGTCGTCGGTTTTCCCGCAAGTGACGGCGGCGGACCGCCCGTCGGCTCCCTGCCCTGGATTGCCGGATTATTCGAACTCGTCCTCGGCTTCACGCTGTTGGTCGGCTTCAAGAGCCGGCTTTCCGCCTTCATTCTGTCCGGCGTCATGGCGTCGGCCTATTTTCTGCGCCATGCGCCGCAGGGCTTCTATCCGGCTCAGAACGGCGGTACGGCCGCCATCATCTTCTGTTTCGTGTTCCTCTACCTCGCTGCCGCAGGTGGCGGACCCGTCGGTCTTGATGCGGCGCGCGGTGACGCCAAGCTTTGACGGTCGGTCGCGCCGGTCAACCGTCGACGACGTCGCCATAGTCCAGATGGCGGGCGTACCAGGCGGCCACGAAGGGGCAACGGATGACGACCTTCCGATTGCTCGCTCTCACAAGGTCGAAAACGCCGGTCACCAGCCGCGACCCGATCCCGCGGCCGGACAATTCCTCAGGAACCTCCGTATGGATCAACACTAGACGCCCATCCTCCTGACGGTAGTAGACGGCGGCGATGCGCCCGTCGACCGCCAGTTCGAAGCGGCGCAACTCCGGGCGCTCGATAACCACATTGTTTTCGGATTGGTTCATGGGACGCTTTCCCTTCTCCGGCCGGGCTTCAAACGGCCTGTTGCAGAAACTGATGGATAGGAGGCGACGATCCGTTTGCGCTCCTGCCGTTTTCGCCGGACAAATCAAGCTTCTTGTCCAGGCGCACCGATACCTAAGTGTAGTTACGTGGCACACCGCGCAGGTCTACCTTTCAACCATCGCCTCGCTTCAGAGGGCAGACAGCATCTTCCAGTCCCGGCTTCGGTATCCCCTCCCCGAAGCCTCGGGCCGCCCCGGCCCGCTGAGACCGTCTCCTGCCGCAGGAGACGGTCTTCTTTCTGCGTTGCGGTCAGCGTCGGAAAGAACCAGGGCGCGATCCGAAGTCGGTGTGGCGGGCGGGCCGACCCCTACGTCTGCCTAGCGGTCGAAGAGATGACGGAGCTGTCGGGGTTGCGACCGCAGATACTGATCGGGCGCCCACACCCGCTCGCCGAAATGCGCGGCGGCATGCCAGGGCCAGCGGGGGTCGTAGAGAATGGCGCGGGCAATCGCGATGAGGTCGGCATCGCCCGTCGTCAGGATTGCTTCGGCCTGTTCGAACTCGGTAATGAGGCCAACGGCGATGACCGGTATCGCCACATTCTCTTTGACGGCGCGCGCAAAGGGTACCTGATAGCTCGGGCCGATCGCAATTTTCTGGTGGGACGCAAGGCCGCCCGACGAGACATGAATGGCCGAGCAGCCACGCGCTTCAAGCGCCTGGCAAAAGGTGATGGTTTGCTCGAGATCCCAGCCGTTCTGCGCCCAGTCGGTCGCCGAGACCCGCATCGTCACCGGCCGGTCCGCCGGAAATGCCGCGCGAACGGCCTCGAAGACTTCAAGGGGGAAGCGCATGCGGTTTTCCAGCGTTCCGCCATAGTCGTCCGTGCGGCGGTTGGAGAGGAGCGACAGGAACTGATGCAGGAGATAGCCGTGGGCTCCATGAATCTGGACAGCGTCCAGCCCGAGAGCGGCGGCGCGCCTTGTGGCATCGGCGAAGGCCGAGCGGACCTGCGCAAGGCCGGCGCGATCGAGTGCCACCGGATGGTCATAGTCATCGTGGAAAGGGACAGGGCTCGGTGCGACGGTTTTCCAGCCGCCTTCGTCCTTCGGGTTGATCTGGCGCCCGCCTTTCCATGGGACTTCGCTGGAAGCTTTCCGTCCGGCATGACCGAGCTGGATGGCGATGGGCATGTCGGACCACCGTCGCACCCCGTCCAGAACGCGGCCCATCGCGCGCTCGCAGGCATCGGAATAAAGCCCGACATCGCCATAGGAAATACGGCCCTCCGGCAGGACTGCGGTCGCCTCGATGGTGAGCACAGCCGCACCCGACAGGGCCAGATTACCGAGATGGATAAGATGCCAGTCAGTCATCTGCCCGTCCGTGGCCGAATATTGGCACATTGGCGCGATGACGATGCGGTTTCGCAGATTAAGCGATCCCATTTCTAAGGGCGAGAAAAGCCTGGTTCCGCTCATGATCGTTCTCCAGAGGTCGACAGGGCCAGTCGGATCGGCCCTGCCAATGTTTCGCCGTTTGGCAGCGAGGTTGCAATCTCTCGGAGTCGAAGGGGCTTCAGAACTTGCCGTTCCGGCTCTGCCATTTCGATTGGGCAGGAATGGCCTCGATCGGATCCCTGTGTTCGACGATCTTGCCGTGCCGGACGCGGAAAGGCTCTCGGCGCGGGCTCAGCTATCAGACTTGATCCGAACCTGCTGGGCTGCGGCGACATCGCTCCGGTTTTCTCCCTTCGGCATGTGACCGAACATGTGGGGCTTGATCTGGTTGATCCAGGAAATCACCGCCGGCTCCTTGCCCCACAGAGTTTTGGCAAAAGGAACGATCTGTTCGCCGACGAGAATTCCAAGAAGACCGACCAGGGCGATAACCGGCGGTGCCGGCGAGCGGACATTGAGGAGGCTGTAGACAATGCCGACGAGGAGTCCGGCGCCGAGTGACAGGAGATAGAGTTTCATGACGGTGATCCTTGATTGGTTTAGCTGCCACTCCGAGCGGTTTGACCCAGAGTGGCTTTGCCTATCGCGTCGCTGGCCGGGGTTCGGGCCGATGCGTTTTCCACGGTGGACGCGCTGCTTGCGAATGGCACCGATCAGGCGCCGGTCCTATGCAGCAAGCGGAACCAGATTTGCCTCGATCTTGTTGCGGAAAGGCTCGTATCGGTTCGGCAGCTTCAGCGCCTCGCCGAGATGAGCGGTATCCTCGTCGCGATCGAAGCCGGGTTCGTTCGTTGCGATCTCGAACAGAATCCCGCCCGGTGTCCGGAAGTAGATCGCCCAGAAATAGTCGCGATCGATGACGGGGGTTATCTGGTAGCCGGTGTCCATCAGTGCCTTGCGCACTTCGAGCTGCTTTTCGCGGTTCTCGACCGCGAAGGCGATGTGATGGACCGAACCTGCCCCCTGGCGGGCAAACGGTGTCTTCGGGAGCGCCGCCAGGTCGATCGTGTCTGCACCGTTGCCGCCGGGAATGATGAACCGCGTGACGTCCCCTTCGATTTCAGAACGCTCATAGCCCATGAAACGGAGGAGTTCTTCAGTCGCCGCCGTGTCGTGGAGGTTGAAGCGCGCGCCGCTGAAGCCGCGGATGGCGTTGGCTTCGGAAATGCCCTCAGCAAGCCAGGGAGCGCGGACGTCGTCGGCCGCTTCGACCAGGGCCAGGCCGTCACCATCGGGGCCCGTGAAACGCAGGCGATTGGCGCCAAAGACCGTGTCGGTTTGAATACCACCCACACCTTGCGCAATAAGACGGTCTTTCCAGAAGGCCAGCGCCCCCTTTGGAATGGAGAACTGGGTTTCGCCGACTTCGCCGACGCCCGGCCGCCCGATCATCATGTGCGGGAACGGAAAGTACGTCATGACAGTACCTGGCGTACCGTTCTCATCGCCATAATAAAGGTGATACACACTCGGATCATCGAAATTGACCGTCTTCTTCACGCGGCGAAGGCCAAGCGTGTCGGTGAAAAATCTGTTGTTCTGCTGCGCATCCGACGCCATGGAGGTGACGTGATGCAGTCCCTTGATATCCTTGATCATGGCCCGTGCCTTTCTTCGTTGAGGGTATTCGTCGATGCGAAGAGATGTACTCGGGTTGATTACGTCGCAGAATTGCAATATTTCTTTCGAGTGAGTTGCGATTTTTGAAACAATAGAGATGAACGATCACAAAGCCCTGAAAATCTTCCTGATGGCCGCCGAGAAGCGCAACTTCGCTCAGGTTGCCCGCGAGCTCGATATGACCCCCGCTGCGGTCACGCGGGCCATTGCCGCGCTTGAAGATGATCTCGGCGTCCAGTTGTTTGTTCGCACGACCCGCCAGGTATCGCTGACGACGGACGGCGCCGTCTTTGCCGCCCAGATTCAACCGGCGGTCGAGGCGCTCGAAAACGCGCGGCGCGATGTCAAGAACGCCCACAAGGCTGACCAGGGACGCTTAAGGATCAGCGCGCCGACTTGGCTCGGCAAGACGGTGCTGCCGCCGATCCTTTCCGGCTTCCGGGAGCTCTACCCGAAGATGTGCTTCGAGATCTCGCTGTCGGACGGTTTGATAGACATCGTAGATGACGACTACGATCTCGCGATCCGCATTTCGTCGGCCCCTTCGGACAAGTTTACGATATGGCGCAAGATCAAGGTGGTGCCGAGGATTCTGGTGGCCGCGCCAGGCAGTCGGTTCGCTGAGATGGAACACCCGAGTGAACTGACTCCGGACGATTGTCTCGCCTATAGCGGCGAAAGCCGACGTGAGAACTGGCTGCTTTCGGACGGAGGCTCGAGCATCACCATCGTCGCCGGAAGGGCATTCAGCGCCAACAACGGCGAGGTCCTTGCCAACATGGCCGCAGACGGCGCGGGCGTGGCGATGCTGCCGGGCTTCGATATCGCCGAGCATATTCGCAGCGGCCGGCTCGTCCACGTCCTGCGTGGCTGGTCGCCACCGGACCTTTGGTTGACACTCTACTACCCGCCCTACCAGGCCCTACCGCCCCGCATCGCGACGTTCTCGAAATTCTTCGAGGAACAACTGACCGCTCATATGGTCATGCTCGACTAGAGCATCGCGCTCCTAAGCGGAATCGCTCGAAGCGCAAAGATGCTCTAGAATCAAAGTACTGGAGCGTACTTTTGTGCGTTCACTTGAACGCACGGCGCTTGTCTTATGACGATCTGCGCTTCTTGTGAGAAAAAGGGCGCCGGCAAGGGCAGCCACGCCATTATTGCCTGACACCAAAACGCTGGCGCTTGCTCTCAGCCCAAAATTAAACCAAATGTTTGCTCTCTCCCGCGAAGATGCGACCCAAGCTTGCACAAACCTCCATTCTAGAATTGAAGCTGCCGGGCCGGGCCATTGTACAATCTGATATCGGTCGTGCTGAAGAAGCGCCTCGACCTCTCATTCAAGACTTCACCAGATTTCCGCGCGCGGATCGTGGAAGCTCCCGGGCTGTGGATGAGCGAGCGGGAAGTCGCCAGACTGCGGCACGATCTGCGCAAGGTCGCGCAGCGATCGGTTGCCGATGGAGAGCTGGACTACGGCGTCTTCTCCGAGCGTGAAGACGCCCTGGCCCGGACGATCGTGACGGTCGTCTATCGGGTTTCCGACGGTGAGCCGGTCGCCTTCAACGCCTTGCCGGTCATCCAGGTCTCTCTCTCCGGCAAACCCGTCGACGTTCTCCACCTGGGGCTGGTGATGATCGATCCCGCAGTTCGCAGCCAGGGGCTTTCCTGGGTGCTCTACGGCCTCACCTGCTTTCTTCTTTTCCTGCGCAACCAGCTTCGTCCGCTCTGGATTTCAAATGTCACCCAGGTCCCGGCCGTTGCCGGTATGGTCGCCGAGACCTTCAGCGGCGTCTTCCCTGCGCCCACGCGCGGCGCGCGCCGATCGTTGCATCAGCAACTGATCGCCACGGCGATCATGGGCTCCCATCGTCATGTCTTCGGCGTTGGTCCTGATGCCGGTTTCGACGGCGATCGCTTCGTGATCACCAACGCCTATACGGGCGGTTCCGACAACCTGAAAAAGACCTTCGAGGCGGCGCCGAAGCACCGCAAGGCTGAGTACAACGACTTCTGCGCCGCCGAACTCGACTACGATCGCGGCGACGATCTGCTTCAAATCGGACAGCTCGACCTCAACGCGGCGCAGCGTTACCTCATGGAAAGCGTGCCGCGCAACGCGCTCGGTCGTCTTGCCGTCGCAAGTTTCGTCATCCTCGTCCAAAGGCTGGCTCTGCCGGTTTTGCATTGGGCGGACAGCCGTCGGCAGTGGGGCATATTGAGGCCTTCAAACCAATGAGCCGCGTCTTCTCCTATGAGGCCTTCACCACGCGCAACATCGGCTTCGTCACAGAGGCGGAGCAACGACGCTTGAGACTGGCGACCGTCTTCGTCTGCGGAACCGGCGGCATGGGCGGCGCCTGCATCCAGGCGCTGGCGCGGGCCGGCATCGGTCGTCTCATCCTCGCCGATATCGACCGCTTCGAGCTGTCGAACCTCAATCGCCAGGTCTTCTGTTTTGCTGACACTATTGGCACGCCCAAGGCGGAAGCGACCCGAGACCTCTGCCTAAAGATCAATCCCGACTTGGACGTGACCGTCTTCGGCCCGGATTGGACCGATTATGCCGAGACGCTCATTGCCGACGCGGACGTCGTCATCAACGGGACGGACGATCTCGGCGCCAGCCTCCTGCTCTATCGCGTCTCGCGAAACCTCGGCCGGACGGTGATCGACGCCTATGCGTCTCCCTTGCCCTCCGTCTACGTGACGCGACCGCAAGATCCGATGCCGGAAGAGCGGCTCGGCTATCCGACCGCCGGAACCGCCTGGAACGCGCTTACGGCCGACCAGCGTGCGGAAGCTTTCCTGCGCGAGGCGGAATACGTGATGGTCCATTCGTCGTCACGCCACCATGTCGATCTTTCGCTCGCCGGCGAAGTGATTGCCGGCACCCGCAGTCGCATGTCCTTCGCGCCAATGGTGATCTCCACCGGCACATTGATGGCCTACGAGGCGATCCACGTGGTCCTCGGTCGTCCACAGTCCGCCGATTGCCGCGGCTGGTTCTTCAACCTCCACGCCGGGCGCATCGAACGGCCCCGCAATGCGATCGTCGCGGCGTTGCTGCGTCCACTGGTACGTCGCTACCTCAAGCGCCTTGCGGCTCCGGCAGCGCCATGAACACGCCGCTCGTTGCCGATAGTTTCGTTTCGCTGGCAGCACTTGGCGGCCTCCTTGTGCTGATCGGCACCATCCGTAGCTTCGATACGGAAAGCCCGCTGAACCGCCGCTTCCTCTTTGGATTGCAGGTGCTGGCGGCATTGATGGCGAGCCGGGTGCTCGCCTGGTGGACGGACCTCTTCATCTTCAAAGCCGCAACGATCATAACTGCGGGCCTCGTTCCGCTCTCGACAGTTCTCCTCGCCGAGGGCCTGTTGCGCCGCCATGCACCGAGGACGACGAAATGGATCGCAGCCGGGGGTGCGGCCGCCTTCATTGCGCTCGCGTTCCTTCCCGCATCGATCGCCGAGCCGTGGCGTGTCACGCTGCTGTTCCTCTATCAGTTGGTCACCTTCGCTCTCGCCGGGCATATGACGGTAACGCGCGACCGGGCGAGCCTGTCGAAGGCGGAGAACCAGGCGGTTGACCGCGTGGCCCTCTCGCTGCTTCTGATCCTGCCGCTCCTCGTCACCGATTTCCGCTCGGCCTACATCGACCAGCCGGTGCGGCTCGGCGGGGTCGCGATCCTGTTCCTGTGCTGGCTGCTGATCAGCCTTGGCCAGCGCGCGGTCATGCATCGTGACACGGTCGTCTCCTTCGCCATCCTGCTTTCGGTTGCCCTGCTTGCAGCGCTTGTCATCGGCTTCGAAAACGAGCTCGAACCCGCGGCGCTGGTGCGGGCGGCCAGCGTCATTCTCAGCGCCGCCTTGCTTGGCGTGATCTGGAAAGACAGCCTCAGCCTGCGCACGGAGCAAAGGCGCCAGAGCTTGATCCGGCATCTGGCCGAGGACCGCATCGACGACACGCTCGGCTTCCTCAAGGAATTACAGAACCATCCGTTGGTGGATGGCGCACTTCTGCTTGGCGAGAATGAACTTTCCGACCTCGACTTGCCGGTGATCAAGGCGCTCTTTGCTGGGCGGCCGTTGATGCGCGCTGCCGAAACGGGCAGCCTTTCCCAAGTGGACGCCGAGCAGCTTGCCTGGCTGCTCGAAAAATACGAGGCGACCCATGTCATGCTGGTGTCGAACCGGCCGTTCCGGCTGATTGCGCTCAATATGCCCTCCGTCACCGCCACACCGGGCGCCGAGACGGAGTTGAAGGTCGTCCAGCGCATGGCCATGCTGATCTCCGAGAGGAACCCGCTCCATGATTGAGATCCGCGACGGGGATATCGACGCCTTCTTCACCGCACCCTTTCAGATCTACGGTGCACGCGCGCCCTACGTCTCGCCGATGCTCAGCGACCTCAAGCGCTTCCTTTCAGCTGAAAAGAACCCTCTCTTCGACACGGCAGAAGACTTCGCCATCTTCACGGCCCATGAAGACGGCGCCGTGCGCGGGCGCATAACAGCCCACGTGCACCGCGCATCGAACGCGAAGTTTGGCCTTGATCGCGGCTATTTCGGTTACTTCGACTGTGCCGACGACGAGCGCGTCGCCGCCGCCCTGTTGGAGCGGGCAGAGGATTGGGCGCGCGCGAAGGGTTTTGGGGAAATCCTCGGAAACTTCAACCTGACTGCCATGCAGCAGGTCGGCATCATGACCGGCGGTTTCGAAAATGCGCCCTATACGGATCAGGTCTGGGGGCCACCGCATCTGCCCCGCCTGCTGGAAAAACGGGGATACGCCCCCTGCTTCCCGATGACCACCTTCGAAATCGACGTCCGCACCGTGGCTATCGATGGCCTGCTCGCCAGCGCACAGATGCGTGCGCTTTTCGACGACGGCTTCCGCTTTTCACCGATCCGGCGAGCAACGCTCGAACGGAGGCTGGAAGACTCCCGGCTGATCCTCAACGAGAGTTTTGCCGACAATCCGATGTTCGTGCCCGTCAGCCGCGCGGAATACGAATTTCAGGCCAAGGAAATGAAGTGGATCATGGATCCACGCATCTCGGCGGTTGCCGAGAAAGACGGCACGCCAGCCAGCGCGGTGATCGCCGTTCCCGACGTCAACCCGATGCTGAAGGCGATGGGCTCGCGACTGAGGTTGAGCGCGCCCTGGCATCTGCTCAAGCACCGCCTCCAGCGCCGGCGCGCCGTGGTCATATTCCAGGGCGTGAAACCGGAGCATCAGGGACGTGGTCTCAATCCACTCCTGCTCGCCCATGTGCTCAAAGAAATGCGCCGCGCCGGCTACGAGACTGCCGGCGGCACCTGGATCGCGGACGTCAATGCGGCGAGCCTGAGGCAGGCGGAAAAAGCCGGCGCAAGGCCTCTGCATCGTCTGCATCTCTTCGGAAAGACATTATGAGCCGCATCGACGTCGCCACGCTCGCCGATCTGGCGGAGGAGGCCAATCTCGCTCCCTCCGTCCACAATACCCAGCCGGCCCGCTGGATGCTGGACGAAGACGGATGCATTCTGCTTGCTGCCGACCTCTCCCGGCACCTCGGCATCGGCGATCCGACCGGTCGCGATATGGGGCTTTCCTGTGGAGCGGCGCTTGAGGGCATGGTGATGGCGCTCGCCGCGGGCGGGATCGGTGTGGCCATCGAAGATCTCTGGGCCGACAACATCCTCGACTGGAGGCCCGGCTACCGATTGGCCGCGCGACTGACCCTTGCGGGCGACACAAAGCCGCACGAACTTGCCGGCTGGATCACCAGGCGCTTTACATGGCGTGCTCGCTTTTTGCCCGCGGCGCCGGAAGAGATCACCAGGCTTGAGCACTGGGTGGCTGAGTCGGACGATGTAAAACTCGCCAGCGGCCACGAGGATCTCGCCTTCTTCGCAGCGGTTAACGACCGCGCAAGCCTGTCGATCATGCGCGAGCGCGCGTTCCGCGATGAACTCGTGGCGTGGATGCGGCTTTCTCCCACCCATCCGACCTATGCCTTGGACGGGCTCAATCTTGCCGCGCTTCAGATGGGGCGGCTGGAGGGCGCGCTGGCGGAGCATGTGCTCGCTTCACCGATTTTCGACATTGCCGACCGGCTGGGCCTCGGCAGAACTCTCGTTGCCGAAGCGGGAAAGACGATGACCGCTGCGGCTTGCCTCCTGTTCCATCGGCCGGAAGGCGAGAGCCCAATCGTCTCCGGACAAGCCTTCTATCGTTTCTGGCTGGGGTTCACGCGTCTCGGCTTCGCAGGTTGGCCTATGGCGGTGCTGGCCGATCTGCCCGAAGCTGCAGAGGCGCTGCAGCAGCGCTTCCCATTGCCGCCCGGCCACCGGCTGATCAATGTGCTGCGTGTGGGCCCAGCGCCGTCCACCGTTCCGAAATTTCGCCTTCCGGCACGGGATCTCGTGCTGGATGGAAAGCCGGCCTGAGGTCGGCTTTCCGGTTTTCTATCTCAGGCAGCGTCCACGGTCCTTGCAGTCTCGGCGAGAAGTCTCTGAGCACTGACGAAGTCCACCTTTCCAGTTCCAAGCACAGGCACGGCGCCCACCCTCACATCCGCGGGAACCATCATGTCCATCGCCCCCTTTTCCTTGGCGAAGCGAAGGAATGCGGCACGTGTCGCACCCGGAGCATCGGTGAGCATGACCAGGCGCTCGCCCTTTTTGGCATCAGGCAGCGACACGACGACCGTCAGATGACCCGGCCACAATTCTCCTGCCAGCGCCTCCACGGCGCCGAGCGAAACCATCTCGCCGCCGATCTTGGCAAACCGTTTGGCGCGACCCCGGATGACGATGAAACCATCCTCGTCGACGGTGACGATATCACCGGTGTCATGCCAGCCGTCCGGCGTCAGCTCGATCACGCCGGGAGCTTCGACGCGGAGATATCCGGCCATGACGTTTGCGCCGCGGATGAACAGCCGTCCGCCCTCCAGGACGCCGGGCACGGCTTCGAGCCTGTACTCCATGCCCGGCATGATCTTGCCGACGCTGCCGGCTTTGTTGAACATCGGCGTGTTCAGCGCGATCACTGGCGCGGCCTCGGTCACGCCGTAACCCTCGAGGATGCGGACACCGAACTTCTCCATGTAGAGCGCTCGGGTTGCGGCCCTGACCGGCTCGGCGCCGGCGAAGCAGTAGCGGATCGAGCGGAAGTCATAGGGATGGGCCGTCCGCGCATAACCGTTCAGGAAGGTGTCGGTGCCGAAGATGATCGTTGCGTTGGAAGCGTAGATCAGTTCCGGGATGATCCGGTAGTGCAGCGGCGACGGATAGAAATAAACGGGCACGCCGGAGATGAGTGGCAGCACAGTACCAGCGGTGAGCCCGAAGGAATGGAACACCGGCAGGATGTTGAACACCTTGTCGCCCGAGTGGAAATCGATGCGGGACGCGGCTTGAGCCGCATTGGAGAGGATGTTTCGGTGTGTCAGCACGACGCCCTTCGGCGTTCCCTCCGAGCCGGAGGTGTAGAGAATGACGGCCGGTTCGTCGGCCGTGCGTCGGACAAGCGGCCGCGCCTTTTGCAGGAGACCTCGCAGCTTGTCGGCAAGGCCGATCGTCTGGCGCAGATCATCGAGCCAGACGATTTCCACCGTCTTCGACAACTCCTCGACGACGGGGCCAAGTTTCGCTTGGGTAACGAAGGCACGCGACGTCAGCACGTAGCGGACCTCCGCGGCCTTGCACGCCGAAATGATGTTGGCCGCGCCCGCCGTGAAGTTCAGCATTGCCGGCACCTTGCCTGCAGACATTACGCCAAGGATGGTTGCGACCGCACCGTTGGCGTTGGGCAGGAGAACGCCAAGCGCCTTTTCGTCCGGGAAGAGCGCCTTGAACTTCGCGCCAAGCACGGCCGCACCCGTCAGCAGCTTGCCATAGGACAGGGAACCGGTAACGGGGTCCTGCACAGCGAGCCGGTTGAACCCACGCTCCTTGGCCGTCTTGATCACCTTTTCCAGCACGGTGGTGTTGGTATCCGTGGTGCGGAACATCAGCATCGACATGACCTGGTAGAGAGCCGCACCCGCGGCCATGCGGCGCTTGCGACCTTTCAGCTCTTCCGGAACAGAGAGGCGAACGGGCTCCAGAATGGTGACCTTCACCTTCGGAAACAGGCGGCGGCGAACGTGCAAGGAACTGAGGCGCGAGAAGTAGCTCTTCTCCAGCCCGTCGATACGGACCGGCACGACCATGGAGCCGGTCTTGTCGGCCACCATCGCGGCGCCGTCATAGACCTTCATCAGCGCGCCGGTGACCGTGATGCGGCCCTCGGGGAAGATCACGAGCGGTTCGCCATTGTTGACCGTCTTGATGAGCGTGCGTGTTGCCATCGGCTTTGAGGGATCGAGCGGCAGGAAATTGCACATCTTGAGGAACGGCTTCACCCACCAGGCCTTAGCGATCGTGTAGTCGACAGCGAAGGTCGGTTCCTCGTCGGTGAGCGCCAGCGCCAGCGCGCCATCAAGAAAGGAAACATGGTTGAGCGCGATGATCGGCGCGCGACCCGCCTTTTTCAGGTTGTCGAGGCCTTCCACTTCCAGCCGCAGGAAGGCGCGGAAGAGGATGGAGACGAAATCACGGAAAGCATTGGTCGGCAGCGTGCGCAGCATGACCCAGGCCGCCACGGCATTGGCGAGTGCAAGGCCGGCGAAAAGTACTGATGTCGACACGCCGGACGCCTGCAAGACGGCGACAAGGCCGCCACCGGCGGTGATGAAGGCTGCGGACAGCACGTTCGACGCACCGATGACGCGCGATCGCTGGTCCTCTTGCGCCCAGGCCTGAAGGGCCGCGAGTGTGGGTACGGCCAGGAAGGCGCCGGCAATTGCCATGCCGGCAAGATCGATGGCGATCCGCACCGTATAGGGACCGTCGAAGAAAGCAGAGAGCGTCTCGGTCGGAGCAACCGCGCCGGCATGCCCCACGCACCAGGCGAGATCGAGGCCGAAGAGCGCCATGATCAGGGTACCGACGGGCGCCGGCAGGAGCACGATACGTCCTGCGGACATCCAGGCGGCGATCGCCGAGCCAACGCCGACCGCTACGGCGAAAACGGCGAGATAGGCGGTGATCGCAGTCTCGTCGCCGCCAAGATAGATCTTCACCATGGGTGGCAGCAGCGACAGCACGATAGCGCCCGCCAGCCAGAACCAGGCGGCCATCAGCGCCGTGCGCCAGAGCCGCCGATCGCCGCGCAGCGAAGCAACGAGCCGGCCGGTGGCGCGCAGGACGTTGCGATCGACGACGATGTCCGGAGCCTTGGCGCCAAGGCGGGGAATGTAGCGGCTCGAAAGCCAGCAGGCGAGTGCAAGGCCGAGCATCATGGGACCAAACAGCCAGGGGTCGACGCCATCGGCTGCGGCAAGCCCCGCGACGACAGTGCCGCTGAGGATGGCGATGAACGTCGCCCCTTCGATCCAGGCGTTGGCGCGCGGCAGCTCCTTGCGCTCCAGGTGGTCGGGCAGGATGCCGTATTTGACGGGCCCGAAGAGCGCGGAGATGGCGCCGAACAGGAAGAGCGCAACCAGCAGCACGGCGATGGAGGAGAATGCAATACCGAGGACCGCAACGGCCGCGGCAGCGAGCTCCCAACGCTTCAGTCTCTCAGCGACGACCGCCTTGTCGAACTTGTCGGCAATTTGGCCACCGAGTGCGGAAAAGAGCAGGAACGGCGCCATGAAGACGGCGCCGGCCAGCGTAACGAGTGATCCGGCGTCATTTGCCGCCACGGTGGCGAGGATGAGGAAGACGAGCGTGTTCTTGAGGAAATTATCGTTGAACGCCGACAGGAACTGCGTCCAGAAGAGTGGCGCAAACCGCCGAGAAGTCATGAGATTGTTTTTCACGGAACGTCTCCCCTTTTTTTGAGCGTTCTAGATGAAAGTCGTTTCACTCTCGTTCACAGGTTGTGCTTTGTGGCGACAGCGCTAACGATCGATTAAACGTCATCGGCCTTGATGCCGAGCAGCAGCTTCTCGGTCTTTGCATCATCGATCCTGCGGATGAGCTTTTCGGCTTCCAGGTTGTCGCGCAGCGTCTTGGTGACGTTTACCGCCGTCTGCAGGAGCATCAGGATGCCCATGGCGAGATACCCTTTTCCCCAAAGATCGATCGGCATCATGTAAAGGCCGATCACCACCATGAAGGCGGCCACGCCGAAGCTCACATAGGAGAAGGAGGTCCAGGCAGAGGAGTGTTTCATCAGGCTGTCGTTCATCGTCGTTTTCCTTTGAGAGATAGTGGGTTCAAAGAGTAGGGTTTGCCTTGGCACGCAGGCGCTCGAGCACGTCTTCAGCGCTCGTCACGAGCGGGCGCCCGCAACCGGCCGCGGCCAGTTTCTCTGCAAGCGCGGTCGGATCGGGCCGCTCTTCCAGCTCAATCAGCGCTTCGGCCGTCAACTCAGCCTCGCGCTGGCGCGTTTCGAGCCGCGCAAGTGTTGCCTCGGCATCGCTGAGCGTAGCTAGATCGTTGCCAGGCACGTCACGGGAAAGGCGCCGCGTCCGGTCACGTGCCTCGGCCAGGCGCTCGCCGCGACGCAGCGCAGCCAGGCGCGTTTCGCTCTGCCGCACCGCTTGCCTCAACCGATCTATTCCATCTGTAAACTCCGCCTGAACCTGACGTGCGTTCTGCAGTTCGGTTTCGAGCCGAGCGATCGAGGCTGCAGCCTCGGTAGCCAGATCCTCCCGCCCCTTTTCAAGCGCTGCGATAGCGCGCGTTTCGAGATCATCGATGCGGGCGGAGAGCCTCTCGGCATTTTCCTTTTCCAGGCGATTTTGCGCGATCGCCAGAGCGACCGCCCGACGTGCGCTTTCGACGCCGCGCGCGGTGTCACGGATCTGCTGGGCAAGAATCGGTAGCGCATGCCGATCGCCGAAGGCCTCCTCCGCCTCGTGGGCGCGACCTCGTATCAGCGTTACGATTTGTTTGAACATTTCCTCACCTCCATGTATGAACAATGTTCAATAATCTTTTCTCACAAAGATGAACGATGTTCAAGTTATAAAATGAACAACGTTCAAAAATGAGGTTAATGGTGGTCGGACAACGTCAGACGAAGAAGGAAGACCTGAAGGCAAGGCTGATTGTCGCCTGCACGGAGCTCATTCGCGAACAGGGGCTGAAAAACCTGCGCGCTCGGGACATTGCCGAACGCGCCGGCGCGGCGCTCGGCGGTCTTTACACGGTCTTCGATGATCTCGACGGGCTGATTCTCCGCGTCAACTCGGGGACGCTGAAACAGTTGGAGAACACTCTCAACGCCGCGATTTCGCCGTCAGCGGCCATTGAGGAGACTTTCCTCAGCCTGTCTCTGGCATACCTGCGCTTCGCGCTATCAGAGCGAAACCTGTGGTCCGCGCTTTTCGAACATAGGATGCCGGAGGGCGTTTCCGTTCCGGAGTGGCACCTTGCCGAACACGCCTTCCTGATCGGGCTCATCGCAGCACCACTCGCGCGGCATATGCCTGATGCTTCTCGCCAAGATGTGGCAATTCGTGCCCGGACGTTCTTCGCGGCCGTTCATGGCGTGATCTCTCTCAGCCTAGAAGGACGGTTCGTCGGCATAACCCCCGAGGTGCTCGAACGCGAGATTACAGTGCTCGCAGGAATTCTTGCCAGGAGCCGGAGCTGACGTGTTCATAGTTGACCACGGTATTCAGCCCGGGGCTTGATCCAGGTGAAATAACAGCCGTTCGCCGCCGTCAGGGGGTGACGAGGCTAATGAGCTCTTAGGTTTAACGGAAACCCGGGGGCGGCGACGTCGTGACTGGACGCGGTTCAAGGTTTTTCAGGATGCGGTAGCGCCCGGTTTCACGAAGCACGCGCACCATATCCTCTTCGCTGAGCGCGGCTGGAGGACGTCGCTTCGCTGGCGAACCAACCGCCTTCTGATTTGTCGCATCGTTCGCGACGAACAGATCGAACTGCTGCGTCGTTCGTTTGACTCGGAACCACCATCGATCGACTCACCGGCTGCAATACCGGCGCATTCTGCTACAAGCCATCCATCTGAACAATTCAGGAGGAATCACGGAACGGGCGAAATCCTCACCTCTCCTTCATCGCGCCGGACGAGACCTCGGCGAGCGGTACCACGACGGTTCCAAAGCGTTATTCGCGATCTCGCTCCCAGGCCTTAACAAGGTGTATGGTCCTTGCAAATCCGCTAGTGTCGCTAAACAGAGAACGCCTTGCCCTAGATGGGCGATACGCTCCTTAGATGCTGTCGAAAGAACGTTTTGAGATCGCGAAAATTGTCGAAGCCGAGGACAGTCGCAAGGCGTGTAACCGTCGTCGGTGAAACCGAACAAGCGGTTGCGACTGAACGGGCGCTGCCGAAAGCGACGAGATCAGGCTTTGCCAGTGCCATCCGGGCGACCCGTTCAAGCTGTTTTGGAAGCGTAACATCCTTGGATGCGAACATAGCCCTAAGCTCGGTCACATCACCAGGGCGTCTTGTTGCCTCATTCGTTTTCATGCCGCTTCTCCATTGCCTACCACCGCCACCGCGCGGCCGATCCACTGCGACCCGCTATCTCAACGACACGGGCGCCCCCGCGACGAACTGCTAAGAAGCGAGTTGCGCCGTGCCCACCACCGCCTACCCGCTCCTTCACATACGAGCCGCATAGGAGTCGATGAACTCAAATGAGCGCGCGATTTCCGCTGCCAGCCGGGGGCTTTCTCGAACGAGCGGATCGGTGCACTCGAAAGAGAACGCGCCGCCATATCCTGCCTCCAGAAACGCATTGATCTGCCGACACGTACCACCGCGATCCTGGTCGTCGACGAGCACGCGGTGCGCATCGAGGCGCTCGTCAAGCGGCGATGTGGGATCCGAAATCCCTGAGATGTGTACCAGGGCCGTATAGTCGGGGAAAATTGGCCCGCCACCGGCGATCGCGTGCTGGAATGTGTCGTGCACCATTTTGAATTTGCCGGGACCGCCGACCGCCTCAATCGCTTCCACGAGTTCGGCCTTGTTCTTGAGCGACGAAGCGGAGAACCCGATCGGCTCAATCAGAGCGAGGACTCGACGCCCTTGCAACATTGGAAGAATTTCACGCATGACTTGCCGGAGCACCGATTGACGCACTCCGTTTTCAGTTCCTACTCCGTCAACTCTTGGAATGAGGCTGATCGTCTGCGCGCCACTTTTCTCCGCGGTGTCGATGAGATCCTGAACGCAAGTCGCACGCGCGTCAGACCAATCGTTGAACGGATAGACCTCGCTCAAGCCGAGAAGCTGCAGCCCTCTTGCGCGCGCCATATCACCGGCCACAGCCGGTGCAAACCCGTCGAAGAAGGGGCGCCCCAGATCGTTGCGGGCCTCGACGCCCACGCAGCCAAGATCCTTCGCCATGTCGAGAAAACACTCGTAGGAAAGGCTTGAGGCAGTCTTCTGATTGAGTGCCCGGCGTATCATCTTACCTCTCGTTCCCTGATCCGTTGAACTCTTGTGTTGGGCTGAACTCGCCGACCCGGACTTTCGCTGTGTTAGAAACCAGTTTGCGCCAGGAACGCGCGGCTGGCGGCCAGGTCGTTCAGGATGCCGCCGGTGTTGCGCGGATCACGCTCCTGTTCGATGGTGATGTAGCCGCCGTAGCCAAGTTCACTCAGAAGCGTTCGGATAGCCGGATAGTCGATAGAACCGCGCCCGATCGGGCACATGACGCCCTTGGCGCAGGCGTCGAAGAAGCGAATGCGCTCGTTCATCACAGCCCGGTAAACCTTGGCGTCGATGTCCTTGAAGTGAAGGTAATCGACGCGATCCCAGTACCTCCGCAAGGTGGAAACGGGGTCCATGGCGGAATAGGTGAGGTGCCCGGTGTCAAGGCAGAGGCCCGCAAGGTCGGCAGGGATGTCAGCCACGATCCGCTCCAATTCATCGGCAAACTCGATGTAGCCGCCCGCGTGGGGATGGATAGTGACGCGCACGCCGTATTTGTCGCGCGCAAGTGCCGCTATGGCGCGGATATTGTCGACCATTCCATTCCAGGCGTTCTCGTTGAGGCGCGGAGCGAGGTCTGTATGGCCAGCGGCACAGTCGCGCTCGTCATGCCCCCAGTCCATCACGGTCAGGTAGGGTGCAGAGTATCGCTGACCCGCATGGGTTTCAGGTTTGGGCAGTCGCGTGATCAGTGTGCAGATCTCGTCAGTCTGACGCAGGAGGTTGTCTCGTTTCTCCGGAGAGACCAGATCGTCAAAGATCGTACCCGCGACGATCTTCAGATGGTGCCGATCGAGCGCTTCAGTTACGAGCTCGAGATCGAGTGGCAGGTAGCCATAGGGGCCGAGCTCCAACCCGCCGAAGCCAGCGGTTTTCGCCTCCACCAGAACCTTTTCCCAATCGGGCAGATGGGGATTTTTCACATCATCGACGCCCCAGCAACAGGGCGCCGTGGTGATTGTAATTGGATTGGTCATCTCGTCCTCGCGAAAAGCCGGGCCGCGACACGCGGCCGGAGCGGCGACTATCGGCTGATCGTTGCTTGTAATGCGTCGATGGAGGACTGGATGCCGGCTTCCGTCGACATGGTGAAATCTTCCATCTCGAGGCTCACCCAGCCGTTATAGCCAACCATGCGGACCACCGAGAAGAACTCCTTCCACCACTGCAGATCGCGACCCGCGCCGACAGCAACATAGTTCCAGCTGCGGTTAGCGACGTCGGTGACGTCCTTCAGTTCGAGAAGACCGTTCACGTCCGCGAGGCCACGCTCGATACGGGTATCCTTGCCGTGGCAGTGATGGATTGCAGGACCCAGCGCGCGAGCGGAAGCGATCGGATCAGCGCCCATCCACATCAGATGCGAGGGGTCGAGATTCATGCCGACCGTCGGGCCCACTTCGTTGCGCAGCCGAAACAAGGTCTCGGGGTTCCACACGAGCATGGCCGAGAAGTTCTCAAGCGCGTACTTCTCGACACCGACCTCCTTGGCGAGCCTCACCAGATCATGCCAGAGGGGGAAGGCGCGATCTTCCCACTGGTACCGGTCGCGTTCCGGCATCTCATCCGGCCAGCTCTTGGTGTAGACCAGCCAGTTCGGGACCATGTCACCGGGTGCCGCTTCGGGAAGGCCAGACATCGTCACGATGGTCTTGATGCCGATTTCACCGGCGAGGCGGATCGTGTCCTCCATCTCCTTGCGATGGAGCTTGCCCATTTCGCTCGGGTCAAGCGGATTGGCGGAGCAATTGAGCGCGGCAATCTGGAGGCCGCGCGCTTCAATTTCTTTGAGCTTGGACCTGCGCAAGCCCTTGTCCTCGAGCAACTCGCCGGCGCGGAAATGGGGCGCCCGCGACCAACCGCCGCCAGTCATCTCGATACCCTCGACGCCGAGCTTGACGCACTTGTCGAGCATGTCGATGAAAGAGAGATCGCCCATTACATCGGTGCAGATTGATAGTTTCATCTTCCTGTCCTTCAGAAAAAGAGGGGGCGCCTGACAGCGCCCCAGGCCGGGAGGAACTTAGTGAAAATCAACCCAAGCGGATCCAGCATCCGCCGAGCGAACGCAGTTCTCGAGCCAGCGCACGCCTTCGGTGCCGGCCTTGATGCCCGGGTAGTGATGGTTCTTGAGAAACGCCTCATCGCCGCGATGCTTCGCGTCGATCGCCTGGGCGATCCAGAGGTAGATGTTCGCCCAGCTGTCGCCGAGGCCCTCGGTATGCAGAGCACCCATTCGGTCGACAGCCAAGCTTTCCTCTTCGAGATATGGCATGCCGTGGTGCAAGGTGCGGTTCGGTTCACCCTGGATTTCGTAGATCAGCTGGTCGGGATGGGCATCGGACCATTCGATCGAGGCCTTGGAACCCACGAAGCGATAACGTTGCGAGCCCATGTTGCCGGCGTTGACCGACGACACCCAAAGGCGGCCACGGGCACCGTTGTCGTAGTGCATGAGTACGGTCGCGTGGTCTTCGAGCGGCGCACGGGTGGGGATGAAGGCCTTGCGGTCGCAGAGTAGCTTTTCGATCTTCAGGTGCGGCAGCACGACCTCCGAGAGGTAGTAGAGGTGCGTGCCGATATCGCCGAGAACGAAGGTCGGTCCAGCAGTCCTGGGGTTCGTCCGCCATTTGACGGCCTCGCCAGCGCCGACGTCGTCGCCGGCGTTGAAGCCATGGGTATATTGCATGTCGATGATACGGATGTCGCCGAGCAGGCCCTTCTTGACCATGGCCGCCATCTGGTGAACGAGCGGGTGGCCCGTGAATCCGTAAGTCACACCAACGATCAGGCCTTTTTCCGCGGCGAGCTTTTCGATTTCCTCGCACTCGGCGACGGTGAAAAACAGCGGCTTTTCGCAGATCACATGGAGGCCCGCCTCCAGGCACGCCTTGGTGATCTCATAATGGGTGAAGTTGGGCGTCGCGATCGACACGACCTCGACACCGTCAGACCGCTTCGCTTCCTTGGCGATCAGTTCCTTGTAGTCCGCATAGCATCGCTCCGCGTCGACGCCGAGCCTCGTTCCAAAATCACGGCCACGCTCCGCGTCGAGATCGAAGGCGCCGCACACAAGCCTGTAGGTACCATCACGCAAGGCCCCTGTGCGATGCTTGTAGCCCACCTGACCGGTTCGCCCACCGCCAACCATCCCCCAGCGCAGGGGGCGGGTAATGGTTCTTTCTCCGTTGATCATCCAATCATCTTTCCTGAAGTGGTCGCCGGCTCACTCCGCCGCCATTGCGGTCGGAGGTCCGTAAAGACCTGGTTTCGCTATCATGTCGATTTGTTCAAAGCTGGCGCTGGCCACGGCGCGCAGGGCCGCATCGGCCACAAGCGTGGCAGCGTAGCCGTCCCAAGTGGATGGACCGGTTGCGGTGCCGTTCGAGGCAGCCACAATCCACTCCCGGAATTCCTGATCATATGCCTCGATGAAACGCTCGCGCCAATCGGCAGGGATTGCCTGACGGATCCCGTTCAAGTCTGAAATCAGGGTCGACGGGCGGTTCGGCAAGGCGGCCACACCCGTCTCGCAGCTCACCTCGCCGCGAATGTCATAGCCGTAGGCAATGTTCACCGAGATCTCGACGTCGACCAACGCGCCAGACGCCATGTGCAACAGCACCAGCACCGGGTCTCTAAGGTCCTTCCCCCGGCGTGAGCGGCGTGGCACCCGCACCTCGACACCCACAATTTCGTCGGTCAGGAGCCACCGCGAGATATCGGCATCATGGACGAGCGTATCGTTAAGCGGCATCTCCGACGTGTAGAGCCCTTCGGGCACAGCAGCGTTGCGGTGCACCGAATGAAACATCAATGGAGTGCCGAACGTGCCCGTATCCAGCGTCGCCTTCAGCCGACGGTAGTCGGCATCGAAGCGGCGCATAAAGCCAACCTGTACCAGGCGCCTTCCGAAGGCCACTTCCGCTTCCATCACCTTCAAGGCGGCCGCTGCGGATGTGACGAGCGGCTTCTCGCAAAAGACGGGCTTGCCGGCAGCGATGCAGCCGAGAAGCTGTTCCTCGTGCGCCGGTCCCCACGAGCAGATGACCACAGCCTCGACCGTGCTTGAGCGGATGAGTTCGCCCGCCGTCGCAAACACCGTCGCACCTTCCGGCGCGACCGCTTCCGCACGAGCAGCATCGATGTCGCTTACCGCCACAACATCGACGTCGGAAAGCACCGTGGTCAGGCGGCGGAGATGATCCTGGCCGATCATTCCCGTGCCTATGACACCGACTTTGAGGGTCATTTCGCCCCCCAGTACTTGTCGATGTAGCGCTGCATCTCGGAGCGCATGAACTTGCCGGAATGATCCGCCTTGTCTTCCCAGGCAAAGACGCAAGCGGTCATGATGCCGTCAAAGCCGACCTCGGCCAGCGTCGCGAAGAAGTCGTCCCATGGAACCTCTCCCTGCCCGATGTTGAGGTGCTGATGCACCCTTGCCTGTGTGCCCGGCGGGTTGAGGATGTAGCGCAGGCCTGACGAGGCCTTGTGGTTGAAGGTATCTCCGACGTGGACATGGGCCAGCACGTCGGCTGCCTCGCGCAGCATGGCCTTGGTGTCGTCACCGAAATAGAAGGTGTGCGGCGCGCAGTAGAGGAACTTGACGTTCTTCGAATTGACCGTGCGGATGATGTCGAGCGCAGGCTGCAGCGTTTCGCACCAGTCCTCGGGATGCGGCTCGACGTGAAGCATGATGCCTTCGCGTTCAAAGACCGGCACAAGCTCTTCCATCGACCGCCACCAGGCGTCCTCGCAAGCCTCGATCATCGAGCCCGTGTGGCAGCAGTAGCAAGAGCCCTTGTCGGGATGCGGGCCGCGGCCAAATTCGGAGTTCATGGTGTCGACGCCAAGTTCGACACAGATCTCGATCGCACGCTTCCAGTGCTTCACCGCAGCCTGGCGTTCGGCCTCATCGTTCGAGGCCCAACGGTACATCGGCAGCAGCGAGGCGATGCCGACATTCGCATCGGAAAGCGCCTTCTTGAACGACTTCACCCTGTCCGGGAATACACGCGGTGCCTTGAACCATTCGAGAAAGTCGCCGCGTGGCGAAAGCTCGATCCAATCGTAGCCGAGTTCCTTGACCTTCATAGGCAACTCCTCAAGCGAGAGATGCCGATGCATGAACGGGTCGAGTGCAATTTTCATTTTGACCTCCAGATTCTGGACGCACTTCCTCCTTCTTCGACGGCGGTCGCCTTCGAAGCCCGGGGATTTGCGTTATTGCGTTTGTGATGCCGTCAGTGGTTATTCGGCGGGAGGCGGCGGCTGCCCGGCGTGCGAATCCATGTAGCTTTCAATTTGTGCCTCCAGGCCAGCCATGGTTTCTCCGCCCGCCATCAAGTCGGTGATCTCCTCCCGGGTTTTCTCACCCCTGCGGAAATCTGCCGCGATTGCTCCGCGGATGAGCACTGCGAAGTGATCCCCCACGGCCATCGCATGCATGACCTGATGGGTAATGAAGACGACCGCCAGGCCCCGCCGCTTCGCTTCGTTCACGATCCGCAACACATGGGCTGCCTGTTTCACGCCGAGTGCCGCGGTCGGTTCGTCCAGGATCAGAACACGAGCACCGAAATGCACGGCGCGAGCAATCGCAAGTGATTGACGTTCTCCGCCGGAGAGGCCGCCAACCAGACGATCGCCGTCGTCAATTCGGGTGATGCCGAAGTCCTGCACCGCCTTGACGGCAATCTCGTTGGCCTTCCTCCGGTCATAGATCTGGAACGGCCCCCATCCCTTTGTGGGCTCGACGCCGACGAAGAAGGAGCGACCGATCGACATCAGCGGAAAGGTTCCACCGAACTGATGCACGGTCGAGATGCCCTTTTCCTGGGCATCGCGCGGCCCGCTGAATTCGACCGGCTGACCATCCATGAGAATGCTGCCGCGCGTCGGCTTGTGCACGCCAGCCAGCGTCTTGATGAGCGTCGATTTTCCGGCACCATTGTCGCCGAGCAGGCAGAGCACTTCGCCGGCGCGCACCTTCAGCGAGATGTCGTGCAGCACGTCGATCGGGCCGAAGCTCTTGTCGACATTTCGAAGTTCGAGGATCGCAATATTGTCAGACATGTTGAACGCTCACTTCTTTTTCTTCGACACGACGCTGAGCGCCATCTGCCGGAAGGTGTTGTTCATCAGGACGGCGGCCATGAGCATCACACCAATGATGAGATTGGACCAATTGCGGTCGATATCGGTGAAATAGATGCCCTGGTTGACGACGGCGAAGGTCAGCGCCCCCAGGAAGATACCGGCGATAGAACCGAAGCCGCCGGTGAGCAGCACACCTCCCACGACGATCGAAACGATCGTGTTGAAGATGTAGTTCATGCCGCCTGACACCTGCGCCGAATTGAACAGGATCGCTCCGCACATGCCGACGAAGGTCGCGGCCGTGCTCGACAGGACGAAGAGCGCGATCTTCAGCCTGTTGGTCGGGATTCCAGCATTGCGCGCGCTGGTTTCATCGCCTCCCATCGCAAAGATCCAGTTTCCGTAACGCGTCGCATGAACCACGAACCCGAAAACAAGCGTCAACGCGAACCACCATAGGATGATCACCTGGAATTTGCCGAGAATGAGCTGACCGAAAATCATCTTGGCCCAACCCGGCGCCTCGAGTGGAACCGAGGCGCCGCCCGTGAGAATAACGGATCCTGCAAGAACGAGACCCTGCACGGCAACCAATGTGCCGAGCGTGATAATCAGCGAGGGCACGCTGGTGCGCACGGCCAGGAAACCGTTGACGAGCCCGACCAGGACGCCGAAGGCCAGCGCGCCTGCCATGCCTACCGCGATGGGCAACTCGTAGTAACCCGACAGAATGGCGATCGACATCGAACCCGCCGGGATCATCGCGCCAATCGAGATGTCCAGCTCGCCAGCGATCATCAAAAGGCCGACGGGAAGTGCGACAATTCCGAGGTTGGCGGCGAAGTTGACCCAACTTGCCGCGCCGAATAGCGCGCCGAGGCTCACGCCCCCGAACGCGACGTAGAAGGTGATCACCGCGAAGAAACTCAATACGGCGCCGAACTCCGGGCGGCGTACAAATTGTCCGATCGAAAGACTGTACATTTTCCCGTCCTCACTTCTTCTTCGATGCGTAGGACATCGCCAGCAGTCTGAACTTGTCGTTCATCATCACCGCGAGCAGCAGCAGCGCGCCGATGATGACGCTGCCAAGGTTCGGATCGATCCCGGTGAAATAGATGCCCTGGTTCACAATCGCGAAGGTCAGCGTACCCAAGACAATGCCAACCACCGACCCCGCACCTCCGGTCAGAAGCACTCCGCCAATGACGACGCACATGATCGAGTTGAAGATGAACGATTGTCCCGCGAGAACCTGCGCACTTTGGTAGACGAGCACCTGGCTGACGCCGACGAAAGCGGCGCAGAAGCCCGACAGCATGTAAAGTGCGGTGGTCAATCGGGCCGTAGGGATGCCGGCATTGCGCGCCGATACCTTGTCGCCACCCAAGGCAAAGATCCAATTGCCGACGGGCGAGATGTGCAGCAGATAGAAAAACGCCGCCACGAACAGGATCCACCAGAAGATCGTCACTTGGAACATGCCGCCGATGAAGTCGCCGAGCATCGCCTTGGCGGTTGCGCTTGGTACCAGCGACACGCCGGTACTGCCGGCGATGAGGACGGTGAAGCCCAGGGTCAGGCCCATGACACCAAACATGGTGCCGATGGTGACGATCAAGGATGGCACTGCGGTTTTGTTGACCACGTAACCATTGAAGAACCCGACAAGCAGTCCCACACACAGGCCGGCCGAAATCCCCACGATCTCGGGAAGGCCGTAGTGACCAATGGCAATGGCAACCGTCAGCGATGACGCCGGGATGACGGCGCCGATCGACAGATCCATTTCCCCCGCGATCATCAGGAGGCCAACCGGAAGCGCAACGATGCCGATCTCGGCCGCGACGTTGAGCCAGCTCGCACTACCGGCGGCAGACAGAAATGCCTGACCTCCCAGCATGGCAAAGAAGGCAAATACTGCAATCAGGCCCAGAAGCGACCCCGCTTCGGGGCGACGCGAAAGCTGACCGACGGTCGCTTTGATATTTTGGCCACCTGAAGGAGCCAAAGAGGCATGGACACTATTGGTCGTGTTCATTTGATACCACCAACGAAGCCGAGTGACCGGTAAGGTACGGCACGATTGGAAGACTGAAGCAGCCTGCCCGAGCGGCAGGCAGCTTCGCGACACCAGAGCGCCGCGCGTTCATATGAACGCACAAAGGACGCTCTAGCACTTTGATTCTAGAGCATCTTTCTGCCCACAGTGATTCCACTTGAGGGCAGGATGCTCTAGCGGGGCTCAGCGCGCACCGGCTTTCACACCGGCCAAAGTAGCCTCGACGTTCTCCTTGTCGATCACGCCGGGCCCCGTCAGGATCTCTCGGGTCGGGACGCTAAGTCCATAGTTTACCTTGCCATTCAGGATCGAGACCGCGAGGTAACCTTGCAGATAGCCCTGCTGATCGATCGCGCAAAGCTGGGTGCCGCTCTTGATGTTGTTCAGGATCGTTTCGTCCATGTTCATGCCACAGACCTGCACCTGCCCCTGCTTGCCGGCTTGGGCCACACCGTTGACGGCGGAGTTCGTGTCGACATTGCCAATCGTAAACACGGCCTTGATGTCCGGATTTTGCAGCAAGTGCGCCTTGAGCGCCTGGGCAACCGCGGTCGCCGAACCGAAAGAGGTTGCCGGCAACGGCAAGGCCGCGCCGACACCGCCACCTTCTGTGACCCCGTCGATCATGCCCTTGCAGAACGCTTCGATGTTCGCCGCACCTGGCAGCGTGTTGAGGCATACGGCGTTTTTCAGATCGTGCTTGGCGAAATAGGTGCCCGCGGCCTTGCCGGACAAGTAGTCGTTGGAGCCGACATAGTTCATGGCGCCGAGGCGGTCGGCCGCCTCGATACCGCCCGCGTTATAGATGACCAGTGGAATGCCAGCATCGACAACGGCCTTGAACGCCGGATCCATCGCTTCCGGCACCCAGTTTGGCCCGACGATCGCATCGGCACCCTGGTCGATGGCCTGACGGATCAGTTCCGCCGCGTCGACACCAAGGTTGTCGTAGTTCTGCGGCCCTAGCCAGGTTACCGATCCGCCTTGCGCCTCCACCACCTTGCCGGCGTCCTCGGCGCCACGCTTGACGATCGACCAGAACGGATCATCGGGCTTGCCGCCCACAACGAAGATGTTGGCGGCCATAACAGCCGTTGCGGCACAGGTAATGATAGCGGCAGCCGAAACGGTTGCCGCGAGACGGCGAATTCTATTCATCTCAGTCTCCTCCCTTGGCCCGCCCCCTGGCGTGACCCGTGAAGAGAAACATATCTCCTGCTTGAAACTTCAGGAATGACAAATCATACTGAACATTCAAAAAGTATCATCTTGTGTCATTCACAAAGATACACTTCGCGAGCATCGAGGGAAACATCATGCGTCGACCGACCATTGCCGACCTTGCACAAGAGGCGGGCGTCTCCATCTCCACGGTCAACAGGATTCTTGGTGGCGGCGGCGCGGTCAAAGGCACCACGATGCAGCTTGTCCAGGCGGCCGCAGAGCGTATTGGCTTTTACGGCGCCGGAGCCATCGAAGACCGCCTGCGAAAGACAACGCCGAAATATCGACTTGGCTTCCTGCTCCAGCAATCAAACAGGGATCTCTATCAGCTCTTTGGCAAAAAGATCGCCGAGGCGTGTCATGCAAGACGTGACGAGGTGGTCGAGCCTGTCATCGATTTCGTGGATCTGTTGACGCCAGAAAACATTGCAGGTCGGCTGAAGGCGCTCGGCGAGACCTGCGATGCCGTCGCCGTTATCGCCGCAGATCATCCCGTCATCGCCCAGGCCATCCGCGAACTGCACGACAAGCGCAAACCGGTCACAGCCTACATTACCGACCAATCCGCCAGGGAAAGGGCCGCCTATGTCGGGGCCGACAACTGGAAGATGGGGCGAACGGCGGCCTGGCTTATCGGGCACATGACGCACGGGCCTGGGCGCATTGCCGTCTTCATCGGCAACCATCGTTACCAATGCCAGGACGTTTCCGATGCAAGCTTCCGCTCCTATATGCGAGAACACGCGCCCCATCTGACGATTGAAGACAGTCGCCCGACCCATGAGGAATCGAGCGAGGCATATCAGATGGTCAAGGAGCTTTTGGCGACAACAGATGACTTCGTCGGCATCCTGATTGTCGGGGGTGGAATTTCCGGGGTCCTGAGAGCTCTGAGAGAAGCGCCCGAAGAGCGGCGCAAGAACATCCGCGTGGTGTGCCGTGATATCGGGCCGGAGACACGAAAAGGTTTGTCCGAAGGGCTGATCACGGCAGCCCTTTGCCATCCCTTGGAGAAGACGTCCGCAACTTTGGTGCAGACCATGGTTGAGACGATCACCCAAGGCGCGCCGGGCAGCACGATCCATCGAACCGTTGCTTTTGACATCGTGACGCCTGAGAACATGTGAGATGAAAGTCACCAAGCTCACGGCGATGAGCCAGCTTGCGAGCGAAAAGGTCGACTTTCTCTCAACAACGAACAGCCCACAGCAACACGCTTTGGACGGTGAGGAAGCGCCTTCACTCTTGCCTGGGAAACGCTCGGTCGGCCGAGATCATCAGTTGCGGTCGAAACATTGTGGGATCTTCGAAGCGCTTCGTGCTCGCGTCACTGAACGGCCCGCCAACGCATCTCCGTTCATCGCGCCAACCATCCTCCATCAACCGGGATGACGGCACCATGCATGTAGCGTGACGCCGGCGTCAGCAGGAAGACGGCAGCCTCGCCGATATCGTCCGGGGTGCCCCAGCGGCCTGCCGGAATGCGGTCAAGGATCGCGGCGCTGCGATCGACGTCAGCGCGCAATGCCTCAGTATTGTTTGACACGATGTAACCGGGTGCGATCGCGTTGACGTTGATGCCCTGACTTGCCCATTCGTTTGCAAGGATGCGGGTGATGCCCAGCACCCCATGCTTTGAGGCGGTGTAGGAGGCGACACGAATACCCCCCTGGAAGGACAGCAGAGAGCCAATGTTGACGATCCGCCCTGCCCGCTCCTCGGCAAGAAGTCTGCGCGCATAGGCCTGGCTCAGGATAAAGGTTGCCTTCAAATTCAGGTCGATCACCTCGTCCCAGTCCGCCTCGGAGAGTTCGACCGAGGCGGCCCGGCGGATGATCCCGGCATTGTTGACCACTCCGTCCAGCGTGCCGCATTTCTCCCAGACGCGATCGATCAACTGCTTGACCGCATCGCCATCGGCGAGATCGCAAGCAAACGGCACAGCCCTGCCGCCCGCTGCTTCGACCTTTTCGACCGTCTCCGCCATGGACGAGCGCCCGACCGCGACCACCTCGCCGCCGGCCCGGCCGATCGAAACTGCAATACCTTGGCCTATCCCGGTGTTGGCGCCGGTGACCAGCACGCGCTTTCCCTCCAGGCTGAAGGCGGAAAGATCACTCATCGCAGCGTCTCCATCGGCACCGGGTCGGCGTCGGTGTAATCGACGTTGTCGCCCGCCATCGCCCAGATGAAGGCATAGTTGGAGGTGCCGCAACCGGAATGGATCGACCACACTGGCGACAGCACCGCCTCTTCATTCGCCATCACGATATGGCGCGTCTCGGAGGGTTCGCCGAGGAAATGGAAAACCCGCGCCGGCTCCGGAAGATCAAAGTAGAGATACACTTCCATGCGCCGGTCATGGATATGCGCCGGCATGGTGTTCCACACCGAGCCTTTCTTCAGTTCCGTCATGCCGACGACCAGCTGGCAGGTCTCGATCCCGTTGGTGAACTGGAAGATCGAGCGTTCGTTCGACGTCTCCAGGCTGCCGAGATCGAGGCGCTTCGCGCCAGCGATCGTCAACAGCGCCGTCGGGAAGGCTCGATGCGCCGGCGCCGACAGCAAATAGAACTTCGCCGGGTTCGCGCGATCGTCGGAAACGAGAACCACGTCCTCGCCCATGCCGACATAGATCATGTCGCGCGCACCGAGACTGTGGCTCTTGCCGGAGACGACGACACGCCCCGGCCCGCCGATGTTGACGGCAATCAGCTCGCGACGTTCGAGAAACGTCTTCGTCCCCATCGGCTTGATGGCTTCAAGCGTCAATTCTGTCTCAACCGGCATCGCCCCGCCAACCACCATGCGGTCGTAATGGGTATAGGTGAGGTTGACGCGATCGCTCTCGAAGAGGCCGGCGATGTGGAAGTTGTGGCGCAGTTCATCCGTCCCCATCGCCGCTGCGGCGAGCGGGTCGATGGCGTGTCGGGACGAGAAATCGGGGAGTGTCATATCAGGTCTTTCGGTCGTTACGGGAGGATCGGTTGATGTCAAAGCGGCACGCCGCGCATCAGCGTTACGGTGGTTCCCCGCTCCGACAGGAGCCTTCGGAGCTCCTTGACATCCGGCGCGGCGGGCAAGCGGGAAAGTTTCCCTTCGCCGCCTGCCGGATCGCCCTGCGCAAGGACCGCCACCGCCAGGGTGCTGACGCCGGCAGGAACAGTGCCGAGCAATTGAGGAACCACGGTCTTTGCGGATACCAGATTGGTATTCGGCGCCGCGATGTGGCAGCGCCCCTTGCGAGGGACCGACGAGCCGATATCGATCATGGCCGACAGGTCCGTCGCCGTGGAAACGACGGCGCGACCAGCATCCTGTTTACGAACTTCGCCGGCATCACGTCCGAGAGCAAAGCCGCCTTCGATGGTCTCAAGCGGCCGCGGCGTGTCGATGCGATGGAGCCGGACGTGGAACTCACCATCCCAGTAGAGCCAGGTCTCGACCGAGACATCGGCAAAGGGCCGCCAGCGCGCATAGAGAACATTGTCGGCGATCAGGGCCTCTTCGTTGGTTTCGCGCACACGAAAGTGCACGCCGTCGTCGCTGAAGCCGATCATCGATTCGAGCACGGAATTGTGGAACCGCCAGAGATCGTTCTCGATGCTGAAGCCATAACGCGCCGAATAGGCGAACTTGGCGTATTTCTCCGGCGCGAAGCGGATGAAGGTGTTCTCGGCGCTTGTGTGCTGGCCACTGGAGAGCGCAATGGCATCACCCGGCGGATTGGTAATCAGGAAGCCGATATGACGCTGGGCAGAGACGGCCGGTCGCTCGGGGCAGATAGCCTCGTCGCTCGCCCAGAACGGATGGTCCTCCGGCAGCATCAGCGGAAGGAAGGCCTTCAGCGCCCAGTAGGGCGATTGCGCGGAGTTGTAGGGTTCCGACATGATCAGGTTGGGATAGGCATAGCCGACGGGCATCACGCCGTCGCGCGCGGCAAAGGGCTGTTTTGCCCACCAGCGCAGATGGCGCAGGAAATATCCCTTCTGCTCGCCGACGGGGATCGTCTCATCGCCGACGAGCGCCATGGCGCCGAAGAGGCCGGCGATGGCAAAGCGATAGGTCATCGAGCGGCCGAAGCAAAGCGCCGGCCCGTCATCGGCGAACCAGCGGGCCACGTCGCCGGCGATCAACCGGGCGCGCTCACGATATCTGTTCGTCCAGTCGGCGCCATCGAGTGCCGCCAGGATCAAGCCATAGAAGTGGAAGGCGAAGGGAATGTAGTGATCGGCGCGCCGCGTATCGCCATCGTGATACCAGCCATCGCCGAGATAGAAGCCGTCGAGTTCGCGCCGGTACTTCTCGTCGAGCCGCCGGTCATAGTCGACGCCGACGTGGCTCAGCCCCATGCCGACGAGCAGCCGGAAGAATTTCCAGTTGTTGTCGCTGTATTCGCAGGCATGACCTTTCAGCAGGTAGGCGGCGACATTGCGGCGTTCGGCCTCAGACAGGGGCGCCCAGAGCCTGTCTGGCACGAGTCGTAGCGCGAAACCGATCGCGGCCAGTTCCACCAGGCGCTGGCTGCAGTCGAAGCATTCGCCCCAATATTCCTGGTGTGCCGGATCGCAGCCATTGGCGAGACCGCGGGCGATCGGCGCCCAGTCGATCCACGTCGCACCGCCGACCTCAGCCGGCGCCAGCCCCCAGAGCAGCCGCGAATAGCCCTCCATGTCGGCGGATTCCTGGTCGAAATGCGCAGCGTGAGCATCCAGCCGGATGCGTGCGCCCCCAGGAGAGCGGTACTTCTCGACCGGCTCTACCAGCGCCCTGAGCGCGGTCTCGACGTCGGCGCGGCTTTTCAGCGGATTGGCTGCCCAGGGCTTGAACAGGCTAGAGGGAAAGATCGTGTCGGTCATGCTTAAGGCTTCCGTTCAGAGGTTGCCGCGCGGGAACGGTGACTTCCCGCGCAGCTCGGCAAAATGGAGCGGATGCTCAGGCCTTGAGGATGCGGTCGGCCGCCGAGATGAGTTCGCTGCCCGCATCGGTCGGCGACAACTGGCCGAAAGCGACCTTGTCGGCGAGCGGCCGGAAGACGCGCTCGTCCAGTTCACCGGCGCCAAGAGGCACGGCCGGCGGGTAGGTGCCGACGCGGTCTGCGATGCTGTTGACATAATCGACGGTCTTCTTCGCGGTCGCGTCGATCGACGGGAGAACGGCCGCCTGCACGTCGGTGTTCACGGGCACGCCTCGCTCGACCTGAAGAATCTTCCCGGCCTCCAGATCGTTGACGAAGAAGTCGATGAACTGCGCCGCAAGTTCCGGGTTCTTCGCCGTGCTGGCGATCGACCAATGCAGACCGGGACGATAGAAAAGACCGGAAGGGCCGCCGGCAGAACTGACCGGCAGCGACGTGATGTCGAGCGTGCTCTTGGAGATCTTCTGGAAGGCCGGCAGCTGGTTGGAAAAGGCAATGGCCATGACCGCGTTGCCGGTTGCAAGCGGGTTGCTGTCGACAAGCACCTTGTCCAGCGCCTGAACCTCGGCCGACACGCAGCCGCCGTTCTTGGTGAGGCTTTCCCAATAACCGAACCAATCAGCGGCGTCGCTTGCCTCGTAGCCGAGCTTTCCGGCCTCGGTGTAGAGCTTCTTGCCGCGCTGATGCAGAAACGCCTCGAAGGCGAAGATGTAACGCGAGGCGTTTCCAACCGCCCAGACGTTCTTCTTGCCCATCGCCTTAGTGAGGTCGATACAGAGCTTGGCAAAGTCGTCCCAGGTGGTCTTTGCCGAAGGTGCTGCAAGCCCGGCCTTCGCCACGGCGTCCGCGTCGTAGATCAACGCGAAGGCGTTCAGCGACAGCGGCATGCCGGTGACCTTGCCGTCGACCGTTCCGAGATCAAGCACGCCCGGCACCAGTTTTTCGGTGCGGATCACCTTGCCGAGATAGTCGTTGAGCGGCAGGTTGGTGGCCCGACGGCTGTAGTCGGCAAAGCGGCTCGGCTCGAGCTGGAAAATGTCAGGCGCATTCCCGCCGGCGATCATCGTTGTGAGCTTTGCCCAGTAGTCACTGCCACCCACCTCACCGACGATCTTCACGCCGGAGTGCGCCGCCTCGAAAAGCTTGGCCGCGCCCAGCGTGCGCTCGGCGCGGCTGGGTGTGCCCCACCAGTAGAGGCGCATGGATTCCTCCGCGAAGGCGCGGAAGGCCGGCATTGTTGCGAGCGTGGCGCCGGCACCGAACAGCGCGGCGTTGCGCAAGAAATGGCGTCTGTTGATCATGTTCTCCTCCTCCATGATATGTTTTGAGATCCCCTTTTTGAGACGCTTAGCCGATGCGATCGCCGGCTTCGTCGAACAGGTGGCAGTTTTCTGCAGCAATCCTGACCGTGAGCGCGGAGCCCGCACTGATCGCGCGTTGGCCGTCGAGAGCGACCGTCAGCGACTGCCCGTCGGCAAGCCGGCCGTAGACGATGGTCTGTCCACCGAGATGCTCGACATGCACAACCGTCAGCGTGCCGAGTTCGAGCCCGCCGGCCCCATCGATTCCAATGTGTTCGGGCCGTAAGCCCAGGCTCAGCTTCGCGCCGGCCGCGACACGCTCATCGATCGGCAGCCGCGCTTGCTGGCCGGCAATGTGGACCGAAACGCCGCCATCGCGGACGTCGCCAGCGACGACGTCGAGAAAATTCATCTTGGGCGAGCCGATAAAGCCGGCGACGAACCGGTTGGCGGGCCGGTTGTAGATTTCGAGCGGCGTGCCGTGCTGCTCTATGACACCGGCGCGCAGGACGACAATGCGATCGGCAAGCGTCATCGCCTCCACCTGGTCATGGGTGACGTAGATCATCGTCGCCCCGATGTCCCTGTGCAGCTTGGCAATCTCGACGCGCGTCTGGACCCTCAGCTCCGCGTCGAGGTTGGAGAGCGGCTCGTCGAACAGGAAGATCTTCGGGTCGCGCACGATCGCCCGGCCGATCGCGACACGCTGGCGTTGGCCGCCAGAAAGTTGTTTCGGCTTGCGATCGAGCAGATGGGTAATCTGCAGGATGTCGGCCGCCTTGCGCACACGTTTGTCGATCTCCGGCTTCGGCATCTTTGCTGTTTCAAGGCCGAAAGACATGTTCTTGTACACACTCATGTGCGGGTAGAGCGCATAGGACTGGAAGACCATGGCGATGCCGCGCTGGCTTGCCGCCTTTTCGTTCATGCGCTCGCCGCCGATCGAGAGCTCACCACCGCTGATCGGCTCGAGGCCAGCGATCATGCGCAAGAGGGTCGACTTGCCGCAGCCCGAAGGACCGACGAAGACCACGAACTCTCCGGAGCCGATCGCCAGGTCGACGCCGCGGATGATGTCGAGATTGCCAAAGCTCTTCTTGATCTTGTTCAAAGCCAGCGTCGTCATCGTTTTCGTCCCTATCTCTCATATTCCGTTTGTGTCAGCGCTTCATGCCGGTTGTCGCGATGCCTTCGATCAGCAGTCGCTGGAACAGGATGAAGAGAATGAAGATTGGCAGCACCGTCAGCGTCGACATGGCGAACAGCGAGCCCCAATCGGACGTCCCGGTGGAGTCGACGAAGGTGCGAAGGCCAAGTTGGGCGGTGTATTTCTCGATGTCATTCAGGTAGATCAGCGGCGCAAAGAAATCGTCCCAGGTCCAGATGAACGAGAACACCGCTGCCGTCGCCAGGACGGGCGTGGAGAGCGGCAGAATCACTTTCAGGAAGATGCGCAGCGGCCCGCAGCCATCCATGATCGCCGCCTCGTCGAGTTCACGCGGGATGCCCCGGAAGAACTGCACCATCAGAAAGATGAAGAATGCGTCGATCGCCAGGAATTTCGGCACCACGAGTGGCAGGATGGAGTTCACCCAGCCGAGCTTGAGGAACAGGACATATTGCGGGATCAGCACCGCATGCTGCGGCATCATCAAGGTGCCGAGCATCAGCGTGAACCAGAAGCCGCGTCCCTTGAAACGCAGGCGCGTGAAGGCATAGGCCGCCATCGAGCAGGAAAAGAGATTGCCGACGACGACCAGCAGCGAAATCACCAGCGAATTGAAGAACATCCAGCCAAAGCTGACGCTGAGGCCGCTCCAGCCGCGACGATAGGCATCGACCGTGGGATCGGTCGGGATCAGCCCTGTCGAGGTGAAGATCTCGCTGTCCGGCTTGAAGGAGCTCGCGACCATCCACAGCAGCGGATAGAGCAGCAGGAAGCTGACCGCGACCAGCAGCGCGTAAAGCAGAGCCCGCTTCCACGGCGATACGCTGGGTTCGGCGGCGTCGGCGCGCGATGCGATGGTGTTCGTCGAAAGGGCAGCATCAGTCATCGTAGTGTACCCAGTACCTGGCCGTCAGGAATGACATGGCGGTGAAGAAGGCGATGATGAGCACCAGGACCCAGGCCAGCGCCGAGGCATAACCGAAGCGGAAGTTGGTGAAGGCCTCCTGGTAGAGGTAGAGCGTATAGAACAGCGTGGAGTCGATCGGTCCGCCGGTCCCGTCACTGATGACAAAGGCCGAGGTGAAGGCCTTGAAGGCGTCAATCGTCAGGATCACGGCATTGAAGAAAATCACCGGCGTCAGCAGCGGCAGGGTGATCTTGAAGAACTGCCGCGTCTTGCCCGCGCCATCGATGCTGGCCGCCTCGTACATGTCCTGCGGGATCTGCCGCAGGCCAGCCAGAAAAATGATCATCGATGACCCGAACTGCCATACGGCCAGGAGAACGAGCGTATAGAGCGATGTCGAAGGATTCGAGATCCAGCTTGGCCCTTCGAAGCCGAATAGCGCGTTGAGCGCCTGATTGAGCAGACCATCTCCGGCGAAAACCTGCCGCCACAGCACAGCCACGGCGACGCTGCCGCCGACCAGCGACGGCAGGTAGAAGATCGCGCGAAAGAACGACAGACCTTCAAGCCCCCTGTTCAGTGCCACCGCCACGGCCAGAGCAAAGATGAGCTTCAACGGCACCGACAGAAGCACGAACGTGAAGGTCACATTCATTGCGGTCCAGAAGCGCGGATCGTCGGTGGCGATACGCACATAGTTTTCCGGGCCAACCCAATTGGCGGCACCAAGACCGCTGTAGTCGGTCAGGGACAAATAGAATGATGCGATCGCCGGGCCGAGCGTCAGCAGAAAAAAGCCGACAAGCCACGGCGTCAGAAAGCCGTAACCGGCTAAACTGTCCCCGAACCTGAACCGGCCGCCCGCAGCCGGCCTCTCCGTTGTCCCCAGTGTGGACATTGTACGTTCTCCAACCATGCCCGGCTCCTCCCGAGCATCCAACACCTATCGTCAGAAACTTTTCCAGTCAACAAAAAGTTTCGTAGTTGACGAAATTATCGTAATCATGCGAAAACTTCACGAAACCAACGTGAGGCCTATCAATGCGCATAGAACGAAACAGCTACTTCAACGCGGTCGAGATGATTGGCCAACGTCCCAATCGCGAGCGCCACCAGCAGGCTCTGGAGCGCTGCACTGCCAAACTACTCCAGACCATGCCGGCCATCGGGTTGCGCAATCCGAAGATCGGACTGCCGGACCAGACGTGGAGCTTCTGCGGCCCCTATGACTGGGTCGTAAGCTTTCAAGCCGGCCAGCTCTGGCTTGCGCTGCAGCTGACCGGCGACCCACGCTTCTTGAACGCCGCCCGCGCTCGCCGTTCCGTGTTTCGTGACATCTTGCGCCTTCGCGATGCCCAGGACCACGATCTCGGCTTCCAGTTTTCGCTGAGCTGCGTTGCCGAGTGGCTTCTGACGGGAGACCGGGAAGCACGCGATCTCGCTCTTGAGGCAGCGGCAAGGCTGCTCGAGCGCTACCGGCCGGATGGACAATACATTCAGGCCTGGAATGCCCGCTCGATCCACGGCGGCATACGCTCCGAATTCGTCAATGGGCGCGTCATCGTCGATACGATGCAAAACCTCGCACTGCTGCACTGGGCGCATGGCGAGACCGGTCGCTACGATTTTGCCGAAGCCGCCAACGGCCACGCCGCAACGACGTTGAAGCACCTGGTTCGTGCTGACGATACGAGCTTCCATACGTTTCTGTTCGACCCGGCGAGCGGCAAGCCGCTGCGCGGAGAGACCCACCAGGGCTATGCGGACGATTCCTGCTGGTCGCGCGGTCAGGCCTGGCTGATCCATGGCTATGCGCAATGCGCTGCGACGACAGGGAACCCGGCTTTCGTCGACGCGGCCAGGCGCCTGGCGGCGAAGGCAGAAGTTCTGATGGGCGACGACGACGTTCCTGTCTGGGACTATTCGGTGCCCGATGCCAAGACCGCGCCGCGGGATAGCTCGGCCGGCGCGATCATGGCCGCCGGCGTTTTCATCCTCGCTGGGCTTTGCGAACCCGAGGAGGCGTCGCGCTGGTACGCTTTCGGCGATCGCCTGATCGGCGGCCTGCTCGACAATTGCGACCTCACCCGCGATCCCAAGGCGGAAGGCTTGCTCGCCCATGGGGCGGCCCATGCCAGTGCCGGCTATTCCGACGCCATGCTGCCCTATGGCGACTATTATTTCATGGAGGCACTGATGCGTTCGCTTGGGCACACGCGCTTCTTCTGGTAGTGGACGATCATGACCATGCAGCCGCGATCAATCTCGCCCACTCCGGCCAGATAGGACCCTCGTCGATATGGATGACGAATCGAACGCCCCGACACTCAAGGATATCGCCGATGCCGCGGGCGTTTCGGTCGCATCCGTATCGAAGGTGCTCAACAATCGCGGCGGCGTTGGCGACGAAAGCCGGCGCAAGATTCTCGATCATGCCGAGCGGCTGGGCTACCAGGTTCGGGCCGCCCGCTCGCTGATCCGCGCCGGCGTCGAGAGCACGGTGCTGGTGATGCCGGCGCAGTTCTATGCGAGTTCGGCCTTCTACGAGGACGTCATTCAAGGCGTCCTCTCGGAGGCCAGTACAAGCTCGCTTAGGATCGATGTCAGGCTCGTCTCGCTCGACGCGGAGATCGCAATCGGGGAAATCACCGACATCCTGCGCGACATCCGGCCTGGCGCCCTCGTCCTGCTCGGTATGGACCATCCCGCCATGATCGACAGGATTGTCGACAGCGGCATCCCGGCCATCATCATCAACGGCATGGACCGGACGATGCGGCTTTCCTGCGTGCTGCCAGACAACTGGTCTGCCGGTTGGCTTGCCGCGCAAAGGCTGCTCGCGGCCGGCCACCGCGAAATCGTGCACGTGACAATACCCCATCGTCTGTCGCTAAGGCGACGGCTCGAAGGTTTCCGCGTCGCTCTGGAAGAAGCCGGCATCGGCTTCGACGAAAACAGGCATCTCTTCGATCTCGGTGGCATGGGCCTGCAGGAGCCCGATACGACTCCAGCGATAAAGCAGGCGCTGCAGCAGGGACGCTTCACCGACACGACCGCATTCTTTTGCAGCACAGATCTGATCGCGATCAACGTCATGCAGGCTCTCGAAGCCGGCAGCCATTCGGTTCCGGATGACTTCTCGATCATCGGTGTCGATGATATCGCGATCGCCCGGCACAGCCGCCCACCGCTAACGACGATGCGGATCGACCGGGGCGAGCTCGGCCGCGCCGGCATCCAGCTCCTGCTGGAGCGGATCAACGATCCGGAAATCAATGTGCGCCGGGTCAATCTCGGCGTCCGCCTGGTGGAGCGCGCCTCTGTTGCTGCGCCAAGGAAGCAGCATGAATGTTAATCTCTATGCCGGATTCGCCGAAGCCATGCGCGCCAATCGCGAAGGGCGTGAGCCATCTGCAATCGGGCGCGATATTCCGACTGCCTACGATGGACTGAAGGGAGTCGCTTTCGTGGACGCCGTTGTCGACAGTTCGATCGCGTTGGACCAGCCCTGGCTCACACCGGTGGCCGTCTGAAAATCGTCCAGCTTTGTGAGTTCTCCTCGTCGCACCGCTTTCGTGCGTCCGGCCGCGTATCCCGTCTTCGATCTTGGAGATTTCGGCAATGCGTAGGGCCTCGCTGGCAACGAGTGCCGGACCCGTGGCAGCCGGATGCGACCGCACGGCTGCTGCGGCAGCGGCCAACGAGGTGAGCCACCCCGGAAGGACTGGATGCAAAGCGCCAGTTACGCCACTATGAAATCGTAGCGGCCGATTTTTCCGTCGCTCGTCGCCCTAATATCGAGCAACAAGGCTGCGTTGAATATGCGGTCACGTTCATTGTCCGGCTCACCGGCAAAATACAGCTGCGTCGTCAGCACCTTCCCACCGGGCCGTTGGACTTTCACGTGGTAATGCCGGGTGCGCCCAGGATAGATCCCTGGCACGATCGTCTCGAACCACCATTTGCCTTCTGCATCGGTGAATTGATGTCCGCGGAGTTTGTATCCGCTATTGTCGTAGGTGCCGATCTCATTGGCATGCCATAACTCGATCAACGCTTTTGCTACGGGCTGGCAGTCCTTGGTTAGTACGTAACCAGCAAGCGTCATCCTTTCACCGCCCGGTGCATCGCTCGCGAAGTCCTGTTTTTCAGGGCTGCCCGGCGTGAAATACGGGCCCTCGGTCTGCGCGGGCGTTAGATCGTCGTCCTCATCGCAACTGGCCGTAAGCGGCAGCTCCGCAGGAGGGCCGGCTGCATGGCCGAGTTTCGGCAGCACAATCGGCGTGGCGACGAAGCTGATAAGGAATTGTCGCCGGGTCGGCATGGCGTTGTATCTCCAAACATGGAAACCAAGATCGTCGCGGCTCCATTGGGCAGAAGTGGGGCGGCCGCTAGCAGAATTCTCGACCGACAACTTCATCAGGCGAGGGCTGCTGCTGGAGCGCCCGCGGCAGCTGGAAATGCTCCGGCAAGGGCTGCTCAGGGCAGGCTTGCCGCCGGGAACATTGGCACGCGAAAATCAGTCGCCTCTCGAACTCGCAACGTGTTTTGAAACTTGGCGGTCCCTCACCTGCCAAGAACAAAAATGCGTACCCTTCACGTTTGGAACCAACCACCGAGCGAAATCGGAACTGTCCAAACAGGCGAGGGACGATAGTGAAACCTACACCGCCCTACCTCGAAAAGCGGCCATGGTGCTACGTGATGCGCGCGAAGTCTGATCCACGTCGAACAAGGATGGCGCAACCGGCTTTGTGCGCCTGCCCTCACCTAATGCAAGAATGAATCTATCCGTTTTCTATCGTTTGCCGTCGCGCGACGGTTGATGATGGTGCGTCCACGGGCATCCTTCATGATGTAGCGGCCATTCGCAATCTCTTCGGTAATGCCGCCTTCGTGGCGAACGCCGACATCCTGCCCATTGGCCTTTGCGTTCCCACGACTGGAGCTGTTGGACTTCGAATTCCCACCGCTGTTGCCGCCAGCATTCCCACCTCCGCTGCCGCCACCATTCCCGCCACCGTTTCCGCCATTTCCATTTCCGCCCCCGCCTCCATTACCATTGTTGGCGAAGGCGGCCGTTTTGACGACCGCAAGCCCGGCGCTCGACGTTTCGAGGCTGTAGGGCAAAGAGATGGCGAGGGTGCAGACTGCCGGCCAGAATGCTGCCAGGATCATCCGACGCGTGATCATCGTGATCATAATGTCTCCACGGCTTTTCGTACGCAAAACGCACTTAGCGCGGCGGGCAACGAACTGACTTTGCCCCTGACTGAGACCGCACAGTCAACTCGCTCCAGCCAAAAAAAACGGCTCCCTGAGGAGCCGGTGAGGTAATCAAGGGGGCCAGGGGTCAGGGTCGATCTGGCCCCGGTTGTCTGCATTTAAAAAGCATGCCAGGGCTAGAACTTCATCAATTGTCGCTCCGGCGTGCGGGCTTTTAGAGAGGTAGGGTGGCGCTAAAGGTTCCTCTATGGGACTTCAGTCCCATTCCTCGCCGCAAAGGTCTTACTTTGGTTGTTGCGAGTTCCGGTCGCCAGGTTTCCCGTTTCAGCTATGGCATATCGGTCCGTCACCGCCATGGCCGACTAGCGGCTTCACAGCAGTCCGCCGGACGGCCCTGGTGCCCGTGGCCCGGTTCACATGGAAGAGAATTTCAGCATTTTCGGGCAAGAGCGGGATGCTGTCGTCAGGGTATCTTTCGCTCACTACGAAAAGCCCATTTATCGGCTCGCAGTTTTGACGACTTGCCGAACGATTTCGGCCGTTGACCTCATTGACTGCTGATCGAAACTGGGATCGACCAGGAAGGCAAGGCTCGTTTCTCCAAGCACGCGGGCGACGGGGAGGCATTGCGGCGGCACCATGCCAAGATCGATGAATGCCCGTTCCCGGTAAATCTCAGGGCAACTCCCGCTGAAACAGGGAATGCCCTGACCATTAATTTCGGCGACGATGCGATCCCGACCCCATCCTTCGCGCAGCATCTCCGGCCTGACGAAACAGTAGAAACGATACCAAGCGTGGACGACATCCGGCGGCGGCAGAGGTGTGCGAAGCGCCGGCAGATCCTTAGTGGCTTCGTGAAGGACCGCCGCGTTCGCTGCCCGGATGTCGTGGCTGCGTGCAAGGGCTGCGAGTTGGGCGGTCCCAAGCACGGCCTGTATGGACGTCATCCGCCAGTTGGTACCGATTGACTGGTGTAGCCAGCGGAACCCGGGCGGGTGATCCGTGTTGAACACAGCATCCAGGCTTTTGCCATGGTCCTTGCGGCTCCAAGCCCTTCGCCACATATCCTCGTCGTTCAGGGCGATCAGTCCGCCCTCGCCTCCTGTGGTAATGATCTTGTCTTGGCAAAACGAGAATGCTGCGATCTCGCCGAAGGTCCCCACGGGGGAGCCAGCTATCGACGCTCCATGCGCCTGAGCGCAGTCCTCGATAACCCAGAGACCATTGTCGGCAGCCAGCGCATTGATGGCGTGCATGTCGCACGGCCAGCCGGCGAGGTGCACCGCGATGATGCCTTTGGTTCTCTTCGATAGGCACGGGGCGATGGTGTCTGCGGTTATGTTCTGGCTTTCCTCATCTACGTCGGCGAACACTGCCCTGCCCCCGGCCATGACCACGCAGGACGCCGAAGCGATGAAGCTTCTTGGGGTTACGATGACCTCGTCGCCAGGCTGCAGACCGATCGCGTGCAGCGCTAGTTCCAGTGCGACGGTTCCGTTTGCGACCGCGATCGCATGGCGCATTCCGAGATAACGTTCGTAGGCCTGTTCGAAGGCGCGAACATGCGAGCCGGTCCAGGCGTTGACCTCGCCGCTTCGCAATACTGTGCAGACGTCTGCGATTTGCTGTTCATCGTAGATAGGCCATCCGCGCATCTTTGACCCCTGCGTCCGCGTCATCTTGGCGTCTATGGAAGCACCCAGCGGACGAGGACGAACGCTTCTGCCGCTTCACTCATCACGGTTGCCCCTCGCAGTTGCGCCAGTGCCGACAGCGTCCTTGCTGACCGCTCGTGCGGCGGCGGGCGGATTTGTGACGCAAAGCACGCCAAGGCTTCGAGCTTCCTGTCGATTTGACGCGAAATGTCGACGAAGATGTTCGGTGTGAAGGCGGGAGTCAGGTAGGGCGCATTCCAGTTGGTCTCGGACAGCGTTTCATAGGCCAGGATACGAAGGGGAAAGCTTTCCTGGTGCGGCCGGCTCGCCACCAGCGCCGACAAGAAAGTCAGCTGGTGATCTTTATGGATATCGCCTGGAAACGGGAGAAGGATGGTTTCGGGTGACAGGGAGCGAGCCAAACCCGAAAGCGCACTGTTGACGGCCGAATGCGCGGCAAGATCGAGACCGGCCGCCTCAAAGCCAAGCCAGAAGGTTTCTTCCACCCCAAGCAGCGTATGAGCCTGTTTAGCTTCCGACCGGACTGTCGCGACGCTTTCTGCGGAAAAGGCGGGCGGGCGCCCCTCAGTCACGATCGCCACAAAAACACGTTCGCCCTCCGCGGCCAGACGCGCAATCGTTCCCCCTGCACCTAGCACCTCATCGTCGGGGTGAGGTGCGATCACCAGGGTTCGACCGAACGAGAGCGGAGTAGGCTGTGTCGGACCCTTGCTTGCTTCATCGCGCGTGCTCATCGACGGCCTGCTTCCCCGGCTCCAGGCGGTATGGCGGCACCGTATCGCTCGGCAAGATGACGCCGTGCCTCCTTAAGGTGCTTATCGTTCCGCTTTTCGCCGGAGATCAAGGTCAGCGCGGTCAGGAAAAGGATGCGGGTATCCAGCCTCAGGCCGACATGATCGACATACCAGACGTCGAGTGCGAGTTTTTCTTCGTTCGACAGTCGAGTATTGCCGTTGACCTGCGCCCAGCCGGTGATGCCCGGCAGTACCCGGCAACGCACCCGTCCGAGTTCGCCGAACTCTGCAACGGTGGTAAGACCAAGCGGGCGCGGTCCGACGAAGGCCATGTCGCCTCGCGCGACGGAAAGGAACTGAGGCAGTTCGTCAAGGCGGACCCGACGCAAGAACCGCGTTAACATCGTTTCGCGCAAATGGTCGGGCAGAAGTTGCCCGATTGCGTCACGCTCTTCGCCCATAGTGCGGAACTTGACGATTGAAAAGGGTTTTGCCCCGATGCCGGCGCGCAACTGCCGGAAAAGAAGCGGACGACCGAGAGCAAAGAACACGAATGCCGCCGTCGCCAGCATCAGCGGAATGCATAAGACGAACAGCGCACCAGCGACAATTGCACCGACAATCCTGCCGTTTTCGGCGAGCCCAGCTGTAGGCTCCATCTCGCATGTGTATTGGCCATCCCGTCTCAATCTGCTCTCCGTCAAAAACAACGTCGGTACGCCGCCGGGGCAACGATGCCACGCGAACGTCCTTCCGCACCTACATCCCCGTTATCGCCACCACCAGAACGTCTCCCGGCAGCATTTCCGTCAGCGTCGAAGCCTCGATACTCACCGGTTTGGCGTCGACGGGATTGCGGCGGATCTCGTAGGAGTAAGTGATCTTGGTCTTGTTTGCCTCGTCCGCGGTCGCTGCCGCCATAAGAAGGATTTGTTCCTGGGCCGCCTGCCGACTGGCAATGAGCTTCTTGATCTCCACCTCGCGCTCCTGCAGTTGCATGAGTATTTCCTTCTCGCGATCGGCTCCGAGTTTGGCGAGCTGCAGCTTCATCTCGCTCAGTTCGCGCCGCGAACGGGCGAGTGTGGCGAAAGTCTCGAGCAACTGAGACTTTTCGTTCGACGCATTGTTTTTCGCTCTCGAAAGATCGCTTTCGGTGTTGAGTTCGCGCTTGCGAAGCGAACTGACCCGCTCAAGATCCTTTTCGTTGTTCTCAACCACTTCCTTTTGCTGCGCCACCAGCTGAACGAGAATGTCGATCGCCCCTTCCCCCTGGACGATACCCTCAGACAGGATGGATGCCTGTGACTTGCTGGCGGCAAGGTCAGCGCTTAGGATCTTCTCCTCAACCTCGATAACCCCGTTGAGAGGAAGGTCGTCGACGAAATCCTTGGCGACATCGGGCACGTCTTTCAGGTCGATCTTCGCACTATGCTTGAGCTGGGCGACGAGGCGGGCAGCATAGACTGCCTCGTAAACAATTTGGGCGTCCGCTCCCTCGATTTCGCCGCGCAACCTGGCGCGCGCGACGATCCTGTCGGACGGATTGACGGAAGCAATCTGCGTGCCGCCAGCAAGCCCCACGGCCTGCTCTACGGTCAGTCCGCTGTAGAAAGGAAAGGAACCGGGGCTGCGCACTTCTCCCAGAACGAAGATTGGACGGAAGGTAGAGATATTGAGCGAAAGCTTCGGATCGATCAGGATTTCGCGGGACTTGTATTCGGACCGGAGTTTGTCGAGAGCAGCCGTCACCGTCAGCCCACCGATCTTGACCGAACCGATCAAAGGGAATTGAGCATCCCCGTCGCTGGAGATCGTCACCGTGACGGGGAGTTCCGCATCGTCGAGAAAGTCGAAGGTCAGGATGTCGCCGGGCGCCAGCCGGTACTCGGCTGCAAGCCCTTCCCAGGCCGTCAGGCCAAGAAAAAGCAAAAGGATCGCCGCGAGCAGATACTTCGATATGCGTCTCGTTAGGCTTCGGCTGCGGAAAGAATTTATGATTGCCGCCATGCGATCGCGCCTCTCGAAAGAAAAGACAACGCTCGGAAATCGTATTGCTCGCAGACTATATTCCGCGGCTCGCGGGACAGTCAAAGGAATTTGGTTGAAAATCCGGGATAGCAGTAACATTATAATACGGGCAAACGGGGGAATATTACTAATCCTTTCTTGCGCGAGCGGATTACTCCTAAAGCATTAATCAGATACATTATCGTTCGTCGGGAAATCCTTCTGGAAGAGGTGCGTGACGATCCGTAAGAAACTGCGAGGCGCCAGGAAGGCGTTCGACGAAATCGTCAAGCGGGAAAAAAGCCTGAGGGACAGGCTGGCGGCGGTCGCCCATTTAATGGCCGGCAACTTTCTCGGCTCGATCGTCGGGCTCGCCAGTTTCGCATTGACGGCGCGCGCCCTCGGGCCGACGGACTATGGCGTTCTCGCCTTGTGTTTCGCATTCACCAGGGCTGTTGAGCGGCTTGTCAGCTTCCAGTCCTGGCAGCCACTCATCAAGTTCGGAGCTGAGGCGAAAGAGGGAGGACGCGATGACGATCTGCGTGCGATCCTGAAGTTCGGGCTCGTCCTGGATGTTGCAGCGGCCATCGCCGGTTGGTTGATCGCCATCCTTCTGGTCCTCCTCGCCGCGCCCCTGATCGGCGTATCGGAGGGTACGAGGGGGCTGGTTTTGATGTATTGCTTCGTGTTGCCGTTTCAGATTTCCGGCATGCCAACCGCGGTCCTCAGGCTTTTCGGCAAATTCACGTCGCTTGCCTATGGCCAGGTGATCTCGAGCTTCTTGCGCGTCCTCCTGTGTTTTCTCGGCTACATCAGCGACGCGGGGATCTTCGAATTTGCGCTGATCTGGATAGCGGCACAGGTGCTGAGCTCGATTTCGCTCGTCACCTTCTCCCTCGTTGCCCTCAGGCACGAGGGGCTGCTAGACGGATTGGCATCAGCCTCGATGGCACAACTGGGCACACGTTTTCCCGGTCTGTGGAAATTCGCGATTTCGGCCAACCTTTCGCTCACCATTCGAGCCAGCGCCAATGAACTTGACACGCTGCTGGTTGGCTACCTCGCCGATCCGGCCTCCGCTGGGCTGTTTCATATCGCCAAACGCATCGGTCGCCTGGCTCAGCAGGCCGGCGTCGAGGTTCAGACAGTGCTCTATCCCGAACTCGCCCGCGGGTGGGTCACCGGCGCGCGCTCTGCATTTCGCCGCGCGGTTTCCCAGACACAGTGGCTGCTTCTGGCATTCGGCGTTGCGATGAGCGCCGGTTTCTATGTTGCGATCGAACCGTTGCTGAAGTGGACCGCCGGACCGGAATTTGTCGGAGCCGCGCCGCTTGTCGTAGTGCAGTCCGTTGCAGTGACCATGAACTTGGTCGGTGCCGTTTTCCGTTCCGCATTGCTGGCGATGGGAGAGGAGCAAAGGATACTTTCGAGCGTTCTCATCTCGGTCGTCGGCTTCTACGCCACGGCATTGATCTTCATTCCGCAAATCGGCGCCATGGGCGCCAACGTCGCCCATATCGTCATGTCTTCCGTGTGGCTGGCAATGATGTATGCCGCCTATCGCCGGCACGTCTAGTCAAGCAAAACGTGTTCAGTTGCTCGGATAACGTCCGACGAGGCGTTCGTCTGAGAGCCACTGCATGAAATCGTCGAAGTTCGACCAACCGTTGCCGTCACCATCGGCCCACGGGTCGTTGCGCGCCGCAACGGCGCCGAACTGCGGCTCGACCGCGTCGGCCATGCCATCGAGGTCGGGATCGAGATACGGTTGGCCGTTGGAAATCTCCGGCAGAGCGCCGGGCGCCCTGATCATCTTGCCGCCGCCCTTTTGCCCGAGGGGGCCGATTTCGGCGGCCACTCTTATGTCAACAGCATCACGCGGAAAGGCGCCCGCGTTTGCCGTTACCGACGCATAAATCGCCTCAGCCGGTTCTGGATCGGTGATCGCCAACGGACAGGGTGGCTTATCAACGACGAAGCCGAGCGTATCGGGCGCAACGACGACAATCGTTTTCTTGCCAAAGCCCCAAGTGACGTTGCCGCTTTGGTAGATTTTCGGCTTGTCAACGCTGGCCGCATCGTTCCAGTTTATCGCGTAGGTCAGATCGTTCGTGCTTGGGCCGGCCTTAAAATAGTTGCCGACGTAGGAGATCGGCGTTCCGCCGGAGAACTGCGAGAATATCTCGCCCCATTCGGATGCGGCGTTGAAGAAAACATTGTTGACGATCTCGATGCAGGACCCCCCATAGTGGTTATTATCAGGGTTCCTGTCACGATTGGAAACGCAGGCGTTCCTCCAGAAGCTGATGTTTTGCGGGCCCCGTGGATCCGAACCGAGAAGCGCGCATTTGCTGTGTTTGTTGAGGCCCTCTGCAAATAGCGAGTTCGCAACGGTAAGATCCGTGGTGCTGGCGTAGACGTTGAAATTTTCGTCCGTTGCCCACGATGTCGATACGTGATCCACATAAACCAGCCGGCTGTTTTCGATCGTCATTCCGTCGACATTTGGTACTGAGTTGGCGAACTGCGGACGCATCCGGAGATGACGGATGATGACGTTCATCGATCCCTTGACGACGAACGGTGTGTGTCGTCCCTCACTGTTTGTCTGATCGATGGTCAGCAGGATGCCTCCACCCGGCGCTGTCTGACCGAGAATGGAGAGATTCGCATTTTGCTCCCGCACCACCAACGAGCTTTTCAGCCTGATCGTACCACCGACCCGGAAAATGCAATTGCGCGGACTGCTGAGATCAATACAGGCCCGCAAACTGCCTGGGCCGGCGTCGTTGAGATTGGTGACCGGAATGATCGCGCCTCCTCTCCCCCCGGATGCAAGCTTTCCATAGCCCTCAGCGTGAGGAAATGCCGCTTGGTCCTCGGCCAATGTCGGGCCTATCGAGGATGCCAGCGCCGCCAAACAGGTGACCGCGAGCGACCACCCTGAAATAGAAGGCCGGCGAAACAACAAACTATCCGAACTCGAAACCGCCTTCGCCAAGTTTGTCATGTGAAATCTCCTGCTCGGGCTCCACATCCGTTCGCCGGGGGAAGAAAGCTGGACGAACGACGTTGGTTTTAACGCATGTCATCGAAAGGCACTAGCCGCCGCCAATCACGCTATCGCAGCGTGGGAGGTATCCGGACGGACCGAACGCTTCTTTTAAAGTTACAAAGATTCCGCTGAGCACTGATGCGGCGCAAACGGCCAGCTAGCGACGGGTGCCGCCAGACGAGGGCGATGGACCGCCTATTGTGATCAGGTCATATATCCGAATATTCTCAGATCCAAGCCGGTTAACTCGATAACGCGGTTATTGCTGTCTCGATAATGGCCGGCAACGAATGCGCGTATGTTTCGGTCGATATTACTGTGCAGTCTATCGTCGAATGATTGCGGGGTTAGGCGCGCGAAGATGGGCTGCATCCGCGCAAAACGCCGCGCGAAGTGCGGGATTCGAACTATCCCGCCACGGCTGAGTTCGTTGTTGCTCATGAGACGGTTTGCAAGGCGCTGAACGACCTGCATCGTAGCCGGACGCCTGCTGTTGGTAACGACCTTTGGGACCGAGGTGGGAGGCGGCATCTCCATGAACTCGGTGATCCGGCACACGAAACCTTCCAAGTCGCGCACCATCATCTCGAAAGGTAGGACTAGGACGCGGCCAAAGAGTTCCTGATAATGCCGGATCAGTCGGTCGAACTCGTAGACTTCGAGACGGAACCCAGGCATGCGTCCCAATTGTGGTTCAGGCGTCTCGAGAAAGCGATCAAGCGAGAGATCCCCGCCGTCAGTGATGTACTGACTGTACATTGATCTGATGAGCGAGATCTGCTCTCGCACTACAATCAAAATTCGTGCCGCGGGAAACGTGCGCACAAGCCGATCCGCAATCAGCATGCGGTCGTAACTGCCGCTCGGCGGATATCCGGACAATCGTTCATGGCTAAGGACGAAGCGGAGGCTTTTGTCGCGCGCAGCCTCGATATAGGGCAGGTAAAGGCGTCGACATATAGTGTGGTCGAAACTAAAATTGTCGGGGAATGCGATGTCTTTTACAATGCGCGCCCTCGACCCGCCTATGTTGCTGGAGTAACCATTGATAGGTTGGAAGCAATGGTCCTGCAGATAGGTCGATCCGGTCTTGTGATAGCCGATATGGATAAGGATGTCGGCGAAATCTGCGTCGGCCGACGTCATTTTTGCGCTATCATTCACCCGATTGAAGTTCATCGCACCCCTCCTGAGCGGATGCCTTTGGGCTTGGCCGGTTGGTAGCAGTCGCCTCCCTGATACAGGTGTCCCATTTTGCCATAATGATTTCGGTCGAGAAACGGAGGATTGTTTGATAGCCGGCTTCCGCAAATCTTCCGCGTAGGCGATCGTCTGACATCAGAACCTTCAATGCGGCCGCTAAACGGTCGACGTCATCGACGGGAACAAGGAAGCCGGAGATCCCGTCCTCAATGATCTCCGCCGGACCAAAGTCGCACCGAGTAGAGATAACCGCCAGTCCCCCGGCCATCGCCTCCATCAAGACGTTTGGAAATCCTTCATAACGCGAACTGAGAACGAAGAGGGCGGCATCGTCAATCCAGGACCCGGCTTTTGCCGTCACACCGGCAAGTGAGATTCTGTCTTGCAAATGCCGAGCTCGGATTCTCTCTTGCAATTGGCGCCGGTCCGGCCCCTCCCCGTAAATCGCCAGGCGCCATTCGGGGACCTCCGCACATACTTTGGCAAACGCATCAATAAGCGTATCAAAGCCTTTCTGATCCACCAGCCGACCCACTGCCACGACCCGTAAGGCGCTACGGTTAGGTTCAGGCCCAGCGTGTCGGTCGCAAGGATTGCCGATGACGACCGCCTTTGCCCGCAGCGGTGCGGGTAGAGTTTTGGAGATAGCCTCTGTTTGCATGATTAAGCGTTGCGCTTGCCGCAAAACCAAGGGTTCGATCAATCTCCAGAGGAAATGCTTGGGTTGAGCACCAGGGTTGTTGCGCTCCGAAACGAGCACTGGAATGCCTAGTCCGCGTGTAGCAAGGAGGGAGACAATGTTGATTTTCGTCAAAAAGGAGAGCACGACGTCGGGGCGAAGCTTTCGAAGTTCTGCGCGGAGCCGCAAAATCCGATTCACAGTTTTGAAGGAGCTCCTTGTCAACGGGCCCTCCCGGGTGTCCGGCAAGCGATGGACCACTACACCGCTGGGCAACGAAAAATAGCTGTCATCTTCATCGGAGCTGAAAGCGAAAACATGCACTTCATCGCCGCGCTGATGGCGGTCCTTCACGATAAGGCTGACGACCCGTTCGGTTCCTCCCGCGCCCAGGCCTGCTTCAACGAAAGCAAGTCGCATGCTTCCTCACAATCGCACAGTGCCACAGTTTGGTTCGCGCAGCAGGGATGATTGAGTCAATTTCAAGAATAAAAGAGGCCTTTGTCTAGTTCCATTCTGGTGTCAGTGCACAGGGCGCGGGGTAGCTTAGAATTTACCTAGTCAAGTTCAAAATGCTCCTTGTAATCCTGCTTGAGGCGATCGGGCTGATCTTCCTTTCGCAAGACACAGTTGCCAACGACAAGGCGTTCTATCTCGGTGCCCATGAAGCAATGGAACGCGTCTTCCGGAGTACAGACGATCGGTTCGCCGCGCACATTGAAGCTCGTGTTGACCAGAACCGGGCAACCGGTGCGGGCCTTGAATGCAGTTAGCAATTCCCAATAGCGCGGATTGGTCTCTCTATGCACGGATTGGATTCGGGCCGAGTAATCGACGTGAGTAACAGCTGGAATCTGCGATCGTGAGACGTTCAGACGATCGATACCGAACAACTCCTCTTCATCAGTGTTCGGATGATGTCTTCGACTTTCCAATACATCGCCAACAAGTAACATATAGGGACTGTCAACATCGAGATCGAACCAGTCCGACATATCCTCGCGCCTTACAGAGGGCGCGAACGGACGAAAACTCTCGCGATATTTAACCTTGAGATTGAGCGTTTTCTGCATGGTAGGCGACCGTGGATCGCCCAATATCGATCGCGCCCCGAGCGCACGGGGGCCGAATTCCATTCGTCCCTGCATCCATCCCACAGCCTTCTCCTCAACGAGAGCATCGACGGTGCTTTCGGCAACCTCCATGTCTGAAAGAACGGTGTAGACGGCTCCCTTGGCGGAAAGGCGCTGTTCGATCTCCTTTTGGTCAAAGGCGGGGCCAAGGTAGGCACCGGCCATGCTGTCATGACCGTTGACCCTGCGATCATTGCGGAGGAAGCCGTGCCAAACAGCAAGGGCCGCGCCAAGCGCACCTCCGGCATCGCCCGCTGCCGGTTGGATCCAAATGTTGTCGAACATGCCCGCCTTAAGGAGCTTGCCATTGGCGACGCAGTTCAGCGCTACACCACCGGCAAGGCACAGGTTTCTTTCGCCTGTTTCATGCTGTGCAAAGCGTGCGAGCTTCAAAACCACCTCCTCGGTCACCGCCTGAACGGACGCGGCCAAATCCATTTCGCGTTGAGTCAAGGCGGATTCCGGCTTTCGAGGTTCGGCTCCAAAGAGACGATGAAAGGCCTTAGAGGTCATGGTAAGGCCGGTGCAGTAGTCGAAATACTGCTGATCCAGGCGAAACGAGCCATCCTCTTTGAGATCGATGAGGTTATCTAGAATGGTCTGAGCGAAACGCGGCCGACCGTAAGGTGCTAGCCCCATAACCTTGTACTCGCCCGAATTTACCTTAAATCCCGTATAATAAGTGAACGCAGAATAGAGCAGGCCGAGAGAATGGGGGAAGTGGATCTCCTTGAAAAGGGTGAGGTGACTATCGACACCATGTCCTACTGAGGTCGTGCACCACTCGCCCACGCCGTCCATTGTCAACACCGCCGCACTCGAAAAAGGTGACGGAAAGTAACAGCTGGCTGCGTGCGACATATGGTGCTCGGTGAATAGAAGCGATCCCCGCCACTCTTTCGTGCCAGCCAGTTTCCCCAGCTTCTGCTGGAGAATTTTCTTCTGAAACAGTTTTTCCTTAATCCAGATCGGCAGCGCGGTCTTGAACGAGCGAAAGCCTCTTGGAATTGTTGTGAGATAGGTTTCAAGCAATCGTTCGAACTTCAAGAACGGCTTTTCATAAAAGACAACATGATCGATTTCGCTCATGCTGCAGCCTGCCTCGGTTAGGCAGTACTTAATCGCGTTCGTTGGAAAGGCGGGATCGTGCTTCCTACGGGTGAAGCGTTCTTCCTGCGCGGCAGCGACGATCCGTCCGTCCTCGACCAAGGCGGCCGCACTATCATGATAGAAGGCCGAAATGCCGAGAACTCGCACTCCCCCTCTCCGCGTCAGAACAAGGTGTAGATAAAGGGAGCAACTGCTGTGCCCTGGGTCAGAACCACAAGAGTTCCAAAGAGAGTGACCATGACAAGGACGGGAAGCAGCCAGAATTTCTTACGGACGCTCATGTATAAGAAGAGCTCGCGAACCATGTCCATGTGTTGGTCCCTCATCGCGTTCGATCACAGCCGGCGACTGCGTTCCTAAAACTGATTTCGCATTGTGGACGGATCCGGCTCCTCTAAAGGATCGTTGACCCAATAGGTGGCTGCCGTCCGGTCAAATTTCAGTGCGAGAGGATCGTGACCTCGCATTCTCAGGAAGAACCCGATTGGCACGAACGTCGTCACATAAATGAAGAGCATCACAATGGGATTGGCGACCTTGAACAGGAGCAGGCCGAGCTTGCTCCACATCTCGTTGGGAATTGCGAGAGAGGCCGGGTAGATTAAAGCCAGCAAGATCAGAAGACCACCCACACTGGCAAAGCCGAGCATAACAGGTGTCATTGTTCCGGTGATTATCCATCTCGCCGCAACAAGGCAAAGGAGAATACCGCCCACCGTGTAACCGAAATTACGATTCGATGGCTTTTCCGGAATATCCTCGAACAGTTGCTCGTGCAAATCGCTCACTGTCTCTCACCTACAGAGTACGGATTTGACGGTAAGGTGCGTAGCGCGATTATTGTTTCTTTGCTCCAGCCAAGGATTCAATAGGTCGGCACAACGATGGTCAATATACCATTGGATATAGACAGCGAACGCGTTGTTGCGAAGCTATCTGATATTCGTTGCCGTCCTGGACAGCCTGTCGACGGTTTCCAGGTGTCGGCTGATGACATCAGCGGCAAAGGCTGCCCCGTCGCGATTGAAATGGCTGTCCGGGGCATACAGGCGTGCGGGATCAGGCTGCCCCTCCAGTGCACGACGCAGGTCAATGAACTCGATTTCTTCGGCCGCCGCGGCATCGGTCACGATTGTCCGAAGCTGATCGAAGACGCGGTCCGCAGAGAATGGGCCGATGAAACGGTCGACCCTCGGTACATATACAATAGCGAATTTTCCGCCCCATCCGGCGGTTAGTGTCTTAGCTCGACGCAAGGCCACTCTGAACTCCGGCATTGCACGTGCAGCCTTCGGGTAAATTAATCCGAGCCGCGTGAAGGTCTGCTGCAGGGCGATGAAGTTTCGAAGCATCGCCGTTCGTGTCAGTATATCGATGAAATTGACCGGCTTGCTGTTGTTCCGATTCAAGATGGCTCTGGCTTCTTGCAACGCTTGCTGCGCGGTTGACTGCGTTCCGAAGTGGGCGGTTGGCGAAAGCGCATGACGCAGCCAAGGTTTGTGAAGCTCGGTCTCGAAGTTCTCCCAGTCATTGCCCTCGAAGAAAACCATCAGCACGTGGCGTGGCCGCAAGAGCGGCCCAAAGCGGCCCAGCGTGGCGAGTTCGAGCAAGGGGCCGTTACCCCGAATTCCCGCCCCTGCCGTAGAAAATCCGCTCAGCCTTAGACGCGACGCAATATCCTGGCCGGGTGGCAGGCAGAATCCCTCCACAAAGGAATCGCCCAACAGCATCAGGTCCACCCGCTTATCGTAAACCTCGTCCGGATTGTTGAAGCCATAGCGATCCGCAGTGTACTTTATGATTTGATTGTCAGGGGTACACAGGACCACGTTGCTATTCGGGAAGCCCGACAAAAGAGCTGTCGATAGCTCTTCTGTTCCCAAAAAACGGTTCAGACTGCCGAGAGCAAAGCCGCGAACGATAGTCTTGTCCTGTTCAACGGTTTCCGCCTGCGCGGAATTGAGTTGGCCGAGCATCGCCAGCCGCACCGAAATCGATTGGAAGGTGAGAAACGCCTCGAACGCGAAAAGGGCCGCGAGAACGCTCAGACCGTAAACGCCAACTGCGATGGCAAAGGGCGGTTTCGCAAACAAACCCGTTGCTAGGAAGGCTACGCCCAACAGGCCGGGGATGGCCACGTAGCGAATGAAAAGCGGGAGTTCCGAGGCAAAATCCCGAAAATTCAAAAGCGCATATGCCGGGCTCATCAGGAGGTAAACTGCAATGAGCGCGCAGATTAAAATGCCAAGTTTTCGCTTGATCACAATGTTTCTGCTTTCTCGCCTTTGTGCTTCAAAGGACGCCTAGCAACCTCGCGCGTCAGTCTTCCTAAAATCGGTTCTCATTCGCGGACCATTCCCGTTTCGCTAGGTTTGCGAGCTCCACGCGCGTTGAAATACCAAGTTTGGCGTAAATGCTGTGAAGGTGCAGTTTGACCGTGCCGGGCGAGATTCCAAGCTCGTCTCCTATCGCTCTGCTCCGCAAGCCATCCGCAGCGAGACGCGAGACCTCAACTTCACGCGGCGTCAATGCCTGCAGAAGGGAGCTGAATTGGCGACCGCGTTCGTGAAGCCTATCCAGCGCAGACCCCAGATTATCCATAAAATATGTGCCCCCGGCGGCAACGGTCCGCAGGCAGCTAAGAAACACCGTCGGCGCCTGCTCTTTCAGCACAATGCCATTCACGCGATATTGCATTGCAATGGCAAGATCTTCATCCCTGATATCCGCAGTGAGCACGACAATTGGCAGGTCCGGCCTACGGTTGCGGATGTACTGGATGAAATCGAGCCCGCTCATTCCGGGCATTCGCAAATCTACGACGACGAGATCGACCATCTCCCCATCGATTACCTCGATTGCGTGGAATGCACTTCGACAGGTCGAGACAACCCGGAAGTCTCCCTCGGTCTCGATCATGCGGCGCAACCCGTCCAGAACGATCAGGTGATCATCGACAATGACGACTCGTAGGCTCATTGGTGCACCGGCAATCTGATCAGTATACGTGTCCATTGCGCGACCCTGTCGATCGAAAGCTCTCCACCACGTGCAGCGGCGCGTTCGCGAAGGCTGCGCGGTCCGGTCTTCGTATTCTTCAATTCCGCATGATCAAACCGTCGTTCAAAGCCGAAGCCTGATCCATCATCATCCACCGTTAGCAATATCGTCCCGGCATCCAGTTGCAGACTGATTTCAAGCGTTCGCGCGCCACCGTGTCGCACCGCATTGGCAGTCGCTTCGGAAGCCATGCGAATTAACTCGTAGACCATCGTGGCGGGAAGACGAAGATCCACAGGGATTAGAGAGAAGCGAATTTCAATCGACCATTGCTTCCGCAAACGCCGAGCCAATGCCTCGAATTGCAGCGCTAGATGAGACTCGGCAAAGTTGCGATACCCTTGACCCGGTTCGAGCGCGCGGATGAAAGAGCGAAGTTCGCGTTGCTCATCGGCAAGCATGGCTTGGATGGCCGTGACATGCCCGTCGATCTGTTGATGCTCCCCGAGAGTGAACGAACGCAGAGACTGGAGTTGCAACGCCGTTCCAGCCAAAGCTTGAAGCACTCCGTCGTGAAGATCGCGCCCAATCTTGATACGTTCCTCGACAGCCGCCGCATCACTAAGTCTGCGCATCAGGATAACGTGCTCGAACAGCGCTTTGATGCGGTCGGCAATGACCTCTGCAATCGCTACATCGTCAAGCGAAAGTGACGGTGGATCCAAGAGAAAGATCCGTGCCTCAAGATCACCCACACGAAATTGCGCCGAGACAGCAGAACCTATCGAAAAATCACGCGAGAGAGCGGCGGAAATGGGCGGGACTTCGTCAACCCATTCGTCGAAATATCCCTCCCCCCTATGGATGAGGATTTGAGGCTGGGCGGCGTCGGCGATCAGAAAATTCGCGCGCTGCAATGGTTCCGCAACCCATGGCCAATAGGCGTCCGGCGGCAATTGCGAAACACTGCAAGCGCCATGCTCGCGAACTGCTACATAGGTCCATGGCTCGTCTGAATCGCTCCAGATCAGCATCGCCCGCGGCAGGCGCATTACGCGCGCAGCATATTCAAGAGCGGCGGCAGCGGGCCAGTCGGGCCCTTCGGGTGTCGCGGGGGTTTTCTCCACGAGGCGCAGCATCTCGGCGCGAACCACTTCCTGGTGAGCTCCGAGCCACACCAGAAGAACGCCGGCGACCGTCACGAAGAGTATGTGTGAGACATCCGTGGTCACGTCAGCAGCAGCTTCAAACCCTACGACGTAAACAGGGACGACCATGCAGATGAGTCCCGTCCAAAACGCACCTCGCCAACCCCAATGCAGCGTTGCGCTGAGAAGAAGAAAGGGCATGAATATGAAGAATGGGCTGGAGGCGCCGCCCGTCAATAGCATGAATACAACAAAGGTAACGACGTCCACCACATGGCGTATCAGCGTCCCACTTACCCGCGAGATCTTGCTTCTCCAAACATGGATCGCGCACAGGATCGCGTATGTGAGATAAGCCGACAGGAGTGGAAACACAAACTCGGCCGGACGCGGGTGATGCATTGCGGCAAGCCAGGCTATGGAAATGCTGCCGATCGCTGACATGATACGGCCAATAGCGATGACTTTATCGGCGCGGGCACGGTGTGTGTTGATCCAAGTTGTTCGACCGTTCGCGGCATCCGCGTAGTGGGGGCTACCAAGAGGGCGAAGTGGCGAGACAAGATAGCCGGCCGGGAAGAGATTTCGCCAGTTTTTCACGCGCATGGCCCGTCTCCAGCGATGACCGAGCCAGGCTGTTTTATCCCCGCTCGTAAACGGCGCTCAGAATTAACCTATTGATTGCCAATTACTCTGTACGACGACCGGCGATTAATTTCATTCAGGCAATGGGCGGCTGCTTCTCACCTGAAACGTCAATTACTGAAGCATAACATACTGAAAAATGAACTTAAACCGAATGATTTATTGCGTCGCCTAACGCGTGCCAATTACTGCCAGGTTGGAGGATTTGGCAGCAACCGTCGCTTCATCTGACGGCATAATTGTCTTGGCATGGTGAATGTCATCGTTTTCGGCAGAATTGTAGTCGTCGTCATGCTGCGGAAACATGATGGAAACTGTGGTGGCGCCAATCACTGAGATCCTGTCGGGGGACCTGTTTGCGGTTCGACTGAGGCGGCAGATCCAAATAGACAAGCTTCGACGATGCGCCATAACTGGTGGCCAATGAGTAGAGAGCGTTGCTTGCGAAATAGACGATCGAAGCGGAAGCCACCGCATCGTGCACTCGCTGCTTGTCGCCAATCTTTATATAAAGCACTCCGGGAATCGACAGTGGCATTGTCGGGACGACCGGATCAAGAACCAGATTCACAGCCTCTGGCGTAACATTGTTTAGAACAAATAGGATGAGACCGTATTGGCTCGCCCGATAGCCTGCCTCGATCAGTTCGGCAGGCAAGCGCCCGTTCGATGACATGATCTCGATGACGTTGCAATCTGACATGGTCAACTCCAGACCAAACACTCCGCGCCCAGTGCGACCATCTGCAGAACACTGCACAGCCAACGAGCCCGCGGAAACCGTTATCCGGCCAGCCATTTCAACAAAGTACTTTAACTCGATCGCCTTCTACCGAACATATGCCCTTGGATATATCCGGGCGGAATACGGGGTTGTTCTCTGCCGCGCACGAGCGAGTGAATAAGACGCGGCGGTGAGCTGGACCACCGACGATGGTCTTTGCTTGAGCTATTGGGCTTGAGCTATTGGGCTTGCGCGACTGGTTTGCAGTGGCCTTTGAGCGAGAGCCCCTGCAGTCGGATTGTATTGGATCGTCGCAAGACTCCGCGTTACATTAGGGACAGCGCAGAAAAGACCGCGGCTCCAAGGAGATGCGATCCGGGAGAAGAAGATCCTGAGCGACGTTGACCGCCACGTGGTGGCCTTTCCATTTGTGGGAGATGAAGTCGGCGGCAGCCACATCTCCGCCGTTGGTTTGATCCGCGCGCTCGATCGGACGAAATATCTGCCACTAGTCATTCTACATCGGCCCGGAAAGTCACTTGAAGCATATCTCACAGAACGTGGATTGCCTTTCATCAAGTCCCCCGACGTCGCGGTGATGTCGCCCCGTTTTTCACACGGCGTGACTGGCATGTTCGTGCGCGGCTTTGATTATGCACGGACCACGGCGGTTTTGAGTTTGTTCCTTCGGGAGCACCACGTTGACATCGTCCATACCAACGATGGCCAGATGCACGCGACCTGGGCGCTGGCCACTCGCCTTTCGGGCGCACGACTGCTTTGGCATCACCGCGGCGATCCCGGCGCCTTCGGTGTGAACGTCGTGGCGCCCGTCCTGGCAAACCACATCGTCATGGTTTCGCGTTATGTGCAGCCGGCGCGGCCGATCCTGCCCATCTCCCATAAGCTGAGCGTGCTGCACAGTCCGTTCGATCATCCGGCGCTGTTGCCAGATCGAGAGGCCTGCAGGTGCGAGTTCGTCAGAGAACTCGGCCTGCCCGAGGAAACACGGTTCGTCGGCTATATAGGCGGATTGGTCGACAGGAAGCGCCCGGTGAAGTTCATCGAAGCCGTGCACGCATTTCTCCAGCGTTTTCCTGACTTCCCGCTCGTTGGTCTCATCTTCGGCAAGGCATCGCCGGACCTTCCGAACCCGGAACCGGCAATGCACTCACGCGCCGTCGAGCTCGGTGTGGAAAGCCGAATCAAGATGATGGGCTTTCGCGCGCCGGTGGAGCCCTGCATAAGCGCACTCGACGCATTGCTGGTTCCGGCCATCAACGAACCATTCGGAAGGACTTTGATCGAGGCCATGTTGCTCGAGACCCCGGTGATTGCCACGCGACACGGTGGAAACGTGGAGGCGATCATTGACGATGCGACGGGTTTTCTCGTCGAGCCCGAAAAGCCGGAGGCCTTCGTGGATCCGCTCGCGAAACTGTTGATGAAGGCCGGTGAGCATCACCGCATCCGTTCGGCGGCACGTGAGTGCGCACTGGCCAAATACGGTACCAGGGCTCATGTCGAAGGAATGAGCCTGCTCTATGAGCGTATCATTCAACGAAACGGCAGAGATCTGGAGTAAAAAGCACAGAACCATGCGTTCCGTCGAAGGAGCAGATAATGGAAATGCGCGATATCACCTTCTTGATTATTGGCGCCACGAAGAGCGCCACCACCTGGTTGCAACAATCGCTGCAACTGGATCCTTGCGTTTATATGCCAGATCCAGAAATCCATTACTTCAGTCGGCATCACCACCGGGGCGATGAATGGTACCTGGAAAACTTCAAGCCCGACCACAGGCGGCTTGTGATCGGGGAAAAATCGAACTCCTATCTGGACACTCCGACCGCAGCTGCCCGCATTCACCAAAGCCTGCCGGACGTCCTGCTGGTTGCACAACTGCGAAATCCCGTCGAGCGGGCGTATTCCGACTACTGCATGCTCCATCGCCGAGGCGAGGCGACCGGCGACATCGAACGTTATCTCGATCCGCGCCATGGTGCCGGCGGCCGGTTTCTGGAAGGCGGGCTCTATTTCCAGCAACTGCGAAGGTTTCTCGATCTCTTTCCGCGCGAAAGGATGCTGGTACTTTTTTACGAAGATCTCAAAAGAGATGCCGTGGGCCAGGTTCATGACCTGCGCCGCTTCCTCACGCTTGAGGAGAATCCCACATTCGAGCCGATGGCGCAAAAGATAAAGGACAAGACCAAGCCACTGGTCGATGCAAGGCTGCGGCGCCTCCTCAAACCCCTGAAGCCGTTCGTTGCCCCCTTGCGTGACACGAGAGGCTTCGAGTTCGTGCGATCAATCGTCTCCGCCGAGTTCAAGTATGTGCCGCTCAACAAGGAATTGACCTCGCGAATGGTCGGCTACTATGAGCACGAGACCGACCGGCTCGCAGGTTTGCTCGGGCGAGACTTGGACGACTGGTTGAGGGCCCCGTTGGAAGATATTAAGCGCCAGTCGACGTAGGCGCATGGTGTCTGCAGCGCGCGAACCGCAACATTTGGCTGTAGCAAGGATCGCTTTTCCACCAACTCATGGCCTGCTCGAACTACGAACGGCGAGCCTCAAGATCCAATTTGCCCGTTCTCCTCCAGGAGCCATACTTGGCCTTTGCCCAGTCAAGCGGCGCTCGCCACATCGGTTCCAGCCGATAGGTTCCGGCGAAATTTAGGATGCTGCCGATGACCCTTGCACGGTTCGTCGTTAGCCGCTCGACGAGGTCCAGGAGCTTCTTCTCGTTAGTCCGCTCCGCCGCCGCAACCACGAACACCGCATCGACATGGCTGGCGAGCCAGATGGCATCATCATCGCTGTCTGCCGCAGGCGTATCGACGACAATCAGATCGAAGTGCCTGCGCAGTTCTCCGAAAATGCGCCCCTGGTCCTGGAGCATCAGACGTGATGTAAGAACATGGACAAACGGAAAGTCAGGCGCCTGCGTGCAAATTAAAGTCGGATCGCTAGTGCCATCTGCGACAAGGTCGAGGTTGAATGGCCTTTGCGGCGCGCCGATCATTGTGGTCGCCCCTGTGGGGCCGGGGTCCATGTCTAATATGACGGAACGCAAGCCGTTCATCGTCGCAACAGTCGCCATGCCTACGGCACACGTTGTCTTGCCTTCATTGGCTGAAGGAGAGCAAAACATGACGACCTTGGAGGCGTCCTGGCTCTTCCAGCCGAGACATAGAGACCGCATTGAGCGTGCGAACAGTGAGCGTGGGTCGGCGAGTATCGAGCGATAGAGTGTCTGATCCGGTTTCAACGTCGCCGTCAGATCGGGAATTGAGAGATAATTCGGCTGGTTGACGACCGCTTCGAGCGTACGGGCGGTCCGAATGCGTCCGTCTGCCGCTTCGACTGCAATCGCGCCTACCAGGCCAAGCAGCAACGAAGCCAAGCCGCCAATTGGAATGAGCAATCCAGGCTGGGGAAACGAAGGATTGATCGGAACTTCGGCGAACGACGCAACGCGGGCTGTCGCCTTGATTTCATCCTTCTCCGGATCGAGGGTACCGAGCCTCAGAACCACGGCATCATAACGCTTCTGTTCGGTGAGCAGGTCACGTTCCAACTCGCGACGTCGGATTTCATCAAGATTCCGGTCCTGCATTTGCTTCTGCAACCGGCCGACCTCCTCTTGGAATTTGCGAACCCTGACCGTTGCGACTTTGGCGTCGTTCTCAAGCTCCTGGAGAATGCGGTTGATTTCACCCTCGATTGTTTGGCGATTGGATTCAAGTTCCGCTTCGACCTCGACTACCTGGGGATGGTTCCGACCGAATTTTGAGGTCAGTTGTGCGCGGCTGCGCTCCAGCTTTCCTTGTTCGGTTCGCAGCGAGGCAAGCAATTCTGACGTCATGACGCGGCCGGCAGAGTCGATGCCGGTCATGGAGAGAACGTTCTTGGCCTCGTTGTACTTCGCCCATGCACCGGCTTCGTCGACCCTTGCCAAGGTGAACTGCTGATTGAGCTGTTCAGTTCGGGCACGCAGAACATCGTCGCGCGGATCAAATGTCAGGTCGCTGCGCGTCGTAAAGTCGGCGATCTCGCGTTCCTTTTTGGCAATCGACTGCACAAGATCTTTGGCTTGGGTGCGCAGGGAATCGACCGTCGCGCGCGCAGCAAGCTCTTTCATCTGGGTTGACCAAACCACATAGTCAGCTGCGACGCCATTGGCGATCTCGGCTGCATAAAGCGCCAAAGGATGCTGGACGAAAATTGTCATCGCAAGGCTTTCACCTCGGCGATCGGCGGAGATGGCAGCGGCAAGATTCGTGATGACCCGATCACGGTTGACTGGGTCCAGAGTGGCGGGGCGTTTTACGTTCTGGCCCGCCGTCACGCGCCGCGGCCCTGCTTGGGCTTTGCGCGGAGACCATCGCCATCTCCAAAAAGACGATGCGTCTTGCTGAATGTCCGGCGGCAACTTCGTGTTGAAGTATGGGTCTTCCATCAAATTCAGATCGTCGACCACAAAGCCCAGGAACTCGCGCGACTTGATAAGATCCATTTCGGTCTCCATCGCGGACTTGTCACGCTCCTGCTTCTGCAACTCGATGACAGCTTCATACGGCCGAATATCGTTGCGGTCGAAGACCAGCGTCGACGAGGCCGTGTAGATTTTCGTGAGAGACAGGGTAACAACGATGGCGATCAGCGTCCCTGCAAGTGCTGTAATCAAGATGAGCTTGGCGTGGCGCCGGAGGAAGTCGACAATAGCGGCAAGTTCATAGGACGAGGTGTCGCGCAAAACCTGAGGTTGTGGGCCAAGTCGGTGTCCAACCTTCTCATCGGCTTCGAACTCGCGATCATATAGCAGCATGATGGCCTATCTCGAGCCTGCCGTTGGAGCCATCAGCGTCCACGTAGGTCGGTCAACAAGTGATCTTAGGCTTCACATTCGCGTATTTACTTGGGAGCAGTTTGGGACCAATGTCAAAGGGAATTTTAGCGGATTCATTTCAAGCATGTACTCAGGTATGTGCGAGTAGAAATAACGATCTCATTTTCCAATGGTTGCGGTGGACGTCAGTGGCGGACATGACCAGAACGGCCGGTATATAGCCGATTTCGCCGGACCAACGGGCATTTGGCAACGAATTGAACTGGCCTGTGCCGTTTGCGCCGTCTTCCTCTCGGCGATGAATTTCCTGCGCACGAACATGTTCTATTTCACGCTGAGCGACTTGTTGTTCTGCATCGCCATCGGGCTGCGCGTGTTTACTGGTGGGTTGCCGTTGCGGCTGTGGGGACGGGCATCGGCGACGGTGTGGCTTTGCGGCTTGCTGTTGCTTTGCGCTGGACTAATGGCCAGCAGTCTTGTTTCCACCGCCCCAGTACGCGGCATCGTCATCGTCGGCCAATATCTGTTCGCTTACTTGGTCATCGCCCTTGCTATCTGCGGGCGCGACCTGCGCACCATGTGGATTTTCGCGAGAGCCTACGTATTTTCAATTTTCCTTATGTGCCTGCATGGGATCTACCTGATCCACATCGATGGCCAGAAGAATACTGATTTCGTAAGCGGGAACGGTCGCTTAACGGGATTTGTCGAACGAGAAAACGAGTGTGCGGCGGTAGTCGCGCTCGCCATGCCAATCCTGATGCTACTCGCTTCCAGAGGGAAGGTCGGCAAGGTTTATGCGACAATTCTCGGGGTAACCATGGCTTATGGCATCTTGCTGACCGGTTCGAATACCGGCCTGGTCGGCTTCGCCTTCGCCCTTCTCGGTTTCATGGTCCTCAGTGGCAATTGGAAGTTTGTCGTCGTCGCTCTTGCGTCCTCGCTACCTTTCGTCCTTTGGATCGTACACTCCGGCCGCGACTACCTGCCGGTCGTATTTCAAAAGCGCGTACTCGGCGCGTTGGAAACGGGCGACCTAAGCTTAGCCGGGAGCTTCGACCATCGTGTCGAATTGATCCACGAAGCCCTTCGTCGATTGCACGATCACATGTGGATTGGGCTCGGTGCCGATCAATACCAGGTCGCCAGCGTCGCCGGGCAACCCGTGCATAACCTCTATCTCCTGTTGGCCACCGAAGGCGGGATCATTGCGGCCATAGGGTTTGTGACTATGATCGCCGCCGCGTTCCAACCCATCGCGAGGACGTTCCGCACGCCAGGAGGTGCCACCTATGCCGCGTGCGCCCTTGTTAGCGTATCCATGTTCGCATTGATGGCGAATGCGTTTCCCCACCTTTATGGGCGGTTCTGGACGGTCCCCGTAATCCTTACTCTGGGGTTGGCAACGAGCTATTGTGGTGCGTTGAAGAATAGGAGGACCGGAAATAGAGCCTTGGACGAACGTTCCGGGCATGACGCGGGTTCCAAGTATAAGTTAAGTTCTGTTCGCCAATAGCACGAAGAGCTCTTTGAACGGACCCACGCTTCTGTCGCGACGCGAAGCGGCAAATCAGGTCCAGTTGCTAAAAGCGAGGATGACCGATGCTCGTTGAAGCAGAGAAATGTCTTGAAGCACTGCGTTGCCCGCGCACCGGTTCAAAACTGGTATGTTTTTCACCTGACGTGCTCAAACCCGTATCTTCCGAAGAGGCCGGAATTTCCTATCGCCTGATCGATGGCAAACCCATCGTGATCGATTTTTCGCAATCGGTGTTCAGCGAAGGCGATATCCTGCGCTCAAACGCGGCAAGTCCCGTAGAGCGCAAACACTATGGCCGCTTGTCAGGGTTCCTCAAGAAACTGCTGTCGCCCACGAAAAAAAGTACTGTCGCGAACGTCAAGCGATTGGTGGACGATCTGCAGGCGACCGCGGCCCCCCCTGCCAAGCTACTCATCATCGGCGGCGGCAGTGTCGGTCAGGGAATGGAACCCCTCTATGAGCATCGCGACATCGGCGTTTACGCTTTCGACGTCTACACCTCCCCGCTCGTTCAGTTCATCGCTGACGCTCACAACATCCCGCTTCCCGACGATTACTTTGATGCGGTCGTGATCCAGGCCGTCCTTGAGCACGTGCTCCAGCCGGCCCAGGTCGTCTCCGAGATTTGGCGCGTGTTAAAAGACGGGGGGCTGGTCTATGCCGAAACGCCCTTCATGCAGCAGGTACACGAGGGCGCGTTCGATTTCACCCGGTTTAGCGAAAGCGGTCATCGCTATCTCTTTCGCTGGTTCGAATTGATTTCGTCCGGAGCAAGCGGCGGGCCCGGCACACAATTCATGTGGTCGGTCGACTATCTCGTCAGAAGCGTCTTTCAATCGGTGCTGCTCGGCAAGATCGCCAAGCTCGCCTTTTTCTGGACGCAGTATCTGGATGCGATCATTCCGCCTCGTTTCGCCGAGGATGGCGCGAGTGGGGTGTACTTCTATGGACGAAAGGCGCCGACCCCCATTACACCAAAATCTATCATCGATCACTACCAGGGGGCGCAGCGCAAGTAACTATGATCGCAAGCCTGTTTGAGCTAATCCGTTCTCGCTAATTGCCACGGGCGAAGCGGGTCCTTAAATTTTCCCCCTAACCAATTACGAAGGCTGTTTCGGGGAGTGGCGTTGCCGCTGCCCCGATAATTTTTTTCACGGATCGATTTCGCAACGCGACACAAAGGGGTTGTCGCATGGCTCTTTCGCACCTTTCCCGCCTTGAGGCCGAAGCCATCCACACGATGAGAGAGGTTGCGGCAACGTTCAACAACCCCGTCCTGCTTTACTCCATCGGCAAGGATTCAAGCGTGCTGCTTCATCTGGCGATGAAGGCATTCTATCCTGCAAAGCCACCCTTTCCGTTGCTACACATCGACACGACCTGGAAATTCAAGGAGATGATAGCCTTCAGGGACCAGGTCGCAAGGAACAACGATCTCAGGCTGATCGTCCACACCAACGAGGATGGAGTTGCTCAGGGCATCAACCCGTTTGACCACGGCTCCAGCGTCCATACACACCTTATGAAGACGGTGGCGTTGCGCCAGGCACTCGAGACGCATCGTTTCGACGTAGCCGTCGCCGGCGCTAGGCGCGACGAGGAAAAATCCAGGGCGAAGGAACGGATATTCTCCCTGCGCACCGCCGGGCAGGCCTGGGATCCAAAGCGCCAGCGGCCCGAGATGTGGAAGACCTTCAACACCAGGCTCGGGCCAGGGGAAAGCATGCGGGTCTTTCCGCTTTCGAACTGGACCGAACTGGATGTCTGGCAATACGTACTACAGGAAGGCATCGCGGTCGTTCCGCTCTATTTTGCAGCCGAGCGTCCTGTCGTCGAACGGGAGGGCATGCTGATCATGGTGGACGATGATCGCATGCCGCTGAAGCCGGAAGAGGTTGTCAAACTGCGCCGGGTGCGTTTCCGCACCTTGGGCTGTTATCCGCTCACCGGTGCCATCCTGTCTACGGCGGCGACGGTTCCCGAGATCATCGAGGAAATGGTCTTCAGCCGCTCCTCCGAACGGCGCGACCGTCTTGTCGATCGCGACGAAGTTTCGGGCATGGAACGCAAGAAGCGGGAAGGATATTTCTGATGCATGGCGAACCTTCGGTGTTTTCGCCTGAAGCGGCGGCTCTTCGCGATATCGAGGAGAGCAAGTCACTCCTGCGCTTCATCACCTGTGGATCGGTGGACGACGGAAAATCTACGCTGATTGGCAGATTGCTCTACGACGGCGGGTTAATCCTCGATGATCAGGTGGCCGATCTCGTGCGGGAAAGCGAGAAACAGGGGAAGTCCGATCATCTCGACTATTCGTTGCTGCTTGACGGTCTGGAAACGGAGCGCGAACAGGGCATCACCATCGATGTCGCCTATCGTTACTTTTCCACCGCCAGACGCAAGTTCGTTGTCGCCGATACCCCCGGCCACGAGGAGTATACCCGTAACATGGTCACAGGTGCGTCAACGGCGGACCTGGCAATCATACTCGTCGACAGTCAGCACGGCATGCTGCCGCAGACCTGCCGCCATATCTATCTGGTTTCGCTTCTCGGCGTCCGCCACATCGTGGTTGCGATGAACAAGATCGATCTGATCGGTTACCGGTCAAGCATTTTCGAGGCCCTGCAGACGCATTACCGGAAATTCATGTCAACGCTCGGCTTTGAAAGCGTGGTGGCGATCCCCGTATCAGCGCGCTACGGCGACAACGTCACGTCCCGGTCCATCCACACACCATGGTATCGCGGGCCAAGCCTGCTTGAGTATCTCGAAACCGTCGATGTCGGCAGGGAAGTTGCCGATCGCCCATTCCGCTTCCCCATACAATGGGTCAATCGGCCCAATGCCGGGTTTCGCGGCTATTGCGGTGAGATCGCGTCCGGCAAGATAGCGGTCGGTGACCCCGTGACGGTGGCCAAGTCGGGGCAGAAGACGACGATCAAGTCGATCGTGACCTATGACGGAGAGATCGCAGCCGCCGAGGCCGGCCGGGCCGTGACACTGGTTTTGGGTGACGAGGTCGACGCCTCCCGCGGCAATATGCTGACGCCGCCCTCTGCACGCCCCTTCGTCGCCGATCAGTTGCAGGCCCACATTATCTGGTTCGACGCCAATCCTTTGCTTCCCGGGCGCAGCTATATCCTCAGAACCGAAACTGACAGCGTCAATGCCACGATCACCAAACTCAAGCACCGCATAAACGTCGGTAACTTCGCGCGCGAGGCGGCCAAATCTCTGGCGATGAACGAGATCGGCGTCTGCAATGTCTCAACGCAGGCGCCGATCGTCTTCGACGCCTTCAAAGACAACAAGACCACTGGCAACTTCGTCATCATCGATCGCCTGACCAACGACACGGTCGGCGCGGGCATGATCGACTTTCCGCTGCGGCGCGCAGCAAACGTTCACTGGCACGCGATGGACGTCAACAAGCAGGCACGAAGCGCGCAGAAGCAGCAGGCCCCGGCAGTCCTCTGGTTCACTGGACTCTCCGGCTCGGGAAAATCGACCATCGCCAACGCGCTCGACCGGATCCTCAATGCCCATGGCAGGCATACCTACATTCTTGATGGCGATAATGTCAGGCACGGGCTGAACAGGGATCTTGGGTTCACCGATGAGGACAGGGTGGAAAACATCCGGCGCGTCGCCGAGGTGGCGAAACTGATGTCGGATGCAGGACTTATCGTGTTGGTATCCTTCATCTCGCCGTTCCGCGACGAGCGTCGCATGGCACGCGAACTGATGGCCGAGGGCGAGTTCATCGAAATCTTCGTCGACACTCCAATCGAGGAATGTGCACGCCGCGACCCAAAGGGCCTCTATGAAAAAGCGCGCGCTGGCCAGATCGCCAATTTCACGGGCATCTCGTCTCCCTATGAGGAACCGGAGAACCCGGAACTGCGTCTCTCGACCATCGACACCGACCCGACCGAGCTCGCTCTGCAGATCGAAGATTTCCTTGCACGGAGGCAAATGCAATGAGCGCATTGTCCGCGCTTTTCGAGCAGACCGCGCTCGCGGCGGGGATTGCGGTTCTCGATGTTTACCACGCGAGTGCAAAGGCGCATGCAAAGGCGGATGGTTCGCCCGTGACCGAAGCCGACCTCAGGGCCGAAGAGGTGATCTTCGACAGCCTCGCCAAGGCTTCGCCCGACACCCCCATCGTCGGAGAGGAGGCGGCGGCCTCCGGAGGGGCACCGTGTGTAGAGGGCGGTTCCTTCTACCTGGTCGATCCGCTTGACGGCACCAAGGAGTTTATGGCGCGGCGACACGACTTCACGGTGAACATTGCCCTCATCGAGAATGGCAGGCCCCTTGCCGGGATCGTGTATGCACCCGCGCTGCGACGAGCCTATGTTGCCGCCGACGGTATGGCACAGCGGCTGGAGATCGATCGCTTCGGACATGTCAGTCATCGACACGAGATACATGCGCGTCGCCGTCAACCTTCGATCATTGCGGTTGCCAGCCGCAGCCATTCCTGTGCGGAGACGGAAATGTTTCTCGCACGGCATGGCGTTCAGAACTGCACCTCGATCGGTTCATCCCTTAAATTCTGTCTTCTTGCCGAGGGGCAGGCGGACGTCTATCCGCGGTTCGGGCGGACGATGGAATGGGACACTGCTGCCGGCGATGCGGTGCTCGCGGCTGCGGGAGGGACGGTGCTGCGCCTGGACGGCTCGCTCCTGAGGTACGGGAAATGCCGGCAGACGAGCGATTGCGATTTTGCAAACCCTCATTTCGTTGCCTGGGCAGCCTCTCCGCCGGAGGGCTGGTGTTGACCGGTCTCAACGTTTGCCGCTGTCGCATTGTCGCCGATCTGCATGCGCGCAAGCAGCAGCCGATTGACCAGCCTTACGTCGAACTTTTCTTCCGCCATTCGGCGTGATGCCTGTCCCATTGTTAAAATCGCCGCGCGGTCTTCGATGAAGGTCTCCATCGCCTCGACGAGAGACGAGACGTTGCGAGGTTCGATCAACAGGCCATTGACGCCGGGATCGACCGTCTGACGACATCCAGGCAGATCGGTAGTGATGATGGCGCGTCCGGTCGCCATCGCCTCCAATATGCTTCTGGGGATGCCCTCTCGGTAGTAGGAGGGCAAAACGAAGACGCTGCAATCGGCGAGATTTGCTCGCACATCTCGGGTGGCCCCAAGGTATTGTACAACGCCTTCCTGCTGCCAGATTGCCACGTCTCTTTTGTTGATCCCTGTGGGATTCGGATCGTAGTGGCCGAGCAACTGGAAGACGGCATCGGGATGGCGCGCGCGAATTGCCCGTGCGGCCGCGACATATTCCGGGATGCCCTTGTCGCGCAGGAGACGCGCGACCATGAGAAACACGATCGGTTGTAGCGGCGGCGTGGACGCGCGATAGCGATCAAGATCGACGCCCGATCCGGGCACCATCGATACGATCGAGTGATCGTCGACAAGCCGGCGTTCAGTGATGTCGGCAAGGTCCGCATCGTTGTATACGAAGACGGCTTTGGCCTTCTTGAAGGCGCATCGGTAAAGTCCGACACACATCCAGCGCATTAATTTGCGAACGACGCTTTCGTCTGGCTCTACCGCGAAAACGTGACCAAGGCCGGTGACGAGAAAGTATCCGTACGGCACGGAGCAGAGCCGCGCGGCGATGCCGCCGTAGATGATCGGTTTCATCGTATAGGGCAGGATCGCCGTTGGCCGCTCTTGCAGAAAGCGTCGTACCAGGACGGCGAGTGTCGCCAAATCCGCAAGCGGATTTACGCTCGCCCTCGACATCGGTATCCGGACGAACCGCACGCCGAGTGTATCCAATTCGTCTTCCACGATTGGATCGCGGTCGGGGGCCATGGCGACGACGTCAAACCCCGCCCTGATTAGGTCCTTCATCAAATCTCGACGAAAGTTCGTGAGCGATGAGGTCAGACTGGCAATTAAGACGATCTTCGCCCTTTGGGGTTCCAAATTGGATGTCAATGGTTGGGATGTGTTCATAGCCCATACCATGGGCGCCGCGTCGGGTTGGCGAAGGGCCGCCAGCCTGTTTGCCTTGCGGCTCGGATGGGCTGTTGGTCGAGGATCTCGTCATACAGCGAAAGATGGCTGTCGACGTAACATCTCAACGAAAATCGCTCGATGACGCGCCTTCGCGCCCGCTCGCCCAATTCGCGCCGGAGGTCTTGCGACAGGCAGAGGATCGATGCGGCGAGTTTGGCAAGGCCATCCGCATTCTTCGGCTCGACAACCAATTGCCGGTCGCCCACCAACCATGCGCAGTCTCCAACGTCGGTCGCGATTGCGGGCACGCCGCTGGCCATGGCTTCCGCCACGACCAGCGGAAATGCTTCGCCCCATGCAGACGAAAGCATGAACAGATCCAGACCCGGCATCAATCGATCGATATCGGCACGCGCCTTCGAAATGGTGATCATCGGCGTTATGCCGAGTTCTGCTGCGACGCGGGCGGTGCCCCCCTGCTCATGGCCATCGCCGATCAGGATGCCGTGGGCATCGAGCCCCATGCCGCGGAGCCCGGCAATCGCACGCACAAAGGAGCCGTGATCCTTCATGGGGTGAGCGCGGGCTATGTTGCCGACAAGAAGGCGTTCAGCGGGAAGGCGCAACGCGTCGCATAGATATCGCCGCGCATCAGCGCGTGGGTGAAATTGCTCGCAATCGACGCCATTGGGAATAATGCGCCGTTTGTCCGGCGCGAATCCCAGTGCCTCGTGCTGTTCGGCCGATACGCGCGAGCAATAGGAGATCGCGCTCGTGCGGCTGGAGAGCTCGACGCTCAGCCGGATCACAGCGCGTGTCATAAGCTTCTCCGAGGAGGGGTTGGCGATCGAGTGATGGATGCTCCAGATGACGGGCTGTCGCTCGCCCAGCAGCGAACCGACCGATGCGGCGACATTTCCGTGATACATCCATCCGTGTAAGAGGGCCGGTCGGGACGATCGGATGATCGCTCGCAGCTTGGCCAAGGCACGCGGCCCCGGTCGCGACTGGTGCATTTCAAGCGTCGCGACCTCAATATTGGCGTCGCGCATGTCGCGCGCAACCGGGCCGGGGCGCATGAGTGACAGCACGGAGGGGTCATAATGAGTAGCAGCGAGTTTTGCGCCAAAGCGCGCAAGCATATATTCCGCGCCGCCTACATTCAGCCCCGTGATTAAGTGGAGTACGGGGATCCCTGCCATTCTTGGCACCTCTCTTGCGCGGCCCCACGCCTACTGCCTTGCCCGGCCGGCAGGTTGCGGCCGCGCCACGCTTTTTTTCCCGATTGCGGCAACGCCGGAAGTAGTTCGGCGAGACGTTCTGCTCGCTGAAGCAGTCTCGTGCAGGATCTCGGCATTGGGCAGGAACTTCGCCATCGCCGCCACGACTGCTTCCACGTTACATCGTTCCGCATCACGCAGCATCCGATTAAAAGCCCTCTTCAGCACGTGTGAAGGCACCGCCTCAGGGACTGCTCCGAGCACGCCAGGGATGGGCGAGGGGATTCGTTTGTCGGTTGGATCAAAAAGCTCTTCGAACAGCTTTTCGCCGGGCCGGGCCCCAACGATTTCGATCATGATGTCCCTATCTGGCACGAAGCCTGCGAGCCTGATCATGCGTCGGGCGATGTCGATGATCTTCACGGGCTCGCCCATGTCGAGCACGAAGATTTCACCCTGGCCGATCTGCTGCTCGAAACCGTAAGCCGAGGCTTGTAGCGTCAGTTCCACCGCCTCCCGAACGGTCATGAAGAAGCGCGTCATTCGCGGGTCGGTGACCGTCAGCGGACCGCCCTTTGCCAGCTGATGCTTGAACAGCGGGATGAGTGACCCGCTGGATCCAAGTACGTTGCCGAAACGAACAGTCATGAAGCGCGGTCCCCGACCACCGGTGACGCCATCAAGATCAAGCGCCTGGCAGTATAGTTCGGCAAGCCGCTTCGTCATGCCCATGATGCTGGAGGAGTTCACCACCTTGTCAGTGGACACCTGGACCATTGCAAGCGCATTAAAGCGCTTGGCGGCATTCGCGACGTTCATGGTGCCGATGACGTTGGTAAGAACACCTTCGCAAGGATTGATCTGGACCATCGGGACGTGCTTCAGGGCCGCTGCGTGAAAGACCAATTCCGGCAGATGTGCTTCGAAGATCTCGTTGACCCGCTGGTCTCGCCGAACGCTGCAAAGACAATTTGAATGCCGCACATCGGGAAACTCTTCCTTCAGGCAGAGATCGATCGAGTAAAGATTGAATTCCGTGTTGTCGACCAGAACGATCTCAGCCGGCCCGCAGGCAGCGATCTGTCGCGTGAGTTCGCTGCCGATCGAACCGCCAGCTCCAGTGATAAGGACACGACGGCCGGCGATCAGCCGCCTGATGGCGTCGCTGTCCAGGGTTGCCTGGGGGCGCTCCAGCAGATCGGTCATTTCAATCGCGCGAAGTTCGTACGGGTTGTCGTTGCTTGTCTGCTTGAATTCGGTACCGCTTTGCAGCCGTGAAACCGCAATGCCTAGGCGTTCGGCGGCCTGCAGCAATTCGCCCGTCGCCGTATCGTCGAACGACGACAAAGGTTCAGTGAATACAATATGGCAGGGTTGCTTGCCTTCGGCCCTGAGATCGGCGACCACCTGTTCCAGGTCCTGAAGCCTGCCAGCGATGGGCACTCCATGTAGCATCAACCCGACCTGCGCTTCACTCGAGTCAAGACAAGCGACCGGGATATAGGGCGCCGTCGGGTCACGAAACAGTGCACGCAGATACAGGTCCGCGGCATTGCCGGCGCCAACCAGCAGCAACGGGACGCGGTGGCAATGGCCATCGGCGTCCGTCACTTCGGGTCGCTTGTTTTTGGCTGGCAGGAATTCGTCGGCGCGGAAACTCAACCGGGAGGTTGCAAGGAACGAAATAAGGAGCAGCGACTGCAGTGGCACGACCGTTCGCGGCATGTCAGTCAGACGGGTCGAGAAGAACAGAAGTGCGATGAGCACGAGCGAGGTCAGAACCACGGCACGGATAATAATCACGAGGTCGCTGACCGAACCGTACTTCCAATTCCGACTATAGAGGCCCGAGAGGGGGAACATGACGACGCAGACCGCCAGATATTGTGCGGAGGACCACGCCAGGACCTGCACGGTGTCGGGGCGATCATTGAGGCCCTGAGGGCCGTATCTCAGGAACAGGGCGACGAACAGCGCTATCGCTGCAGACGCAAGGTCCACGGCAAAAAGCGCCGCGTTTTTTTGCGCTCCTCGCGCCGCCGATTTCAGCTTGCGCATACCCATCTGCAGAAGTGCGACTGCTGCTTGCCGCACGGTTGCTGGGCTAGCCGAACTGTCGGCAACAATACGAGTATCGGTTAAACGAAATGGCCACGAGGCGCATAACGCCTTCACGGCGGTCGGAATTCGAAACATAACGCCTCTCCTTCGAAATGGCTTTTCTCATCCGGGCGCTCGCAGCGACCAGGCGAGTAATACAACCGAAAGTACTTGCGTTACTTGCGTTACCGTTGGCGAATGGCTTCGCCAGATCAAGGACCAAAAAAGTTTGGCGCTCGGACTGATCAGAGGCCGAGCGCCAATACCTTTCCTCGCTCGAGGAAATTCCAGAAAACACTTGAAATTTTGGCATGTAAATTAACGTTGAAGGATTAATCCTTTAGGATCGCAGAACAATACAGAAAGTCTATCAAGATAGATTTGAGTAGACAGGATCATTGACGATCAATGATTTAAGCTCTGAATTCCACTTTCGCTGGAGGCAGGAAGGGTTAGGCAAGGTTTCTAATAACCTGGTCGAGATCATCGAGTGTAAAGATTTGTGATTGCGCTTGATGCATCGGTGTGGGCGGTTCAGGATCATGAACACGGCCCGCGCGCAGAATCTGTACGGTTTTCCACCCCCTGGCCCGGGGCGTGACGAAGTCCTTGATGACGTTATCAGCCACATAGGTAAGTTGCGAAGGCGCCAAGCCCGACGAGGCCTCAATGGCTTCGAATGCTCTTGGATGCGGCTTGCGATAGGCGACACCCCATGCATCGGTGCAAAGGATCAGATGGGCCTTCTGCTCGAGACCAAGCGCCTTTAGCTTGGCGCGCTGGGTTGATACTGGTCCGTCCGTGATGATGCCGATGAAGTCGTTGCCAGAGAGACAAGACAAAAAACGGGGCACATCTGGGGCTAGCGAGATCGAAGGCCGATGGCCGCGGTAGAGGGCCACCATGTGTTCGACGAGAGACGGGTCGGCCTCCCCTGCCCTTTCGGCAAGCGCAAGATTGAAAATCTGGCCCCTGATACCCGCATCGAAGAGGCGCACGCAGTGCGCGGCAAAATCGATTTGTCCGGTTCTTTGCCGCCACCACTCTCCGACCGCCGCAAAGCCGCTCAGGACGAAGTCGTGCTCGAGATAAAGGGTGTCATCAAGGTCAAAGATGAGCCCTCGTGCGAAGGAGCTCATTTTCTCACCCCTCAAAAAAAGCCGCATCGTAGCGCAGCATCAGCACGCCATCGCGCCAATCGTCATTGGCGCTGAGCGGCAACGCAGCGACCTCCTCGAGCAACCACTGGGCGAAGCAAGCTCCGGCACGATCGGCGAGCGGATATCCACCGCCGAACCGCGCGTTAAGTTCGATGATCCGCAAGCCGCGGGTTGCATCGTCGATCGCCTGGATACAGAGCGCCCCCCGCGCATCGGGCAGCGCTTGCGCCATCCCCCGTGCGAGTTCAGGAAGCGTCGGCAGGCGCACGGTTCGCCCTTTCTCAACTTCGCCCGCCCGCACTGCGAGGCGTTCATGTGCAATGCATGAACGGACCACGCCGCTGACGTCGACGAAGAGATTGATGGTATATTCGGGGCCACGGAGATACTCCTGCACGATCATGGGCTCGACGCGGCCTTGAGGAAGCGCCGCCGGTCCGTGAACCACACTGATTGAGCGGCTGGCGCTGCCTGATCGGGGCTTGGCGAAAACCGGCCAAGACCAGTCGGCGATAGCTTCTCGTGCATTCTCCAGCGTATCCGTTTGCGGCACCGGGATGCCCGCCCCTCCGAGGGTCTGCATCGTGCGCAGCTTGTCCCGCGCTGTTTTCACCACCTCCGGAGGACTTACATGGACCCGTGTTCCGGCTTCGGCAAACCGTCTGGCATTGAGGGAAAATGGCAACAATTCGGGATCGATCGTTGGCACCACGAGATCGACGTTTTCCGCGCGGCAAATCCCGAAAACGGCGTCGATAAAGTCTTCGTCCAAGCAGCCAGGCACGGCGAATGCCCGATCGGCGGCATGACAGGCGGCGCTAAGATCCGGCCTCTGGTCACAAGCGATCACCCGGAGCGTCAAATCCAGCCGCTCGGCGGCGGCGCGAAAGCAATGGATGAGTTCGACCCGCCGCCCGGCAGATGAAATGAGTATGCACACCTCCCGCCTGCTCATTGCCTAAGCCTCCCCTGGCGCGCCTATCGTCCCATTATCCTTCGCCCCGGCCAAAACCCACCCGTGGATGGCCAGGCCTTATAGCTTGGCATGCACCGAGGGCTTCTCGCCCTGCCAGTTGGTGACCTCCAGGCAATTTCCGTCGCCGCACAGCACAAGGAAGCCGGCGTCCGTATGCGCCTGAACCTGGCCCGTCAGGCCAATATATTTGCCGGCGTCCGCTTGCACGACGGCCCGGATGATGCCGATCTTGCGGTCCCGGAAATAGGTGAATGCTCCGGGATACGGATCTCCCACCGCACGGATGAGGCGCTCGATCTCAGCGGCCGCGTTGCGCCAATCGATCAGGCCATCCTCGGCTTTGCGACGCGCGCAATAGCTGGCGTTGCATTCGTCCTGCTCGGTACCCCCAGTAGCACCGTTTTCAAGAAGATCGACCGCCTCGACGACCATTTCCGCTAGGTTGTGCGTGTGCTTGTCGTAGAGCGTGCGTGCGGTCTCACCGACTGCGACATTGAACAATCGTTGCAGCAGGATAGGCCCAGAATCCACGCCGTCGTCGAGCCAGAAGAGGGTCGATCCGGTAATCTTCTGATCGCAAAGTATCGTCCATGGTATCACGCCGCGTCCCCGAAACCGGGGTAAGGCCGCGGGGTGGAAGCCAAGGCAACCGCGAGGAGCGACATTCCGAAACTGCGTGCCGCAGATTTGCGACCAACCGATGACCAGAATGACATCGGGCGCAAATTGCCGCAGAGTTGCGATGGTGGCGGCGTCGTTGACATTGGCCGTTTCGACGACCTCGATCGCAGCCCGTCTCGCGATCGGCACCAGGTCCGCGTGATCTGAATGCCGACTTGCCTTGGCACCGGGAAGTGTCAGCAGCAGACCGGGCACCCGCCCTGCTGACACGAGCGCTTCAAGTGCGATCCTGGAACCTTCAACCGCCCCGACGAATGCAATGCGCATCAATATCAACTCCGTACCGCAGGAGAAACGTAAGCGGTGCGGCCCAACGGCGCGGAATAAAATTACATCATACTAGAATTGAGGCCAGCCGATTTTTGCGCCAAAGCTTCAAGCGCGGCTGCCCGCATCTTTTGTTGGCCATCCAAGGCCTCCGATGCAGAGGTGATCCGGTCTACCGGACACGGGGCTGACCGGCTGGCGATATCAGACGGGACGACCGTGTGGCCGGACGAGGTCAGAGCCCAGTTCCGTGGGAAAATTGGGTGATGAGCCTGACCAGTTCGACAGTGCCCTGTGGCTGCTAAAGCATTCAGATGTTGCAGCACAATTCCGATGACCTACCCCAAGGCCACCCCCTCACCGCCCGCGCCTTGGCGTCCCGGTGCGACTAGCAGCAACACGTTCCACGAACTCGGCTTTCACCGTCAAGCACAGAGCGGGAAACGCCGGCTTGTCCGGCGATATTCGCACCCCGACCGCCACGGCGAAGCGTAAGCAGCCGGGCTTTCCGCTTCCGCACAGTTGAATGCGATACGCCTGCCCAAAATCTCCTTCAGTTCGCCCCCATATATATTATAATTCTATTATATAAAGTTGGAGGGAAAGCCATGAAGGACACTGGGATCACTATGAACGCCGAGTTCCAGGGCAGCCCCGTCAGTGTATTGTCGAGTGACCCACTAATGGGCGCTTTCGAAATCACATGTTCGACAGGCGAAACAATCGAGGTATTGCTGGATCGCTACAGTGCGGAGGCATTGCTTTCGGCTCTGGCGCAATTCCTCGCTCACGATGAGGATGCACAGGAGTCTTGGCTGCAATGACAGACTTGGCTTGATTGGTGGAAGAAAAATGAAGGCTTAGCCTCTAGGACACGCCGAACGACGGAGAAACGTTCCGAGTAAGAACGTGGCTCTCTATGCCTTTCGGATCATGAAACCACTGAAGGCAATCAACGATAGCGAAGCCAGCCATCGGGCTCTTTGTGCTATGATCTAGCTGCGGGAGGAGGCCTATGGCAACCACAAGGGCCGATGTCGCCAACCGTTTGAGAAAGATCGTCGTCGAAGTTCTGGGTGTCAAAGCAACGGAGGTTCTGGACGACGCCTCGTTTGCCGATGATTTAGGAGCGGACTCGCTGGCGATTTCTCAACTGTCGATGATGATCGAGGAGGAGTTCGATGTATTCATCACGGATGAGTCACTCGGCAAACTCGTGACATTTGGCGACGCAGTCGAATTCATCATCGCATCCCAAATAATGACCTGATCAGATCCCACGGCATCCTCTGTGTGCTCCAGATCTCGACGTTCTGCGTCAGATTCGCTGACGTGATTGTTGGCCGCCCAGCCTCCGCCTGTGCTCGTCGCATCGTCGCATCGTCGCATCGTCGAAAGACCTACTTGATGTATTCGCTAGCTCTTCCATCCTTGCTAAAAGTTTCTGCCCTACCCGTTTGAACGGTCGCTGGCGATGAGGATTTGGGAGGTGGCCGGGAGGGCTGGCCGGCCCGTCGGGACACCAGCAAATCTTGACATCCTGCAAGTCGTTGAGCGACCGACGACATGCATGAACTGCTTCTTCAGGTCAGATAATTGGGCTTGGCTCCCACTTCTCGGGAATGGCCTGCCAGGTGATTGAAAGTCAAACGGGTAACGATGGTTCAGAGGTGGTGTCCCGGCTGACCGATAATTTTTTTTTTTGGGTCTCAGCCGTCTACACGCTCACCTCTCCGCAGTGAAAAGCCCGCAAGTTGGTTCGCGGGCTCCCACGCAATTTCTGGCAATCCGATTGCTGCCGAGACGAACTACTGCTGCGCCGGAGCGGTCTTTTGAAGTTCTGCCTGAACCTTCTTGGCGACTGCCGGATCGCTCTGTGCCGCTGTAAGAATTGCCGAATATTCTTCGACCGAAATGGCCGGCGAGGCTTTGACGGCTTCGACCATTTTCTTGCTGCCTTCGGTCTCCAGCTCCTTCTTCGCCGCCGCGTCCGATGTTGCTTCTATCTTTGCGGAATATTCCTGCCTGACCTTGTCGACCTGAAGATAGGCAACCGCAAAGGCTTCGATCTTTTGTTCGCTGATGACGGCCTCCGTGCCCTTGTTGTCGGCCTGTCCCTGCGCCGGCTCCGTCTCTTGTGCCTGAGCAATTTCAAAGGCAGATGCCGGACTGAAGACCATGAAGCTGAAGATTGCAGCCGTCAGCGATGCAATGGGCGTGTAACGAGTAATCATGTTCATTCCTCTATGATGTGCATGACGTCGCTGGCAGCGATACCGCCTGTCGATCGTCACTCACGTCGGCTGGATACCGAACGCGTCAGTGACGATGAAACGCTGGGAAGGGCTCGGTGCGGCGGTACCGGGGCAATTTGCTGACCATTGAACGGCAGCTTTATGGCTCACCCAACGCTTAAGCGCAGTGTCCGCGAAGTCGTAAAGGCGTCCGTGAGCCAACACCGCCGAATGACATTGACGTCATGCGCGCGGGGCCCTGTTGACGGCCCTCTCGCTTCTGCAGGGAAAAGCGATCGATTTGGAAAACGAGATGCGCGGGCTTCTGCGCAACTTCGGACTAAAGGTCGGCCGGACCGAAGGCGGCACATTCGAGAAGAGAGTACTCGAACTCGTCGACAGGGATGCTGAACTGGCAGAATTCATGGAGCCGCTACTCGCCGGACGCCGCAAGTTGCGAGAAGACCCGCTCTTGCCTACTGTCCCCATTTGTGGCGCCATCAACAATCTTCCCGCCGCAACCGCTTGGGGGCTCCTATGACTGACACACAGCCGGCGACGTTTGACCAGGTCCTGGCCGACCTGATCAATGGCCAAATTGAACTACGTCACACAAACGAACTTCGGGCAATTCTGTCGACCGGCAATGAGATCACGATGCACGGAACGTTTACCGTTGGGCGCGACTTCATCATCTACAAAACCGCAAAGGATGACAGCGGCAAGTGGGCAATGACGCCCTTTGCCCATATCGTGCAATTGATTATTTGACTCAGAGATTCCGGCGCCCACCTACTTGCGACCGCGCGCAAGAACTGTGGTACACTTGCGGGGTTGCCATGCGGCGACTGGATCCATCGATCCTTCCTTACCCGCACAGACCGTGAGGCCTCAAAGAGGGAACTCGCGCGCCTCATTGCCAGAAATACCGAACAATGGCGACGAATGCGATCCGGCATTCACTGCGCTCCAGTCAAGGAGGAATGCGCCATGTCAAACCGTCTAATGTTCTCGCTTGCTATCGTTTCCATGGGCATCCTGATGCTCTGGGCTTTCACCAGCCTCACGGACTACGAAACACCACCCAGCGCGACCAAAACCGACCGACTAGACAGCGTTCCGCGGTAGAGACGAACGCGCTATCGCGCAAAGGGAGGCGAGCTATGGGCAACGCCAGAGCCGACGTAGCCGGGCGCGTGACGAAGCTGATTATTGAGCTTCTCGGTGTGAAGGAGACTGGTCGTTGGCGTGTTCGAGAACATCCTTATGGTTGGCATCTTCGACATGAATACCAGGGTGTTTCATCGCTCAGTGGCGATTGCGGTCTTCCTTCGCGGGCTTTTCGGGATTCCCCTCGGGCTTGTCCGGCTTCCCCTCGGGCTTATGCGGCTTTTCCTCGGGCTTTTGCGGCTGTTCCTGCTCAACCTCGGGAGCAGGCTGCTCGATGACGGGCTGGCGTTCGAGATCCTCCTGGAACACCGTCGCAAGGCTGCAGCCACCCCCGCCCAGCCCAGCGCTCCGGACAGTCGTTGCCCACCGGAGAGGAAAGGAAGGGCTTGTGCATTGCCTAGTGATTTCAATGTATTGCGACTGACTCTTCTCGGATCGCTGATGCCGCCGCCAGGCTTGGCGACGACGCAGTCGCAACGCTGCGTCAATTGCCGGCAGCCGCCGGCGCCACAGAAGCTTGCGGCGCCGCTCAAAAGCACGACGGCGGTGGTGCCGTCACGGCCGACATAAAAATCGAAGGCGGTGCCGCGAACACCGATCGTGCCGGCCGGCGTGACGATTTGATAGGCGTTGTGCCCGGACTTGCCGCTGATCCAGCGGAACGTGCCCTTGGCGGCCATGATCGTCAGTTTCTTCACCGATTTCGTGTCGTCATAAACGAACTTGTCGATGACCACGGACGAGCCCCACCCGACCGCAAGCTTGGTGCCATCCTGGAAGACGAACTGGCCAAGACCGGACTTCGATGTCGAAATCCGTTCGTCCATGTAGACCGGGTCCTTGACCGCGATCGGACCGCGTGCGCCGCTGACTGACGTGCGGATCTGCACCGCCTGGCCGACAGGCTCGGCGGCGATGGTCGGACTGAACGACACGGGACAAAATGCGATGAGCGCGGCACCACGCAAGCAGGACATGGCACCCTCCAAAGCACATTATAGGTACATCTTACGAGAGCTGGTGTCTTGTCGCCCAATCGAGGTAGCGCGGCGCCATGCGGCCCGCGCTCCTCCGATCCAATTGACATCCATTAAACGCATTCCGTTCGATATAATCGCAGTTGAAACGACGCCTGCCTGACACCAGCTACGCATCCGCTGCGGGCAGCTTTTTCCGCCGAGACCCTCTCCAAATCACTCGTTTGGGGTATGGCAAATATCGCGCTCGGCGCTTAGAACCCGGCGCACGGTGGCAGCCGTTGGGATATTCGGTGCGCCGATACGAGGCGGTGCATTCGAATATCCCTCGCCTGTCCTCAGCCGATCAAGCGGCACCTCACGCTGGCTCAGCCTCATGAGATCCGTTAGACATCGAGTTCGTCTACAAGCCGTGCAGGAAGATGACAGCGCGTCCGGCATGTGCCACTGGCGCGGGGATCGCGGCGGGCGATGTCGGCGAAGGACTTTCGCCCCGGCGAACTGAACATGCGCCCTTCTAACCCACAGTCAGCTTATTGCAGAAACCTCGCGCAGCCACTCAATGAACAGCCGCCCACTTTCCTTTTTTGGCTTCCTCGTCGGCACTACAACAAAATAGGCCGCCCTGGTGCGGATGGACGCTTCGGTAAGGCGGACCAAGCGGGTTTGCTGGATAAGGTCGGCGACCAGGCGATTCCAACCGAGCGCAATGCCTTGCCCGTTCATTGCGGCATAAATGGCCTCCGTGTAGAAGCTGCATCGTAGGCCGCGGGCCTTTTTCGGCGCCTTCACGGAAAAGGCCGCAAGCCATTCGTCCCAACCTGTCCAGGTCGGGTCGTCGATATCGCTCGTTATTAGGGGATGACCAACAAGATCTTGCGGCGTGCGGATCGGGTCGGCCGTGAGTAGATAATCAGCGCTGCAAATCGGAAAAACTTCGTCCTCAAACAGGAGCTCCGCCTGACCGTCCGACCAAGTGCCGGTCCCATAACGGATCGCCAAGTCCACATCGCTTGCCTCGATGCTTGTTCGGGCATCCTGCGTGATGATGCGAAGTTTGATTTCGGGATGGGCACGAGAAAACGCGGCGATCCTTGGCAGAAGCCAGAAGTGCGAGAAGGAGATGGTCGCCGAGATGGCCAACTCGTCATCCGGGCCGTCCGACCGGAGATCGGCGACGGTGTCGGCAATAAGGTTGAATGCGTCGCCAGCCGCTGCTGACAGCAGCTTGCCCTTCTCCGTCAATTCGATCTTGCGGTAGAGCCGCCGAAACAAGGGAAAACCAAAATCTTCTTCCAGCAAATGGATTTGCCGGCTTACGGCAGCCTGGGTCACGCCGAGCTCCGTCGCCGCGCGCGTGAAGCTGGACAAACGGGCCGCCGCTTCAAATGCCGTCAAGGCGGTGAGCGGCGGCAGTTTCTTCCTCAGGTTCGCCATCTTACTTCCATTACATTTGGTAATGTCATCCGCGTATATTTATGCCGTTGAGCGACCAGAATAGCTGAGCGATCCTGCCTTTCAGCCCATCGGCCTCGATCGGAACATAAGGTGGAATTATGCTGCAGACATTTGCTTCTCCCATATCAGCCCTCCTGGATGCAAGAGCCGAGGGACATTCCCTTCCGGCCGGCCTTTACACACGCGAGGACGTGTTCGAGGCAGATCTCGAGGTGTTCTTCCGCCGCCACTGGATCTGTATCGGCCTTGAATGTGATGTGCCGGAACCGGGCGATGCAACGGTCGTCGATATCGGCAAGACGAGCCTCATCCTCCTGCGCGACGATGATGGCGAGATCCGCGTCATGCACAATGTCTGCCGCCACCGCGGCGCACGCCTACTGGATGCCGGAAAGACGATCGTTTCGAAGCTCGTCTGTCCCTACCACACCTGGACCTATGAACTGACGGGCGAGCTGACCTATGCCCCCCATATGGGCAAGGGCTTCGACAAGGAATGCCGCAGCCTCAAGCCGGTGACCTTCAAATCGGTCGGCGGCCTGATCTATGCCTGCCTGTCAGACAATCCGCCCGAAGATATCGACCGCCTCGTCGAAATCATGGCCGAACGCCTTGCACCCTACGACATCAGAAACGCCAAGGTCGCGTACGAATCCGATGTGATCGAGCAGGGCAATTGGAAACTCACAATCGAGAACAATCGCGAGTGTTACCATTGTTCGGCCAATCATCCCGAACTCTGCGTCTCCTTCGTCGACCTTGATTTCGGCTTCGACCCGGAGGCATTGAGCCCGGAAGATCGAGCCCTGGCCGAAGAGCACCTCTCGCTCTACGAAGAGCGTACCAGACTATGGGAGGCCGACGGCTATCCGTCGGCGGCCGTCGAGCAACTGGTGGACTGCACCACCAATTTTCGCACACAGCGATTGATCATTTCAGGTGCCGGCGAATCCCAGACCCCTGATGCAACGGCCGCCTCGGCAAAGCTGCTTGGAACAATGTCGCGCAAGGATCTCGGTGACACGCATCTCTGGGGTCACAACAGCTGGAACCACTTCATGGGCGATCACGCGGTTGTTGCGATCGTCGTACCGATCTCGGCGGACAAGACGCTCGTGCGCACGAAGTGGCTCGTGCGCAAGGACGCTGTTGAAGGCGTCGACTATGATCTCGAAAAACTGACCAACGTCTGGATCGCAACGACCGACCAGGACGCCGCGCTCGTCGCCCGCTCGCACGCCGGCGTCGAGGATCCGGCCTATGTGCCGGGCCCCTACTCGCCCTTCTCCGAAACCAACCTCGACAAGTTCGCGTCGTGGTACATCGACCGGATGCGCGCCCATGGATACTAAGTGCACCTTTTCTCTGGCGGAGCGTCTTGGACCCGCCGGTTTGTGGAACCGCGACACCGACGAAGATCTGGTCTGTGTCGATGTCCACCAGGAAACGCACGACGTAAGGACATTCACCTTCGCGTCCCCCGAGGGCAAGCATTTTGCCTTTGAAGCCGGCCAATACTTCCTGTTCGACCTCGATATTGACGGCGAACCGGAAAGCCGTTGCTACAGCATCTCGTCGTCGCCGAAGCGCAGCAATGCGTTTTCGGTCACGGTCAAGCGCGTAGCCGGCGGCAAGATCTCGAACTGGCTTCATGACAACCTGACGGTCAACGCCAAGGTCAAGGCGAACGGTCCCCTCGGTCATTTCACGCGCCCGAACGCGAGGAAATATCTGTTTCTGTCAGGAGGTTCAGGGATCACGCCGGTCATGGCGATGGTCCGCGAGTTGGCCGATACGTGCGAGCCTGCCGACGTCGTCTTCATGCATGCGGCACGCACCCCGAAGGACCTGGTCTTTCGCGACGAACTCGCCAATCTTGCAAATCGGATCAAAGGTCTCCGCCTGCAATTTTTACCGGAAGTCGTTTCCAGCGAGGCGAACTGGCCCAGCCTGACGGGGCGGATTTCGCCTGCGTATATGAAACTAGCGGTTCCAGATCTAGCCGAGCGCGTCGTCCTGTGTTGCGGCCCGGCGCCGTTCATGGCGGCTGCACGCGCGATCTCTACGGAACTGGGCGTTCCTCCGTCAAATTACATCGAGGAGAGCTTCGATGCGGCCGTGATCGACGACGTGGATGTTCCCGTCATCGAAGAGCCGGCCACCCGAACGTTCCAGGTCGAATTTTCCAAACAGGATCGCAAGATCGAGGTTGCGGAAGAACAGACCGTGCTCTCCTGCGCGAAGAAGGCCGGAGTGAAACTACCGTCATCCTGTTCGAACGGCGTCTGCGGCACGTGCAAGTCAAAGCTCATATCCGGCTCGGTCGAGATGAACCACAATGGCGGCATCCGGCAGCGTGAGATCGACGCCGGGCTCTTCCTGCCCTGTTGTTCGAAGCCGCTGAGCGACCTCGTCATCGATCGCTAGGCTGCGGGGAAATGATCCGGCCCAGCCACTGGCTGGACCGGGAAATCTCATGCTTTGAGCACACCGCTCTTCTTCGCGGTCCAGGTGGCGATAACGTCCATCAGGACGGGATTGAGGCAGTCGTAGGGCTCGATGCCCAGTTCGCGTAACCGGGCGCGCATGCCGTCCATTCCGGCTGGGTCGTAGCCGCTCTCGATGATCGAGGAAACGAAGGCGGCAAAGCCCGGCTTCGCCCAGCCCGTTTCCTCAAACCGTTCCGGATGCAGGAAGGAAAGCCCCTTGAAGGCGTGATCGCGTTCGACGGGACCGTACATGTGCACGCCGCAGTCCTTGCAGGCATGCCGTTGGATCAGCGCCGCCGGGTCCACGACCGCCAGCTTGTCGCCGTTTTCGAGTACCTCGACGTTGGCCGTCGGCGCCACGGCGACGACCGAGAAGACAGCGCCGTCGGGCTTCCAGCATTTGGTGCAGCCGCAGGCGTGGTTGTGGGCGATGTCGCCCTTGACGCGGACCTTTACGGGATTGCTCGTGCAGTTGCAGACGAGCGTGCCACCGGAAAAGGCAGCGTCTGTCGCCCTGAATCCAGAATCGAGGGATGGATGGATGGCAATGCTTGGCATGGGCTTCTCCTCCTTTTCGCCGGCGCACAATGCCCGGCTGCTCGCTGGCCCCGCCGGCTCGGTCGCGCGGCGGTGCCGTAGATGCATTGCAGTCAGTAGGCGGTCTTGAACCCGTGCTCAGTATATCACCACGCTGCGGATGCTTTCGCCGGAATGCATCAGCTCGAAGCCCTTGTTGATGTCTTCGAGCGGCATGGTGTGGGTGATCATCG